>NZ_JBITDF010000012.1:0-1085 GCF_044453965.1 Kribbella sp. NPDC051586 | reverse complement strand
TGTACTCGGCCAGGACGTTGGTGACGTTGGGGTTGGTGGGTTGACGTAGGGAAGACCTCCGGAGTGCGGTGGAGATAGCCGTCTTCACCAGTCCGGAGGTCTTCGTGTCCCACCGTAACGCGCGTCTGACAGTGCATGGCCGGTTGTTGCTGGTTGAGCGGGTTTGTCGTGATCGGCGGCCGGTGGCTCATGTGGCCAAGGAGCTGGGGGTGTCGCGGCAATGCGCGCACCGGTGGGTCGCGCGGTTCCTGGCCGAGGGCGAGGCAGGTCTGGTGGACCGCTCGTCGAGGCCGCACAGGTCCCCGCGCCGTACGCCGGCCGAGCTCGAGGACCGGGTACTGCGCGAACGCCGGGCGCAGCGCCGCGGACAGGACTGGCTGGCCGCCGAGACCGGGCTGCCGGCCCGGACGGTGTCACGGATCCTGCGCCGCCACCAGGTCCCGTACCTGCGCGACTGCGACCCGCTCACCGGACAGCTGATCCGGGCCAGCAAGACCACCGCGGTCCGCTACGAACGCGACCGGCCCGGCGAACTCGTCCACATGGATGTCAAGAAGATCGGTCGTATCCACGACGGCGGCGGCTGGAAGGCGAACGGCCGCGAACACGGCCAGACCGGGGCACAGAAGAAGGCCAGGATCGGCTACGACTACGTCCACTCCCTGGTCGACGACCACTCCCGGCTGGCCTACTCCGAGATCCTGCCCGACGAGAAAGGCCCCACCTGCGCCGGCTTCCTCACCCGCGCCGTCGCCTACTTCGCCGTCCACGGCATCACCCGGATCCAGCGATTGATGACCGACAACGCCTGGGCCTACCGCTGGTCCCTGCGCGAGGTCTGCACCACCCACGGCATCACCCAGAAATTCATCAAACCCCACTGCCCCTGGCAAAACGGCAAAGCCGAACGCTACAACCGCACCCTGCAAACCGAATGGGCCTACCGGCAGGTCTACAACACCAACACCCAACGCAGCCAAGCCCTCGACCCCTGGCTCACCTTCTACAACAATCAACGCCGACACACCGCACTCGGCGGCCGACCACCCATCAGCCGACTGTCACCAACCTCATGACCGAGTACA
>NZ_JBITDF010000011.1:0-1112 GCF_044453965.1 Kribbella sp. NPDC051586 | reverse complement strand
TGTACTGACCGGGCACGTTGGTTGAGAAAGTGTGACGACACGCGGTGAGTGTGGTTGATGGGTGAAGACCTCCCGGCGTGGAGTGGAGCTGTCTAGGAACCGCTCCAACGACCAGGAGGTCTTCGTGTCCCACGCTAACGCTGCTTTGACCCCGCGTGCCCGTTTACGACTGGCGCGCCTGATAGTGGATGACGGCTGGCCAGTGGCGCGGGCCGCGGAGCTGTTCCAGGTCGCGTGGCCAACTGCGAAACGCTGGGCCGAGCGCTATCGCGAGCTCGGTGAGGCCGGCATGGCCGACCGGTCATCGCGCCCACGCCGCCAGCCGAATCGGACACCACCACGCGTAGTGCGCCGGATCGTCAGCCTGCGACGCCGGCACCGGCTCGGCCCCGTGCAACTCGCCGACCACACCGGCGTACCTGCTTCGACCGTGCACGCCGTATTGACCCGGTGCCGGCTGAACCGCCTGTCCCATCTCGACCGGCACACCGGCGAGCCGATCCGCCGCTACGAACACCCCCACCCCGGCGACATGCTGCACGTCGACGTGAAGAAACTCGGCAACATCCCCGACGGCGGCGGCTGGCGGTACCTCGGCCGCGCACAGGGCCTGAAGAACCGGGCCGCCACACCCGGCAAACCAGCCAACCGCCATTCCAACAACAAGATGGGGACGGCGTTCGTCCACACCGTCCTCGACGACCACTCCCGCGTCGCCTACGCCGAAATCCACGACGACGAAACCGCCGCCACCGCGACCGCCGTACTCCGCAACGCCGTGGCCTGGTTCACCGACCGCGGCATCACCGTCCAGCGCGTCTTGTCAGACAACGGCTCGGCCTACCGCTCAAACCTCTGGCACGACACCTGCACCGCACTCGGCATCACACCCAAACACACCCGGCCCTACCGCCCCCAAACCAACGGCAAAATCGAGAGATTCCACCGCACCCTCGCCGACGGCTGGGCCTTTAAACAGCTCTACCCCACCGAACAAGCCCGCCGCGACGCACTACCCGCCTGGCTCCACCACTACAACCACCACCGACCCCACACCGCCACCAACAAACTCCCACCCATCACCCGCCTAACCAACCTCCCTGGGCAGTACA
>NZ_JBITDF010000010.1:0-5531 GCF_044453965.1 Kribbella sp. NPDC051586 | reverse complement strand
TTGTTTCTGATTCAAAGGATCGCTTTTCCGATTGTCGGCTCACCGGTTTTGCCGGTTTGTCATAGTTTTCAACGGAGAGTTTGATCCTGGCTCAGGACGAACGCTGGCGGCGTGCTTAACACATGCAAGTCGAGCGGTAAGGCCCCTTCGGGGGTACACGAGCGGCGAACGGGTGAGTAACACGTGAGCAACCTACCCTCAACTTTGGGATAAGCCTCGGAAACGGGGTCTAATACCGGATAATACTGACCGTCTCATGGTGGTTGGTTGAAAGTTCTGGCGGTTGGGGATGGGCTCGCGGCCTATCAGCTTGTTGGTGGGGTAATGGCCTACCAAGGCGTCGACGGGTAGCCGGCCTGAGAGGGCGACCGGCCACACTGGGACTGAGACACGGCCCAGACTCCTACGGGAGGCAGCAGTGGGGAATATTGCGCAATGGACGAAAGTCTGACGCAGCAACGCCGCGTGAGGGATGACGGCCTTCGGGTTGTAAACCTCTTTCAGCAGGGACGAAGCGAGAGTGACGGTACCTGCAGAAGAAGGACCGGCCAACTACGTGCCAGCAGCCGCGGTAATACGTAGGGTCCGAGCGTTGTCCGGAATTATTGGGCGTAAAGGGCTCGTAGGCGGTTCGTCACGTCGGGAGTGAAAACTCGGGGCTTAACCCCGAGCCTGCTTCCGATACGGGCAGACTAGAGGTAGGCAGGGGAGAGCGGAACTCCTGGTGTAGCGGTGGAATGCGCAGATATCAGGAAGAACACCGGTGGCGAAGGCGGCTCTCTGGGCCTTACCTGACGCTGAGGAGCGAAAGCGTGGGTAGCGAACAGGATTAGATACCCTGGTAGTCCACGCCGTAAACGTTGGGCGCTAGGTGTGGGGGACATTCCACGTCCTCCGTGCCGCAGCTAACGCATTAAGCGCCCCGCCTGGGGAGTACGGCCGCAAGGCTAAAACTCAAAGGAATTGACGGGGGCCCGCACAAGCGGCGGAGCATGCGGATTAATTCGATGCAACGCGAAGAACCTTACCTGGGTTTGACATATAGGGAAATCTCGCAGAGATGCGGGGTCCGTAAGGGTCCTATACAGGTGGTGCATGGCTGTCGTCAGCTCGTGTCGTGAGATGTTGGGTTAAGTCCCGCAACGAGCGCAACCCTCGTCCTATGTTGCCAGCACGTCCTTCGGGATGGTGGGGACTCATAGGAGACTGCCGGGGTCAACTCGGAGGAAGGTGGGGATGACGTCAAGTCATCATGCCCCTTATGTCCAGGGCTTCACGCATGCTACAATGGCCGGTACAAAGGGCTGCGAAACTGTAAGGTGGAGCGAATCCCAAAAAGCCGGTCTCAGTTCGGATTGGGGTCTGCAACTCGACCCCATGAAGTCGGAGTCGCTAGTAATCGCAGATCAGCAACGCTGCGGTGAATACGTTCCCGGGCCTTGTACACACCGCCCGTCACGTCATGAAAGTCGGCAACACCCGAAGCCGGTGGCCTAACCCTTGTGGAGGGAGCCGTCGAAGGTGGGGCTGGCGATTAGGACGAAGTCGTAACAAGGTAGCCGTACCGGAAGGTGCGGCTGGATCACCTCCTTTCTAAGGAGCATACGGCGCCGGCTCGTCAGAGTCTGGTGTCCATTCATCGTTTCCAAGGCGAATGTTCTTGGGCGATGGTGCTTCGGAATGTGGAACATTGACCATTAGGTGTTGAAGCGGAGTCGCTGAAGCTAGTACTGCCCCTGTTGTGGGCGTGGAACGTGGAGTGGCCGAGTGGATCGCCGAGGCGCGCTGTTGGGTCCTGAGGAATCGGGCCCTGGCTCACAGGATTCGTCCTGGGGGTTCGGGGACTGGTTTTTCTAGGGTCACTGTCACACTGGTGTGAGTTGGTGTGGTGGGTGGCTGGGGCCGGCCTTCGATAAACCGTCGAGGGGGTTCTTGCACCGGGTGTGTTGTTTCCCTGGGTGAGGGTTCTTCTTGGTAGGTGTCGGGTTGAGGTTGGTTGTCCTGCCCGTATTTTGAGAACTGTATAGTGGACGCGAGCATCTCTTTGTAGCGTAATTTTGCTTTTTGTATGTTTGTTTTGTGACAAGCTACTAAGGGCAATCGGTGGATGTCTTGGTACCAAGAGCCGATGAAGGACGTTGGAGCCTGCGATAAGCCCCGGGGAGTTGGCAACCGAGCTGTGATCCGGGGGTGTCCGAATGGGGAAACCCAGCTGGCATTCTAAAGCCAGTTACCAGTGCCTGAACACATAGGGTTCTGGAGGGAACGCGGGGAAGTGAAACATCTCAGTACCCGCAGGAAGAGAAAACAAAAGTGATTCCGTGAGTAGTGGCGAGCGAAAGCGGATGAGGCTAAACCATGTGCGTGTGATAGCCGGCGTGCGTTGCGCATGTGGGGTCGTGGGAGCATTCTGACACTAATGCCGTGGTGTCGAAGAGTTATCAATCACTGTTGAAGTCGAATCTTCTGGAATGTTGAGCCGTAGTGGGTTATAGCCCTGTAGGCGTAAGACAGTGACTCTTGAGTGTTTTCCCAAGTAGCACGGGACTCTTGAAATTCCGTGTGAATCTGGCGGGACCACCCGCTAAGCCTAAATACTTCTTGGTGACCGATAGCGGACTAGTACCGTGAGGGAAAGATGAAAAGTACCCCGGGAGGGGAGTGAAATAGTACCTGAAACCGGTTGCCTACAATCCGTCGGAGCATCTCCTTGTGGGGTGTGACGGCGTGCCTTTTGAAGAATGAGCCTGCGAGTTAGTGGTGTGTGGCGAGGTTAACCCGTGTGGGGTAGCCGTAGCGAAAGCGAGTCTGAATAGGGCGCTTTAGTCGCATGCTCTAGACCCGAAGCGGAGTGATCTATCCATGGGCAGGTTGAAGCGTGGGTAAGACCGCGTGGAGGACCGAACCCACCAGGGTTGAAAACCTGGGGGATGACCTGTGGATAGGGGTGAAAGGCCAATCAAACTCCGTGATAGCTGGTTCTCCCCGAAATGCATATAGGTGCAGCGTCGCGTGTTTCTTACCGGAGGTAGAGCACTGGATGGTCTAGGGGGCTTACCGGCTTACCGAAATCAGCCAAACTCCGAATGCCGGTAAGTGAGAGCGCGGCAGTGAGACTGCGGGGGATAAGCTCCGTAGTCGAGAGGGAAACAGCCCAGATCACCAGCTAAGGCCCCTAAGCGATTGCTAAGTGGAAAAGGATGTGGAGTTGCCCAGACAACCAGGAGGTTGGCTTAGAAGCAGCCACCCTTGAAAGAGTGCGTAATAGCTCACTGGTCAAGTGATTCCGCGCCGACAATGTAGCGGGGCTCAAGCAATCCGCCGAAGCTGTGGCACTCACACAAGTACCCGGTGTTTTAGGACATCCAGGTGTGTGGGTGGGTAGGGGAGCGTCGTGCAGCGTGTGAAGCAGCCTAGTGATGGAGTTGTGGATGCTGCACGAGTGAGAATGCAGGCATGAGTAGCGAATGACGGGTGAGAAACCCGTCCGCCGGATGATCAAGGGTTCCAGGGTCAAGCTAATCTGCCCTGGGTAAGTCGGGACCTAAGGCGAGGCCGACAGGCGTAGTCGATGGACAACGGGTTGATATTCCCGTACCGGCATTAACACGACCCGACCGAACCCGCTGATGCTAAGGACGTGAAGCTGTGATGTCTTCGGACGGATCGGTGGACTGTTCGGCCCGAGGTGGTAGTAGGTGCATTGAGGAGTGACGCAGGAGGGTAGTCCAACCGCGGCGATGGTAGGCGCAAGCTGATCCGCGGGCAAGGTGGTAGGGCGAGGCATAGGCAAATCCGTGTCTCACATAGCCTGAGAGCCGAGGCGGACCCGTTCAGGGGAAGTGGATGATCCCATGCTGCCGAGAAAAACTTCGCAGTGAGTGTTAGAGCCGCCCGTACCCCAAACCGACACAGGTGATCAGGTAGAGAATACCAAGGCGATCGAGTGAACCATGGTTAAGGAACTCGGCAAAATGCCCCCGTAACTTCGGGAGAAGGGGGACCGGATCCGTGACACCATTTGCTGGTGGAAGCGGTGATGGTCGCAGAGACCAGGCCCAAGCGACTGTTTACTAAAAACACAGGTCCGTGCGAAGAAGTAATTCGATGTATACGGACTGACGCCTGCCCGGTGCTGGAACGTTAAGGGGACAGGTTAGTCGGCTCAGGCCGGCGAAGCTTTGAACTTAAGCGCCAGTAAACGGCGGTGGTAACTATAACCATCCTAAGGTAGCGAAATTCCTTGTCGGGTAAGTTCCGACCTGCACGAATGGCGTAACGACTTGGGCGCTGTCTCAACCGTGGACTCGGCGAAATTGCATTACGAGTAAAGATGCTCGTTACGCGCAGCAGGACGGAAAGACCCCGGGACCTTTACTACAACTTGGTATTGGTGGTCGGTACAATTTGTGTAGGATAGGTGGGAGACTGTGAAGCTCGGACGCCAGTTCGGGTGGAGTCATCGTTGAAATACCACTCTGATTGTTCTGGCTGTCTAACTTTGGTCCGTTATCCGGATCAGGGACAGTGCCTGGTGGGTAGTTTGACTGGGGCGGTCGCCTCCTAAAAGGTAACGGAGGCGCTCAAAGGTTCCCTCAGCCTGGTTGGCAATCAGGTGTCGAGTGTAAGTGCACAAGGGAGCTTGACTGTGAGACAGACATGTCGAGCAGGGACGAAAGTCGGAACTAGTGATCCGGCGGTGGCATGTGGGAGCACCGTCGCTCAACGGATAAAAGGTACCCCGGGGATAACAGGCTGATCTTCCCCAAGAGTCCATATCGACGGGATGGTTTGGCACCTCGATGTCGGCTCGTCGCATCCTGGGGCTGGAGTAGGTCCCAAGGGTTGGGCTGTTCGCCCATTAAAGCGGCACGCGAGCTGGGTTTAGAACGTCGTGAGACAGTTCGGTCCCTATCCGCTGCGCGCGCAGGAGACTTGAGAAGGGCTGCCCCTAGTACGAGAGGACCGGGGTGGACGAACCTCTGGTGTGCCAGTTGTTCCGCCAGGAGCACGGCTGGTTGGCTACGTTCGGGAGTGATAACCGCTGAAAGCATCTAAGCGGGAAGCACGCTTCAAGATGAGGTCTCCCACCGGGTTAACCGGGTAAGGCCCCCAGTAGACCACTGGGTTGATAGGCCAGAAGTGGAAGCGCCGCAAGGTGTGGAGCTGACTGGTACTAATAGGCCGAGGGCTTGTCACACACACAACCCCCTGTAACGGGACGGTTGTCAAACGTCGAAAAGCCTGCGCTATGTAACTGATGTTCGCGTTCACTGTACGGTTCCCGGAATACGGTCAGCCCCCAGCAACCAAACCCTGAACAGGGGTTTGTGGCTTGGTGCAGGTTGATAGTGTTCTCATATTGTTTCGGTGGCCATAGCGTCGGGGAAACACCCAGTCTCCATTCCGAACCTGGAAGTTAAGCCCGCCAGCGCCGATGGTACTGCGACCGGGAGGTCGTGGGAGAGTAGGACGCCGCCGGACATTCACACTGTTAAGGGCCACCCCACCCGGGGTGGCCCTTAACACAT
>NZ_JBITDF010000009.1:0-20069 GCF_044453965.1 Kribbella sp. NPDC051586 | reverse complement strand
AAAGCTGGGCCGAACCCTCTCCGAGCGGACGACCGGGTTCGAACCGGCGACCTCAACCTTGGCAAGGTTGCGCTCTACCAACTGAGCTACGTCCGCATCACCCCGAGCAGGTTTCCTCGGTGCGAGAGCAGAACAGTAGCGCACTTTCCGCCGGGACAAAAACCGGATTCCACCCCGGATTCGGCGTTGTCGCGATCGGGGTGCGACAAGCGTGAATCACACCCCATCCGTCACACCCGTACCCACCGATCTGTCCACTCGCCACGCCGTCCGATCAGGCCGGCAACGTCTGCAGATCAACCGTTCGCAGGTAGTCGGCATCGCCATGGAGGTTGATGGTCGCGACACGCCCGTCGACGACCGTGAAAGAGAACACAACAACCGGTTCGCCGCGTTGCATCCACACCAGGCCGGGCATCCCGTCGACCAGCACGGGTTTCGCCGCCTGCGCCCGTCCGGTGAATGTGCGCGCGACCCGGTCGTGCCCGGTGATGCTCGCGGCGATCCCGCGTTCGGATGCGCCGGCATCGGCCCGTACGACGACTTCCGGGTCGAGCACCTCGAGCAGCGCCGCGAAGTCCGCGTTGCGGGCGGCCGCCAGGAACGCGCTGACTACTTCCTGCTGCCGGATCACGTCGACGCCGGCCGGTGCCGGCGTACCGCGGACCCGGCGTCGCGCGCGGCTCGCGATCTGCCGGGCGGCCGCCGGTGACTTGCCGATGATCGGCGCGATGTCTTCGAACGGTACGGCGAACATGTCGTGCAGCACGAATGCCAGTCGCTCGGCCGGCGACAGCGTTTCCAGTACGACGAGCAACGCGAGACCGACCGAGTCCGCCTGTACTGCTTCGAGTTCCGGATCGGCTACGACGTCGTCGGCGAGCACAGGGGAGTGCTCGCCGACCGGGAGCTCGGGCCAGCCGCGGCGGGTGCGGAGCATGTCGAGGCAGATCCGCCCGACCACCGTGGTCAGCCAGCCGCCGAGGTTGTCGATCGTCGCGGTGTCGCTGCGGCTGAGCCGGATCCAGGTCTCCTGGACCGCGTCCTCGGCCTCCGGCTCAGAGCCTAGGATCCGGTACGCGACGGCCCGCAGGCGATCCCGGTTCTGCTCGAACCGCGTCGCGAGCCACTCGTCCCCGTCCATAGCCATCACCATTCCACCTGTCACACCGAACGGCCCGGCGCCGTCATCGGAATGACGCAGTACCCGGACCAGATGTGACACCAGAACGAAGAGGAGCACCCCATGACGGCACCACCGCGTCCGCTGTCGGTACGCAAGCAGGACATGCTGCGCCGCTTCGAGCACGACGTCGACGCCTGGGTATCCACGGCTTCGCTCGACGGTACTCCGTACCTGATGCCGCTGTCCTTCCTCTGGACCGACGACACGCTCCTGCTGTCGACGACCGCCACCAACCCGACCGCCCGCAACCTGCGGGCGAATCCGCGCGTGCAGCTGACGGTAGGGGAGATCCGGGACCTCATCCACGTGACCGGGACTGTCGCGGTGGGGGAGGTGAGCGATGCCGAGGGCGAGGCGTTCGCGGCGAAGGCAGGTTTCGACCCACGCCCGCTGGCCAACTACCCGTTCTTCCGCGTCACCCCGACGAAGATCCAGACCTGGCGCGAGGTGAACGAACTCAAGGACCGCGTACTGATGGACGGCGGCGTCTGGCTCGTCTGAGTTGCGCCGGCGGGGTTGACTTCGAGTGCGCTCCAGGAAGCAGAGTGGGGTTCATGTTGTCTCGAACTATTGGACCTGGTGGAAGCAACCGGACCGTCAGTGCGCTCTGCCTGGGCGCGATGAACTTCGGTACGTCGACTCCGACGGACACCGCGATCGCGATCCTCGACCGCTTCGTGGACGCCGGCGGGACGTTCATCGACACGTCGAACAATTACAACCAGTGGCACGGGCATGGCGGCGACAGTGAGGAGCTCCTCGGTCGCTGGATGCAGTCCCGCGGCAACCGCGACGAGCTGTTCATCGCCACCAAGTGCGGCGCCCGCACCACGGTGCCCGGCGACCCTGACGACGCGCACTGGGAAGGACTCGGCGCATCCGCAGTCGCTGAAGCGGTCAAGGGAAGTCTCAGCCGGCTGGGTGTTGACCGGATCGACCTGTACTACGCGCACATCGACGACCGCAGTACTCCGCTGGACGAGACCGTAGGTGCCTTCGGTCAACTGGCCACGGAGGGCACCGTCGACCTGATCGGCTGCAGCAACACAGCCACGTGGCGCCTCGACCGCGCTAGGCAAACCGCAGCTGCTCAGGACGTAGCGCAGTACTCCGTCATCCAGCAACACTCCAGCTACCTCTGGCCGAACCCGCCATCCCTACAAGGCCTCCGCCGCCACGGCACCCCCCACTACCAACACGCAGGCATCGAACACTTCGACTACCTGTCCGAGCACCCCGACCTGACGCTTGTCGCGTATCAGGCTCTGCTCACCGGCTCGTACACCCGCGCCGACCGCCCGTTCTCGCCCCAACGCGGCTACGCGCACCCAACCGCCTACGTCCGCTACCAGGCCCTTCGCCAGACCGCCAACGACCTCGGCGTCACCGCCAACCAGGTAGTCCTGGCCTGGCTCCTCCACCACAACGTCATCCCCCTCATCGGCGCCTCCTCCCTCGACCAACTAGACGAGGCCCTGGCAGCGGTAGAGATCGAGCTGGACGAAGACCTGATGCACCACCTCGACAACGCCTGACGCTGCAAGGGACTGCGGACGGCGAGCTGATCCGGGTCGAGGACTTCGGCGATCCGGACGGCAAACCTGTGCTCGTGCACCCCGGCAGCCCAGGATCACGGCGGTTGTTCCGGCCGGACGCGGAACTGGCGGCCCGCGTGTTCGGCCTGCGCCTGCTCAGCTACGACCGCCCGGGCTACGGGGGCCGGCCGCGCCACAAGAACCGGCGCATCGCCGACGCGAGCAATGACGTGGACAGCATTGCCAAGGCGCTGGGGATCGAACGGCTCGGGATCTGGGGCTTCTCCGGCGGAGGCTCCTACGCGCTGGCCTGCGCCGCGCTGCTGCCCGAGCTTGTTACCGGGGCGGCGGTCTTCGCGTGCTTCGCGCCGTACGGATCGCCGGGTCTGGAGTTCTGCGAAGGCATGTCTCCGGACTACGCCCAGGAGGTCGACCTGTTCTTCACGGACCGTTCGACCGCCCGCCGCCACTGGCGCCAGGACGCAGACCGGTTGTATGCCACCGCTGGCGCGCCGGAAGGCTGGATGGCCCGCTGGGGCGACGCCGCCGGTACCGACGACGCCCGGAGCTGGGAGGTGGCCTGCCGTCTGGGAGCTGGTGTGCAGGACTCTCTCAGCGAGGGCGATGGCGGCTGGTGGGACGACTGGACGGCGGTCCTGACTCCCTGGGGCTGCGACCTGGCCGCCATTCGCGTCCCCGTCCGTTTATGGCATGGAAGCCGTGACCGAGCGGTTCCCATCGCGCACGGCCGCATGCGAAAGGCCGGTCCCTGGGGACCGGCCTGTGGGTTCCGGGTGGGCGATACTGGGTTCGAACCAGTGACCTCTTCGGTGTGAAGGCGGATCCGCCGTGCCACCTGCTATCGAGCCGCGTCGTCGCGGCGCGGCAGACCACGGAGTGACCGGGGTCGATGCCGATGGGACCTGCTGGTTCGCTGTCTTTCTGCTGCCCCGGCATCTCGCGCCGCAACCAAGCTTGGGCTCCTGGGACGCGTCCCGGTTAGGACAGGCGGCCGTGATGAGCGAAGATCTCCACGAGCAACGTCTCGGACCGCACAGAAAGCGCTGCTATGGCCATCAACGTTGACACCACCCAGTCGCTTCGCCGGCCCGGGGATCTCCTGGCTCTGGTCGATGCCGTGCGGTCGGCTCATCCATCGGATGAGTCCTGGTGGATCGAATGGAAGTCGGACCTCAAATTGAGGAGTCCCGACGGCGCGTTCAAGGCTGCCCGTGCGATTCTCAGTTTCGCGAATCGAATGCCCGAAGTGGCGGCGACAGCTTGCGACGGTCTGGCGTACCTGCTCGTCGGCGTCGAACCGGGACTCGTTCACGGAACTGAGGCAATCGACCCTGCAGATCTTGAGGGTGCGCTTATCAAGTATTTGGGTGCGGACGGCCCTGTTTGGTCACCAAACTACGTCACGGTAGATGGTAAGACAGTTCTGGTGGTCATCGTTGAGCCTCCTCAATGGGGTGATCCGATCCATACATTGCGAAAGACCTTCGAGAAGTCGGCCGAGGGTACGATCTTCGTTCGCAGCCAAGCGATCAGCCGCCCGGCGAATGCGTCCGAGATTAGAATGCTCAGTGACCGCCTCCTGCGTGGCGTTGGAGTTCCTGAGCTCACTGGTCTTGATGTGAGTTGTCGTGTGACTCCGCCTGAAGGTCTGCTGGTGATTGATCCTTCGCCTGGAGATATAGAAACATGGATCACTAAACGTCAAGAGGCTGTCCTGAGTGGACAGCGCGGAACTGACTCAGATGGCGCGAAGTTCATCAATATGCAGGTATATGACGCAAAGGCTTTAGATCAGTACCTAGAGAAATGTCGCGAGCGCCTATTTGATGCTCAACGCTTGACATTGATTGCGTGGAAGTACAGCATCGTTGAGCTGTCGGTCACATCGCCAGGCCCCCTCATTCTCGAAGACGTTGAACTGACGTTGCGCCTCGATGTTCCATGGTCGGCGTTCGAGACCGGGGAAGCTCCCGAGGATCTGAAAGGGCTACCCGAGGTTCCCAAGCCCAGGTCTCGGCTGACCATGGATGCTCTTGGGCTTGGGCCCATCAGACCGTTCGCATTTAAGTCTCCAAGGATCCCGAACCCGAATCTGGAGATTGACGAATCGTCTATCACCTTGTCGCTGGGCAGAATTCGTCCGGAGAAGCGCTCGCCTGCAACGCCATTCCACCTCTTCCTGCACCACCTTCCAGACGAGTCAAACAAGGTGACACTTGAGTGGACGCTGACCTCGACATCCACGGCCGGAATCCAGAGAGGTTCGCTTGAGGTTCCAGTCCATTCGGCGCGAGGAGTATTCATGCGACCCGAATTGAGCGAGGATAACCGGCGCTAGCGTATGAATTCTCCTGCCAGGGTGTCGTCAGCGCTCCTCTGCTGCACGTGCGCGAACGGTCATCGGATCTGCTTCGACACGGTTGCGAATGGCGCTCTTCCTCGCGCCGAGGCGTCCGGCGAGCCACCACCTGAAGACGAGCAAGGATTGCCAATAGCCGTCTGCGAGTTCCAGTTGCGTGGGCATGGCGCGGTTCGCGTGTTTCACGCCGTTGTACAGCCGCGGCATTGAGGCAAGCCAGTTTGCTTTGTCGATTGGGAACGGTCCGATGCAGTTATCAGCCAATCGCTCTATGCGTTCGTCAAACCGTTCATCGCCAGCCTTCTTTTTGTTCAAGCCGGCTTCTCGAGCGAGCACGAATCCCAATGCTTCAAGGCCGATACCTAGCTGAGCTACGTGTGTCACCGCGGTGGCTTCACGCAGATCGAGCAGACGCACTATTGGCGAGATCGCGCGACTCATTTGACTGTTAATCCTCAACCACCTTCGAACGCCTTGTGGGCCAATGTCGTCGAAAGTGAAAAGGAATGCCGGGTTCCCTCCCACCGCTCTCGGAGAGGAGATCCCTGTTCGCGAAGTCTCGACCTTGTACCACTGGCTACCGTGCCCCTTACCGTCCAGCGTCCTGATCGGATCATCATCTCTGGTGGCTTCATGGGTTTGGAAGCTGAAATCGCTCCAGGCGGCGACTCGAACGAGGTCTCTGATTGCCTCGTGCGGAGATAGATGGTCGAGCCAATCTCGCGGCTTCGAGACGCGCGTCTCCACGAGCATCCGTTCCGTGATCGTGGTCTCGTCTGGGTGTTGTCCGGGGCCGTAGCGGTAGGCCGGCCGAATCGTCAGATTCAAACGGGAAGAGATCGTGATCGGATCTGGCGAGCGCAATTGCAGCGTTGCCGTCGCTAGGCGCTGGTCCGCCGAAAATGTCCGTTCAGCATTCAAACTCCGCAGGCCGATCCACGCGCCAAGGCCCTCGACCTCCGAGCGAAGTCCATTGATGCGCGAGTACCGTTGCCCGCCAGTGGCGTCGAGCAGTGCATAATCGGCAACCAGAGTGCCAGTTCCCACCCCGACCGGGAAGCGTCGATTGGAGCGATAGTCCCGGCATCCGATTAGGACCACATTTCCATGTTGATCGTGGAAATCGATTCCGCTCGGAGGTTCGTATCGGAAAAGTGCTTTTTCGGGATCATCGCCGTACTCGACGTCACCGAACCATCGACTCTGTACGTGACTGGGCTCATTATCCATCCACGGAACGTCAATGAATATCCCGTCGCTGTCTCTGCGAAGTTGAGCTGCGATGGGCGGTGTTCTTGGGTCGCCGTCGAACAGGTAGCCGATCCGGGCTTGGCCGGCATCAATTCTGTTGGTGGTCGCCATTAGGTCGCCGAATCTTCGATCTGCTGCATGACCCACGACCAGTGAAATGCTCCAGCGACGTCAATCCCCGTCCCAGAGTTGAGTGGTTCGAGAGATGAAGTTGAGCCGTCGTGTGGGTTGACGATAGTGGTGCCCGCATAGCGAAGCACTGCCAGTGAGGCAAACCATGCAGGGTGCCCAGCCAAGTCGTGCTTCGCGAATGGCACAGCAACAGTCCGCGTCCGAGCGCCGAGGGCTGCGCACAGAGTTGTGAGGGGGTATGTGTTGGCGTTGCCGTTGGCCCACGCGTTGAGGGTGTTGAAGGTCATGGGGACCACGGCCACGGCGTCCGCGGGCGGGATGCGCTTCGGCTGCTCTGGGGTGCGGTTGCCAGTGATGACGGGGGCATCTCCTAGGTCCTGGTCGGCAAGCCAGGGGAGTGCGGCGTCCGTGGGGATGACGTAAGGGTCCCAGCCGTTGGCTCTGGCGGCCTTGACGCCGTCTGCGGTGCGGGAGGCGAGGGGTGCGCCGCAGACGACGATATAGAGCGTTCGGTTGGTCACGCGAGGACTCCTGCGCGGGTAGCGATAGCGGTCAGGGACGGGCTCGGTTTGCGGGAGCGGCGGAGGAGTTCGCGGACCAGCTCGCGGGCGATGGTGTGGTACTTGATCGACTCGGGAGCTACGCGCTCGGCTGCTTGAAGATGCAGGATCGCTTCCATGTCGTTCTTGGCTTGGGTTTGCGCCCATGCCAGGTCGATGTGCAGGCGGGATCGGCGGCCTTGGAGTCCCGCCGGCATAGCGTCCAGATCGATTTCCGTAGCTACCCGCAGCACGTTGGACGGCTCCCCGAACTCGGCTGCGACAGAGGCGCGATGGATGAGGACGTTGGTGGGGCCGAACGCGGTCCACCAGTGGTTGCCGTCGTGGGCGAGGAGGTCTCCGAGCTGCCCCGCTGTCGTCAGCCGTTCGGTTGCCGTCGCACGGTCGGAGCGGCGTGCAGCGATGACGGAGGAGATGAGCCAGAGGGAACCGGCGAGAGACACCGCGTCCGGTGCGTCTGAGCCAGTCATCGACATGAGGCCTTCGGCCGATCGAACCGCGATCCGTTCCGCGTCGTCGGTGCGCTCGCTGCGGAGCAGTGCACAGACGACCTGATACGCCGCGAGGCCCTGTGCGGCCTTGGATTCGGCGGCCATAGCTGCGTGGGTGGCGCGGTCGGCGGCGAGCCAGCCAAGCTGGTGTTCACCGACCTTCGTGAGGAGCTTGGCGGCGGCCGAGTAGACCGAGCATCGCGCTAGGTGCGTCTCTCTGCCGTCCCGGCCCTGGTAGCCGTCGTACGCGTCGGCGGCGCGGATGAGGTCTGGGAGCATCGCCGTTGCGGTGTGGTAATTCGCGGCCTGGTAGGCCTGGTGGACCTGCACAGCGCCGTTCCGGAGCTGGGGGAGCGGCCACGGCATCGCGGGCTCGCCCAGCAGATGGTGATAGCTCGCCAGCTGGCTGCGTACTGCGTCGACGGCCTTCACGTGCTCTGGTGCGTCGGGTGCGAGGACCCACTCCCGGCCGATGAGGTCCGTAACGTCGATGCGCAGGACGGTTGCTAGGTCGTTCAGGGTGGACAGTCGATCGACACCACGAATGCCACGCTCGACCTGCGACAGCCAGGAGCGCGACATTCCGATGAGTCCCGCCAGGGCGTCTTGCGACATACCGCGTCGCTTGCGGTAGGCCCCGATGCGCTCACCTACGTGCATCTGCACTTCCCCTCGTTGATGTGGTCCCTCTAGTCAACCGCCGGTTGGACCGGATAACGCGCACAAAAGTGCGCAGCCTGCCGAGTGCACATCAATCGATCGTTTCGCCCCGACGCTGGACGCATGAACGAGCCGACCACTCAGGAGCTCACCCGCTTCGGCCCCGGTGCCGCTGGCGGGACGCCTTCGGCGCGGGCGACTCTGCGGATGTACGCCGCTGTGAAGGGCGACAACCGCTCCACCTCAGTAGGCGGTACGCCGCCACGGAGCGCCGCGAGGACAGCCGCCAGCATCTCAGTCCGGGATTGCTCGTGGGCCGCTTCGGTCTTGCGGTACCGCAGCGTCGCCGACTTCAACTCGTCGCGTAGATCAGTCACCCATCCAGGGTATCGCACCTCGCTTGCGCAATCATTGGTCAAGCGCTACTGTGATGCGCACCTTAGTTTCGCTTCATGTTCTGGTGAGGCCCGACAGAGCGACGCCCCGGCGGGTGCAACCGCCGAGGCGTCAGGGCCGGTCCAGTCCCTTCACGAACAGGAGCACAACCCAATGAGCATCATCCACCTGTCGGCCGTCGCTAGCCAGGAACCCTCGGCAGCGGACCTGGCCGGTATCGAGCAGGAATGGCCGCTGATCGCGGCCGAGCTGGACCTGCTGGACGCGCAGATCGCGTTGATCAACGCCGGACCGTACGCCTCGGCACTGGAGACGCGTCGTGTCCGGCGTGCCGAGCGTCGGGTGCTGGAGATCGGCCGGGAGCTGGCCGACCGCGAGCCGGAGACGGTGGGCGTGGCATGACCGCGCTGCTGACGGCCCTGCCGGATCTCGTTCAGGTCGATCTGGGCTGGTGGAAGGTCGCGGGCTACGACCTCGTCCAGGTCGTCTCCCCCCGTACGGCGCTGGGGACGGCGTGGATCGTCTGGCACGGCGACCACGTCTTGCACACCACCGACACGCTGCCCCACGCCGGCGACTGGGTCGCTAGCCACGTGACGGGAGGTCAGGCGCGATGAGCACTCCGCTTCGTACGTCGTACCCGATGCCGGTCGAGGACCTGATCCCGGCCGCCCGCCGACTCGCGGCCGAGCTGGGCGAGGTGCCGTCGCAGAACCGGCTGATGAAGCACCTGCGGATCGGCAAGGACAAGGCCAAGGCCGTCCACGCCGCCCTGACCGAGGAGCACACCGAGGACCGCCCCGAGACCCGGCTCCACTCGGTGCCGGACTCCGACGAGACCAATACCACGGCTGAGATCTCGGCGATGATTCCTGAACCCGTTGAGGAGGAGTTTCCGCAGGTCACGGCGCCTGTAGCTCCGGTTCCGGTACGCCGCACGGGTTGGCTGGGCCGGTTCCCGCGGCTGATCCGGCGCGGGGGCATCTCCCCGGCCAACGAGCCCACGGGTGAGACCGGGGACGAGATGCGCCCGGTCCGGTCCTGGCCGGTGCTGCTGCTGGCGCTGCCCGCGTTCGTCGCGGTCTGGTCCGGCTGGGTCGGGCTGGGCGAGCTGACCGGGTTCGGTGTGGTGCATCCGCTGCCGGGGATCGCGGACGGGTTCACGCTGAACTCTGCGATCACGCTGCCGATCGGTGTCGAGACCTATGCCGCGTTCGCGCTGCGGGTCTGGCTGTCCGGCCGCGTCCCGGCCAAGGCACGGAAGTTCGCCAAGGTCTCCGCACTCTCCGCGCTCGCACTAGGCGCGCTGGGACAGGTCGCCTACCACCTGCTGGAGGCCGCTGGCGTGACGGCCGCGCCCTGGCCGATCACCACCGCCGTTGCCTGCCTGCCCGTCGCCGTTCTCGGCATGGGGGCCGCGCTGGCCCACCTGATCCACACCCGCCCCACCCCAGAACGGGGAGAAGTGACATGACCGAACCGATGAACAACCTGCCCGACCCGATCGACCTCGACGCACACCGTGTGGACCGTGCCCGCCGCGACGACGACGTCAAGCAGGCCGACGAAACGGCCGGCGTACTGGTCCCGTTGTCGGCGGGTGAGGTGGAGTCGATGGACACTGCCTACGAGATCGCGTTGGACGACACCGACGACGACCCGACCACCGGCAAGGTCATCGTTCCCGTAGACACCCCCGACCTGCCGGTTCCGGTCGTGGACGGCCACCGGCTACCGATCATCCCGACCCATCTGCGTCCGGAGAACGTACGCGCCACAACGACTCGCGCCCTGGCGCGCGCCGGGCACGTGACCGCCTTCCACGCGGTCCGATCCCCTTGGTACGCGACCAAGTTCGGGTGGTTCGCCGGGCGCGGCCTGTCGCGGCTGATCGGCAAGCAGATGCGCTGGTGGTGGGTCCCGAACTCCGTCGTGCTGGAGCAAAAGGCCGCCGACGCCGGCGAGCTGAAAGAGTGGGAGAAGATCCACCGCCAGCTCAAGGCAACCCGCATGTGGCGCGGTCTGGTCCTCGCCGCACAGAACCTCGGCCTGCTGATCGGGCTACCGATCGCGTGGAACGCGGCCCCGGCCGCCGGTCTCGCGGTCGCGGGCGCGGCGGCGGTCGCCGGGCTGGCGCATTACGGAAGGCCTGCAGGTCAGACGGTCCTCGGTACCGCTGTGGTCGCACCCCGATACCGCAAGCTGAACTCCGACATCGTGCTGCGGGCGTACTACGCGGCCGGTCTCGGCAAGCCCGACAAGACCGACCAAGAGGTCCGGTTCGGATCGCCCATGTCTCGCGACGCCAAGAACACCGGCTCCCAGGTTGTGGTGGATCTCCCGTACGGCAGGAGCTGGTCCGACGTGGTCGGCGTCCGGGAGAAGATCGCCTCCGGTCTCGACGTGCACCTGAACCAGGTGTTCCTGACCCCGGACAAGTCCAGCTCACGCCGGCACACGCTGTTCGTGTCCGACCGTGACCCGCTGGCGGTACCGGTGGGCCGCACCGACATGCTCGACTGCAAGCCGCGGTCGATCTGGGACCCGGTCAAGCTCGGCAAGGACGAGCGCGACAGCTTGGTGACGCTGTCGCTGATGTGGAACTCGCTGCTGGTCGGCGCGCAGCCGCGGAAGGGCAAGACGTTCTTCGCCCGGCTCGTGGCGCTGCACGCCGCGCTGGACCCGTACGTGAAGCTGATCGTTGTCGACGGCAAGAACTCCCCGGACTGGCTGGCGTTCAAGAAGATCGCCCACCGCACGGTGTTCGGGACGCACCCGAACCCGAACGACGACAACCCGATCGAACGCCTGCAAGCGATCCTGGACGAAGTCCTGGCCCACATCGACCGGGTGAACTCGATCCTGACCAAGCTGCCGGTGACGATGTGCCCGGACGGGAAGCTGACCAAGGAACTCGCCCGTGACCCGCGCTACCCGGATCTGCGGGTGCTGGTGATGGTGATGGAGGAGTTCCAGGTCTACTTCGAGACCGAGGACCAGGCCGTGAACAAGGAGATCGCGGCCAAGCTCTCCCGCATCCAGGCGGTGGGTCCGAGTGCCGGCGTGATCATCGAGTCCAGCTCGCAGAAGCCGTCCGGTGTCGGCGCGGGCGACGTGGGCCGCCTGTTCAACCGCTACCGCGACAACCACTCGGCACGATTCGCACTCAAGTGCGGCAACAGGATCGTGTCCGAGGCCGTGCTCGGCGGCGACGCCTACGCCGAAGGATTCGACGCCGCCGCCCTGCCGGTCGGGGACGAGTACCGGGGCGTCGGCTATCTGTACGGCGTCACCGACAATACCCCAACTGTCCGGTCGTTCCTCGCGGACGCGGCCGACGCGGACAAGATCACCACCGCCGCCCGCAAACACCGCGAACAGCTCGGCACGCTGACCGGCGAGGCGGCAGGGGAGGAGCTGGAGCGCGCCACCCGCGACGTGCTGGCCGACGTGCTGACCGTCATGGGTCCGGACGGCAAGGCGCACTGGGACACCATCGCCGGCCGCCTCGCGAACCAGATGCCCGAGCAGTACGACGGCACCACCCCGGAAGCCATCAGCGCGCAGGCCCGCGCCCAGGGCGTCCCGAGCGTGAACGTGAAGCGCGACGGCGTGGTCCGCAAGGGCGTCAGCGCCGACGACCTGCGCGCCGCGATGACTCGCCGCGGCAACACCAACTGACCACCGAAACATCTACGGAGAGTAGTCAATTGCGCTGAGGGTTCGGGACGGGTGAAGTAGCGGCCCCGACGCTACCGGTAGCGCGAACGCTACCCGTCCCGCTACCCCGCAACCCAACCACCACCAGGCCGTATATCCGCAGGTAGCGGGTCGCGGCCACGGTCCCTCACGCCCAAAAACAGCCCGTTGGAGGCTAACCATGCTGCCCCGCGCCGCTACCGCCACTTTGACCGCCGCTACCCACGGTAGCGACGGCTCCGACGCTGCCGCTACCCTCACCGCCACGATCCACACCGCCGGACAGGTCGCCGCGGTGGCACTGATCGTGACCATCGCGGTCGCGTTCTACCTGTTCACCTGCCTGGTCTGGCCGTTCGGCAAGTGCCGCCGCTGCAAGGGCGTCGGCAAGTTCAAGTCCCCGTTCGGCAAAGCATTCCGCCACTGCCCGCGCTGCGACGGGTCCGGGCTGCGGGTCCGGCTCGGCCGTCACGTCATCAACCACATGCGCGCCGTCCGGGGCGCTGGCCAGAACTCCACCAGCAAGGGCGACAAGTGATGCGCGGCCCGAGTGCCGGTCTGCAGGTGGTGTCGCTGTGCGCCGGGATCGGCGGCATCGATCTCGCGTTCCACCGCGCCGGCATCCCCACGCGGGCGGCTGTCGAGATCGACCGCCGGGCACGCGGTGTGCTGGCCGACCGGTTCCCCCGAGCTGTCCTGTTCGAAGACCTGACGAAGGTGTCCGCCGATGATCTCATCGCAGTTGGAGTTGTTCCCGACCGAACCGTCCTCGCGGCCGGGTGGCCCTGCCAGGGCAACTCATCTCGCGGCCGTCGTGCAGGGCTGGACGACCCACGCAGCGGCTTGTGGGTGCACGTCGCGCGACTGCTGGCGGAGCTTCGTCCCCGCTGGTTCGTCGGCGAGAACGTCCCTGGCCTTCTGTCCGTCAACGACGGCCGCGACTTCGGCACCGTGCTCGCGGACCTGGCCGAGCTCGGGATGGACAGTGCCTGGCGGGTGCTGGACGGTCGCGGTTTCGGAGTACCCCACCGACGCCGCCGACTCGTCCTTGTCGGACATTCTGGAGACCGGAGCGCACCTGTCCGCGTACTCCTTGAACCCGACCGTGTGCCGGGGAATCCTCACCCGCACCACCCGCCGACGCCGCAACCTGCCAGACCCGCTCAGGGCAGCGCTGGAGAAGGTCGCGGCGACCGCGCCGACGACACAGCCGGCGGTCGCCTGACGACGTGGGCACCCGCCTACTCGCACTCGCTGGTCAGCCACGGTGGCAACGACAAGCAGGACCCGTCGATGGTCACCTACGTGGTCCAGTCCCACACCGGTCCGCGCCGGTTGACCCCGCTGGAGTGTGAACGGCTACAGGGGTTCCCGGACGACTGGACCGCCACCTCCCACCGCGTCCCGCAGTCCGACCGGGACCGGTACGCCCAACTCGGCAACGCGGTGGTTGTGCCGGTCTTCGAGTGGCTTGCCCGCCGGATCGACGCCGTACACCACGCCGAGGCGGAGGTGACGGCATGAGCACCGCGCTGGACCGCACGACCCTGCATCCGGCTGCGGCGCGGTGGATCGAGCTGTGGAACGGCCAACAGGCCCTCGGCTGGGACCACCACGGAACCCCGGTCTTTCGGTTCCGCTGGGCACCCGCAGGACTCGCCACCCGCCGACAGTTGCGCGCAATGCGGATGTGTCCGGGCGGTCAGGCGCCGTACGCGCTGCTCGTATGGCGCAACGGCAAACGCTGGGCCTGGCTGTACCGGCTCGACCTCGCCCGACCCTCCCGCGTCCCGTCGCCGGCGCAACTGAACGCGCTGGACAAGGCGATGCAGGCCCGCCGCACCTGCGGGCTCTGCGGGACCGTCACCGACTACTGCATCCCAACCTCGGACGGCCGGTGCATCGATTGCATCGACGCCGCCAGCTACCCGGCCGCCGCCTGACCCCCTCGAGGAAGGACCATCGATGACCGACCTGCTGACTGCCGCCGTCGCCGCCGCTGAGCGAGGCTGGCCGGTGTTCATGCTCGGTCGCTCCAAGCGGCCGGTTGCCAACTGCAACGACTGCCGTGCCCAAGCACAGGATCCCGCGCACGACGCGGCGAGCTGCGGGCATCTGACCTGCCACGGGTTCTACGCCGCCACCACCGACCCCGAACGGGTCGCCGCGATCGTGACCGCCGTCCCGCCCGGACAGCTCGCCGTACGCACCGGGGCAGTGTCCGGGCTAGTCGTGGTCGACGTGGACCCCGCGCATGGCGGAAACGCGAGCCTCGCGGAGCTGGTGGCCCGCCAGCTCGTACCGCGCACGTTGTGGGTCCGTACCGGATCGGGTGGTGTGCACCTGTACTACCGGCACCCCGGCCGGGAGATCGGCTCACGTCCGATGCCGGGGCTGGCGGGGATCGATGTGAAGGCTGACGGCGGGTACGTCGTGCTCCCGCCGTCGATCCACCACCGCACCCACCAGCCCTACCAGTGGGGCGACGGACTGAGCGACCCAAGCGAGATGCCCCCCGCGCTGACCGACGCCTGTCTGCCGCCTACGCCGGCCGAATCCATGACCCGCCCAGCCGGGCCGATCCGAACCACCCGAGCGGGGGGCATCTCGAACCCTCACAGCCTGCTCACCTCAACGCTCAACGCCGTCCGCAACGCACCCGAGGGCAAGCGCCGAACGACGCTCTACGGCGCTGCGAGAGGCGTTGCGCGGATGGTCGCGGCCGGTGCGATCAGCCGAGACGACGCGGTTGCTGCGCTGACCGATGTGGGGCTGCAAGTTGACCAGACCGCCCGCGACATTCGAGCCGCTATCGCCGGTGGCTTCCATGACGAAGGGATTGCCGCATGACCTCCGAAAGCACCGATCACAAGGAGTCGATCGACGGTGCTCGACTGCTGGACGATGTGGCCGCCGCGATCACGCGGTATGTCATCCTCCCCAGTCCGTCCGCGCTGATTGCGGTGGTGCTGTGGATCGCCGCCACCCATGCCGTGAAGGCGTGGAACTGTGCGCCCCGGCTGGTGATTCGGGCACCCGAGCGACGGTGCGGGAAGTCGCGGCTGTTGGACATGGTGGAGGCGCTGTGCCATCGGCCGCTGATGACCGTCAACGCCTCACCATCGGCGGTCTACCGGTCGATCGGCATGTCGCCGTCCGATCCGCCGACGCTGCTGATCGATGAGGCCGACACGATCTTTGGCCCCAAGGCCGGGGAGAACGAAGACCTGCGCGGGCTGCTGAACGCCGGTCATCAGCGCGGCCGTCCGGCGCTGCGGTACGACGCCGGTTCGCGGTCGGTGGAGAAGATTCAGACGTTCGCCATGGCAGCCCTCGCGGGCATCGGCGCGATGCCGGACACGATCGAGGACCGCGCGGCCGTCATCCGCATGCGCCGCCGTGCGCCCGGCGAACAGGTTGCGCCTTACCGGGTACGCCGTGACGGTCCCGAGCTGGACGAGCTGCGACAACTCCTGAACCAGTGGCTCGCTCCGCAGGTGATCGAGCTGACCAGGGCCGCGCCGGACATGCCGTTGGAAGATCGCGCGGCCGACACTTGGGAACCGATGATCGCCGTTGCCGACCTGGCCGGCGGAGTCTGGCCGCGGGCAGCGCGGAAGGCCGCGGTAACGCTCACCAGTGACCGGGACGCCGGCGACGAAAGCTCCACACCCACCCGGCTCCTGATCGATTGCCGTACGGCGTTCCAGGACGCCGACGCGCTGCCCACCGCAATCCTGCTGGAACGGCTCCGGGCCGATCCCGAGGCTCCCTGGGCGACCATCGGGAAAGCCGGGCTCACCGCGATGCGGATGGGCAACCTGCTCCGAGATTTCGAGATCCACAGCGACACCATCCGGTTCCCGACCGGGCAAGCCAAGGGCTACTACCGCAGCGATTTCACCGACGCATGGAACCGCTATTGCCCTGAGCCAAAACCCTCCGACGGGGAAGCCGTACCAGCCGTACCAGCCTCGTTATTGCAGGTCAGCCGCGGTACGGCTTCAACCCCTGGTACGGCTCAAGCCGTACCAACCGCCCAAGCCTCATCGACCCTGACCAGCGAAAACGAGGCTGGTACGGCTGGTACGCCTTGGGTCCCGCGAGCTGTCAGCGACGACTCGACCTCTGGAGCCGCATGAAGAGCCAAGCCTCTATCTCGCACCTGATCCCCGTTCCGGACGACGAATCGACGGCGACCGTCCACGACTTCCGCGCACTCGTCTACACGGTCCCGGAGGTTGCGCAGCTCCTGGCCGTCTCCCGCAACACCGCCTACCAGATGGTCCGTACTGGGCAGATTCCTGCGCGCCGACTCGGCACCCGTTGGGTCGTTCCGCGCCGCGCATTCCACACCTGGCTTGACGCCACACCGATACCTGACGACTCCGCGACCCTCGCCACCGCATCGAACTGGAGCTGACAAACCGAGATGGGATACATCCGAAAGACCCCGGCTGGTAAGTGGAAGGCGTGCTGGCGCGATGCGACCGGCCGCCAGCCGTCGAAGACCTTTCCCACACGCCGCGAGGCGGCCGCCTTCCTGGCGACCATCGAATCAACGAAGCACACGGGTACGTACGTCGATCCGCACGCCGCGAGGCGCATCAAGTTCGGCGCGTACGCCGCGCAGTGGATGGAGTCGCACAACGTCGAGCTGACGACGCGGGCGCGTGATCTGTCGCTGCTGAAGAACCACGTGGTCGCGCACTGGGCGAATGCGCCGCTATCAGCGATCGACCATTCCTCCGCGCAGAAGTGGATCACTGGCCTTTCGCGTCAGCTCTCGCCGTCCACGGTTGGTGAATGCCACCGTCTATTCAGCGCGGTCCTGAAGGCGGCGAATCGTGACCGGCTGATCGCTGTGAATCCTGCTAAGGACGTTCGGCTCCCGAAGAAGCGTCAGCAGGCGGGCGACAGGCAGACGATCAGCCGGGAGGATTTCACCACTCGTCTCCTCCCGGCCGTTCCCGAGCGACACCGTGCGATCGTCGCGCTTGCTGGCGGCACTGGACTGCGGTGGGGCGAATGCGTCGGGCTCCGCTGGGAGTCGGTCGATCTAGTGGCCGGCACTTTGCGAGTCGAACGCGTAGCCGTTGAGGTGAATGGTCATGTGACCCCAAAGCCCTACCCGAAGTCGCGAGCTGGCCGCCGAGTCGTACCGGTGCCGCCGATGGTGGCGCGGCTCCTGGAGGAGTACCGCGAGCTGTACGGCACCGGTCAGGCGGGGGAGGTGTTCATCAATGAGGCGGGCACCCCGTTGCGTCGGACGCTGTTCCGGGCGCGCATCTGGCGGCCGTCACTCGTCCGGGCCGGACTGCTGGGTCAGGTCGCCGTGGAGGCTGACAAGTTCCGGGGCACCTGGCCGACCCCGGCCGGTGAAGCGACCGAGCTGTTCAAGACCAGGGCTCAGGCCGTGAAGGCAGTAGCGCGCCACGCCGAAGGCGGTCTGCGGTTCCACGACCTCCGGCACTCGTACGCATCGTGGCTGATCACCTCGGGTGTGCCGGTTCCCGACGTACAGCGGGTCATGGGACATGAGCGGCCGACAACGACGCTGGCGATCTACACCCATGTCCAGGGAGGCTCCCAAGAGCGAGTCCTAGGCGCTCTTGCTGCCTTTTCGCTGCCTGACGAGGGCTGAAACGCGAAGAGCGGGGACCCGGCTGGTGCTGGGTTCCCGCTCTGACCTGCGTGTTCTTCGGGTGGGCGATACTGGGTTCGAACCAGTGACCTCTTCGGTGTGAACGAAGCGCGCTACCACTGCGCCAATCGCCCGGATTGTGGTGCTGGTGTTTCGGATGGGGTGGTGCGGGTGAAACCTTAGCGCATGATTGCAGGGACGATCTAATCGGGCCGGGCTACTCTTGCTCCAGGACGGAGATCCCGTCGCGTTGGAGACGTGATTGTGACTTTCTCGCACGACACCGAGCAGGCGCTCGGGACGCTGGTCCGGCTCGTCAACACCATGCCCGGACCGAACAGCCAGGTCGACTCGCTGGAGACTCTCGAGGAACTGGAGAAGTTCGTCCAGGAGCGGGAGTTCAGCGCGGTCGACACGTTGACGGACAAGGACCTGGCCGAGGTGCGCGATCTGCGGCCGCTGTTCGCGCCGGTGTTCACCACGGATTCCGACGCGTCCGCGGCGACGATGATCAACGCGATCATCGCGCGGGGTACGTCGACTCCACGGCTGACCAACCACGACGGGCATCCGTGGCACATCCACTACTCGCGGGCCGGTGCGTCGCTGGCGTGCCGGATCACGGTGGAGTGCGGGATCGCGCTTGCCCAGGTGATCTCCGCCGGCGAACGTGAACGCCTCCGCCGCTGCGAAGCGCCGGACTGCGACGACGCCCTGATCGACCTGTCGCGGAACCGCTCCAAGCGGTACTGCGACGCCCGCACCTGCGGCAACCGCTTGCACGTGGCGGCGTACCGCGAACGCCGCAAGGCCTCGGGGGAGTAGGTACGCGGACCGCCACCACTCACCAAGCTCGCCATCACTGGCAGGTCGCCGCTTGGCGACCGGTCGGTCGGCTTCTTGGCGTGGGGTTAGTGAGTGGCTGCGGTCCAAGGCCGGATCCCCAGGCCATCACAACGGCGGTACGCCGGCGCGCGCCTGCGCAAGGCGACCGGGCCAGGCCGATTGTGATGGCCCAGGGATCCGCCGGCTACGGGTTGGGGTTCTCGGCGGAGCGTTCCGCGAAGATCTTCGCCACCTGTGCGGTGATGGTGCCGGGAGCGGGGAGTTCGCGGTCGTCGGCGCGGTGGATGCCCTGGATGTCGCGGGTGGTCGATGTGAGGAAGATCTCCTCGGCCTCGAGGAGCTGCTCCAGGGGCACGTCGCGCTCGACGCCGCCGAACCATTCGAGGACCAGGCCGCGCGTCACGCCGGCCAGTGCGCCCGAGTCCAGCGTCGGCGTGACGAGCTCGCCGTCGTACACGCAGAAGATGTTCGAGCCGGTGCCCTCGGCAAGGTTGCCGATCGTGTTGGCGAAGATGGCTTCGCTGCCGCCGCGTTCCTTCGCGTAGGCGAGGGCTCGGACGTTCTCGGCGTACGACGTCGTCTTCAGGCCTGCGACCGCGCTGCGTTCGTTGCGGACCCACGGGACGGTGACGATCGCGGACGTGGCGGACGGCCGTTTGATCTCCTGCGTCGCGACCAGGATCGTCGGCCCCGACGTACCGCGATCGGACGACAACGGTGAGACACCGCCCGTGTACGTGATGCGCAGCCGCCCGAACGGCATCGCGGGATCGACCACGGCCTCGATGCCGCTCTCGATCGCCGCGACGTCCGGCGTGGGCAGGCCGAGCCCGACCGCCGAACGGACCAGTCGATCGAGATGCCGCCGGACCGCGAACGGGCGGCCGTTCTCGACCTTGATCGTCTCGAAGACGCCGTCGCCGGTGGTCAGCCCGTGGTCGAGCGGCGAGACGGTCGCCTCGTCGTCCAGCAGGGCGCCGTTGAGCCAGATGCGCATGTGGTGCTCCTTCCGCGCAACACCTTAGTGCGAAGGGGATCCGGTACTGCGAGGTGACCAGTTGATGACGGTACGTCGACCTGCCGGGTGACCCCGATTTTTGAACTCGGGCGGAGATGGGCTAGTGTTCTTTTCGCGCCGGGGACACTTGACCCGGTCGCAATGCGGACGTAGCTCAGTTGGTAGAGCGCAACCTTGCCAAGGTTGAGGTCGCCGGTTCGAACCCGGTCGTCCGCTCGGAGAGGGTTCGGCGGGCCTACTTCTCAGTGCCAGCTTTCTCAAAGCCAGCTTA
>NZ_JBITDF010000008.1:0-21678 GCF_044453965.1 Kribbella sp. NPDC051586 | reverse complement strand
TAGACAGCTCCACTCCACGCCGGGAGGTCTTCACCCATCAACCACACTCACCGCGTGTCGTCACACTTTCTCAACCAACGTGCCCGGTCAGTACAGCTAGATCAGGGCCTTCTTGTAGAAGATGCTCGAGCGGCGGTCGCCCTCCAGGCCGGTGGCGAAGCCGATGAAGAGGCGGGTTTCGTGGGTATCGCCAGAGGTGGTTCGGTAGATCGCCAGGCCCTCGGGTTCACGCCAGTGGAGAGTGGAGCCGGCCTTGGTGAGGATGGGGCCCTGCTTCACCTTGCCGGTGTTGATGTCGATGCTGGTGAGGTGGGTGTTGCCGGTACCGGTGGGGGTGCCGTCGCCGGGGTAGTGGTCACCCGTGAGGTAGTACATGTACGAGCCGTAGAGGGTGTAGCCCTGCGGCGTACCTGAGATGGCCGGCTGCTTGAAGTCGACCAGTGGCGTGCCGAAACGGCGCGTCGTGAAGGCGGACAGCGGATAGACGGCGACGCGCTTGCCCGAGCTGCTTTGATAACGCACGATCATGCGCTGATAGACCGGGTCGACCGAGCAGGTGTACTCGCTGGCCCCGGCGATCGGCCGGTAGGCGGCCGAGGCGGCCGGCGACCCCAGGGTGGTGCCGGCGGCGTACTGGACGGGAGCCAGCGCTGTTCCGTACCCGTTGTCGTTCGCAGCGCATTCGACCCACAGTTCGGTGCCGGAACCACTCGGCAACGCAGCGAAGGCGACGCCGTGGCCGAAGCCGTTCAGATGCATGTACGAGATGTAGTTGCCGTGGAAGTCCATCTTGTTGATGCAGAGGTTGCCGGCGGACTCGGGGCTGCCGCTCCGCTTGGTTGCCACGAACAAGAACTTGTTCACCCAGTCGAAGGCGAAGCTCTGCTGGACTCGCGGACCGTGCGTGTTCTTGGACCGGAAGAGGTCGTACGACGGTTGCGTGAGATCGAACCGCTCGGAAGCCGCCACCGCGGACGCGGTCTGTGCGCCGCCGACGCCGACCCCGAGCGCGGCGATCGAGGCACCGGCACCAGCGCGAAGAAGGCTGCGGCGGGACAGGGACGAGCCAGGGGTGTGGTTCATGCGAACTCCAATCAGAAGAGCCGGAACTCACGACGCTATTCGGCCGCGGGGTCGGCGCGCGGTGACCTCCGCCACCGTCTGCTTCGAGCAGAAAGGGCAACCGGCTCGAGCCTGGATCGCTTGCGCTGGAGCGTGCTCCAGGTCGTAGCGTCGACGGAATGGACTACAAGAACCTCGGAAGCAGCGGCCTCAAGGTGAGTGAGATCGGTCTCGGCGCGATGTCGTTCGGCGACCGGACCGACGAGCGGGAGAGCAACCAGATCCTGGACAGGTTCACCGATGCCGGAGGCAACTTCATCGACACGGCCGACGGATACGGCGCGGGGCGGTCCGAGGAGGTGCTGGGACGATGGCTGCGGTCGCGACGGCGGGAGGACCATGTCATCGCGACCAAGGTCTGGGCTCCGATGGGCGAGCAGCCGAACGATCGCGGTCTGTCCCGCAAGCACATCCTCGACGCCGTCGATGCGAGCCTGCGCCGCCTCGGCACGGACTACATCGACCTCTACCAGCTGCACCTCTGGGACGACGACGTACCGCTGACCGAGTCGCTGTCGACCCTCGACACCCTGGTGCGGGCCGGGAAGGTCCGCTACATCGGTGTCAGCAACTTCCGTGGATGGCAACTACAGAAGGCGATCGACCTGTGCAGTCAGCATGGCTGGGAGCGCATCTCCTCCCTGCAGCCGCTGTACACCCTGCTGGACCGCGCGGCCGAATGGGAACTCCTCCCGGTCTGCCGGAACGAGGGCGTCGGCGTCATCACCTGGTCCCCGCTCCGGTCCGGATGGCTCTCGGGGGCCTTCCGCCGTGGCATGACAGCACCGCCGACCGGCAGCAAGGTCACCC
Organism: Kribbella sp. NPDC051586; assembly: GCF_044453965.1. NCBI lineage: Bacteria > Bacillati > Actinomycetota > Actinomycetes > Propionibacteriales > Kribbellaceae > Kribbella > Kribbella sp. NPDC051586. Next base: position 19,746 of record NZ_JBITDF010000008.1, on the reverse strand, counting down.
TGCCCGGCACTCACTCGTGGGACCGGTACGGCAACGACCACACCTGGCACGTGATCGATGAACTCGAGGCTGTCGCACAGGATGCCGGACGCACGATCCCGCAGGTGGCGGTCCGTTGGCTGCTGCAGCGGCCCGGTGTGACCGCACCGATCGTCGGCGCGCGGACGCAGACCTACCTCGACGACCTGCTGGGCGTGGTGGGCTGGTCGCTCACAGCGGAGCAGATGGAGCGCCTCGACATCGCGAGTCAGCCGGACCTGGCGCCCTATCCGTACTTCGGCTAACGGACCGTGTCGCCGGCGCGGCGGTAGTAGTCGAGCTTGTCCTCGAGGACACCGAGCGCAAGGTTCATCTTTGCCAGCTCGTCCCGCAGCCGGTCGCGGTGACTCTCGAGCAGGTCGATCACGCCGTCGGTCCCGTTCGAGTGTTTTCGCAAGCTGCCCATGAACCGTTGCAGGTCGGTCATCCCCAGCCCGGCGCGCCGCAGGCAGACCAGGAGTCCGACCCACGCCACGTCGTGTTCTGAATAGACGCGCTGACCACCGGAGTTACGCCGGACCGGACCGAACAGGCCGAGGCGCTCGTAGTAGCGCAGGGTGTCGAGGCTGAGGCCGGTGCGCTCGGACGCCTCGGCCGGTGCGTAGGAGGTCATGTCGCTATCCTCCAACCTGGAGTGTGCTCCAGGTCAAACGCGATTCTGGTCGGCATTCGATCGGGATCGGTGGCAACCTGGCGGGGGTTGTCGCCCCTTTCTTGTGTGACAGCTCGACAGCTCGAAGGGAGGGCGGATGCGAAGACGTGACGAGGCCGAGTTCACCGAGTTCGCGGCGATGGCGGTACGGCGGTTGCGGCGAACGGCGTACCTGATGTGCGGTGACTGGCACCGTGCCGAGGACGCGGCACAGGATGCGTTGGTCAAGGTTTACCGTCGGTGGAACTGGATCAACCGGCACGACAACCTGCCCGCCTACGCCAACCGCGTGGTGGTGAACACGATCCTGGATCAGTCGCGACGTGTCTGGCGTCAGCGTGAGTTCCTGGACGGCGAGGGTGCCGCGATCGAGAGTGTGCCGCTGGCGCCGGACCAGATCGACGCGATCGACGACCGGGACATGGTCTTCGAAGTACTCGCGCTGCTGCCACCGGCGCAGCGTGCCTGCATCGTCCTGCGGCACTACTCCGATCTCAGCGTCGAGCAGACCGCGGAGGCCCTGGGCATAGGGACCGGTGCGGTGAAGAGCCAGACATCCCGAGGACTCGCGCGTCTGCGTGAGCTGCTCTCACAGCGCGAAAGGTGTACGTCGTGAGTGACATCGAGAAACTGCTGGACCGCTTGTCGGACGACGCGGACCGGCCACTCAGCCAGTCTGTGAACGACGTCGTTCGCCGTGGCCGGCGCTCGGTACGGATCCATCGACTCGTCGGTGCGGCCGTGACCGGAGTCGCCGCCGTGGCGGTAGCTGCCGGAGTCATGAGTTGGCCGTCGACCGACCGGCAGGGCGTCGCGCCGGCCGGGGTGCCGGGGCAGGCTGTCGCGATCGACAGCGAGACCGGCAAGCCGGTCGCTCCAGCGCCGCCGATCAGTCGATTCAGCGATGCGGAGATCCTGAAGCGCTGCGCTCCGCGGGTTGCACCCGAGAGCCCGGCAGAGCTGTCTGCGAAGCTCCGTGCGCTGAAGCTAGGGATGGTCTCTGGCAAGCCTGCCGACACGTCTGGGTGGATGGTCGCGCTGAAGGTGGGGCCGGATCGGTCCGCGCCGACGGATCACTTCCTGTTCCTCGCCGTTCTGGTCGCGCCGCGGCACAATCTCGCGATCACGTGTGGTGTGGTCGACACCTTCGACAAGTCGCGTGGCGGGAACTTGTACGGGCCTGTGTATGTGCGGCGGACGCTCGACGACGCGAGCCGGGCCAACGCCGCCATCTGGCCGGCGTCGGGGCAAGGACCGCAGACTCTCGCGAAGGTGCTGGTAGACGTGCGAGGGGAGAAGGGGCCGCGGCTGGCTCTCGTCGGACAGTACGGGTTCTATTCCCTGGGCGTTGCGGTCCAGGCGGCCCCAGGACACGGCATTTCCCACGTCAGGGGCTATGACAAGGCCGGCAAGAAGATCCTGAACCGCGACATCGACCTCGGCCTCCTACCCCAACGCCCCTGACAAGCCGGGTTCGGCAGGCGGGGAAAGACCTCTCAGCTGGGCAGGCGGGTGGTGGAGGATCCAGCCTCTGCGCTCGCCGCTCAGCTGCACATGATCCGCACGGCCCGAGATTCGTCACCTGATACTGCGGCGAGAAGCGGCGCGATCTGTTCAACTAACTGTCACAGGACGGAGGGCTGTCTCGTCCCAGGTTCGAAGACAGGTGCTTGAATCGGGAAGGTGACAAAGATGCGGGTTTTCGTGGCTGGTGGGACCGGTGCTCTGGGGCAGCGGTTGGTGCCGCAATTGGTTGCCCGGGGCCATCAGGTGACGGCGACGACGACGAGGCCGTCCAAGCTGGGTCTGCTGGAGCGGTTGGGCGCCGAGGCAGTGGTGATGGACGGGCTGGACGCGGTGTCGGTCGGCGCGGCGGTGGCCAATGCCCGGGCGGACACGATCGTGCACCAGATGACCGCGATCTCCGTCGCGCACGCGGGCAAGCCCGACATGAAGCATATGGATCAATGGTTCGCCGGCACCAACCGGCTGCGCACCGAGGGAACGGACAACTTGCTGGCGGCCGCGGACGCGACCGGCGTGGCGAATTTTGTTGCCCAGAGCTACGGCGCCTGGAACGGCATTCGTGAGGGCGGCTGGGTGAAGACCGAGCAGGACCCGGTGGATCCGATGACCGGCGCGCCCGCCGAGCCTGGGATGAAGGCGATCAGCCACGTCGAAGACGTGGTCGTCAAGGCCGGCGGCGCGGTCCTGCGCTACGGCTGGTTCTATGGGCCGGGTGCGAACGACGACCTCGTCGAGCCGGTGCGGAAGCGGCAGTTCCCGGTGGTCGGAGGGGGCGACGGATATTGCTCGTGGGTGCATCTGGACGACGCCGCGGCCGCAACCGTCCTGGCTGTGGAGCAAGGGGCTCAGGGCACGTTCAACATCGTCGACGACCAACCTGCGCCAGCGAACCAGTGGCTGCCCTACCTTGCCGCGTGCGCCGGAGCGAAGAAGCCGATGCGGATCCCGAGTTGGCTGGCCCGGCCGATCGCCGGCGAAGTGGCGGTGTCGATGATGACCGAGGGTCGCGGCTTCTCCAACCTGAAGGCCAAGCGCGAGCTGGGGTGGGTCCTGCGCTATCCCTCCTGGCAGCAAGGTTTCAAGGAAGTACTGGCCTGAGGCTCGCTCAACTTCTGGGTGACCGACGGGCCTGGTTCATTTCACGTCTGACTTCCCAGGCGTCGCCGATCGGTCCCAGATGCTTGAGCTTGTCAGGGTTGGACACGGCCCGCATGGTGTGGATCTGTCCGTCGAGGATGTCCACGGTCATGACGCCGACTACCTGGCCGGACGGATCGCGGAAGAGTATGCCCGGCTGGCCGTTCACCTCGTGTTGCTCGAGAACGCCGCCGATCTGGAGGAAAGGAAGGACGGTCGCGATGAAGGCGCGGGCGACGTTCGCGTTCCCGACCGTGCCACTGCCCCATTGTGGGCCCTTCCCGCCGCCGTCGGCCTGCACCACGACGTCGGCGGCGAGCAGCGCCTGGAGCGCATCGACGTCTCCCGACTTGAAGGCCTGGAAGAACCGATCGGCAAGTTGGTCGCGCGCATCCTTGTCGGCCTCGAACCGGGGCCGGCCCGCCGCCACATGTTCGCGCGCCCGCCGGACCAGCTGCCGGCACGCCGCCTGCGAACGCGCTACAGCTGAAGCGATCTCGGCATAGCTGAACCCGAACACGTCCCGCAGTACGAAGGCAGCTCGCTCGAGCGGGCTGAGGCGCTCGAGCAGGATCAGCGCCGCCATCGACATCGAGTCGGCCAACTCCGCCGAGCGCCCCGGATCCTGATAGGGGTCGCTGAGGATCGGTTCAGGAAACCAGGGCTCTCCGTACTCCTCCCGCCGAACGCGAGCCGACTTCAACACGTCGAGCGAGATCCGGGTAACGACGGCGGACAAGAACGCCTTGGGAACCTTCACCGGCGTCGGCGAACCCGCATAGCGCAGCCAGGACTCCTGGACCGCGTCCTCCGCCTCGCTGACTGTCCCGAGGATCCGGTAGGCGATGGAGAAGAGCAGCGGCCGCAGCTCCTCGAATTCATCGGCGCAAGTCATTTCAGCCCTTCCTTCGGCTCCGTCAGGCTCGGGTCTCCGGAGCTCCGGCTGGAGTTGACCGATTATCGTGGCTGAGCGTGCCGTGAGCCTCGATCGACAGGTCCTGCCAGTCGGCCCAGGTCTTGAGCCGGTCGGCGTAGGTCTGCTGAAGCACCTTGTAGAAGCCCTGGCCGAAGAGGATCCGCAGGGGTGGCTTGTCGGAGTCGACGATCTTCAGTAGCGCCTGAGCGGCGGCGGCCGGGTCGCCGGCGGGCTGCTTGCCCATCATCGCGGCGATGCGCTCCCGGAGACCGTCGTACTCCGGGCTGGGCTCGGCCTGGTGGCCGTTGGTGAGCGGATCGGGGTTCTTGCCGGACCTCGTGGCGAAACCGGCGGGCTCGACGATCGTCACCTTGATGCCGAAGTCGCTGACCTCCTGGGCCAGTGAGTCGTTCAGGGCCTCCAGCGCCCATTTGGAGATGTGGTACCCGGCACCGAGCGGCATCGCGACCACACCCGCGGCGGACGACATCTGCACGATGTGCCCGGCGCCTTGCTCACGCAGGTGGGGCAGCGCCGCTTGGATCACCCAGACAGCGCCGAACAGGTTCGTCTCCAGTTGATCGCGCAGCTGCTGCTCGGACAGTTCCTCGACCGCGCCGATCAACGCGTAGCCGGCGTTGTTCACCACGACATCGAGACGACCGAAGACCTCGTTCGCCCTGTTCACGGTCTCGAAGACCGCAGCTTTGTCGGTCACGTCCAGCGCGAGCGGGAGGACCGCGTCGCCATACGCGGCGACCAGGTCGTCGAGGCTTTCGGTGTTGCGTGCGGTCGCGGCCACTTTGTCGCCACGTGCCAGAGCCGCCTCGACGAAGCTACGCCCCAACCCACGCGACGAGCCGGTGACGAACCAGACCTTGCTCATGCTGACCTTCCATCCAATCCGTGAGGTTCCGTGGCAAACGTTGCCCACGGCCACGGTGTCCGTTCCGTTCTCACCGCGGTCGAACAGAAGATGCCGCGTGGGGAGTTCCTGTGACACGGTGTGCGACAGATCACTTGGCAGGACTCAGGTTGGCGAGCAAATCAACCGGCCGACGCGACTGCGGCGATGGTAGGCCCAGGTCAGCACGAGTAGGGCCGGCCCCCACAGGTTCAAGGGCGCGTAGCTGATGGTGAAGACGGCCGCCCAGAACGGGCTCGCCATGGGAGCCGGCTGACCACTTGTCCAGACGTCCCAGAACCCCACCGTCCAGATCAGCATCAGCGCCACAGAACCAACGGTGGCGGCAACGATCACGGCCTTCGGGCGAACCGCGCGGCCGCCGAAGAACGGCAACCACCGTGGGACCTCCTCGCCCAACGGGCGGACCAGCCCGAACGCGGTCAGAGCGACAGCCTCTGACAGGAGGCTGATGAAGGCCACGTAGACCGCGGGCCAACCCCGCATGACATCCAGCTGTCCCGAGCTGGTCAACATGCCCATGGGGAAACCGAAGGCGACGGCCCAGCGCCAGAGTCCGGAGGGCAGAACCATCAGCGGAATGCTGTGTGCCAGCCGCGTGGCCCATCGCGGCACCGGCTGCAGCGTCAAGGCATCGACATGACGACGTCGCCGGCGGCCTTGCTGCGGGCGGTACCGAACAGCGAGGAGCCAGAAGATGATGCCGCCGGCCAAGAAGTACCAGTCGACCGCCCAGTCGGACCATCGGAGATGGGCATGGCCCGTCTCGTCCTTGAGCGACAGCCCGGTGATTCCGTTCGACAGGAAGCCGGTCGCGCGGGTCACGTCGTCGAGGATCCCTGCGCCGCCGCGCAGGAGGAGCACCACACAGCCGACCCAGACGAGTGCCTTGGTCGCCGACGCCAGGCGCCCTCGTGCCCATCCGCGAGCGACTGTCAGGCAGACCAACGCTCCCAGCGGCCAGGCGGCGTCGACAACGCCGTTGATGATCCAGGCAACGAGCTGGTGCACGCCCGCGGTGGTCTCCAGGCGATTCGGCGCTGGGCCCAACGGGGGCAGCTTGCCGGGACTTGCGAAGGAGCCGCCGCAGTACCAGTAGATGTGGAAGGCGAAGAACAGGACCACCCATCCCAGAGCCGCGTATGCCGCCCGGGTGGTACGCCGTGCGCTCTCGTCCGGCGCCGAGGCGTTCGGGGCTGCGTTCATGGTCGAGATGGTCATGGACTCCACCTTCGCCGCCGCGCAGCAGCCGGTCATCCTGCTGCGGAGTGAACCCCCTCCCTCGATCGAGGGAGACAGTCGCGGCGATACCTTCAAGGGAATTGTCTCGACTACTCCATGGCGACAGGCTGACCAGCGTTGTGTTCCGCTCGCGCGAGAGGCGAACCTGTGCTCCCACCAATGATTCGTAGTTACCGGGCCAACTCCGGCGCCGGTATCGAGGGCCTCACACTCCGCCGGCACGAACCTCCGATGCCTGGCCCGGGGGAGGTTGTGGTGGCGGTGCAGGCGGCTTCGCTGAGCTTCCGCGAGTTGCTCATCCTGCGGGGGAGTTACGTCCTACCCGTCAAACCTGATGTGGTTCCGGTCTCCGATGGAGCCGGGGTTGTCGCCGCGGTGGGTTCGCAGGTGCAGGGCTGGCAGGTGGGCGATCGCGTCGCGGCCAGCGTGTTCCCGAACTGGCGAGACGGCCCCTTCGGACTGGCCGCCTTACCGCAGCTCGGCGGGTCGCTCGACGGGATGCTCACCGAGTTCGCACTCCTGCCCGAGGGTGCGCTCGTGCGGATTCCTGAGCACCTCTCGTACGCCGAGGCCGCCACCCTGCCCTGTGTCGGGGTCACGGCCTGGAACGCACTGACTGGCGATGGGCACGGTGTCGGGCCGGGACAGACCGTGCTCACCCTCGGCTCGACCGGTGTCTCCCTGTTCTCGATTCAATTCGCCAAGCTTCTGGGTGCACGGGTCATCGCAACGACGGGCAGTCCGGACAAGGAACAGCGCCTCAGGGAACTCGGAGCCGACGAGGTGATCAACTACGCGACGACGCCGGACTGGCATCTCGCGGTTCGGGAGCTGACCGGGGGCCGTGGCGTCGACCGCGTCGTGGACGTCGCCGGTGACGTCTCTCGCTCACTGCAGTCAGTAGCAATGAATGGGCACGTCGCATTGGTCGGGTTCGTTTCCGGGAACCGCCCGCCGATCGATCCCGGACTCCTGTTCGGCGCCGTCGCCACCGTTCGCGGCGTGTCGGTCGGCAGTCGCTCCCAGTTCGAGGACATGAACCGCGTCATCGGCGAGCACAGGCTGCGGCCTGTCGTCGACCGAGTCTTCGGCTTCGACGACGCGGTCGACGCGTACCGCTACTACGAATCAGCCAAGCCGTTCGGAAAGGTCGTCATCACCGTGGGATAGGCCGCGTGCCGCAGCCGGTCCAGAGGGCGGATCCGGCGTGACCTCGTTCACACCTGTCACAGGCGGGCGGTTCTGGGTCTCTTATGGGTATGACGAACTCGGAGCAACAATCGGCATTGATCACCGGAGGCAACAAAGGGCTCGGCTTCGAGGCGGCCCGGCGGCTTGCGGAACAAGGGTGGTCGATCTTCCTCGGCTCGCGCGATGAAGGTCGAGGACGAGCCGCCGCGGAAAAGCTGATCGCAGGTGGTGCGAACGTGGTGATGGTGCCGCTGGACGTGACCTCGGACGAGTCGGTCGCCGAAGCTGTGCGACTCGTTCGGGAGCACACCACCCGGCTCGATGTGTTGATCAACAATGCCGGCGCGCCAGGTCACGCCATTGCGCCGGCTGACGCGACGATCGACGAGATTCATCCCGTGTACGACACCAACGTGTACGGGCCGATCAGGGTCACACAGGCGTTTCTCCCGCTGCTGCAGGCGGCAGATCATCCGCGGGTCGTGATGGTTTCCAGCGCCGGCGGCTCTTTCGCTGTCGTAACCGATCCGGCACAGCCGGTCTCGAAGATGCACGAGCTCGCCTACAGCTCGTCCAAGGCGGCGCTGAACATGATCACCGTCCGGTATGCCCAGGCGCTACCGAACATCCGGTTCAACGCTGTCACGCCCGGAGAGGTCGCGAACCACACGTTCGCCGCGACCGACATGAACAATCACACCGGCCAACTGACGGCCACCGAGGGCACCGACTCCATCGTCAAGCTCGCGATGGCCCCCGCCGACGGACCGACCGGGACCTTCACCGACCGCTTGGGCCCCGTTGCCTGGTGACCGCCACGCAATCCGAAGCGCCAGGCGGCCGCAGCACGGACGACGCGGCTCCCCCCTCACGCCCCCCAGCTGCCGCGTCGTCCGTGCCCGGATAATCCCTTTATCGTTCGAAGTCACACTCTGTTACGACACCAACGGGTCCGAATCGGGGACGCGCCTCAGTACTCGCCGTAGATCTGGACCTTGGTGCCGATGGGGGTGTCGGCGTAGATCTGGTGGATCTCGGGGCGCATGACGCGGACGCAGCGGTGGCTGTCGGGGTACGGCTTGACGAGGGAGTTGACCCGGGAGCCGTGCAGGGCGATGCCGGGCCGGTCCTTGAGGAAGTACAAGGAGTCGTACATGTACGCGTCCTCGTACAGGCTGCTCTCGTGGGCGCCGGCCCACTTGCGCCAGACCTTTCCGGTGCGGTTCGGGGTGTCGTACCCGGGCTGGCCGGTCGAGATCCAGACGATCCGTTTGTAGGTGCTCCCGACGATCTGGTACAGGATCTGGCAGGTCTTGTTGACGTAGATGCCGGGGGAGCGGGTCGGCGCCGGGCGCTTGGTTGCGTTGAGCACCGAGTACGCGTCGTTCAGCGTCAGGCCGCCGCGGCTGACCGGCATGCCGTGCGTCTCGCGCCACGCGCACAGCGCCTGCTTGGCGCGCGCGGTGATGTCGCCGTCGATGTCGCCGACCGGGTACCCGAGCTTGTCCAGCTGCCGCTCGACCCGCAACGCGTAGTACGCCGGCTTCTGCTTCAGCCTCGGCTTAACAGTCGGTTTCACGGTCGGCTTCACGGTCGGCTTGACCGTGGGCGTGGCCGTCGGTGTCGCAGTGGGTGCCGCAGTGGGCGTCGGCGTCGTGCTCGAGGAAGTAGTCGTTGCCGACGGCGCGGGAGTCGTCTCGCTGGCGGCTACGTCCGAGCAGCCCGCAAGCACGAACGAGAGCGCGGACAGTACGACGGCACCAGCAACCAGACCACGTCGACGCGACACGGGCGACCCCTCTCCCTCAGCACTTTTCAATGTCGCAGAACCACGCCGGGTAAGCGTGCAGCGACCCGCCGAGACTAATGCGCCAGAGGGTTCAATCCACTCGCCGTCACCGAACCGTTGCCGAGCTCCGGCCCCGGATCGTCCCGCAACCTGCTGTACAGATAGCCGTCGCGGTGCCGGCCCGCGCGGAACTCACAAGCCCGGATCACCCCTTCGAGCCGGAAACCCGCCTTTTCCAACGATTTCTGCTCGACCAGGTTCTCCGGATGGGTCGCGGCCTGGATCCGCTGCACCGGCGTGTGCTCGAACAGGTACGCCGTCAGCATCGCCTGCGCCCGCCATCCGATCCCACGCCCGCGGTACTCCGGCAGCAACGCGATCCCGATCTCCCAGTACTTCGTCCTGCCGTCGAACGACCCCGACCGCCAACTGACGAGCCCCGCCGTCTCCGCGCCGGTCCGGACCATCAGCCGCCCGTCCTCGTCGCCGAGGAACCCGTCCTCGGCGTACCGCCGGACCGGAGCCTGCGCGTCCCGGAACCCGCACCAGTCCAGCCCGATCAGCCCCGGCTCAACGGCGAACCGCCGGAACAACGCCACGTCGTCTTCTTCCACGGGCCTCAGCACGACATCCATACCGCCAGAGTATGTGGACGGAGTTCCTCATCCTCGGTCCGTTGGAGATCGGCGTCGACGACCGTACGGCCCCACGTCGGCGCCGCGGTCAGCTCCAGGTGATCAACGCGCAACTCGTTGCCGTGGGCAATCGCGCACCGGATCGTGAAGGACCTACTGCGCGACAGCCGCGAGCTCGGCAGCGCTGGCCGAGTCGGATCTACAGGCCGAGATCGCGCAGGAACTCCGGCTTGTACGCCTGGACCACGACGTACCGCGGGTCCGGGACCTCCATGTTCGCGTTCTTCGCCTCGTCGCCGGCCGCGTCGTGCGGGCCGACCGGCACGCTCGGGTCGGTCCAGTCCTGCTCGGCCGGATTCCACCGCGTGACCGTGTACGTCGCGTCGAGACGGTCGTCGGCGACCAGGTCCTTGGCGGTCCGCTCGGCCTCCTGGGCGTCCTCCAGCGTGTGGGTGTACATCAGCATCCGGTTCCCGTCCCGGGTCACCGTCACCTGACGCCCGAGCCGCTTCCGCGCGTCGTCATCCAGGTCCAGCGCCCGCAGCCGGTCCCAGAACGTCAACCCGTGCCCCTCGTCGCTGAGCACAACCTCGACCCGAAACTCCTCATCCGCCATGCACCACACCCTACCGATCGTCCGGGGAGGCTCCGAGCGCGGACGCCTGAGATGCGGGACAGGTGAATCGATTTCTTTCGATCGACTACAGTTCTTAGTCATGGAGCTGAGGCACTTGGAACACTTCGTGGCGGTGGCCGAGCAGAAGCACTTCACGCGGGCTGCCGAGGCGATGTCGATCTCGCAGTCGGGGCTGTCCGCCTCGATCCGCGCGCTCGAACGCGAGCTCCGGGCGTCGCTGTTCGTTCGGAACACCCGGAGCGTGGAGCTCACCGAGGCGGGCCGGGCGCTGCTGTGCGAGGGACGCCGTACCCTGGCCGCCGCTGAGGCAGCGAAGGACGCGGTCGCCGCGGTCCAGGGGCTGCTGCGGGGGCACCTGACGGTCGGGCTGGAGCAGTGCCTCGGGGTCGTCGACGTGCCGGCGTTGCTCGCGAAGTTCCGTTCGGCGTACCCGTCCGTCGAGATCGAGGTCCGCCAGGCCGGCTCCACGCCGATGCTCGACGAGCTCGCCTCCGGCCGGCTCGACGTCGCGTTCGTCGCCACCGCCGGGGACCCGGTCGACGGCCTCGACCTCCGGCCGCTGTCCCGCGAGTCGATGGTGCTGGTCTGCGCCCCGGACCACCGCCTCGCGAAGTCGTCCGGCGTCACGCTGGACGACCTGGCCGGCGAGTCGTTCGTCGACTTCGACCCGACCTGGGGCGCCCGCGCCATCTCGGACCGGGCGTTCACCAACGCCGGCGTCGCTCACCCCGTGACGATCGAGGTCAACGACGTACACACGCTCCTGGCGCTCGTCGCCCACGACCTCGGCGTAGCCCTCGTCCCCGAACGCATCGCCGCCAAACGCGGCGACCACGTCACCGTCTCCCTGTCCTCCGGCGCCGCCGCCGACTGGCAGGTCTCCGTAGCCGTCCCCACCGGCCCCGCCGCCTCCCTCGCCGCGGACGCCCTCATCGGCATGCTCCCCACCACCGCGGTCCACGCATAGAACACGCATAGAACAGCCGGCCGCTGATGGGCGACCGGCTGTCCGAGGGGTCCCTACCAGGCGTAGTCCTCCGGGGAGGTCTTGTAGCCGGGGAAGATTTCGTCGAGGCGGGCCAGGGCCTTCTCGTCGAGCTTGACGTCCACTGCGCGTACGGCGGACTCGAGCTGCTCCATCGTGCGCGGGCCGACGATCGGGCCGGTGACGGCGGGCTGGTGGAGGAGCCACGCGAGGGCGAGCTCACCCGGCTCGTGGCCGAGCTCGTCCGCGAAGGACTCGTACTGCTCGATCTGCGGGCGCAGACGCTCCAGCGTCTCCTTGGCGCGGCCTTCGAGCCGGCGTACGCCCTCGTTCTCCTTGCGTACGACGCCGCCGAGCAGACCGCCCTGCAGCGGCGACCACGGGATCACGCCGAGGCCGTAGTGCTGCGCGGCCGGCAGGACCTCGCGCTCCACGTCGCGGACGAGGAGGTTGTAGATCGACTGCTCGCTGACCAGGCCGATGTAGTTGCGGCGCGCGGCGGCCTCCTGGGCCTGTGCGATGTGCCAGCCGGCGAAGTTGCTCGACCCGGCGTACAGGATCTTGCCCTGCTGGATCGCGACCTCGATCGCCTGCCAGATCTCGTCCCACGGGGTCGCGCGGTCGACGTGGTGGAACTGGTACAGGTCGATGTAGTCCGTCTGCAGCCGCTTCAGCGACGCGTCCAGCGCGCGGCGGATGTTGAGCGCCGAGAGCTTGCCCTCGTTCGGCCAGCCGTCGCCCATGTCGCCGTACACCTTGGTCGCCAGCACGGTCTTGTGCCGGTTCGCCGGGTCCTTGGCGAACCACTCGCCGATGATCTCCTCGGTCCGCCCCGGGTAAATAGCCCGCCCGTACCCGTTCGCGGTGTCGAAGAAGTTGATGCCCTTGTCATGCGCCGCGTCCATGATCGCGTGCGCGTCCCCCACCTCGGTGTGAGGACCGAAGTTCATCGTCCCCAGCACGATCCGACTAACCGACAACCCAGTACGCCCAAGATGAGTGAAGTCCATACCCACCACCCTTGCTCGCCGGGCTCAACTCTTCCAACAAAAGAATCAGGACAGTGCCATCACCTGAGCTTCTGAGTCAGCCTGGTTCGAACCGTTTCGGTCGGCGTCGCGCCACCCTCGGCGATCGCATCGAGCAGCGCTCCCACGAGTGCCGGCGCCTGGGCATGCCGCAGCTCGACATCCCGCGGATCGCAGGTACGGCGCAGCGCGGCGAACATCGGCGCATCCGGTTCCGGTACTAAGCCGCCTCCGACTACTACGGTCACTGGTCTGACCAGTCCACAGGTCCGCGCGAGACTGCCGATGTACTGCGCCAGCCGTTCCGCCTGCGTATCGACCAACCCGGCCACAACCCGGTCGTCGTCGATGAGCGCCAGGACCGCCGGCGCATGTGCTGCTTGTGCCGCGAAATCGAAAGCGTTGCCACGCGCAGTGGTGAGCTCGAGCATCTCCTCCGGCGTGGACGCCCCGAACAACGGCGGCAGTACGGCGGAAAGCTTCGTCGACTCACCCATCCCGAGCTCAGCGAGGTACACCGCCCGCAACGCCTCGCCGACCAGGCCGGCGGCGCCGAGCGGATGCTGCAGCCACCACGACAGCGCCCACTCCTTCTCTGGGCCGCGGCCTGCGAGCGCTGCGCCAGTACCCAGGACGACGGAGATGCCCTGGCCGTCCAACCGCCCGCACCGGATCAGCGCGAACCCGTCGTTCTTGATGCTGAGACTGTTGAAGCGCGGGCTCAGCGTCGCGCTCCAGAACTCCTCGTCGACCGGCCAGTCCACTCCCGCCAACCGGAAGGCCGCGTGCTTCACGTCGGACGCCGCGAGGTCCGCAGCCGCCAGCACCTCGCCGACGAGGCCGAGGACGACCGATCTGGCCGCCTCCGGCCCCGCCGGCGCGTAGATGTCGCCGACGCCGCCGCGAGCAAGGGCGATGAGGTCACCATCGGCCGTCGTCAACCCCGCCCACGTCTTGGTGTTGCCGGCGTCGACGGCGAGGAAGACGTCTCTCACCGGAGAAGTCTCTCCGGCAGGTACGCCGAGTGCGCGGCGGCCATCTCGTCGTACAGCGGCTCGGCGATCGCCAGATCGGGCACCAGCGGATTCGCGACGAGCGCCCGGATGGCATCCGCACGGTTGCCCTCCCAGGCAGCCTTCGCCGCGAGCATCTGGTAGTCGGCGAGCTGCCGCGTGATGCCCCGGACCGCCAGCGGCAGCGGCTGCTGCGGCTCGATGTGGCACCCCTTCCGGTTCACGCTGCAGTACACCTCGACGACCGTCTTGGCATCGAAGCCGGGCAGTGCGCCGTCGGCGTTCGGCAGGTTGACGGGCAGGCGCGCGCCGGTGTCGTTGTAATACGCGCTCATGACGTCGATGGCCAGCTCCAGCTCGTGGATTCCGCCGCGCGACCGGGCCGGATCGAGCTCAGGGTGGCTGGACTCGGCCTGCTCGCGGTAGTGCTCCCAGTACCCAGGCACCTCGTTCATGATCACTTCCGAACGAGTCCGCGGCGCGGCCTGCTGTGCCCGGAACACCTCGTTGCGGAAGTAGTAGTAGTTGAAGTAGTCCGACGGGATGGACTGCATCACCACAGCGAGGTGCAACGCACGCTTCGAGTTGTCGTCGAGCGTCGGGTCGTCCTTGCGCTCTTCCCACGCTGCTTCGAGCAAGGGCATGACGTCCTCGCCGTCGTACAGATGCTCGTAGCTCCAGCAGTTGTGGTTCACGCCGGCCATCGTGACCTTGGCGCGCGCGGGGTCGAGTCCGGCGGCGCGCAGTACGACGGGCGGGAACACGAGCGGCCCCTCGCACATCGAGTAGATCGGGATCGGGGTGTAGTCGGCGACTGCCTGCGAGACGATGTTGACCGGGTTGGTGTAGTTGAAGATCACCGCGTTCGGGGCGACTGCCTGCAGGTCCTCGGTGATGCCGCGCATGTCGTTGATCGAGCGCAGCGCCATGAAGAACCCGCCAGGCCCTTGCGTCTCCTGGCCGATCACGCCGTGCTTGATCGGGATGCGCTCGTCGAGTGCCCGAGCGTCGAAGTTGCCGGGGCGGAAGCTGGTCAGTACGGCGTCCACGTCGGTCAGACCAGTGCGCTGGTCTGTTGTCGCCGTGACCGTGATGCCGTCACCGCCTTGTGCGGCGAGCTTCTCGGCGATCCGGCGGACGACCTCGAGTCGCTCCGGATCCTTGTCGATCAGCACCACTTCCGAGCCGGCGAACTCAGGCCCGTGCCACAAGAACGACGCCATGGTGCCGGCCGCCCGGGAGGATCCGCCGCCGATGTAGGCCATCTTGATTCGAGCCATGTCTTATCAGACTCCTTCTCGCTCTGACTTTTGTGCGGCTGCTTCGTCCGCGTAGATTCCGGCGTTGCGGCACTCGTGCACGATAGTTGCCGGCCACAACGGGTCGTAGCGGTCGGCCTGGGTGATCCGGTCGAAGGCGTTGGCCTTGTTCGCTCCCCACAGCAGCATCACCGCGGAGTGCGACAGCTCCGCGAGCTCCGCGGTACCGATGGTGACGCCGTACGCCGGGACGTCGGCGGGGGAGCGCAGATTCGGGAACGTCGACACGTTGTCCTGGCGGGTCGACTCAGGTAGCTCGACGACTCGCGTTGGCGCGTCCCGCGGCGTACCGGGGCCGTTGAGGGCGACGTGGCCGTCGCCTTGTCCACTCGCCAGCAGGAAGAGATCGATGCCGCCGCGGTCCCGGATCTCCTGCTTGAACGCTGCAGGTTCGTTCGGGTCCGGGGTGAGGAGACTGGTCTGACCAAGGTCGAGGGGCCGCAGCAGGTTTCGCTCGGCCCAGCCGATGCAGCTGTGTGGTGTGTGTGGGTCGAGCAAGTCCCAGCGGCTGCCTTGCCTGGTGACGTACTCGTCCATCATGACGATCTGGAGGCCGTCCAGTCGCGCTCCGGATTTGCTCAAGGCAGCTGCAACCGGAGTGGCACTGCGGCCGGCGGGGAAGCCGATGATGGCGCTGCCGGTTGTCAGTTGATCCAGAATCCGTTGGGCTACAGCCTCGCCGAGTCGGGAGGCGTCGGGCATCACAGTGATAGGCGTCGTCACGTCACTCCTTGACCGCGCCGGCCATGACGCCGCTGATGAATTCGCGCTGGAAGAACAGGTACAGAGCCACGACCGGCAACGAAACGATCAGCGAACCGGCCGCCATCAGATTGACCTGCAGCACATGCCGGCCCTGGAAGGCGCCCAGGGCAACGGTCGCGGTCTGCTTGTCCGGATCGCCCAGGAAGATGAGCGAGAGGAAGAAGTCGTTCCACGTCCACATGAAGGACAGCAGGACCAATGTGAGTACGGCGGGACGCGCCATCGGGACGAGAATGCGCCACAACGTGCTCCACACGCCCGCGCCGTCGACGGCCGCGGAATCCATCACCGAGCGGGGGAGCGACCTGAATGTTGCCCGCATCCAGTACGTCCCGAACGGAACGCCCATGCCGAGCTGGATGATCACCAGCCCCAGCCAGGAGTTGGTCAGCCCGATGCGCTGGAATTCGTAGTACAACGGGATGACGATCACTTCGGTCGAGACCATCATTCCCAGCAGGATGACGGGGAAGAGGAAGCGCTCGCCGACGACACCGAGGACGCCGAACGCATAGCCCGAAAGGATCGCGAGCACGGTCTGTCCGATCACCGCCGACACCGTGATGACCAGCGACGCATACATCGAGTGGGCCAGGTTGCCGTCGTGCCAGGCCGCCATGAAGTTGCTCCAGGCAATGTTCGAGAAGTCCAGTGCTCCCGACGTATTGGGGCTGAGCGAGGTCAGGACGAACCACCCGACCGGGAACAGCACCCCGATCGTCAGGGCGATCACGATGACGTAGTTCGAGACGCGTTCGAATCTGGAGATCATCGGTCTTTGTTCTCCATGATCCTGGTGATGGCGACCGCGATCCCGAGGCACAGGACGGCCAGTACGACGCCAGTCGCGGACGCCCTGCCGACATCAGGATTGACGAACGCCAACTGGTAAAGGAGAAGCGCCGGCGTGGTGGTCGCAGTTCCGGGGCCGCCCTGGGTCGTGATGTAGACCATGTCGAAGGTCCTGAGCGCGCCGGTGATGGTCAGGGTGAGCGCGATTGCCATTTGCCCGCGCAGGCTGGGGAGCATGATCAGCCAGAACTCCTGCCAGCGTGTCGAGCCGTCCAACCGCGCGGCCTCGTACAGCTCGTCGGGAATTGCCAGAATGCCGGCCAAGAACAGCACCATCGTGAAACCGAATCCACCCCACACGCCGATCATGCCGAGCGACGGGAGCGCCCAGGTGAAGTCGCCGAGCCAGTTGCGGGTGAGGTGGCCCAGTCCGACGCCGCGCAACAGCCCGTTCAGTGGGCCGTCGGGCGCGTAGATGCGTTTCCAGATGATGGCGACGACGACGCTCGTCAACACCTGCGGGAGAAAGAGGAACCAGCGGTAGATTCCCTCGCCGCGGATCTTCGCTCGGCTCAGCAGGGCGGCGCTGATCAGTCCGAGTCCGAGGGGGATCAGGCCGAACATCAGGATCAGCACGAGGACGTGGCCGAAAGCGGCGTACATCCGTGGATCGCGGCCGAATTCGAGGTAGTTGCGCAGTCCGACCCAGGTCGGTTCGCTGACGCCGTCCCATTTGTAGAACGAGTAGTTCACCGTTTGGAGCAGCGGCACGATCACGATCACGCCGTACAGCAGGAGGGCGGGGGACAGGAAAAGCAGACCGATCCAGCGCCGCTTACGGGCCTGGCGCGAGACGGTTCGGGTTCTCGCTTTCGTACGACCGATCGCCAGGACGCTCATCGGCCTGCCTGGAACTTGTCGTAGTCGGCCTGGACCGCCTTCACCAATTCGTCCGGCGCGCTCCGGCCGGCCAGCAGCAATTGCACCTGACCGCCGAGCGTGTCCAGCATCGACGGCGTCGACCAGTCGAAGTACGGGACGTATCCGTTGTCCTTGTCGAGCGACCGTTGACCAGCGATCTCGGTGCCGAACTCCGGGTTGTCGGTCGGCGCCTTGACGTCGTTGAGCAGCGGGAGGAGGCCGTTCTCGACGACGTACTGCGCGGTTTGCGGGCCGGCGAGGAAATCGAGGAAGGCCGCGGCAACATCCGGGTGCGCGCATTTCGATCCCAGCGCGACGGCGGTCGACGCGCCCGTACCGACGACCTTCCCGCCAGTGGCCTGGGGGAGTTGCAGGTAGCCGTACTCCTGCTTCTGATTTCCCTTGAAAGCAAGCGTTCCCGTGTATTCGAAGCGGAAGGCGGATTTGCCTTTGAGGAACGCGTCGATCGCGTCGGCGTACTGGATGCCGGCATGGTTGGGCGTCAGCCAGTTCTTGTCCTGGTACGACTTGAGCCGCTCGGCCGCCTCGGACATCCCGATGTCGGCGGCCTTCACGGTGCCGGTCGAGTAGACGAAGTCGTTGATCTTCTTCTGGTCGCCGAAAAGGTCCTGCAGGGCAAGCAGAATCGCCGTCGACGAGCCCTTGTCCTGGGACCCGTAACCGATCGGGATGAGGCCGGCGGCCTTTGCCTTCGTACACGCGTCCTCGAAGGAGGCGAGGTCGGTGGGCACCTCGGCTCCGGCCTTCTGCAGGAGCGTCTTGTTGTAGTAGAGGCCGATCAACGACGAGCTGGCGACGGGTGTGGCGAACAGCGACCCCGTGCCCATCTGCTTGCCGTCCGGCGTGAACTGGGTCTGGCGCAGGATCGTGCTCGGGAACTTGTCCCAGCCGAACGCCTTCGAATACCCGTCGAGGTTGAGCACCAGACCCGCCTTCGACAAGGTGCCCAGGGACTGCCAGCCGTTGTTGACCGTGATGATGTCCGGCGGGTTCTTCTCCTTCAACCGCAGGTTCGCCGTCTGGGTCAGCTGACCCCAGTCGACCGAGGTGCGCTTGATCGTCACATTCGGGTACTTCGCCTGGAAGCCCTTCACAGCGTTGGCCACCCAGCTGGCGACGTCGCCGCCCCAGAAATCCAGCATGGTCAGCGTCACCGTGCCGGCTTTGGCGACGTCGATCGAGTTGGCGGGTGTGGCCGGGGCGCTGCTGGCCTTGGTGCCCTGCGGCGCGCAACCGGCCAGCGTGAACAGTCCGAGCGCGGCCCCCGACTTCAACACGTTCCGCCTGCTGACCATCGTGACTCCTTCGTCCAGTGACTTCCCGCCACCCTACGACGCTCAAACCAGTTATGCCAGTGTGAACCAGTTTGGGTTAGTGCCTGGCTCGGCTCGTGAAACTGGTATAGTTTGCGCCGTGACAGAGCCCGCCGTTGAGCGCGTCAAGAAACGGATCCGCGAGGGGATCGTCCGCGGGAGGTACCCGAGCGGAAGCCGCCTGCCGAGCGAGCGGCAGTTCGCCGTCGAGACCGGACTCAGCCGGATGACCGTCCGCGCCGGCTTCCAGGCCGCCTCCGACGACGGCCTCATCGCCCCGTCACCCCAACGCGGCTGGTACGTGCGCGACCTAGTACTGCGGGAGCCACCGAGCCGGCTCCAGTCCTTCACCGAGATGGCCCACGAGTTGGGCTTCCGCCCCACCTCCGAGATCCTCGACCACCGAGAACGCCCCGCCACCCTCGACGAGGCCCACCGCCTCCACCTCGCCCCCACCGCCCCCGTAACAGCCATCCGCCGCCTACGAGGCATGGACGGCCGCCCCGTCACAGTCGAAGACCTAGTCATCCCACTCGCGGTCGCCCCCTGGCTAGGCGAAGCCGACCTAACCGACGCATCCCTCTACGAACTCTTCTCCTCCCACAGCATCGAATTCGCCTACTCCCGCTACACAGTCCAAGCCCAAAACGCCACCGAAACCCTCGCCACCCTCCTCAACCTCCCACCCCACGCCGCCATCCTGGTAGCCACCGAAATCGCCTACACCCAAGACACCACCCCCCTCCTCTCCGGCACCAACCACTACAGAGGCGACGCCTACCAATTCACCGCCGACCTAACCCGCTAGATGTACTCGGCCAGGACGTTGGTGACGTTGGGGTTGGTGGGTTGACGTAGGGAAGACCTCCGGAGTGCGGTGGAGATAGCCGTCTTCACCA
>NZ_JBITDF010000007.1:0-48279 GCF_044453965.1 Kribbella sp. NPDC051586 | reverse complement strand
CGCCTGGCTCCACCACTACAACCACCACCGACCCCACACCGCCACCAACAAACTCCCACCCATCACCCGCCTAACCAACCTCCCTGGGCAGTACATCTAGCTGTCCGCTGTGTACCCATAAGAACATGGATCGGGAGGAGGCCTTGGCCGCGTCGAACGATCCGGCGCGACCTGGCCGCCGGGAGCGGCGACACTGATGCTCCTCGTCGCCGGATTCGGAGCCGTACCGCGACGCCGCGCAAGCCAAGATGTCATCGGAGGAGATCGACCATGCCACTGATCCGCGTTTCCATGTTTCCCGGTCGTGACCAGGACCAGAAAGCTGAGCTGATCCGGCGCCTGACCGACACGTTCATCGACGTGTGCGGCCGGCCCGGTCAGACCGCCGAGGGTGTCTGGGTGATTCTGGAGGAGGTGCCACCCTCGCACTGGGGCGTCGCAGGGCAGGCCGGCCCAGAATGACGACAAACAGGAGAATCCTGCCGCTACCGCTCGACGAAATGGACCCCGGCCAGCGCAAACTCGCCAAGCTCGGTGCCGACACGGTCATCCAGGTGCTCGCCCGCAATCCCGAGCTGATGGAGGCGTCCTCAGGTCTCGGGGCCTACCTGCTGTCCCAGGGCAGGCTTCAGCCCCGCATCCGGGAGCTCATGATTCTGCGCGTCGCACTGCGCGCCGAAGCGCCGTACGAGTGGGCCAACCACGTACCGGCCGCCCTCGGAGCCGGCGCGACAGCGGACGAGATCAACGCGCTGTCCGCACCTGAGGCGAGGTGGGCGCCAGAGGACGAGGCCCCGCTGCGCGCCGCCGACGAACTGTGCGCCGGCGCGTTCGTGACCGATGAGACGTGGGCCGCGCTCGCGGCGAACCACGACGACGCCGAGATCCTGGAGATCCTGTTCCTCGTTGGCTACTACCGGATGATGGCGGGCGTACTGAACTCGGCAGGCATCGAGCCCAAACCCGGTCAGCCCGAACTGGGACGCCCTGTCGAGGCGGCCGCGCAGGTCGAGACCGTCGGGACGGAAAGACCGAGCAGCGGCAGGACCGGTCCGGACGGCAAGTGGGAAGTCACCTTCGCCCACCCGGCAGGGTCCAAACTGATCCTGCTCGACCTCAAGGCGTCCGGCGACTCACTGACCGGCTCGATGTGGGACACCCAACTCGGTGTCGGAGTGGCGATCGCCACCGGAACCATCAACGGCGACCGCATCGACTTCACCGCTGAGATGACCGATCCGATGCGGTTCGATCTCGTCGTCACGGCCTTGATCGAAGGAGACACCTTCACCGGCTCGATCACTATCTCGGGCGGTGGAACCTTCCCCTTTTCAGGAGTCCGCGCGGACTGACAACCGACAGCCGATCCACGGACAGCGACCTAGCATGTCATCGGATGGACGACAAGAGGATTGTCATCCATCCGATGACATGTTAAAAACGTATCGCGTACTGACACCAGGTGACGTCGTCTCTCAGGAGGTTGAGCATGGTGATGCGCACTGGTCCGTCCGTGAGTTCGGCCGGCCGGCTCAGTTGACGACCGGCAGTGCGACGCCCGGGACCTGGTCGAGGCGATCGACCTCGACGTCGAGCGGAGCGCTTGACGATGAGAGCCGAACGGATCCATGCAGTACGGCAAGCCCGGCGGCAGCGGCCGGGCGGTGTGGGACGTCACGATCTCTAGGAACCCAGGAGGGA
This sequence comes from Kribbella sp. NPDC051586, assembly GCF_044453965.1. Classification (NCBI taxonomy): domain Bacteria; kingdom Bacillati; phylum Actinomycetota; class Actinomycetes; order Propionibacteriales; family Kribbellaceae; genus Kribbella; species Kribbella sp. NPDC051586. The sequence goes on along the minus strand of NZ_JBITDF010000007.1, from coordinate 46,578 downwards.
ACGCAATGAAGCTGTTGTTCGAACTCCGCCCGGTCGACCACCTCGACGCGAGCGTCGACTACTACCGCAGCATCGGCCTGCAGACAGTGGCGTGGCCGGATGACGACACCGCGCTGCTGGCCCCGCCGGGCGGTGAGGCGACCATCGCGCTGGTCCGCGATCCGGCCGAAGGGGCACTCGGGACGGGTGGTGTGTACGACGTCGGCGACGTCGACGCGTTCTTCGAGGCCCACGGCGACCTGGACTGGTTGGTCGCGCCGATGTCCGGCCCGCTCGGCCGCTACGCGATCTTCGCCGACCGCACGGGCGCCTGTATCCGGCTCCTCGACCCCGCACCCCACCTCATCGGGTCATCCGGCCTGCCATCCAGCCTGTACGCCGTTGCCGGCTGAGGTCGCGATCGCCGGCCGAGGAGCGACGGTCAGGTCAGTCACGACATGCACAGGATCGCCACGACCGCACGAGTTGACGCAGGCCACGGTCCTACGTCATGACTTTGCCGGGCCCTGAATACGCGGCTGCCACATTTCGTAATTTCCGCATTCCGCGGTGATCTCGGCCGTTTCCAGTGCCGCGGCGAAAAAGTCGTCGACCACTCGCGAGGTGCGCGATTCCGCGACGGCGAGGCAAACCTGTTCAGGCGTCAGTTCCGGGATCGGCACATAGCTGATGTCGGGTCGTGAATAGAAGACGGTCTCCGACCGCCCGACGAACGAGATGCCCCGGCCTGCCGCGACGTGCTCGAGCTTCTCCTCCACCCCGCGCGCCCGGAGTCCGGAATCCGGGTGCGGGCGCCTGGTGGGCTGCGTGCGCGGGTCGGCATGCCAGACCACGGGCTCACCGTCCAGGTCGGCCTCGGAGACCTCCTCCTTGCCGGCCAACCGGTGATCGCCGGGCAGCGCCACCATGAGCGGCTCGGCGTAGAGCGGAGTCAGGCGCAGCCCGGTCTCGTCGATAGGCAGCCGCACATAGCCGACGTCGACGCGGCCGTCCAGCAGCATCAGGGCCTGGTCGTCCCATTCCATCCGCTGCACGTCCACGACCACGTCCGGGTTCCGGGCCTCGAACGCCCGCGCCGCCGGGATGACCGGGATACCGGTCCGGAAGCCGATCACCAGCCGCTGGCTCCCGCGGCCGGCCACGGACACCCGGCGCCGAACCGCGCGCACCGAGGCGAGCAGCGGACCGGCGTCGTCCAGCAGCTGTCGACCCGCGTCGGTCAGCTCCACGCCGTGACTGTCCCTGGTGAACAGCGAGGCACCGAGATCCTGTTCCAGAGCGCGGATCTGGCGACTGAGCACCGGTTGCGCAATGTGCAGATCCTCGGCGGCGCGGCCGAAGTGCAGCCGGTCGGCGACAGCGACGAAGTAGCGCAGCTTGCGCAGGTCCAGATCCATGGGAGCCTCCCGGTCCGGCAATGCCTTCAAGGTATCACCACGGCTGAAAGAGGTCTTGGACACGCACTCCGGCCAGTGGCATTGTCAATGGGGCACGAGCGAATTCTATCGAGGAATTCCGCACCGGATTCTTACCCGGATCGGTCGGGAATTCTGTGTTGTCCAGCTCCAGAAAGCAGGAACATATGAGCAGCGTCAGTTTTATCGGCTCAGGCGGAATGGCCCGCTCAATAGCGGCGCGCGCGGTCGCGGGCGGCAACTCGGTCGAGCTCGTCGGCCGCGACGTGGCCAAGGCCACGGACCTGGCTACGGACCTTGCCACGGACCTGGCCACGGGGCCCGGCGGCGGGGCCACAGTGGGGACGTTCGGCACCGTCCCTGCCGGCGACATCGTGGTCCTCGCCGTGCCGTACACCAGCGCCGTGGCGGTCGTCACCCAGTACGGGGATGCGCTGGCCGGCAAGATCATCATCGACATCTCCAACACCTTCAACGCCGACGCCACCGGGCTCGTCACGCCTGACGGCACGTCCGGAGCACAGGAGATCGCCAAGGCCGCCCCGGCGAGCGCGCACGTCGTGAAGGCGTTCAACACCGTCTTCGGCCACGTCCTGGCCAAGGGCCGTCCGTTGGACGTGCTCTTCGCGGGGGACGACGCACGGGCCAAGGCCGACGTGTCGACGTTCATCGAGAGCCTCGGGCTGCGTCCGCTCGATGTCGGCGGCCTCGAGATGGCCCACTGGCTGGAAGGTGTCGGCCTGCTGCTGATGGGCCTGGCCCGCCACGGCGCCGGGACCTTCGACGTCGCCCTCGGGGTCGATGTTCTCGGCTGAGCGCACCCACATCCCTCCTCTTCCCTGCACCTACCCACAAGGACACAGCGTGCGCGTCTTCGTCGCCGGCGGGACCGGCCATTCCGGTTCGTACATCATTCCCGAGCTCGTCGCCGCCGGGCACGAGGTCACTGCCCTGGCCCGATCGGACGCCGCCGCGGCGGCGCTGGCCGCGCTCGACGCGAAGGTACGTCTCGGCGACCTCCAGGATCTCGACGGGCTGAAGGAGGCGGCCGCGGATGCCGACGGCGTCATCCACGTCGCGCACCGGCAGGACCTGCTGCCCTCCGGCGGGATCGATGTCGTGGCCGCCGCGGAGGTCCCGATCATGCTGGCGTACGGCGAGGCGCTGGCGGGCACCGGGAAACCGCTCGTCGCGGCGGGGAGCATAGGCTCACCAGGGAACCTGGGCCGGCCGGCCACCGAGGACGATCCGGCCCTTCCCGTCGGCGACGAGCACAGGGGCACCCTGCGGGCTCGTAACGCCGTGGAGACCGCCGTGGTCGGCCTCGCCGAGCGGGGCGTGCGGGCGTCGGTCGTGCGGCTTGCCAACATCGCCCACAGCACGACCGATCGTTCCGGCTTCCTCGTGCGGCTGATCGCGCTAGCGAAGGAGAAGGGCTTCGCAGGCTATCCCGGCGACGGCGCGAACCTGTGGAACGCCGTACACGTCCGCGACAGCGCCTCCCTGTTCCGGCTGGCTCTGGAGAAAGGGCCGGCCGGCAGGTACTGGCACGCGGTCGGAGACGGGGCCGTCCCGTTCCGCGCGATCGCGGAGGCCATCGGCAGCCGTCTTGGCCTGCCCGTCGTGAGCGTTCCCGTCGACGAGCTGGTGCTACCGGGGTACTTCGGGTTCCTCGCGAACATCGTCACGCAGACCTATCCGGCGTCCAACTTCATCACTCGCCGAACGCTCGGCTGGGAACCCACCCAGCCCGGCCTGCTCGCCGATCTGGACAACGGCCACTACTTCTCCGCCAGCTGACGGCTGTTCCGGATATTCATCAATTCAAGGGAGTAATCGTGGGAAAGCTCGATGGCAAGGTAGCGGTCATCACCGGCGGATCAACCGGCATGGCGCTGGCCGGTGCCGAATTGTTCGTGGCCGAAGGAGCCCATGTCTTCATCATGGGCCGGCGGAAGGACGCGCTGGACGACGCCGTACAGCAGATCGGCCGCAACGTGACCGCAGTGCAGGGCGATGCGGCCAACCTCGAAGACCTTGACCGTTTGTACGAAACGGTCGAGAACGAGAAAGGCTCCATCGACGTCCTGTGGGCCAGCGCCGGGATGGGCGAGCCGGGCAGGCTCGGTGAGATCACCGAGGAGCAGTTCCATGCCGCGTTCTGGCTGAACGCGCGCGGGACGCTGTTCACGGTGCAGAAGGCTCTGCCGTTGATCAACGACGACGGCTCGATCTTCATGACAGGGTCGAACGCCTCACTCGGGGCCTTCCCCGGCTGGAGTCTGTACGCCGGAAGCAAGGCCGTGCAGCAGGCCTGGGCCCGCGTGTGGCTCAACGAGTTGAAGGACCGGCGGATCCGGGTGAACGTACTGACCCCCGGCCAGGTCGCGACAGCGAAGCAGGAGGAACTGTTCGACGAGGAGACGAAAGCGGCGTTCGAGTCGCTGATCCCGCGGGGAAAGATGGGCCGCCCTGAGGAGATCGCGGCGGTCGCGCTGTTCCTCGCCTCGGACGACTCGAGCTACGTGAACGGGCTCGAACTGGTTGCCGACGGCGGCACCACGGCGATCTGACCGGAGAGAGGGACATCATGAGCAGCATCAGCATCATCGGCGCGGGGAACATGGCCAGCACCATCGGCACCCTGGCAATCAAGAGCGGCAACACCGTCGAGGTGATCGGCCGCGACACGGCCAGGTCCGCGGCTCTGGCCAAGTCACTCGGCGGCGGCGCCACAAGCGGGACATTCGGTGCCGCCCCAGCCGGCGACATCGTCATCCTCGCGGTGCTGTACAACAGCGCCGTGCCGGTCGTCCGCCAGTTCGGGGACGCGCTGGCCGGCAAGATCATCGTCGGCATCAACAACCTCAAAGCCGCCGACGCATCCGGCCCGCGGCCTTAAGAACAAGGCCACTTCAGGAAGTTGCCCGGCGCCCGCTAGCATGCTCAGGTGCTGAACCTGCGCAGCCCCGCGAAGATCCACCAGACGTACGGCGAGCACTAAGTGCGCCGCTTCGCTGTCCTCTCGGTACTTCTGCTGACTGCCTGCACTCAGCAGACCGACAACGCCACACCGACTCCGAGCCAGCCGACGGTCGTTCCGCTAGCTGTCGCGCAGGCCTCCAAGGCTGCGCTGACCGTTGCCGACCTACCGAAGGGCTGGCAAGGCGGTGTGGCGACCGATCCCACGCCGACGCTGGCGTCGACTGTCACGTACGAGCCGGCAGACTGCTGGATGGTCCGGGACCCGATGCGGGATCTCGGCGCACCGGCAACGGCCATCCGCGGCCAGTACTTCATCCGGGTGGACGACAACCCCATCTCCGTCACCGAATTCATCTACTCCTGGCCGGCGCCACGGCTGCCCGTCGTCCAACGCATCGCCGCAACACTCCCGCGCTGCGCCACGATCAAAGGCACTTGGTACGACGGCGAGACGTTCGAGGCGTCCCCGCGCCGGCTCACGGTCCCCGGCCTGAAGGATGGCATCGTCATCCGGACCGGGACTGCGAAGTCCGCGGCCTATGCCGCCTACGTCGCGCGCGGCGGCACCTTGCTCAGGCTCCTCGCGGACAGCGACACCTTCCCGACCGACGCCACGTTCATCCAGTTCCTCAACACCGCGGTCGCTCGCCTCGACGCTGCTGGCTAGTGGCGGCGTTCTATGTGGGGGCGGAGGGTGCCGTCGTAGGGGTTGGGTGGGAGGCCTTGGAGGAGGTCGGGTAGGTGGAAGGTTTGGAAGAGGGAGAGGTCGAAGAAGGCCACGGCGTGGATTATCGCGGTGGCGGTGAGGGTCAGGACCTGGATCTGGAAGGCTCGGTGGAGGTTGTCTTTCGGGTCTCGCATGTAGACGGCGAAGGCGGGGAGGCCGTTGGCCTTCAGGGGGACGAGGTACTGGTCGCCGGGGTGTTCGGCGGGGCAGTGGGTGGAGATGAGGCGGCCGATGTCGCGGGCGCCGCGGAACCAGGACGTGAACGGCGGCATCTCCCAGATCGCGTCGTCGGTGAAGAGGCTGACGATCGCCGGTACGTCGTACTGCTCGAAGGCCGCGCGATACCGGGCCAGGAGCGCTTCGTCGGGGGTGACGGTGGCTCGAGAGGTGATCGGTGTGGGTCGTACGTCGCCGAGCAGGTTTGTGATGCGGGTGGTGGGCCAGCCCTCGATGTCGTGGAGGACGGTCGCGGCCCGCTCGCGCGGTGGGATGCGCTGGAGGGCGGCGATCAGGCCGAGGTCGATCGGGCGGCCGTCCATCAGGGGCTCGGGGATGGGCTCGAGCCAGAGGATCTCGGCGTTCTCGGAGAGGGCACCCTCCGGATGCGCATCGGGTGCGGCCAGGTCGGACGGGAGCGGACGGGTCCCGGCGCGGGCAAGACAGGCGAGCGTGGCGGCTTCCACAACGCCACTCGCCAGCCCGCCGCTGCCGGCCTCCAGGCCGGTCCCCGCTGTTGCCCGCGCGACCTCGAGGGCCTCGGTGGTGGAGCCGAGTAGGCGGTAGCAGTGGGAGATCACGGCGGGGTCGTGCATGGCTACTCCATCGGCCAGGCTCGGGTTTCGGTTTGGTGGTCGGCCAGGTAGCCGGCCAGTGCCAGGGCCTTCATGTCCTGATGATGCGGTACGGCGAGCTGTGCGCCAATGGGCAGCCCGGACGCGGACCATCCGACGTTCACCGTGGTCGCCGGGTGCTGCGACATGTTGTACGGCACCGTGAACCCGATGTGCTCGAACGGCTTCGACGGGTCGTCGGTCGGATACGCGAGCTCCGCCGCAAAAGCTGTGATCGGCGCAACCGGCGACAGAATCACGTCGTACGCCGTGAACACCCGCCCGACCGCAGCCGCCATCGCACCCATCTGGCTGTACCCGTGGAACACGTCGGCCCCGGACAGATCCCCCGCCGTCGACACCCACTCCCGGATCTGCGGAAGGACTTTCGCGCGCCGCTCCTCGGGCAGCGCGGCGATGTCCGTCGCGGAGCGGATCCGCCAGAAACGATCCAGCCCGTCGAGCATCTCCCGCGTGATGATCGGGCCGATCGGCTCGACGACAGCGCCCGCCTTGGACAGTACGTCGGCCGTCGCCGAGATCGCCGCGCTCACCGCAGGATCGACGGCCAACCCAACGCCCGCATCGAGCAGCAACGCCACCCGCAGCCCCTCGAGCTCGACGGAGTAGCTGTCCGCGGAAGCCGGAAACGACGTGTGATCGCGAGCGTCGTACCCGGACATCACCGACAACGCCAGCGCCGCATCGGGCGCCGTACGCGTCAGCGGCCCGATCGCCCGCCCAGGGTACGGATTGCCGACCGCGACCCGACCGTGAGTCGGCTTCAGCCCGACCAGCCCGCACCACCCGGCCGGCAGCCGGATCGACCCGCCGATGTCGGTGCCGAGGTGGATCGGCCCGTACCCAGCCGCCGCCGCGGCCGCCGCGCCCGCGCTCGATCCGCCTGCCGTCCGGGACAGATCCCAGGGATTGCGCGTCAGATGGTGGAACGTCGACACCCCCGACGAGAGCATCCCGTACTCCGGCATCGTGGTCTTGCTGAAGATCACCGCCCCCGCCTCGCGCAATCGAGCGGCCGCGGGCGCATCCTCAGCAGCCGGGGTCAGCACGGTCGCCGCAGTTCCCTGCGGTACCGGCGTACCGCGGGTCGCGATGTTCTCCTTCGCCGTGACCGGTACGCCGTCCAGCGCCCCCGCCGTACCGACCCGCCACCGGCGCTCGGACTCGTGCGCGGCTGCCCGCGCACCGTCCGGGTCGAGCGCATACAGCGCGCAGATCCGAGGCTCGAGTTCCTCGACCCGGGCCAGAACGTCCTCGATCACCTCGACCGGCGACACCGAGCCGTCGCTGTACTTTGCCAGCAGTTCAGTGGCCGTCAGGTCGGCGAGATTCATCCAGGCTCCCTCAGCTAGCTGATCAGTTCGGTGGGTCGAAGCGGCCGTCGACCGCGGTCCAGCCGCCGTCGACCGCGAGCACGCTCCCGGTCACGAAGCTCGCCGCGTCGGACGCGAGGTACACCACCGCGCCCGCGAGTTCGCTCGGTTGGGCCCACCGGCCGAGTGCGCCCTTCTGCGCGTACGCGTCGTACCAGCCCTGGTCGGCCTTGATCTGCGCGGTGAGCGGGGTCTCGACGACGCCGGGAGCGATCGCGTTCGCGCGTACGCCGGACGGCCCGAGCTCGGCCGCCGCCGTACGCAACAACTGCACCAGGCCGGCCTTCGTTGCCGCGTACACCGATTGCCCCGGCTCGACCGTCGTCCCGCGGATCGAGCTGAACCCGATGATGCTGCCGGCCCCTCGCTCCGCCATCCCCCTGCCGAACGCGCGGATCAGCTCGAACGACGCCCGCAGGTTCAGCGACACCACTCGATCGAACTCCGCACCGGTGTAGTCGAGCATCCGCTTCCGCACGTTGGTCGCCGCGGTGAACACCAGCACATCCACGGGATCCAGCTCACCCACCGCCCGTGCGATCGCCGCGTCGTCCAGCACATCCAGCTCGTACGCCGCAAGCTCAGAGCCCGCCGTCTCACGGGCAGCGGCAAGGTCCCGGTCCGCGCACGTGACCCGCGCACCGTGCGCCGCCAGAGCCAGCGCGCTCTCCCGCCCGATCCCACTGCCGGCGCCGATCACCAACGCGTGCTTGCCGTCGAGCCGGAACAGGTTCGCGTAGTCCATTGGGCCACCTCTCACGGGCGGGGACGGATGATCGCCATCCGGGTCGTGGTGAGTTCTTCGATGGCGAAGCGAGGGCCTTCCCGGCCGGTGCCGGAGTCCTTCACGCCGCCGTACGGCATCACGTCGGAGCGGAACCCCGGTACGTCGTTGATCACCACTCCCCCGACCTCCAGCCGGTCGATCGCGGCGAACGCGGTGTCCAGCGACGACGTGAACACGCTCGCGTGCAGCCCGTACCGCGTCTGGTTCACCGCGCGCAGCGCACTGTCGACATCCGGCACGGACCGTACTGCGATCACCGGCCCGAAGATCTCCTCGTCCCACGCCGGCAGACCATCTGGTACGTCGGTCAGCACGATCGGACCGAGTAGGTCGCCGGGCGCCTCGTAGGCGATCGACCCGCCCGCGTGGACCGCATCGCCAACCCACTCGCGGACGCGGGCCGTGGACGCAGCGTTGATCAACGCCGACACCCGCGTCTCCGGATCGCGTGGATCCCCGACGACCACACCGGGCAGGCGAGCTTTGAGTTTCTCCAGCAATGCTTGACGAATCGAGTCGACGGCGATGACACGCTGCACAGAGATACAAGCCTGGCCGGAGGCGTAATACCCGCCGCGCACGATCGCGTCGGCGGCCGCGTCCAGGTCGGCGTCCTCGGCAACGACCAAGGCGGAGTTGGAGCCCAGCTCGAGCAGGACTTTCGTCGGGGCGGCGTCGCGCGCGATGCGATGACCGACAGCGGCGGATCCGGTGAACGACACGGCGCCGATGCGGTCGTCCGTGGTGAGCGTCGCGCCGACGTCCGCTCCACCGGTCACCAACTGAACGGCGCTCTCCGGCGCACCGGCATCCGCGAGGGCGGAGCGCATGAGGTGCGTCAGCCAGAGCGTTGCGAGCGGGGTCTGCGGCGCCGGCTTCACGATGATCGGGCAGCCTGCCGCGAACGCCGGCGCGATCTTGTGCGCCGCCAGCAGTAGCGGGTAGTTGAACCCGGTGATCCCGACGACGACACCGATCGGCTTCCGTACCCAGAAACCCTGCAGCCCTTCGCCACTCGGCAGCAGATCGAGCGGCACGGTCTCGCCGTGCAGCCGAGCCACCTCTTCGGCCGAAGTCTGCAGTGTGAGCAGCGTCCGGTCGATCTCTACCCGGCAGTCGACCAACGGCTTGCCGGTCTCGAGCACCAGCAGCTCGATGAACTCGTCGCGCGCGGCGAGGACCGCGGAATGCACGCTCTGCAAGACTTTCCGGCGCAGGTACGACGGCATTCGGCCCACCGCCTCGCGCACGGACAGGGCGTGGTCGAGGGCGGCCCGCGCCAACTCGACGTCACCGACCGGTGCGTCCGCGACCGTCGAACCGTCGTACGGGAAGACGACCGGAGCGGTCGCCGGTGCCTCGACCCATGCCTCACCGATCGGCAGGCCGGCTGGGAACTTCACGCTGGATCTCCCTTCGCGAGCAGGTCGGACGTCGTCGCGCCGGACAGGGCGCGTTGAAGTGTGGGGATGGCGGAGACGAGCCGTTGTGTGTACGGGTGCTGCGGGGCGGCGTACACGTCGCCGGTGTAGCCGGTCTCGACGATCTGGCCGGCGTTCATGACGGCCACTCGGTCGCAGACGTGCTTGATCACGGACAGGTCGTGCGAGACGAACACCAGCGTGAGGTCGAGCTCGTCGACCAGATCCGAGATCAGGTTCAGGACCTGGGCACGCACCGATACGTCGAGGGCGCTGACCGGCTCGTCGGCGATCAGGATGCGCGGGCGTGGCGCGAGCGCCCGCGCGATCGAGATGCGTTGGCGCTGGCCGCCGGAGAACTGGTGCGGGTATCGATCCCCCGCGTCCGCCGACAGGCCGACGGCTTCGAGCAGCTCGCGCACCCGATCTCCCGAGGCGGGATGGCCTTGGACGACGAGCGGCTCGGCGATGATGTCGCGGACCCGCATCCGTGGATCGAGCGAACTCATCGGATCCTGGAAGACGAGCTGGAGGTTCTCGCGGAGGAACCGCAGGCGGCGATCGGACAACCGGGTGATATCGGTGCCTTCGACAATCACCTTCCCCGACGTCGCGCGGTCGAGGGCCGCGATGATGCGGAGCAGTGTCGACTTGCCGCAACCGGATTCCCCGACGATCCCGAACCGCTCGCCCTGCTTGACCTCCAGGCTCACTCCGCGCAGCGCATGCACGACCGGAGCCGGCTGGAACAGCGACGTCCGCGGTCGCGGATAGTCTCGGACGAGATCGACGACCTGGACGGCGGTCGGCGTCTCGAGCTCGTGGGTCGTCGGGATGTGCTCAGACATCGGCCGCCCCCGCCGGGTGATGGCACGCGAAGCCCTCAGCCTCGTCGCCCGACCATTGCGGCATCTCCTCGCAGAGTGCGGTGGCGTGGGCGCAGCGGGTGCGGAAGACGCAGCCGGACGGGAACTTGCCAGCGGGCGGCACGTTGCCCGGGATCGTGGTCAGGCGCCGGGAGGTGGTGTCGAGGTCGGATGCGGCGAGCAGTCCCTCGGTGTAGCGGTGGCGGGGACGGGTGAACACTTCGCCGACGGGCCCGGATTCGACCACGCGTCCGCCGTACATCACCAGGACGCGTTCGCAGACGGTGGCGACGACGGCGAGGTCGTGGGTGATGAAGAGGAGTGCGGACGAGCGGTCCATCACGCCGCGAACGATCAGGTCGAGGACGAGAGCCTGGACGGTGACGTCCAGCGCCGTGGTCGGCTCGTCGCAGATCAGCAGGGACGGATCGTTGGCCAGGGCAAGGGCCAGGACGACTCGCTGGCGTTGGCCGCCGGACAGCTGGTGGGGGTACGCACGCACGGTCTCGGCCGGGAGTTGCACGCGTTCGAGCAGGTCGGCCGCGGCGGCCCGGGCCGCGGACTTGGGTCTGGTCTGGTGGATCAGCATCGCTTCGGAGAGCTGGTCGCCGATCCGCATGGTCGGGTTGAGCGCGGTCATCGGCTCCTGGAAGACCATCGCGATATCACGGCCGCGGACCCGCGACATCCGGCGCTCGTCGGCGCCGATCAACTCGTGGTCGACCCCGTCGAGGCGGACCGAACCGCCCGCCAGCACATCCTCGGGCAGCAGCCCCAGGACGCTCAACGCCGTCAAGGACTTGCCGGATCCCGACTCTCCGATCAGCCCGACCCGCTCCCCCGCGCCGACCGTCAGGTCGACGTCGGACACCAGCGTCGTGTCGCGCACTTTGACCGACAACCCGCGGACCGTCAGCACATTGCTCATCTCCGGTCCTCCAGCTTGGGGTCGAAGCGATCACGGAGGCCGTCGCCGAGGAGATTGAAACCGAGCACGGCGACGGCGATCGCGATCCCCGGGAAGATCGCGAGCCGGGGTGCGCTGAAGAGGAACTCCTGGCTCTCCTGCAGCATCCGGCCCCAGGACGGTGTCGGCGGCGGCGTGCCGTACCCGAGGAACGAGAGCGCCGCCTCCGCGAGTACTGCGATCGCGAACGACACCGAGGCTTGCACGGTGATCAGACTGGTCACGTTGGGCAGGACGTGCCGGACCGCGATCGGCCACGGCCGTCGCCCGGCGGCGCGGGCCGCGAGCACGTACTCGGTCCGCATCACCTGCAGCGCGCCGCTGCGGATCACCCGCGCGAAACTCGGCACCGAGGCGATGCCGATGGCAATCATCGCGGTCAGCGTGCTCGCCCCGAACACCGCACCGAACATGATTGCCAACAGCAACGCCGGGAACGCGAGCAGCAGATCGTTGGCGCGCATGATCGCCTCGCTGGGCCATCGCCGGATCATCGCCGCCAGGATTCCCAGCGGTACGCCGATCACCGCGGCGACGCCGACCGCGACGACGCCGACGAACAGCGTCGTCCGCGAGCCGACCATGATCTGGCTGAGCACGTCCCGCCCGAACTTGTCGGTCCCGAACCAGTGCGACCACGACGGCTTCAGCAACCGCGAGGCGGGCGTCACCAGCGTCGCGTCGTACGGGGTCCAGACGAAGGACACGAGCGCCATCAGGACGATGCCTGCGACGATCACGCCGCCGGCGACGAGGCTCGGGTTCACTCGCCTCATGACGCCGTCCTCAGTCGCGGGTCGAGCGCGACGTACAGCAGGTCGACGACGAAGTTGACCAGGAGGACGGCGAGGACGAGGACCATCACGACGTCCTGGACAAGAAGGAGGTCGCGGTTCGAGACGCCGTCCAGGAGGAGGCTTCCCAGTCCTGGGATGACGAAGACTCGCTCGACCACGACCGCGCCGATCAGGAGCGTCGCGAGCTGCAGGCCGAGGACTGTTACGACAGGGACGGCGGCGTTGCGGAGGCCGTGGCGCCACAGTGCCTGGAACGGGCGGAGGCCTTTGGCTCGCGCCGTGCGTAGGTAGTCCTCGCGGAGCACGTCCAGGACCGCGCTGCGGACGTAGCGGGTGAGGACGGCGCCTTGGACGAGGCCGAGGGACAGCGCGGGCAGGATCAGTTGTTCGAGGAACATCCCGGGATCCTGGGCCGGTGGCGTCCAGCCGTTCGCAGGGAGCCAGCCGAGTTTCACTGCGAACAAAACGATGAGCAGGATGCCGGCCAGGAACGCCGGGACCGCCACACCGATCTGGGAGACCGCGGACAGCGCGAGTCCGGAGGCCTTACGATGCCGCGCGGCCATCACCGTCCCGGCCGGAACGGCGATGGCCAGCGCGATGATCATCCCGGCGACGACCAGCCACAGCGTCACCTGCAGGCGATCGAACACCTGCGGCCCGATCGCCACCTTCGACACGTACGACGTACCGAGGTCACCGTGGAGCAGTCCGCCGAGCCAGTCGAAGTACTGCGTCGGCAGCGGCCGGTCGAGGCCGAACTGCCGGCGCAATTCGGCGACCGCTTCATCGGACGCGTTCACCCCGAGCGCCACCCGGGCCGGGTCGCCGGGCAGCACCGCCATGAACGCGAACACCAGCACCGAGCTCACCGCGAGACTGACCAAGAACACGCCGGTGCGCTCGATCAGGCGGAGAATCATCGCGCGAGCTTGGAGAGATCGAAGTTCTCGGTGATCGCGTTGGTCGGCAGTCCCTTGATGTCCTTGTCGGCGACCATCAGGTTCGGGAGGAGGAAGAGCCAGTCGCCCGCGGCCTGCTCGGACAGCCGGCGCGCCGCCTTCTTCATGTTGTCGACCTGCGCGGCCTCGTCGCCGGAGTCCGCCGCGGCGAGATAGCCCTGCAGGGTCGGATCGTCGTACCGGGTGTAGTACTTCGCGTTGAAGACCGCGCCCAGGTCGCGCGGCTCGACGTGCGCGATGATCGACATGTCGTAGTCGGCGTTCTTGAAGACCGTCGTCAGCCATGCCGCCGGGAACTCGAGCTGGTCGATCTGGACCTTGAGTCCGGCCTGCTCGAGCATGCTCTTGACCACCTGGCCGCAGGACGTTGCGTACGGCAACGTCGGCAGCCGCAGCCGGAGGGTCTTGCCGGCCGCACCGGATGCCTGCAGCAACGACTTCGCCTTGGCCAGGTCGAACGGCGCGACGCCGGTCAGGTCCTCGTACCACGGGTCGGTCGGCGGCACCATGCTGCCGATCAGCTTCCCGCGACCGGCCCAGCAGGTGTCCAGCAGCGCCTTGTGGTCGATCGCCATCCGGATCGCCTGGCGGGTCCGGACGTCCTTGAACACCGGCCGGGAGTTGTTGAACGACAGCAGCACCTCGCCGTTCGTCGTACCTTCGATCACCTGGTACTTCGAATTGCTGGTGAACTGGCTGAGCGCTTCGGGCGCCTGGACCGTGCTGATCACGTTGATCGTGCTGGTCAGCAGCGCATTGTTCAGCGCGGTCGCGTCCTTGAAGTACTTCAGCGTGATCTGCTGGAAGAACGGCTTGCTGCCCCAGTAGTCGTCGTTGCGCACCATGATGATCGAGTCGCCGCGGTTCCACTTCGAGAACTTGAACGGCCCCGTGCCGACCGGGGCGGTCGCGAGCGCGCTGACGCCGCTCTCCGAGAACATCGCGCCGATCCGCGTGGTCATCCGGAACAGCCAGTCGTTGCTCGGCTTGGCCAGGGTCACCTGCAGCTGCGTCGGCGAGAGCGCCTTGGCCTGGCTGACCACGTCCATCGCGGCCTTCAGCGAGATCGTCCACGCGGTCTTCACCCGGTTGATGCTGAACACCGCGTCGTTGGCGGTGAACTGCTTGCCGTTGGTGAACTTCGCGTTGTCGACCAGGTCGAAGGTGTAGGTCTTGCGGTCCGGCGAGACCGTCCACGACTTCGCCAGCGACGGCACGATCTTGCCGGAGTCGTCCTGCTTGACCAGCGTCTCGTACACGTTCCCGAGCAGCACCTGCGGGATCGCGGCGCCGTCGGTGGTGGTGAAGTCCAGGCTGGCCGGCTCGGCGACCAGACCGATCGACAGCTTCTGGTCGCCGCCGGGCGAACTGCCCGACGACGTACTCGACCCTGCTGAGCAGGCGGTCAGGGCCAGCACCGCCGCGGAGGCGACGAACGCGACCGCCCGAATGCGAAACGACGACTTCACGCCAACTCCTTCAGAGGCACTACTACTGCTGCGACTACTCCGGTACTGGTCCGACCAGTGGACTAGGTACCACTGGGCCACTAGATTTGTCCCTGCTCAAGTGCCTGTCAAGCGACTAGGGGGTGCGCCGGGTGACAACGGGACCTCAGTTCCAGCCGGTACAACCCGTGCGCGCGTACCAACGGATCGTCGAGCAGATCGAGGACGCGCTGGCCCGCGGCGACCTGGCCCCGGGGCAGCGACTCCCGAGCGAGCGCGAGCTGGTCGCGCAGTTCGCGGTCAGCCGCTCGACCGTCCGCGAGGCGCTGCGGGTGCTGGAGAGCAACGGCGTGGTCCGCTCCCGGCCCGGCGACCCGAACGGTCCGGAGATCCTGCCGTTCTCGCAGTCCGCGCTGCGCAAACAGATGGTCCGGCTGGCCCGGGTCGACGAGCTGACCCTGAGCGAGCTGATCGGGTTCCGGATGATCATGGACGGCGCCGCGATCCAGGTCGCGTCCCGGCTGCGCACGCCCGACGAGCTGGACGATCTCGAGGAGACGCTGGTCGCGATGCGAGCCGCGATCGACGTCGACTTCGACGCGTTCAGCCAGGCCGATCTCGCATTCCACGAGCTGATCGCGCGGATCAGCCGCAACTCGCTGATCCAGACCTGCAACGAGGTCGTCCGCGGCGTCGTACTCAGCCTGATCTCCGACAAGATCGCCCACGCGCCGAACAGCCGCGCCCTGATGCTCGAGTCGCTGCACCACCACGCCGAGGTCGTCGACGCGATCCGAACCGGCAACGGCCACGCCGCCGCCCGCCTGGCCCGGCAGAACATGTTCGACTACTACGCCGGGTACGTGCCAGACTCCGAGCAGGAAACGTTGCGTGCGCTCATAGAGGATTGAGCGCATCCCGTGGCATTCTGACGGGGATCGCTTCACTGGTGGGGGGCACCGCGTGAGCAAACCTGCGATTCTGACTGTCGACGACGACCCGATGGTTTCGGCGGCGATCTCCCGGGACCTGCGCCGCCGGTACGGCGACGACTACCTGGTCGTGCGCGCGACCTCCGGCGATCAGGCTCTCGCCGCACTGACCAAACTGGCCTTGCGCAACCAGCCGATCGCGCTGATCGCCACCGACCAGCGGATGCCCGGCATGACCGGCATCGAGCTGCTCGAACGCGCCCGCGAGCACGCACCGAGCGCGAAGTACCTGCTGCTCACCGCGTACGCCGACACCGACGTCGCGATCCGGGCGATCAACGACATCGGCCTCGACTACTACCTGCTGAAGCCGTGGGACCCGCCCGAGGACCAGCTGTTCCCGGTCGTCGACGACCTGCTCGGCGACTGGCAGCACGCCAACCCCGACCACGTCTCCGACATCCGTGTCGTCGGCAACCGTTGGTCCGACCGGGCCCACGACATCAAGACCTTCCTGGCCCGCAACCACGTGCCGTACCACTGGTACGACGTCGAACGCGACCCCGAGGCCCAACGCCTGAAGGACCTGGCCGATGCCTCCGACAACGATCTCCCGCTGGTCCTGATCCCGGAGAGCGACACGCTGCGCTCCCCCACCACCCTCGATCTGGCCTCGGCGCTGGGCCTGCGCACCAGAGCCGAGCAACCGCTGTACGACGTCTGCATCGTCGGCGGCGGACCCGCGGGCCTCGCCGCCGGCGTCTACGCCGCGTCCGAAGGCCTGAGCACGGTGATCATCGAACGCGAGGCACCCGGCGGCCAGGCCGGACTCAGCGCCGCGATCGAGAACTACCTCGGCTTCCCGCGCGGACTGACCGGCTCGGACCTCGCCCAGCGAGCGGTCGCACAGGCCTCCCGTTTCGGCGCCGAGATGGTGCTGGCACGCTCCGTGGTCGGACTTGAATCGCGCGGCCCGGTGCACGCCGTACTGCTGGAAGGATCCGGTGAGATCGAGGCCCGGGCGTTGATCGTCGCGACCGGCGTCTCGTATCGCAGCCTCGACGTCGACGGCCTCGCCGACCTCACCGGCCGCGGCGTGTACTACGGCGCAACCGCCAGCGAGGCGAGCCAGGTCCAGGACGACGAGGTGTACATCGTCGGCGCGGCGAACTCGGCCGGACAAGCCGCCCTCAACCTCTCGCGCTACGCCAAACGGGTCGTCCTCCTCGTCCGCGGCGAGTCGCTCGAGAGCTCCATGTCGCGGTACCTGATCGACAAGATCACCAAAGCGCCGAACGTCGAGGTGCGGTGCCGGACCGAGGTGGTCGGTTGCCGCGGCGAAGGCCACCTCGAGAGCCTGACGCTGGCCGACCGCAACTCCGGTCGCGTCGAGGAGGTGGCGGCCAGCTGGCTGTTCGTCTTCGTCGGCGCGATCCCGCGGACCGACTGGCTCGGCGACTCCGTCGCACGCGACGAGAAGGGCTTCGTGGTGACCGGGCCCGACGTGATCGGGTTCGATCGGTGGGCGCTGCCGCGGGCGCCGTACGCGTTGGAGACCAGCGTGCCGGGGGTGTTCGCCGCCGGCGACGTTCGGCTGGACTCGATGAAACGGGTGGCCTCCGCCGTCGGCGAAGGCGCCATGTCGGTCTATCTCGTCCACCGCTACCTGGCGACCGTCTGATGCGCGCCGACGACCTCCGGGACATCCCGCTCTTCGCCGGGCTGACCGACACGCAACTGGACGAGCTGATCGACGGCAGCACCGAGGTCCCGATCGAGCTCGGCGTCGACCTGTTCCACGAAGGCGAGCCGGCGGACTTCTGGTGGGTGCTCGTCGACGGCGTGATCGCGCTGCACCGCAAGATCGGCCGCGAGGACACGGTCATGGGGAAGATGGACGTCCCCGGACGCTGGGCCGGCGGGTTCCGGGCCTGGGACGAGCACGGCGCGTACCTCGCCAGCGGCCGCGGTCTGGCCGAAGGACGGGTACTGCGGGTGCCGACCGACCTCCTGCGGGAGCGGATCGATGCGTGGTTCCCGCTCGCCGGACACTTGATCAAGGGCGTGTACGGGACCGCCCGGGCGATCGAGTCGACGGCCCGGCAGCGCGAATCGCTGATCACGCTCGGCACCTTGGCGGCCGGCCTCGCGCACGAGATCAACAACCCCGCCGCGGCCGCGGCCCGTTCGGTCAGCGCGCTCGACACCGCCTGCGTCACGCTGCTGTCCGCGCTGCGCCGGCTCGCGGAGGGCGACGTGACGGCGGCGCAGTTCGGTGCGCTCGACGAGCTGCGCCTGGAACTCGGTTCGGGTGCGGCGGTGCCGGATCCGGTCGATCTCGCCGATCACGAGTCGGCGATCTCGGACTGGCTCGGCGATCACGGTGTCGCACAGGACTGGTTCATCGCGCCGCCACTGGCCGCCGCGGGCGCCGGTGTCGAGTGGTGCGAGCGCGCGGCCGACGTACTCGACGATGCGTTGGAGCCCGGCCTCGAATGGGTCGCCAGCACGCTGTCCGCGGCGACATTGCTGGGTGAGGTGAAGGAGTCGACGCGGCGGATCACCGAATTGGTGGCGGCGGTCCGCTCGTACTCGCAGATGGACCGCGGTTCGATCCAGACCATCGACGTCACCGAGGGCATCGAGAGCACGCTGGTGATGCTCGGGCACAAGCTCCGCGACGGCGTCGAGGTGATCCGCGAGTACGGCGCCGACGTACCGCGGATCGACGCGTTCGCGGGCGAACTCAACCAGGTGTGGACCAACCTGATCGACAACGCGGTCGACGCGATGGACGGCGCCGGCACGCTGCGGATCATGACCCGGACCGACGGCGACCGGATCGTGGTCGAGTTCACCGACACCGGCCGCGGCATGCCGGCCGAGGTCGCGGCGCGGGCGTTCGAGCCGTTCTACACGACCAAGGACGTCGGCAAGGGCACTGGTCTGGGCCTCGACATCGCCCAGCGGATCGTCGCCGAGCACCACGGCGGCACGATCACCATCACGTCGCGACCCGGCCAGACCACACTCCAGGTGCGATTGCCGCGGCAGCCCAGCCCGGCTCGTTGATTCGTACCGAACGACAGGAGGTAGTGGCGGTGCGCGCCGTCACGCCTGGGAGCCCGCCCGCTCCGGCGTGGACCACGTCCTGTCGTTCGGTACGGGTCCTCAGGTGTCGTGCTCGAGAATCCGGACCCGCGGCACCTTCAGCAGCTTGCGGGCCTTCGCGGACCAGTCGGAGCAGACGAAACGGGCCGCGGTCTCCGGCCAGGCGACCACCACGACCTCCTTGCAGCCCGTGGCCTTCACCATCTGCATCAGCGCCAGCATGATCTCGCCGTGCGTGATGGACACATGCACCTGGTAGCCGCTCGCAGCCCGCAGGCGGCGCGAACTGTGCTCGATCACCGACGCGAGGTCGACGGCCGGATCCGCGAGGGTGGCCACCGGTGTCCGGCCCAGAGCGTCCGTCGGGCCGCCCCGTGCCGACGGCCCTGTGGCCGTGCCGACCACGGACGCCGAGCCGGTGAGGCCGGCCACATCCGCGAACGTCGAGCCCAGCAGCGCCATCGGACCACCGAATCCGCTGTCCGGATGACTGGAGACCAGCAGGTGGTAGTCAACGGCTTCTTCGTGTCTTGCGTACAGGGCGGCAACGCGGCGCGCGTCGCCCTCACTCATCTCCCGCTCGATGAGCACCACCACGTCGTACGTCATTCGTGGCTCCCTTCGCGTCAATTCCGTTGTACTCCTGCACCGGAGCGCACCAAAGCGACACCCCCGCCTCCGTCACGGAACTGTCAAATATTTCTCAGGCCCTTGCCAGACTCGCCCGGGCGAAGGGGCCGCCTGTCCCCCGCGCCTCCGTCCGGGCGCACGATGCGGGTCTCAGACCGGGCGTAGGCTCGCGCGGGCGCGAGTGTCCGGGGCCAGGACGGCGAGCAGGTGCGGCGCGTCGATCAGGGACACGCTCGCGTGGTCGAGCAGCCGCGGGTGCAGCGCAAACACCTCCGTCCCAGGTCGCGGTGTGAGATCACCGGCCAGAACCGCGACGAAGTCGGCCTTGTTCACCGCGTCGTCGTCCCATCGCCGGTCGGGCTCCAACCGAGCCGTCACCCGCCGCGCGAACGCCGCGAGCTCCTCGGACGGCTGCCGGCAGTACCCCACGACCGATCCGTCGGCGCACCGGACGGCGATCTCGTCGGTCCGCGCCGCCGCATGCCAGCAGCAGACCTCCCACAGGCTGACCCGATCCCCCGACCCGTGCACCTCCTCCAGCGTCGCCGCCATCAGCCCGAGCCGGCCGCCGTACCTCGCGACGTTGTGACCGTATCCGGCCGCGCCGAGGTTCACGTCGTACCAGCGCAGCTCCTTGGTCCGCAGGTCGACGCCGAACGGCATCAGGATCTTGGCCGGCCCGGACAGGTCGAACCGCTCCTCGACCGCGGCCGGATCGAACAGACCGTTCGGTTGGCGCATCACCCCGACGAACCCGCGCTCCAACTGATCGAACGGCACGTCGTTGTAGCTGAACACCACGGGCAGCACATACCGGCCGTCGAGCCGCCGTACCGCCCGCAGATCGAGATCCACGAACTCGGTCGACCCGTGCGGCGCGGGCGCGGAGGTCAGGTCGCCGGAATGCACCAGCGCGTCCTGGTCGAACCGCAGTCGCGTGTAGTCGCACAACCCGACGAACGCCCACTCCTCGTCGAAGACCGCCACGGACAGGTCGAGATCGATCCGCCGTCCGGCCGGCTCCACCCAGTGCAGGAACAGCCGCAGCAGCTCGTCCTGCGGGATCGGCACCGCGCTCCCCCGCGTCATCCGCAGCAGGCTCGACGAAGAACTCCGCTCCGAACCCGGCGCGGCCAGGCGGGTCAGCTCCTCGTCCAGGAACACCCGCCGCCAGCGCGGAAGATCCGTTGCCCGCCGCAACATTTCTCCGGTCAGCACACCGGACAGCTCGAGGGCCAGCTCGGCCGGCAACGGCTCGCGCTCGTCGACCGACGTCCAGATCCGCGCCGTCCCGCCGCGCGGGAAGAACAGCCGCAGATCGCCGGGCGGCGTCCGGACCTGGCCGAGGGCAGCCGTGATCACCACCGGCGACACGTCCGACACGGCGGTCGTCAGCGCCTCGACGAGCAGCGCGTGCTGCTCGGGCGGAAGCGCCCGCGCGAGGTGCACAAGGCGGCGTACCAGCTCGCCGGGACGCTCCCGGAGCAGGTCGAGCGCCTGCTCGGGCCGGCCTTGCGCGAAGGCGCCCTCGACCCGCGCGGCGAACGTGCTCATCACCAGCCGCCCGGCCTCCACCCGGACCAACGGATGCCGAGACGCTTCACCGGCCACCGCCCGCCCGGCCGCGGTGCCGAGATCCGGATCGGTCCGGCGCAGGATCGCGAACGCCAGCGCCGCCACCGGGAACCGGGTCGCGAACTCGAAGGGATGCAGATTCTCCGCGATCCGTTTCCAGGCGCGCTCGTGGCGCAGCAGGTCCTCGACCAGCGTCTCCACCGGCAGCCGGTCCAACCGCTCCAGCACCAGCCGTCGAGTTGCCCGCGGCAACGACCTCCGCCGGGCCGGTGGCGTCCGCAGGCCGGGGTCGGCGTCCATCAAGGCATAGATCAGCCGCAGTACGTCGGTAGCGGTGTCGGTGCGATCGATCAGCTCCGGATCATCGGCGAGGAAACGCGCGATGACGAGCGCCCGCGTCTCCCGGACCGGCACCTCGTCCGGCAGCCAGGACGGATCGGCGCCGTCGAGCAACACCTGCAGGTCGGCGCGATCCGAAGCCGACAGGGGCGAGCGCCGCACCAGCAGCGACGCGAGGGTCTCGCGCGCCGAGTCGACCGTCGCCGGCGAGAGCAGCCGCAGGCGGTCCGAGCGGACGTGCGCGGGCTGCTCCTCGTCGAACGACGGCTTGAGGAACGGGTCCTTGCGATCGATCCGGCGCAGGCAGAGCGGACAGGCGCTGAAGTCCGACCCGTCCCAGCAGGTCCGGCAGACCAGATGGGCGCACGGCGAGACCGCATGCACGGCCTTCGTGTCACCGCACAGCACACAAGGCTGATCGGGCTCCTGGAGGAGACGGGCGAACACTCTGTTCACATAGAAGGTCTCGGTGTTGCCCGGCACGCTCTCCGGGAAGCCACGGAACAGCGGCGCGTGGTGGACATCGTGACCGGACTCGGCGTCGAGCAGGTCGAGCAGCGCAGTTCCGAAAGCTGCAAGTGCGGGAGCTGAGAGCGAGGCGCAGTACCGGTAGAGGCCGACAGACAGCAGGAAGCCTCGCTGGATCAAGTCGGCCTGGAGCGCGGACAGGCCGGTCTGGATGGTGAGCGGACGGCGCAGCCATTGCCAGGCGGAGCGTCGCACCGCCGGGGTCAACGTCGTGGTGTCGACGTGCCGGCGGCGGCGCAGCAGGACCGCAGCCTGCGCTGATGCTTCCGGCATGGCTTCTCCCCGTTCGGCGTCCTGTGATGACGGCGCCAGGGGCGGAGAGCGGACGCGCTACTTGGCCTGGTGAAGGAGAAGGAAGCACGTCCAGGAGCCGCCCCTGGCACTGAGAACGCTATCGGGCCGCACCGACAGTTCCGGGGCCCTGTTCCGCCCGGCTTACCGCCCGGCAAAGAAGAGCTCCGGTAGCAGGGTCGGGGCCGCCCCGCCCAGACCCCGCTACCGGAGATCTACAGAGTAGAACGTTCACCCAAATACTGCGCCACCGGGTCCCATGATCTGACCGTGAACTGGCACAGATGCGCCGCGAGCAAACCTTTGAACCACGTGAGGACACGGCGCTGGTCACACTCGGGAGGTGTCGGGCCACGGAATGTGGTTAACGTCGTGAGTATGTCGGTCGAGGTGGGCGAACGGGCGCGCTGGCGCGACGTCTTCGGGCACGGTGAGTTCCGGGCGTTGTTCCTTGCCGGGGTGCTGTCCGTGGCGGGCGATCAGCTCGCCCGCGTCGCCCTGTCGGTGCTCGTCTTCGACCGGACCGCGTCGGCCGGACTGACCGCGGTCACCTATGCGCTGACCTACGTGCCGGACCTCTTGTTCGGGCCGTTGCTGGCCGGGTTCGCCGACCGGTACCCACGACGTAGAGTGATGATCGTCACCGACCTCGCACGGGCGATTCTCGTTGCAGGCATGGCGATCCAGGCGCTGCCGTTGCTCGTGGTGATCCTGTTGCTGCTTGCACTGCAGGCGTTCGGTTCGCCGTTCAACGCAGCGCGCGGGGCGACGCTGCCCGCCGTACTGCCCGGTGATCACTACGTGCTGGGCAAGGCTGCGAACGACATGGTCGTGCAGTTCAGCCAGGTCCTCGGCTTCGGCTTCGGCGGCGTCGTGGTGGTCGCCGTAGGCACATCCGGCGGCCTACTCCTCGACGCCGCGACATTCCTGCTGTCGGCGCTTCTGATCGCCTTCGGGGTGCACCGACGGCCCGTCCCGACAAGTGGCACAGATGCGCCACCAGCCGGCTACTTCCGGGATCTCGCCGCCGGGATCTCGCTCGTCGCCCGTACGCCGCAACTCCGCACGCTGGTCCTGCTCGCGACCATCGCCGGCTTCTACGTGACGGTGGAAGGCCTCGCGGTTCCGTACGCCCACGAGATCGGTCACGGCACCACTGCCGCCGGTCTCCTGCTGGCGGCCAGCCCGGCGGGCGCCGTCGCCGGCATGTGGCTCATCACCGCCTGGCAGCCGGAGCGACGACTGCGGTTGCTGGGGCCGCTGGCCGTCCTCGCCTGCGTGCCACTGATCCTCTGCTTCCTGGCGCCGGACCTCCCCACGACCGTGGCACTGTGGGCGATCTCCGGCCTTGCCTCGGCCTACCACCTGCCGACCAGCGCGGCCTTCGTCCAGGCCGTCCCGGACTCGCAGCGAGGTCAGGCCTTCGGCGTCGCGAGCACGGCCCTGAAGAGCAGCCAGGGAATCGGGATCCTACTCGCCGGCGTGCTCGCCGACCGCTGGGCGCCGTCGCTCGCGCTCGGCGTCATGGGCACCGCCGGCGCCTGCGCGGCCCTCGTGGCGGGCGCTGCGTGGAGACGCGCCCGCCGGGCCGGGAACGGCGCCGCGCAAAGCGGCGCCGAGTGAGTTGCCGGAGATCCGCGCAATTATCTCCCGACACGCTCCGTAAAATGTCAGTAAAGAAATTCCGGGATCACCACTCGTTACCGGTGTTGAACCATTCATTACCGGGCCGGCCGGTACGCCGGAGCCACTCGTTGCCGCTCTGCGCGAACCACTCGTTCCCACCGGTGAACCACTCGTTCCCACCGCGGAACCACTCGTTGCCGCCGCCGGTGAACCACTCGTTGCCGCCGCGGAACCACTCGTTGCCGGTGCTGATCTTCGACATGGTGCTGTCCTTCCTTCGCCATCCGTCAGATGGGACGAAACGCGGGCCGGTGCTGACCTCGCGTGAACGGGCCGTTACTATTCAGGAATAACCGTTCAGGTCTATCCGTGTTGTGAGGCCACATGATTCTGATCGGTCGGAGCAATTGGGTGCCACCCCGCCGGTGGAAGCTCTGGTCGTTGCCGCGCCCGGCACTGCTGTACGTGCTCGGGGTCGACGCTGTCGCGGTCATGATCACCACCCTGGCTGTGGGCTCGACGATCTCTGGTGCCCGCGGCGTCACGCGGGCCGAGTGGCTCGCCTTCGGTGTGCTGACGGCTGCCTCCGTCCTGCACCTGGAGTCTGCCCGCGGAATCGAGCGCCGACGCGAGATGGCCGCCAACACTTCGCCGTACACGAATCTGAAGAGCCTGTGGGTCTTCGCCGGCCTGTTGCTGCTCCCGCTGAGCCTGGTGGTCGCGCTGGTCGTGATCACGTACAGCTACTCGTGGATCCGGGTGTACGGACGGACCATCGCGCACCGCAAGGTGTTCTCGGCCGGCACGTTCATCCTGGCCAGCGCCGCAGCCGCCGCCGCGGTGCGGGCCGGTGGCCTCCTGACCGAGCCGCGGGTGCCGACCGGGCCCTGGTCGTTACTGGTCGTGCTCGGCGCCGCGACGGTCTGGTGGCTGGTCAACTTCGCGCTGGTGATCGGCGCGATCCTGTTGTCCTCGCCGGATGCCACTGCCCGTGGCGCACTCGGCGATCTGGCCGACCAACTCGTGGTGGTCGCGGGCCTTGGACTGGGCGTCGCGGTAGCCGCGCTTCAGGCGTCGTACCCCTGGGTCGTCCCGGTCCTGATGGTCACGGTGCTCACGTTGCACCGCGATCTGCTGCTGCCGCAGTTTCAGCGCGCCGCGGGGACCGACGTCAAGACCGGCCTGGCGACTCCGGCGTACTGGGCCAACGCGGTCCCGGCCGAGCTCGCCCGCGCCCAGACCCTGCGCAGTACCGTCGGGCTGCTGATGCTGGACCTGGACAAGTTCAAGGAGATCAACGACACGTACGGCCACCCGGCCGGCGACGAAGCGCTCCGCGCGGTCGGCGAGAGCATCCGGGGCGAGGTCCGGCAGGGCGACCTGGTCGCTCGCGTCGGCGGCGACGAGCTGGCGGTGCTGCTGCCCGGCGCCTCCGAGGGCGAGGTGCTCGAGGTGGCCGGGCGTATCCGCGAGCGGCTCAGCTGCCTGAGCGTCACGGTGGAGACCACGACCGCCACCAGCGCCGTGATCACCGGCGTACCGGCGTCCATCGGCGCGGCGGTGTATCCCGACGTCGCCGAGACGATGGACCAACTGATCCTCGCCGCCGACAACGCCCTCCTGAGCGCGAAACGCGACGGCCGCAACCGCATCGTCACCGCCCGCCCAGGCATCACCGGCCAGGCGGACAACCCCAGCCACGACCCCCACCAGTAGCTTGCCGACCTTCTTCGCGGCTACCGCAGCCTGATCAGGGCCTTGCCGCGGAGGGTGCGGTTCTCGAGGGCCCGGTGGGCGTCGGCTACGTGGTCGAGGTCGTAGGTCTGGTCGATGACCGGGACCAGGTCTCCTGCGGTCGCGCGGGCGATGACGTCGGCGCCGGTGATCGTGGTGGTGGTCGAGTCGGCGCGGAGGTCCATGATGCCCTTCACCGTGACGCCGCGGCGCTCGGCCTCGGCCGGATCGATCGGTGCGAACCCGCCGCTCGGCGCACCGTGTGCGGAGAACCAGCCGCCGTCCTTGACCACGGTGAAGGCAGCCGCCCCGAGCTCGCCGCCGGCGCCTTCGAACACGATCCCGGCGCCGCGGTTGTTCGTTGCCTCAAGCACCAGCTTCTCCCATGCGGGCTTGCTGTAGTCGATCAGTACTTCGGCGCCCTGGGCCCGGCTCAGCTGAAGCTTCTCCTCGCCGCGGGCGGCCGCGATCACGTGCCTTGTGGGCCAGCTGGATCAGGAGCAGGCCCATGCCACCGGCCGATGCTGTGATCAGCACGTCCTGGCCGGTCATCGACGGCGCGAGCTCCTCGAGCATCAGCGCGGTCAGACCATCGCCGTACACCGCGACCGCGGTCTGCAGGTCGAGCTCGGGCGGTACCTCCACCAGGTCGCTGGTGGTCACGGTGAGTTCGGCGTGGCCACCGAAGCCGTCACCCCGGCCGACGACGGTCTTGCCGATCCAGTCCGTCGACACATCGGGACCGACGGCGCGGACCAGTCCGCCGCGGGTACCGCCCGGGACGTACGGCGGCTCGACGTGGAAGAACTTGCCCTGCCCACCGCGCCGGATGGCGGTCTCGACGAAGATCACGTCGGCCGCTCGGACTTCGACGAGCACCTGGCCGGCGCCAGGCTCCGGGTCGGGCAGGTCGCGGGTCTCGATCACGTCCGGACCGCCGAACCTGGTGACTACAGCTGCACGCATATCCGCACTCTCTCTGGTTGTCTCGGAGTTCCGAGAATGCAACCTCAACTTTGGTTCAGGTCAAGCGCGGAAGTTGTCGGTGGTCCGGCGTACTGTGCGGGGCATGCTCGACGCCGTCTTCGTCCCGGCCGACCCGCCGCGCGCGGGCCGGCTGGCGCTGTACGGCGACTTGACCGCTGCCGGCGAGCAGGCCGACGGCACGGTCGACCTCGTCCTGCCGCGCGGCTCGACGGTCCGCCGGACGACAGTGCCCGCCCGCCTCCTGACGATGCCCGAGTTGCTCGCCCGACTCACCGCCCCGGACGACGCCGCACCTGGCGCTGGGGACGACGGATCGGCGAGCTGGGCGGCCTGGCGGGCGGCCGGCCTGGCCGGGCTGGTGCTGATCGGGCGCGGGCGGCTGGTGCCGGATCGCAGCCCGGACGGGTACGGCGCTTGGCGCGTGGCACCCCTCGACCCCCTCGACCACGCCTGGCTGCGGAACCTGAGCGCCGCCATGCCGGCGTACGGTCATGCGCTGCCCATCGAGGGCACCCGCCCCGTGCGGCTGGTCGACCCCGGGCAACTCGTCCGCGCCTTCTGGGACGCGCTCGCCGACACCATCGTCCGGACGCCGGCGGCAGCCGTCGCGACCCGCCCCGGTGCCGCGCCGTTCGCCGCCGCGGAGCCGGCCACCCTGACCGGACCGTCGAGCTGGCTCGACGAGACCGCCCTCGCCGAGGAAGCGGGTGCTCGTCTCGTCCTCCGCATCGAGCCACCCGAAGAGGAAGAAACCTTCCGCGGCGTCCTGCAGCTCCGCAGCGGGTTCGACCCGAGTCTGCTGGTCGACGTCGCGGACATGTGGAACGCACCAGCCGCCGTACTCACGGCCCTCGGTGAGCGCGCCGAGACCGATCTCCTCCTCGCTCTGCGCCGCGGGGCGAGGGTCTGGCCGCCGCTGGGCTCGGCGCTGCGCGACGCGGCCCCGGAGGAGGTCTCGATCGACGACGAGGCGCTCGAAGAGCTCGCCGAGGGAAGCACCGCGTTGGAAGGCGCCGGCATCGAGGTCCTCTGGCCGACCGACCTGTTCGCCGGTGAGCTGGCCGTCCGCGGCTCTGTCGCCACTCCGACGCCGGGAGCCATCACCGGCCCTGACTTCAGCCTGCACGATCTGGTCGCGTTCCGCTGGCGGCCGACGCTCGACGGCCAGGACCTGACCGAAGCCGAGGTCGGCGCGCTCGCCGAAGCGAAACGGCCGATGATCCGGATGCGCGGCCGGTGGATCCGCGTGGACCAGGACGTCGTACGCCGGCTCCGCAACGGCTCCACGCGCAAACTCACCGGTGCTGAGGCGCTCGGCGCTGCTCTGACCGGGACCATCGACGTGGACGGTGAGCTGGTCCCGTTCGACGCGGACGGTTCGCTTGCCGCGATGCTGGCCCGGCTGCGTACGGCTGAGGAGCCGGCCCCGTTCACCGATCCCGTCGGCCTGCGAGCGACCCTCCGCGACTACCAGCGCCGGGGTGTCGCGTGGATGGCGCAGCTCGCCAATCTCGGTCTTGGCGGTTGCCTGGCCGACGACATGGGGCTGGGCAAGACGATCCAGGTGATCGCGCTGCACCTCCAGCTGGAGCGACGCGGACCGACGCTGGTCGTCTGTCCGTCGACGCTGCTCGGCACGTGGGAGCGCGAGTTCGAGCGGTTCGCCCCCGACGTGCCGACCCGGCGGTACCACGGTGCGGGTCGGACCCTCAGCGACGTCGCCCCCGACGAGGTGGTGCTCACGACGTACGGCGTCGTGCGCCAGGACCATCGTGTCCTCGGTGAGGTGGCGTGGGGCCTGGCCGTCGCGGACGAGGCGCAGCATGCGAAGAACCCCTTGTCCCGCACGGCTCGCGCGCTGCGGACGTTGCCCTCAGCAACCAGGATCGCGCTGACCGGGACGCCGGTGGAGAACAGGCTCTCCGAGTTGTGGTCGATCCTCGACTGGTCGGCGCCGGGATTGCTCGGGACGCTCGACCGCTTCCGGCACGATGTCGCCGTGCCGGTGGAGCGGTTCCACGACGAGGAGGCGACCGCGCGGCTGGCTCGGGTGACCCGGCCGTTCCTGCTGCGGCGGCGGAAAATCGATCCGGGCATCGCGCCGGAGCTGCCGCAGAAGTCCGAGCGCGACGTCGTCGTGCCGCTGACCGTCGAGCAGGCCACGCTCTACCAAGCCGTGGCGAAGGAGACGCTCGCCAAGATCGAGGAGGCGGAGGGCATCGCACGGCGCGGACTGGTGCTGAGTCTGCTCACGCAGTTGAAGCAGGTGTGCAACCACCCGGCGCAGTTCCTGCACGAGCCCGGTCCGCTGGAGCGGCGCTCGGGCAAGCTCGCCGCGCTGGACGAGCTGCTCGACGTGATCCTGGCCGAGGGCGAGTCCGTGCTGATCTTCAGTCAGTACGTCGAGATGTGCCGGCTGATCGAGGCGCATCTCGCGGCGCGGCAGATCAAGTCCTTGTTCTTGCACGGTGGGATCGGGGTGCGGAAGCGCGAGCAGTTGGTCTCACAGTTCCAGGAGGGCGAGGCGCAGGTCTTCTTGCTGTCGTTGAAGGCCGGCGGGGTCGGGCTGACGCTGACGCGGGCCACGCATGTCGTGCACTACGACCGCTGGTGGAATCCGGCGGTCGAGGACCAGGCGACCGACCGCGCGTACCGGATCGGTCAGGATCGCCCGGTCCAGGTCCATCGCCTCGTCACCGAGAACACGCTGGAAGACCGCATCTCGACAGTCATCAACGCAAAGCGCGACCTGGCGGACGCGGTGGTCGGCTCGGGTGAGGCGTGGCTGAGCGAGCTGTCGGACACCGAGCTGACCGAGCTCGTCGAGCTGTCGACGACCCCGGCCAAGTCCGGCTCAGCGAGTGCGTACAACCCTTCTGCCGTTGGGAAATCCGATGGCTGACGAGGATCGCGTGCCATGGCAGGGGTGGCGGCGGAAGGGCGAGGACGCCGGGTTGCCCGCGGCGAAGGGGCCGGGGAGCAGGCGGCCGTTCGGGGCGACGTGGTGGGGGCGTGCGTGGTTGGAGGCGCTGGAGCAGCGGGCGCGGCTCGATCCGGGGCGGCTGTCGCGTGGACGGTCGTACGCGCGGCGCGGGAGCGTCGTCGAGCTGACCGTCAGCCCGGGTGAGGTCGAGGCAGTAGTACAGGGCAGCCGCGTCACGCCGTACCACGTGACTGTGCGGATCCGCGCGTTCTCGAGTGCCGAGTGGGACTCGGTGCTGGAGGTGGTCTCGGCGCAGATCGGTCGGGTCGCGGCGCTGTTGGACGGCGAGCTACCGCCGGAGGTCATCGACGACGTCCGCGATGCCGGGCTCGAGCTTCTGCCTGGCGCCGGCGAGGTTCTCACGCATTGCACCTGCCCCGACTTCGCCGTCCCCTGCAAGCATTCGGCGGCCGTCTGCTACCTCATCGCGGATGCGCTGGACGACGACCCGTTCGCGCTGCTCCTGCTTCGCGGTCGCCGCAAGGACGAGCTCCTGGCAGCCCTCCGCACCCGCCGAGGTACTTCGACCGCGCCGGTCGCCACACCGCGCACTCCCCCGCCCGCGGGCATCCCCGCGATAGCGGCCTTCGCCCGCCACATGACCGGCCCCGACGTACCGCCGGCAGCCGAGCGGTCGGTGGTGGGTGTGGTGCCTGTGCCGGTGCCGCCGCGGCCGCTCTCTGCGCCCGGGGTGCCAGCAGCAGTGCGGGTGCTGGATCCGCCACGTTCGTCCGGTGTCGACGTACGGGATCTGATCGCATTGGCAACGGACGCCGCTCGTCGCGCCTGGGAGCTCGCGTCGGGCGACGGAGACGGCGGCCTCGACCTGACCTTCGAGCAGGATCTGGCCCGCCGGGCAGCCAACGCCCTCGGCACGCCGGAGCTGGCCGACCTGGCCCACCGAGCCGGCATCTCCGCCCGCCAACTGACCACCTGGGCAGTCGCCTGGCGCGAGGCCGGCCCCGGCGGTCTCGCCGTCACCATTGACGAGCCACAAGACGTCTCCCCGGAGGCCGTCGCCGAGGCGCTCGAGGCCCTCCCCCAGGCCACCACCGAAGCCAACCGGGTCACCGCCGGCAAACTCCAACTCCGCCTCGGCCCCGACAACCTCTGGTACCGCTTCGACCAACACTTCAGCGACTGGACCCTCAACCGCCCACCCGCAGCCGATCCCCACGATCTGCTCTAGGCTCCGCTCACGGAGGTTCCTGGGAGGGACTATCACCATGCGTCGCATCACGGCCGCTGTAGCTGTCGTCCTGCTGGGCCTGAGCGCGTGCGACAGCCACACGACGTCACAGGTCGTGCCAACGCCGAAACCGACCTCGACAGCGACCGGGGACCTGTGCGAGCGGCTCGCGCCGCATCTCACCGGCTGGAAGGCTGCGGAGGCGGAGTCCCGCCTGACCGCGCCGCTCGCGGACGACTGCTCGTTGGTCGACACGACGCAAGAGCTTCATCGGGTCTGGGTCGCGCTGTCCGCCATCCCGGTCACCGACGCTCAGTTCGCTCAGTCCCGCCAGAGCGACGTCGATTGGGTCACCGGAATGCAGTACGCGGCCAAGGTCGTCGACGGCGAGGTCGGGCCGGGTTCATGGGCCGTCGACCCGGCGGCCGCGGCTCCCTGGCTCGTCTTCCGCGCCGGCAAGCGTCCGGTCGAGCTACGCATGGAGAACGACGGCTCGGGCACGCTGGACGAACTCCGATCCATCGCGGAGACGATCATCGCGCTTCCCGGCGGCCTTCCCGCAGCGCCGGCGATCATCGGGCAGCCGGAGTGCGCCCGCGGCACTGTGGCAGCCGAGCGACTGCTCGGCGAGAAGGCGGTGCTGCGGCGAGACGCCCTGACCGACGGCTACCTGCGGTGCCAGTGGGGCTCGGCGACCCGCTCGGTCGTGGTCAGATCGGGTGGCCTGGGCTCGGATCCGGCGCTCGACTTCGGCTACGTGAAAGGCGGGTTCAAGTCGCATCGGGTGGACGTCGGCGCGGAGGGCTGGCAGCAGACAGACGGTGAGGTGGCGTTCCGCACCGCCAAAGACGCATACATCGAATTGATGGCAACTCCCGGCAGCACCCTGCGCCCGGGCCTGCTCGTCGCACTCGCCCAAGCGATCGCCCCGGCGTACGAGTGAATCAGCGCGCGGCGAGGAAGGCCTGAGTCAGGCGGGTGATGAGGTCGTACGGGACGGGCTTGTCGAGCGGGTCCCGTCCAGGGTGATCGCGGGGATCTGGTGGCTGATCTTCTCCCCCGCCGCGGGCACGACGGCCCGGACGGTACGGCGTACCTGCTCCAGGATCTCGCGTACGTCGGGTGGGAAGGACGCGATGTAGTCGTCGACGCTGGAGAACTTGTCCGCCATCCGTCCAGCCTGCCCTAGCGGCTCAACGGTGTGAACGGCATCGGGTCGGCGACCGGCGCGGGATCCCACGTCTCGTCCAGCGGGGTCGGGCGCCACTTCCACGACTCCGGGGACGGCGCACCCGGGATCGACGTACGCCCGGTCAGCCAGCGAAGAGCGAGCCAAGGGTCGTCCGCGCCTCGCGGCTCATGACTGAACAGCCGGGCCAGCACGCGCTCACACAGCTCGGACGGCGGTTCGAAGGCGCAGCCCAGGCCGCTCGCCAGGTCCTGCCCGTGCACGAGCAGCTCCACGCATCCCATCGCCGCGAAGCCCTCCGGATCGCCGATCCCCCACGGATGAAAGGCGCGCGTGCCGGCCGGACTCGCCCGCACCGCGAGCGCAAGGATCCGCCCCGCGGCCTCGACGAAATCCAGCACCCCGGCAGGAGGCGCCAGCTCCTGGGCCTGCGCCGACCAGCGGACGTACTTCGTGCGCGCCCGCACCGCGAGCTGCGAGGCCCAATGCAGGTGAGCCTGCCCGATGTGCTCAGCCGTCGCCCGGCAGGTCCACT
The DNA here is from genome assembly GCF_044453965.1 of Kribbella sp. NPDC051586. Classification (NCBI taxonomy): domain Bacteria; kingdom Bacillati; phylum Actinomycetota; class Actinomycetes; order Propionibacteriales; family Kribbellaceae; genus Kribbella; species Kribbella sp. NPDC051586. Next base: position 14,330 of record NZ_JBITDF010000007.1, on the reverse strand, counting down.
CGATCGACCCCGCCGGTACGTCCCAGTCGGCCTCTACCGCCGGCCGCAACGCGTCGACCACGCAATCGACCGCCACTTCGAGATCCTCGGCCTTATCCACTCGTGCTCCTCTCGCCGGACACAAGGACGAGCATCTCAGGTGATCCGGCGAAGCGAGGTCTGTTCCTCCAATGCGTCGACGAGGTGTGCGGCGATCTTCGCGTGGCCGGCGACCGACGGGTGGACCTGGTCGGTGCAGTCGTCCTCGGTGATCCAGCCGGTCGAGTCGATGCAGCTGAGCTTCGGATCGTCGAGGGACTTCACCGCGGCCTGGATCGTGTCCGCATGCTTCCCGTTGAAGGGTGTGAGCGACACGATCGTCGTGTCCGGGTACGCCGCGCGCACCCGTCGTACGTAGTCCGCGTACTCCTCGACGTCCAGGGTCGGGTCGTTCACCCCGAGGTTGATGACGACCACGTCGGACGACTCGACCCGCTCGGCCGGTGAGCCCGCGAAGTTCCAGCCGAATGAGTCCACGCCGGCCGGCACCTCGCCGTTCCCCGGCTTGCTGATCCCCTGGCTCCCGAACCCGACCTGGTACGACGTCGCGCCGAACGCCCGCGCGGTCAGATACGCGTACGACGTCGTGCCGTCCGCGCCCTCGGACTCCGGGTGCACGCTCAACGACCGCACGCCCTGCGTGATCGAGTCGCCGTAGAACTCGAACCGCGGACCGCTCGGGCGTCCGCCCAGCCGGAGTCGTGCGTTGACGTCGAGCACCAGGCCGGCGAACACGACTGCGCACCCGAACGGCGGGTTCCACCGGTTCGCGTGCTCGTTCACGTCCTTGACCACGACCTCGACCTGGTGTCGCCCGTCCGGCGCGGACAACTCGATGACCGGTGCCTCGACCACGTGCAGCTCCGGCTCGCCGTCGACGGTGATCCACAGGTGTGGCGCGACCGTCAGCCCGTCGGTGTCGAAGAGCAGCTGCAGCCGCTCACCGGCGTACGAGAAGGAGATCCGCGAGCCCGAGTTCACGGTGATCGCCACGCCGGGCTGGTGTCCCCACTGCCCTTCCAGGACGATGCGCGGATCGGACGGGGCGACGACCTCGCCTGGCTCGAAGGGCACGGCACACTCCTCTTGTCGGTTGCCGTGCCATTCTGCCTGCCGAGCTCACCAGCCCGCCTTCCGAGCCCGCGCCTCGAACAGCAGGATCCCGGCCGACAGCGCGACGTTCAGCGAGTCCGCCTGCCCGAGCATCGGGATCGACACCGCGTCGAACCCCTCGTCGTGCCACTCCCGCGACAGCCCGGAACCCTCCGACCCGACCACGAACGCCGTCGGCCCGTCGTACTGCGGAACGCGATAAGTGCCCGTCGCCGCCGGATCCGCGAGGTGGACGCGGAAACGATGGCTGCGCAGCCACTCCGCGGCCGACGGGATGTCGTCAAACTCCAGGATCGGCGTCGAGAGCACGGTGCCCCGGCTGGCGGAGTACACCGACGGATGCGTCGGCCGGGCCCGCCTGCTGGTCAGGACGAGGCAGTCGACGTTGGCGGCGTCCGCCGTACGGATCAGGGTGCCGAGGTTTCCGGCGTACTCGACGCCGTCGGCGACGAGCACCAGCGACTCGCTGGTGAACTCGAACGTGTGCGGACGCCACTCCGGGAGCCGCGCGATCGAGATCAGGCCGTCGGACCGGGTCTTGCGGGAGAGGCGGGCGAGCAGCTTCTCCGAGATCCGGTACACCTCGGTGGCCCGCTCGGCGATCCGGTGGACCTCGGTCGTGGCGACCTCCGGGCACCAGAAGAAGGCGTCGATCGGGGTCGTGGTGGTGAGCAGTCGGTCGTGTTCCCAGCTGCCTTCGACCATGATCCGGCCGGGTGAACCGTCCTTCCGCAGGGTCAGCAGGTCACGGACACGGGGATGTTGCGCGCCGATGGAACGCGCGTTGTGCACAGTCATGTGCAAGCTCCGAATGGAGAGAATCAGCAAGCGCGCCGGGAGCCCTGCGACAGGGCCCGCACCGGCGGGGCGACGCCGCGTGGGGCGCCGTGGTACTGACGCGGCCTGTCGACCGCGTCAGCCAAGGATTCTCATCACATCTCGGATGGTAGGCAGCTCCGCACCGCTCGTCATCCGGTTTTCCACAGGCTGGTGGCGGGTGAGTTTTGGTCTGTCGGTGCGGGTGGTTAGAGTCCTTTTCTCTGGTAGCCCAGCTGCTATCACACGGGAGGGAGTGCGGATGGACGCGACACTGCTCGACGCCGAGGCTGAAGCGGCCGTCCTGCGCGTCTACCGTCAGGTCTTCGCCGTGCTCGCCCGTGAGGCCGGCGCGATGATCGTCGACCCCGACCTGCTGGACGTCGACCAGGCCATCCTGGACGCGTTCGCCGAGGCTGGCAGCGACGGTCTCACGGTCGAGCAGGCCACCCTCGCCTGCCGGGCGTATCCGCACGACCTGATCGTCCGCCGCTTCGAAGTGCTCCGGCAGTACGGCGCGATCACCAAACTCGTCGACCGTCCGAACGAATTGCGCCACCGCGCCGCCTTCGCGCCGTATGTGATGCTGATGTTCCTGCGCCGGATGTCGGTCCAGGGCGGTCAGGCCGAGCTGCACCAGCTCCTCACCCTCGAGGCGCACAGCGTCAGCGATCCGCAGGCGACGGCCGACAACGGCCGGGAGTCGATCGGCCGGATGACCAAGGTCTTCCGCCTCCTCGGCAACGAGCTGGCCATCCTGGTCTCGACCAGCACCACCGCCCAGCTCCGGGAGAACGCCCAGCTCGCCTGGGGCAACGAGCGCCTGATCGAGCAGGCCGAGAAGGTGCACCGCATCGTTCTCGAGCGCTGGCCCGAGCTCCACCGCGACTGCACATCGCTCCGCATGGCCCTGGCCGCGTACGCCGACGCCGTCCAGCTGGCCGCCGGCCGCCTGGTCGAGCGAGCCGGCACGACGCGGGCGCTCGGGCTGCTCCCGATCGAGACTTGGCTGACGTTCACGCGGAGCAGTGAGCCCGAGGCGCTGGCCGGCGTACTCGATGGCCTCCTGTTCGATGCAGCCGCGCCGGACTTCTCGCCGCAGACAATGGTCGAGGCGGTCGAGACGGGACGCCGGACCGGCAGCGCGCGGATGGCGCCCCCGCGCCCGACCGGGGATGTGGATGCGCCCGAGTCTGCTGCCGCGACCGATCGGGAGGACCTGCGGGCCGAGGCCGAGCGCGTGCTGGCGGGACGGTCCGAGGTGGACATCGTGCAGGTCATCGACGATGCCGGCGACTGGATCACGGCGCGACGGGTGCTGGCCGAGCTGACCGCGGCGCATTTGCACGACGAGCTGGACTACGAGCTGGTCTGGTCCGACGGCATGCGGATCGACCCGACCGCGGGGACGCCCTGGGCCACCGAAGGCGTGTTCCGCAGGGTGGCGCGATGAGCACGGAGGCTGTCGAGCGGCGGCTGTACAACGCGCTGTGGTGGGCCAAGGTGCAGTCTGCCGGCCCGCTCGAGGTCGACCCAGACACGCCTGCCGTCGCCGGCCTCACCCGGGCGGCGTCGCCTGATGGTTCGACCGTCTGGCTCGTCCCGACCCTGCCTTCGGGCGCGGGTCACAGCGTCCTCGAGGAGCTCGGCTCTCCCCCGGTCGCCGTCGAGCAGCCGAACGAGACGGCTCGCGTGCTCGCGATCTGCGTCACCTGCTGCTGGACGGACCGCAGCGCGCCGGCCTGGCCGAGTGAGATCGGCACGCTCGCCCAAATCAGATCCGTGTACGCCGGGATGCGCGGCCGCCCCGAGCAGTCGAGCGACCTGACGCTGATCATCGGCAGCCTCCGCCGCCTGCACGCCACCCACTGGATCCGCTGGGACGAGAAGGCCGGCGAGGTTCGGCTCGGACCGCGCGTCGTCACCTGGACCCCGACCGATCTCTCCACCCTCCGCGACCTCTGCCGCCACCTTCCCGAGCCGCCGCCTGCGGTGCTTTCCACTCCGGGACCGGAGGGCGACGAGCGCCAGGAGGTGCTGGATGACTGAGCAGCACGCGTTGTTCGACTCGTTGCTCCAGGACCTCAGCGACCGCGCGCGGGACGAAGTGCTCGCCGCCTTCAGCGCGGTGCAGTACGCCGCGCACCCGGTCGCCGAAGTACAGCTGGCCGGCCTCCGCGATGTGACGCTCCGGCGGCAGGTGCAGCGGATGCTCAAGCTCATCGGCCGGACGCTCGTCCACGTCGACGGCACCCACTGGACCGCCGGATACGACGACGACATCGCGGCGAGCCTGACCGCGCAGGGCTGGCAGCCGCTGTCGGTCATCGATCGTGCGGTGCTGGTCCTGGTGCTGGTCCACTCGGTCGCGATCCCGCGCAGCGAGGGCATCCTGACCGGCGACAGCTGGAAGTCCGCGCGGCCCACCACGGTCGACGAGCTGCGGACGACCCGGATCAGCGGCGAGGAGCGACGCCTGTCCCTGCAGCGCTTGCGCGCCGCCGGATTGATCCAGCTCTCGGGCGATCACTCGGGCGGCCCGTCGTACATCCCGGGTCCACAGCTCCAGCGCCTGACACCGGCAGCGCGCCGCCGTTTGCAGGACCAACTGATCCTCGCCGCCGCCCCGGCCAGCCCGATCGCCGAAGCCATCCGCGCCCGCAACGGCGTACCAGTCAGCACTACAACGGGAGATGACGCATGAGCGCCGCTGCGGAGGACGGGCCGTTCGACATTCTCGGGTCGAAAGTGCTGCTCGGGGTCCAGGTCGTCGATCTGTCCCGGCTGTCCACACACCCGATCCCGATGATCGGCCGCGGCCTGATCACGGTCGCCGGCCAAGGCCCGACCGACTCCAACGGCGCCGGCAAGTCGTCGTGGATCGCCGCGCTGAGCCTCCTGCACGCCGACGACCAGTGGCGCCTCACCAGCGGTGCTCCGGGCGCGGCCGAATTGCTGTTCACCGCCGAAGCGGCCGGCCAGGAGGGCAACTGGTCGAACGTCGACCGCGGCTACATCGTCGGCGTCTTCTCCGACCCCGATCTCACCGACCTCGACGAGGTCGAGGCCGCCGCGATCACCGTCTGGATCCGCATCAACCGCAAGGCGTCGTACATCGATCTCCGCTGGAAGCAGGGCCTGCACATCCCGTACGGCGCGACCGAGGCCGAGCGCGCCGCCGGGGCCGACGCCCTCTGGGTGGCCCTCCCCCACTCGAACGGCCGCACCGACTTCCACGCCAACAAGCTGTCCCAGGTCCTGTACGGCGGGCAGGTCCGCTGCGTGTCGTTCCTGTCGACCTCGGTGCGCTCCAGTCCGACCGCCAACCTGCTCGCCGAGCCGCTCAACGAGCTCGGCCCGGCCCGGATCTTCAACGCGATCGCGACGCTCACCGGTCTCGACCACGAGCTCGAGCAGGAGCAGGCGCACCGGTCCGCCGAGCACACCCAGCGCGAGGCGACCAAGCAGGCGACGGCCGACCTGCAGCGGTGGGAGCAGGAGATGGCGACCGTCGAGGCCGGCATCCTGCAGCGCGCCGCCGCGCGGGAGGCGCTCGCGGCAGCCAAGGAGTCCTGGCAGGCCCGCAGCGCCCGGCATCTGATCGACGGCGACGCCCGCAACCGCGAGATCCTCCAGGAGCTCGGCGTCCTCGACGAACGTGTTGCTGAGCAGGAAGCCCGGAAGGAATCTGTCGACACGGAGATAGATGCCTTTGGCAACGAAGAGGGCATGCTCCGGGACGTCCAGCTGACCCGTCAGGAGCGGGACAAGCTGGACGCCCGCGACCGCGAGCTCGATCTGGCGCAGCGTTCGGTGCGGGAGCAGCTGGAGCGCCTCGGTCAGGAGCATCGGCGGCTGCTCGAGGCGGGTCGTTCGGCCGACGGCCGCGACCTGGCCGCGGCCGGTGAGGAGCAGGCCGAAGCCCGCGAGGTGCTGGAGGAGCACATCGGCCGCGACCACGCCGCGCGGGTCGCCGTCGAGCACACAACGGCTGACCTCCGTGAGGCCGAGAGCGGTCAGACCGTGTCCGCGACCCAGCAGCAGGTGCTCGAGACCGCAGGCATCGAGTGCGGTGCGCTGACCGACATCACCGAGCTGCCGGAGTCCGACCGGGCCGAGTGGGAGCCGCGGCTCGCGCCGTACCGCGAGGCGGTGGTCATCGACGCCGGTGACGCCACGGTTGCGACGACCGCGCTGGCCGACGCCGGGTACCCCGGATTCCTGCTGGTGCTGGCGAATCGTCCGGGCGCGCCGAAGTTGCGCCGCGGGCCGAAGTCGGCGGACAAGCGGTTCGCACTGGACGGATTCTTCGCGGCCCTGGGTGAGCGCGCGACCAAGGAGAACATCGACGAAGCCGCGGGTGTCGTCGCCGTCGGTCAGTTCGACGAGCCGATCACCGGCCGGACCGCCCGGATCCAGGCAGCCGGGCGTCGGGTGGAGGCCGCCCAAGCGGCCCGCGCAGTCGCATCCGCCGCGCTGGAGCAGGCGCGTTCCCGGGTCGAGCAGGCAGAGCGCCGGACCGCAGCCGCTCAGGCGCTGGCCGACGCGGACGCGGTCCAGGAGCAGATCCTGCAGCTCCGCGAGTCCATCGACCGGCACGAGACCGACCGCGACTCGCTTGCACCACAACTCCAAGCAGCAAAGGAATCCGCGGAGGCCGCGGCCGGCCAGCAGTTGGTGCGCGACGAGCGACTGAAGAACCTCGAAGCGACCCGCCGCGATCACGACCGCATCCTCGACGACCTGACCGGTCGCCGGCTCGCGCTGCTCGAGGAGCAGACCACGCTCGACCTGACCACGCGGACCACCGCCTGGGGCGGGACACCCGCGGAGGCGGAGGAGTTCATCCTCGGCCTGCCCGACGACGCGCAACGGCGCACGACGGCCGACTGGAACCACCAGGCCTGCACACTGCTCGACGACGTCATCCGCCGCTGCTTCCCGAACGCCCGCTCGCGCGAGGAGATCCCGACCGAGCTCTGGGAGATCCTGAACGGCGCGGACGGCTGGACGAGCGGCACGCTGGGCGATCGCGTCGGACTGGTGCCCGCGCTGCACCGGACGCTCAGCAGCCACCTCGCCCAGCACGAGACGTTCGACAGCCTGCAGCAACAGCAGATCGCAAGCCAGCGCGCCGAGCGGAACGCCGCTCTCGAGCGCGCCCGCGAGGGCCTCGACGAAGCGGAGAGCACGGCCCGCGCCCACCGCACATCCCTTGCCGATGGCATCAAAGCGCGGCTTCGCCTGGTGTCACAGGAGTTCGACCGCCTCGACCAGCAGTACGGCGGGTACGGCGCGAAGCTCGAGTTCCCCGAGCCTGACCCGCCCGCCGAGCCGGACAAGCCGTGGCGCTGGACGGTCACACCGAAGTGGCGTCGCTCCGAGGGCGGCCCGTTCTCCGCGTTCAACGTCAAGGGCAACACCGCCCAGATGGACGAGAAGGCGGTGAAGCTGGTCTGCGCTGCGGCGCTCGCCGGCGGGTCGGACCGTCCGCTGCTGCTGATCCTCGACGAGCTCGGGCGCAACCTCGGTTCGCAGCACCGTCGCGAGGCGGTCGCGCTGTTCGAGCAGATCGGTCGCGACCGGAACATCACCGTCATCGGCGCACTCCAGGACGACATGGAGCGGTACGCACTCGCCTCGTCCCGGCTGTACGTCAAGCTCCGCCGCAGCTCCGACACGATGGCGTACAACCAGGCGCCGGTCGTGAAGGGCAACGAGGACAACGAGGCCCGGGTCGAGCTGCTCCGCGAGTGGATGACGTCGTACCGCGGGTCCACTCCGACGCTGGAGCTGGCCTCGCCTACCCTGACGTAGTCCGACAATTTCCGACAGAAACAATCACGCGAGGTCTTGACCTGGCGGCGGAGGTCCTCATACTCACCAGGTGAGAGCGCTCTCTTCCTACCGCCCCAGGGAGATCCACATGCTGTCACGTCGGGCTTTGCTGACCACGGTCCTCGGCCTCCTCGCCGTACTGCTGACGCCGTTGCACGCGAGTGCCTTCACGCCGAAACCGCCACCTCTGACCACGCCGTGGACCAATCAGGTCTCGGTCACCGACCCGCTCCCGGAATACCCGCGGCCGCAGTTGACCCGGTCCGAGTGGCAGAGCCTGAACGGCGTGTGGCAGTTCGCGCCGACGAGCGACCTGAACAACCCGCCGACCGGCTCCCTGCCCGAAGAGGTGCTGGTTCCCTACCCGATCGAGTCCGCACTGTCGGGCATCCAGCGCCACGAGGACCGGATGTACTACAAGCGGACCTTCACCGTCCCGGCCGGCTGGTCGGGACGTCAGGTGCAGCTCAACTTCGGCGCGGTGATGTGGCAGTCGAAGGTCTGGGTGAACGGCGTCCTGTTCGGCGTCCACGAAGGCGGGTACGACGCGTTCTCGTACGACATCACCTCGGCCTTGCGGGCCGGGAGCAACGAAATCGTCGTCGGCGTCTGGGCGCCGGTCGACAGCGAGGACATCCCGCTCGGCAAGCAGCGCATCAACCGCGGCGGCATCTGGTACACACCTTCGTCCGGCATCTGGCAGTCTGTGTGGCTCGAGCCGACGCAGGCGACCTGGATCACCCGGCTGGACACGATTCCGAACGTCGCGGCCGGCGGTCTGGACCTGACCGTGCAGGCCTCCTCGGCCGGTCAGGCCGTTCGCGCCGAGGTGCTGTCCGGCGGTCAGGTCGTCGGCGAGGCGACCGGTGTCAGCGGCACGCAGTTCCGCGTGCCAGTACCCAATGCGCACCTCTGGTCGCCGGACGACCCGTTCCTCTACGACGTTCGCGTTTCACTGGGCGACGATTCGGTCGGCGGGTACTTCGGGATGCGCTCGGTCGGCAAGGCGATGCTGGGCGGGTTCCTGCGGCCGACTTTGAACGGCAAGTTCGTCTACGCGCTCGGCACGCTCGATCAGGGATTCTGGCCGGACGGGCTGTACACCGCGCCGACCGACGACGCGCTGCGGTTCGATCTCGAGCAGCAGAAGGCGCTCGGTTTCACCATGGTCCGCAAGCACATCAAGGTGGAGCCGGCGCGCTGGTTCTACTGGGCGGACAAGCTCGGGCTGATGGTGTGGCAGGACATGCCGTCGCTGGTTGCCGGACGCAACGCTTCCGCGACCGGCGAGGCGCGCTACGAGTCCGAGCTGCGCCGCATGGTGGAGAGCCACAAGCAGATCACCTCGATCGTGCAGTGGATCCCCTTCAACGAGGGCTGGGGCGAGTTCGAGGCCGGCCGGATCGCCGATCTGGTCAAGAGCCTCGACCCGAGCCGCCTGGTCAACCACAACTCCGGTTCGAACTGTTGTGACTCCGATCCGGATCCCGGCAACGGCGACGTGATCGACGACCACATGTACGTCGGCCCCGGTATCGCGCGGGCGCCGTCGACGACACGGGTGCTGCAGCTCGGCGAGTACGGCGGCCTCGGGCTGCACGTCCCTGGCCACGAGTGGCCGAGCGGCAACAGCTTCGCGTACGAGATGCTGCCGACGAGCGACGCGCTGACCACGCGGTACGTGCAGATCACCAGCCAGCTGCCTGACCTGATCAACGGCTCCGGGCTGTCCGGATCGGTCTACACCGAGCCGACCGATGTCGAGGACGAGATCAACGGCTTCTACACCTACGACCGCCAGGTGCAGAAGATGGACTTCGCCCGGGTGCGGGCGGTGAACCAGCAGGTGCTCGCCGCCGCGAACGGTACGACGCTCCCGACCGGGAAGCTGGTCTCGTTCCGCGTCACGACTCCGTCGTACACGAACCGCTATCTGCGGCACATCGACGGCGTGGCCAACACCGACGTGATCGATGCCGCCAGCAACCAGACTCTGAAGCAGGACGCGACGTTCTGGGTACGGCCTGGGCTGTCCAACAGCAGCTGCTACTCCTTCGAGTCACGCAACTTCCCCGGTCAGTACCTGCGCCAGCGAGATCTCCGTATCTACAAAGAGGCGAATCCCGACCCGGCCGACGCGACCTTCTGCGCCCATCCCGGGCTGAGCGGCGGCGGTACGTCGCTGGAGTCGGCGGCGCGCCCCGGGTACTACCTGCGGCACCGCAACTCCGAGGTGTGGCTCGACCCCAACCCTGGCGCTGACACTGACGCCTCGTTCCGCGACGACGCGACTTGGAATCTGGTCCCCGCCTGGTGGCGCAGCGGCGCGGATCTCGCCGTCGGCCAGGTACGAACCTTCCGCGTGACTACGGCCGGCTACACCGACCGGGTCTTGCGTCATCGTGACGGGCTCGCACGTACCGATGTGATCGACGTCAACTCGTCGCTCACGGATCGCCAGGACGCGAGCTTCGTCGTCCGACCGGGACTAGCGGAGAGCAGCTGCTACTCGCTCGAATCGGTGAACTTTCCCGGGCAGTACCTCCGGCACAGCAACTACCGGCTGCAGAAGGCGTCCGACGACGGCACCGACACGTTCCGCAAGGACGCCACGTTCTGCGCCCAGCCGCCACGCGCCGGCGGAGCGGGCAATGTGTCGCTGCAGTCCATCAACTACCCGACGTACTACGTCCGCCACGCCAGCGAGCTCGTCTACATCGCCACTGCCAGCGGGGCGAACCCGTGGGACGGCGGCGGGTCGTACGACGCCGACACAACGTGGGCCGACCAGCCCGGGCTCGGAGGCTGACATGCGACGTCTAGTGACAGCTGTGCTCGGACTGGCGCTGTCTGCGGGTGCCCTGACCGCCCAGGCGCAGGTGGAGGCGGACCAGGTCTGCTCGGTCGCATGCGACACCCTCGATCCGTCGAAGGCACAGGAGGAGACATTCCCCGTACCGGAGAAGGTGATCAACGGGCGTCACGTCGTACTGCACGTGTCGGACAAGGACGCGATGGCGTGGGGCAGCATCGACGGCGGCACGACGAACGATGCGGTCTGGCTCGACCGCAGCTGGGACGGCGGCGCGACCTGGGACGGACTGCTCGGCAAGGCGTGGATCCCATCCGGATGGACCGGCACACGCACCCTCATGTACAACCTGGCCGATCCAGCTGGCCACAGACGCGGCCTGATCCGTGCGTGCGGTGACGCGGCCGGCGTCGACTGCACGGCCTGGGTACACCCTGCCGTTTGCGCGGCAGCCTGCGATGGCAGCGACGGACCATCCGGCGACAACCAGCCTGTGCCGTCGACCACTCTGTCCAACCGCACGATCTCGCTCCATGTCGACAACCGCGGCATGGCTTGGGGAACGATCGCCAACGGCGCCGCCGGCGACGAGGTCCGGCTTGACCGCTCCTGGAACGAAGGCGCGTCATGGCCCGACGGTTCATCGCTCGGCCGGACCAGCGTCGGCTCCGGCGCGACCTCGACGAGCACTCGGCTCTATGCAACGACCGATCCACTCTCCAAGCTGTACGGCGGCGCTGTCCGCGCTTGCGGGCGTGCCGTCGAAGGCCAGGGCGGCAGCTGTACGGCGTGGGCGCGGCCGGCAACTGATCGGACCGACGCAGCCGCCGACGCGTTGATGTACTCGTACCAGCCCTACACCGCGTGGTGGCTCTCGAGCTGGTGGAACTCTGCGGTCGCAGTGACGACGTTGATGGACTACCAGCAGCGCACCCGCCGTACCGATCTGCAGTGGATCGTGAACGAGGTGTTCGAGAAGAACAAGGGCGTGTTCCCAGCCGGCCAGAAGAGCGGCGACGCGCTGGAGGGCAACTTCATCAGCCGGGCGATCGACGACACCGAGTGGTGGGGCATCGCCTGGGTCGAGGCGTACGACCTGACTGGCGACCAGCGGTACTTGGACATGGCGGTCACGATCGCGAACTACGTGCAGGGCTACTGGGACACGGGGACGTGCGGCGGCGGTGTGTGGTGGGACCGCGAGCGAACGTACAAGAACGCAGTGACCAACGGGCTCTACGTCCGGCTGGCCGCGGCGTTGCACAACCGGCTGGCCGGCGACACGGTCTGGTTGCAGCGGGCGACGACGGGATGGAACTGGTTCCGCGCCAGCGGCATGATCAACTCGGCCGGTCTGGTGAACGACGGGCTGACCGGCTCGTGCGCCAACAACGGCCAGACCGTGTGGACGTACAACCAGGGGCTGGCCATCGGTGGGGCGCTCGAGCTCTGGCGGGCGACCGGGGACGGTTCGCTGCTCGCCGAGGCTCGGCAGTTGGGCGATGCCGCGATGTCGTCTTCGCTGCTCAGTCCGGGTGGCATCCTCAGCGAATCGTGCGACCCGGCCGGCAGCTGCGACGACAACCAGAAGCAGTTCAAGGGCGTGTTCATGCGGTATCTGATGGATCTGGCCCACTCCACCGGCGATGCGTCGTACCGGACATATGCTCAGCGGCAGGCCGACTCGATCTGGCAGACCGACCGCGACTCGCTGAACAGACTCGGCCAACGGTGGGCCGGCGGAGGTGTGCGGGACTGGCGTACGCAGGCGAGCGCCTTGAGCGGGCTGCTGGCGGCGACCTCGAAGAGCTGAACTCTTTGACAGTTGTCCAGATTTCGTTGGGTGATTACCAAAATCGGACCCCGGTGCTGACCACTGACCGGTAGGTGCAGCAGACTGGTGCAGTGACGCTTCCAGAGATCGCTGTCCCCTGCTCACACCGAGTAGGCGGACCTCTGGTCAAGCGGTCGTATCACGGCGTACCGTCACCTGCATCCGGCGCCGCCATGGCAGCTGGTGCCACAGTGTCATCCGCCACAGTGTCATCCGGTGCCGCAGTGTTACCTCCGCAGATCCGGCCGCCTCATGATCGGAGGGCGTGAATGGGCTCCTGGCTGCTCCGCGCCCAATGGTCGCACCGTGACGAGACTGTCGAGCACCGCGCGCTCCGCGTCGGCCGCACGCTGACCGCCGTCGCCGTCGCGTTCCCCGACGTTCACAACTGGACCCAGGACGAGCGCTGGGGGTACCACGTCCTCGAGGCCGACGGCTCCACTCCGCTCCAAGAGATGGTCGAGGCCACCACGAAGGTGCTCGCGAACGGCACCAGTACGACGCGTCTCCACCTGCAGAGCACCGGCGAGCTGCCATGGCTGTTCGATCTGTCCATGGGCGGCACGATGACGACGGTCTCGGATCAGCTCACGCTGCACTGGAGCGACGAGGACGCGCTGGAGCAGTCGGAGCGCTTCGCCCAGGTGCTCCGTGCGGTCGTCACGATCTGGGAGCCCGGCTGGGCCAGCATCGCCGACACCGAGCTCGCCGCGGCGGCCGGCGTCTTCCGTCGGGGCATTCCGATGATGGGCTGGCTGACGTACGTCCGCGGCTTGGTAGCCGGCGCACCGGGCATCGACATCACGCTCACGCCGTACGAGCGCGGCACGCTCCTCCAGGCGCCGGTCTCCCCCATCGACCTCACGCCGGTCCACATCTGCGCGGCCGCCGCACTGGTCGGGATCGCGCCCGAGTAGATCGCTACTCGGTCACCACGCTGTGTTGGTCCCAACGCTCGAGCTCGTCCTGCGTCGGCACCTCGAACCGGGTGCTCCACTCGTACAGCTCCTCCCGACTGATCCGGAAGGTGCCGGCCGGCAGGTCCGCGTTCCGCTTCTCGATCCGCTCCCACAACTGCTCGATCGGCAGATCCAGAAGAATCATCTCCGCGCTCGCGCCCAGCTGTTGCGTCCTGGTGCGAAAAAGGTCGCGCTCTTCCTCCGACCAACAGCCGTAGTCGAGGATCACGTTGACTCCAAGCTCTAGTGCCCTCGCCGCGACGCCCCAGAACAGCTCGGACTCCAGTACCCAACGGCGTCCGTCGAACTCGTTGGTGTGGAAAAGCGCGTCCATCCACACGTCAGGCGTGAGCCGGAGCGCCTTGCGCTCCTCCTCGAGCCGACGGGCCAACGACGTCTTGCCGGCACCAGGTAAACCCACGATCAACACCAACACAGCCACCCACCGATCCTAAGTGGCGCGAGTGTCCGATCTGTTCAAGACGCCGGGTGTACTGCCGAGGCATCGTCGGACTATGCCTAAGTCATCAAGCGACCTGACCAGCCTCATGAATGTCGGCGCCGCGGTAGCCGGGTATCTGGGTCGCGCTGGAATCACGCAGGTCGACGACCTAGCCGGCCGCGATCCCTTCGAGATCTACGAAACGATCTGCGACCGGGACGGTGTACGTCACGACCCGTGTCTCCTGGACACGATCATGTCGGCGACAGATCAGGCGGACGGCCACCCGGGCCGCCCGTGGTGGTCCTACACACCGCAGCGGAAACTGCTCCTCGCCGAACGGGCCCTTTGAGAAGGCCGGCCACGAGAAACCGGGCTGTATATGTGTTAAGGGCCACCCCGGGTGGGGTGGCCCTTAACAGTGTGAATGTCCGGCGGCGTCCTACTCTCCCACGACCTCCCGGTCGCAGTACCATC
>NZ_JBITDF010000006.1:234445-653452 GCF_044453965.1 Kribbella sp. NPDC051586 | reverse complement strand
GATGGTACTGCGACCGGGAGGTCGTGGGAGAGTAGGACGCCGCCGGACATTCACACTGTTAAGGGCCACCCCACCCGGGGTGGCCCTTAACACATGTACGGCCCGGTTTTCTCGTGGCCTGTTGTCATGCCCTGCTCGGTGCCGGTGTCTGACTGGCGGCCAGGGCCTCACCCCCGCTGCGGACGCGGTAACGTTTGTCCGATTACTGCTCTTCAGCTTCGTTAGGAGTCACCGTGGCGACGCCACCTCGCAATCCTCGCTCCGGCTCAGGGGACCGCCGCGGTTCCTCCGGAGGCGCCGGCCGTTCCGGCCGCAGCGGAGGTGGACGTCCGGAGTCTGGCGGTCGATCGGGCGCTGGAGCCGGTCGCTCGAGTTCCGGCGGTGGGCGTTCGGGTTCGGGTTCTGGTGCAGGTCGTCCGAGTTCTGGTGGCGGTCGTGGAGGTGCCGGCGGCCGTTCTGGTGCGCCTAGTCGTCCCGGCGGGTTCGCCGGCGGGCGGTCGGGCGGATCCGGTGGAGCGCGTTCGGGCGGTTCGTCGTACCGGGATCGGGACGAGAGCTCCGCTGAGAACAGGCGTGGATACGCCGGATCCCGTGGTGACGACAAGGGACGGCGGGATCCGTTCGGTGGTCAGATGACGGGTGACGGTGGTCGCGGCGCTGGGCGTGACGATCGGTCGGGCGGCTTCCGGCGGGATGACCGTGGCGACGACCGGCGTGATGACCGGTCCGGTGGCCGCGGTGGATACTCGCGCGACGGCGGTGGGTCCCGGCGGGACGACCGTGGTGGCGATGCACGTGGTGGTGGCAGTCGTGGTGGGGACAGCCGGGGTTCGTACTCGCGGGATGACCGCGGGGGCGCCCGCGGTGGTTCGCGGGACGACCGCGGCGGGGCGAACCGTGGTGGATACCAGCGGAACGAGCGGCCCGGAGACGACCGCGGCGGGTATCGCCGCGACGATCGTTCGGGCGGCGAGCGGGGCGGCTTCCGGAGTGATGAGCGATCTGGCGGCGAGCGTGGCGGGTATCGCGGCGATGCGCGGTCGGGCGATCAGCGTGGTGGGTACAGCCGTGATGACCGGTCGGGCGATGCTCGTGGTGGATACCGGCGGGACGATCGGGCTGGTGACTCGCGTGGCGCGGACTCGCGTGGGCGTGGACCTGGAGCAGCTCGCGGTGGTGGGCCGGCGCGAGGTGAGCGTGGGGCGTTCCGGCGCGACGATCGTGCGGGCAGTGGGAGTGGCGACGCTCGCCGGGACGACCGCGGCGGATACAGCCGCGACGACCGCTCCGGTGGCGGCCGTGGTGGGTACAGCCGCGACGACCGCTCCGGTGGCGGCCGTGGTGGGTACAGCCGTGACGATCGGTCCGGTGGCGGCCGTGGTGGGTACAGCCGTGACGACCGCTCCGGTGGCGGCCGTGGTGGGTACAGCCGTGACGACCGCTCCGGTGGCGGCCGTGGTGGGTACAGCCGTGACGATCGGTCCGGTGGCGGCCGTGGTGGGTACAGCCGCGATGACCGCTCCGGTGGCGACCGTGGTGGGTATAGCCGCGACGATCGGTCCGGGGGTGGGCGTGGTGGGTATAGCCGGGATGGGCGGTCCGGTGATGCTCGCGGTGCGGGTCGGCGGGATGAGCGTGGTGGGGATTCTCGGGGGCGTGGTGGTCGGGATGACCGGCGCGGTTCCGGTGGACGGGATGAGCGGCGGGGTGGGCCTCGGCGGGAGGATCGCGAGGAGAAGGTTGGGCCCCGTCGGGACGACCCGAAGATTCCCGAAGGGATCACCGGGGGCGAGCTCGACCGTGGCGTGAAGGCTGAGCTGCGTTCGTTGCCGCGGACGTTGGCGGATCTGGTGGCGCAGCACCTGGTGGCGTCGGGGCGGTTCCTCGACGACGACCCGGAGCTGGCGTACCAGCATGCCCGGGTCGCGCGGCGGCTGGCGTCGCGGCTCGGTGGCGTGCGGGAGGCTGTGGCGATCACGGCGTACCTGGCTGAGCACTACGACGAGGCGCTGACCGAGTTCCGTGCCGTACGGCGGATGACGGGCAACCACGAGGTCATCGCGATGATGGCCGACTGCGAGCGGGCGCTCGGCAGGCCGGACAAGGCGCTGGCGCTGACCAAGGACAAGCACGTCAACGAGCTGTCCGAGCCGACGCAGATCGAGCTGCTGATCGTGGCGGCCGGAGCGCGGCGCGACATGGGGCAGACGGCGGCGGCGATCCAGACGCTCGACGTGCCGGAGCTGTCCAAGCGGACGCGGGCCGAATGGCTGCCGCGCCTGCGGTACGCGTACGCCGATGCGCTGGAGGAGGCTGGGCGTACTGACGACGCGCTCGTCTGGTTCCACCGCGCGGCTGGTGTGGACGGAGACGGCGTCACCGGTGCCGCCGAACGTGCGGCCCGGCTCGAAGGCCTCGAGTTCACCGACCTCGACGAAGACGACACCGTCCTGGACGATGAGTACTTCGAGGTCGAGGACGAGGCCGCCGAAGAAGACGACGAGGCCGACGAGGCCGAGGACCTGGCGGACGAAGCCGACGACGAGGACGTGGCCGTCGACGCCGAGGAAGACGCCGAGGAAGACGCCGCCGGCGCCGCGGAGGACGAGTACCTCGAGGCGGAGGACGAGTCCGAGGACGACGAGGACGACGAGGACGACGAGGACGACGAGGACGACGAGGACGACGAGGACGACGAGGACGACGACGAGTCTGAGGGTGCTGACGTCGAGGCGGCGCCGGGCGAGACTTCCAAGGGATCTGAGGAGTAGGGCTGTGAGCGACCGGGACTTGGTGGTGGCTGGGAGCCCGGTTGGTCTGCTTGTCGGTGTGGTCCTCGCGAAGGGGGCCCAGCGGCTCGAGAAGTCAGTGGGGATGGTGTCGGCCGGCGAGGACGACGCCATCCACCAGGTGCGGGTCTCCTGCCGACGGCTGCGGAGTGATCTCAAGCTGTTCCGCAAACTTCTGGCCGGTGACTGGGCGCCCGAGCTCCGGGCCGATCTCGCGGCGCTCGCCCAGGCCTGTGGTGAGGCGCGCGATCTCGAAGTGATTGCCGCCCTCGTCCGCGAGAACGCCACCAGCGAGGACAACGAAGAGCACGTCGACACGATCCTCACCACCCTGACCCTCGGACTGGACCGCGCAGCCGCGCGCTCTGCCGAGGTGGTGCTGGGCGAGACCACCAAGGACCTGCTCACGACGATCGAGTCGATCGCCGCGGCCCCTGACCTGAAGCCCAAGGCCGACAGGCCGTGCGACGAGGTCCTCCCGGAGCTGCTGCAGTCGGCCACCGCGCAGTTCGACCAGGAAGCCGGCAAGCTGAAGCCCTGGACCCCCGACGACGACTGGCACGAGGTACGCCTCCTGGCGAAGCGCGTCCGGTACGCCGCCGACACCACCGCCTCCGTCCTGGGCGAGGAAGCGAAAGCCACCGCGACCCAGGCAGCCACCTACCAGGAGCTCCTCGGCCAGCACCAGGACCACTGCGCCGCGGCAGACGCCCTGACCGGTATGGCAGCGGACGCGGCCGCGCAGGACGACCCAGAGCTCTCCTTCACGCTCGGACGGCTCACCGAGCGCCACCGCGCGGCCCGCAAGCCCCTCCGTGAGCAGTTCCTCAGCCTCTATCACCGGCCCTGAGTCACAACATCCGGAACAGCAGCCCCACCCGAGGCTTCGGCCCGAACGACGTGGCCTTCTGCGGCAGTACGACGCCCTGCGCGGCTGACCGCAGTACCTGGTCCATCCGGGGCGCTGCGAGCTCCACAGCTGCCTGCTGAGGGCCAGCCAACGCCAGTGCGTCCGCGAGCGTGTGGTGGAAGCTGATGTCGTCCTCCACCACACCCCAGGCCGGCAGCAGCACCTCATGCAGCAGCGCCACCGTTGGCGTGTCCTCAGCGGAGTGAAGTGTCAGCCAGCTGGTGCCGTCCGTGATCGAGATGCGGTCCGGATCGCCCTCCACGCGGCCAGGCTGCATCTGCCAGCCGGTCGGCGTGTGTGTCTGCACTATCTCCAGATCCAGACCCGGTACGACGCGGTGGATCGGGTCCAGCGTGAGCGGGTGACGGATGTAGTCCACCAGCATCGCCAAACCGGCCTCTGCGCCCTGCCTGTACGGCTCCCGCAGCTGACGCTCCAGGTACGCCGCATATCGGTGGTGGCCGTCCGCGATGACGGCCTCGTGCTTCGCCAGCTCCGCGGAGATCGCCTCGAGCACTTCTGGATCGTCGATCCGCCAGATGCGGTGCTCGGCGCCGTTGTACGTCTCGGCCTCCAGCCACGGCTCCCCGGCCCGCGCCGCGTCGACGGCATCGCTTGCCACGCTGCCGCCGGCGTACGCGAGCAGGATCGGCTCCAGGTCGGCGTCGGTCGCCTCCATCAGCCGGAGCCGATCGTCGACCCAGTGCGGCATAACCTCCTCATGCGGCAGTACTACGGTCCGTGCCGGATCCAGCCGCAGCGAGCCGACCAGTCCGCACAGTACGGCGGTCCCCAGGCGCTGCTCGTACACGTACAGCGCGGGCCGCTCGTCCTGTACCACCACGCCGTCCTGCTGCCACCGGGCGAGCCGCCGCGCGGGTTCGTCGTACCGGCCCGGGCCGAGCTCCGGATCGCGTGGAAGGATGAGCCTCACCATGTTGTGCAGATCAGAGTCAGTCAGCCGCCGGACGATGGCGGGTTCCAGCACGTCGTACGGCGGTGACGTGACGGCGCCGAGCGCGCTCACCTTGCCGGCCACGAACCGCCACGCGCGCAGCGGATCGAGCCTCAGGACCCTCCCGCTCGTATCCGGCATGCGCGGAATCGTACGGGGTGAAGCATGAGTGTGGGACGTAAAGCACCGGAACCGCTGTCGGCGTGTGACGAACCGCTCGCGAGCCGGTACGACGTGGCCCTGCTGGACCTCGACGGGGTCGTGTACGTCGGTCCGGATCCGGTGCCGGACGCCCCGGAGAACCTGCGCAACGCTGCCAAGGAAGGCATGCGCATCGGGTACATCACCAACAACGCGAGCCGGCCGGCGCGGGTCGTTGCCGAGCACCTCGCATCGTTCGGGCTGGACGTGATCGCCGAGGACGTGGTGACGTCCGCGCAGGCGGCGGCGAAGCTGATCGCGAGCGAGTACCCGAAGGGATCGCCGGTCCTGGTGATCGGCGGCGAGGGGCTGTACGCCGCGCTCGAGGAGTACGGGCTGACACCGGTCCGCGGCAGCGACGCGCGCCCGGTGGCCGTCGTCCAAGGGTTCCACCCGGATGTGAACTGGGTGATGCTCGCGGACGGCGCGCACGCGATCCACGAGGGCGCGAAGTGGTTCGCGACCAACCTGGACCTGACCATCCCGACCGCGGCCGGCAAGGCACCCGGCAACGGGACGCTCGTGCAGGCGGTCCGGGCCGCGGTCGACATGGATCCGGTCGTCGCCGGCAAGCCCGAGCCACCCCTGCTGGAGACGAGCATCGAGCGGCTGGAAGCCGAGCGCCCGTTGATGATCGGCGACCGGCTCGACTCCGACATCCAGGGCGCGAACGCGGTCGGGATCGCGAGCCTGTGGGTCGCGACCGGCGTGAACGACGCGTACGACCTGGCGCGGGCGCCGAAGAACCAGCGCCCGACGTACGTTGCCGCGGGCCTCGGAGCCCTGGCCGAGAAGCAGCCCGGGGTGACCGTCGACGGCGCGAAGCATGCCTGTGAAGGCTGGACGGCCGAGGTCGTCGACAACGCGGTCGCCGTCAAGGGCGAGGGCAAGCCGTACGACGGACTCCGAGCGATCCTGTCCGCGGTCTGGACCGCCGTCGATGCCCCCGCGGAGCCGGCCAAGCCCGCGAAGGCGGCCGGCCGCACCCGCCGTCCCCGCCCGAAGCCGGCCCCGACCGCCGACGCCATCGCCCTCGACGCCGCCCTCCACCGCATCGGCCTCGACAGCTAGCCGACCGGGGTGGGCGCGGTGGTGTTGTGTGGGGGAGGCGATACCGTTGCTGGGAACGATGCGAGGAGGCAGTCATGGTGATGGACGCAGTGCGCGGCTACGTACAGCTCGCGAGCGGGTTGACCGAGGTCACCAAGCAGAAGGCTCAGGCGGCTGCGAAGGCGTTGCTGCAGCAGACCGGGGCGGACACGCTGACCAGTCGGGTGAGCGAGCTGGCCGACGAGATCGTTGCCACGAGCAAGAGCAACCGTCAGCTGCTGCAGGCGATCGTGTCGAACGAGGTCGAGGGCGCGGTCGCGCGGCTCGGGTTCGTCCGCTCCGAGGAGGTCGCGGCGCTGACCCGTCGGGTGAAGGCGCTGGAGACCGAGCTCGCCGAGGCGCACGCCGCCGGACCGGTTCACGACCCGCTGGTCGGGGAGGCGCCGGTGCTGGCGAAGAAGGCGGCCGCCAAGAAGGCCGCGAAGAAGGTGCCGGCCAAGAAGGCTGTCCCGTTGGCCAAGAAGGCAGCGGCGAAGAAGGCCGGCAAGAAGACGGCGAAGAAGGCCTGACATGACCGAGCATCCAGGCGAGCAGTTCCCTCCGGACGTCGACCCGGACGTGGAGCCCGGCTTCGACCCGGACCAGTCCGAGCAGCCGACCGCTCATCCGGACTACGACACCGAGCCCGGTGCCCAGGACGTCGCCGAGCACGTGGATCCGGCAGCGGTCGAGTTCGGGCCGGAGTTCGCCCGGCCGCCGGGCGAGGAGTACGAGCACTCCTTCGAAGCCGAGTCGGCCGAGGACCCGGCCGACGACCCAGGCCAGGACGCGGGCGAGAGCTCCGATGAGGGCGGGCATCCGTTGGTCGAGGAGACCATGGGCCGGCTCGACGAGCTGCGGGACCGGCCGGTGAGTGAGCACGGCGAGGTGTACGCCGACCTGCACGACCGGCTGCAGAGTGCCTTGGTGGAGGCGGACGCCGAGCAGGGCGACCGGAGCTGAGTGGCCAAGGCAGCCAAGCGTTCGCGGCTCGACGCCGAGCTGGTACGACGCGGCCTGGCGCGGTCACGTGAGCATGCGAGCGAGCTGATCGCGGCCGGCAAGGTGAAGGTCTCCGGGACCGTGGCCGGCAAGCCCGCGACCGGAGTCGGCTCGGACGCCCCGATCGTCGTCGACACCTCCGAACACGAGGACCCCGGTTACGCGAGCCGCGGTGCGCACAAGCTGATCGGCGCGCTGGAGGCGTTCCCGGCGGTCCGGGTCAAAGGCCGCCGCACTCTCGACGCCGGCGCGTCCACCGGCGGTTTCACCGACGTACTGCTGCGCAACGAGGCCGCACACGTGATCGCCGTCGACGTCGGGTACGGCCAGCTGGTGTGGGCGCTGCAGACCGACGAGCGGGTCACGGTGATGGACCGGACCAATGTCCGGACGCTCACGCTTGACGACATCGGCGGTGAACCGGTTGAGCTCGTGGTCAGCGATCTCAGCTTCATCAGCCTCACGCTCGTCCTTCCGGCGCTGATCGGCGTGGTGAAGCCTGACGGTGATCTGGTGCTGATGGTGAAGCCGCAGTTCGAGGTCGGCAAGGACCGGCTCGGCAAGGGCGGCGTGGTCCGCGACCCCGAGCTGCGGGCGGACGCCGTACGCTCGGTGGCAGCGAAGGCTCACGACCTGGGGTGGGGAATCGAAGGGGTGGCGGCCAGCCCACTGCCTGGTCCGTCAGGAAATGTCGAATACTTCCTGTGGATACGCCGGGAAGCGCCGGTTCTCGATGAGACGATGCTGCAAAGCGCGATCGAGAACGGTCCACAGTGATGAGGGGGCAGCGTGGCTGAGCACGAGCCGCGGCGCGTGCTGCTGGTGACGCACACCGGCCGGGACCTGGCGGTCGAGGTGGCCCGCGAGGCGCACCGGTTGCTGACCGGCGCCGGGATGCAGGTCCGGCTGCTCGGCGGTGAGGTCGAGGCGCTCAAGCTGGACCCGGTCGAGATCGTCGACGACCCGGACAAGGCCGCGAACGACGTCGAGCTGATCATGGTGCTCGGCGGCGACGGCTCGATCCTGCGCGGCGCCGAGCTGGCCCGCCCGCACGGGACGCCGGTGCTCGGCGTCAATCTGGGCCACGTCGGCTTCCTGGCCGAGGCCGAGGTCGACGACCTGGAGCGGATCGTCCAGGTGGTGGTCAACCGCAGCTACGCGGTCGAGGAGCGGATGACGCTGGCCGTCGACGTCCGGCTGGACGACGACCTGATCTTCGAGACCTGGGCGCTGAACGAGGCGAGCGTCGAGAAGGCCGCCCGCGAGAAGATGCTCGAGGTCCTGGTCGAGGTCGACGACCGCCCGCTGTCCCGCTGGGGCTGCGACGGTGTCGTCGTCGCGACCCCGACCGGCAGTACGGCGTACGCGTTCTCGGCGGGCGGACCGATCGTCTGGCCGGAGGTCGAGGCGATCCTGATGGTGCCGCTGAGCGCGCACGCGTTGTTCTCGCGGCCGATCGTGGTGGCGCCGACATCGAGGCTGTCGATCGAGCTGGTCTCGTCCTGGCACGGCCGCGGGGTGCTGTGGTGCGACGGCCGGCGGATGGTCGAGGTGCCGCCCGGTGCCGAGATCACGGTACGGCGGGGCGCGACGCCGGTCCGGCTGGCCCGGGCCCACGAGGCGCCGTTCACCGACCGGCTGGTGGCGAAGTTCGACCTCCCGGTGCTCGGCTGGCGTGGAGCCGCCGAGCGCAAACGCAACGGAAACGGAAACGGAAACGGAAACTAAGTGTCCTGTCAACGATGCTGGTCACACGCTATCGGCGCCCAGGCACGCACCTCGCGGCGGCGGACGAGCGCCAACGATGGAACACCGCATCGACGGCGCTCGTCCGCCGTGCGATGCACGCACCTGGACACCGCTATCGCGCAACCATCACCGTCGACAGGACACTGAAGCCATGCTGTCAGAGATCCGCATCACCGGGCTGGGCGTGATCGAGGACGCGACGCTGGACCTCGACCCGGGATTCACCGCCGTCACGGGTGAGACCGGCGCGGGAAAGACGATGGTCGTGACCGGCGTGAACATGCTGCTCGGCGGCCGTGCGGACAGCGGTCTCGTCCGGCACGGGACCCGCCGGGCGCGGGTCGAGGGCCGCGCGAGCGCCGTACCGCGGTCGATCGTGCAGCAGGCCGAGGACCGTGGCGGCGAGCTGGACGACGACGAGTTGCTGATCGCTCGCGAGCTCTCGTCCGAGGGCCGGTCGCGGGCGTTCCTCGGTGGCGCGTCGGTGCCGGTGTCCGTGCTGGGAGAGGTTTCCGGCGACCTGGTGGCGATCCACGGGCAGGCCGACCAGTGGCGGTTGCTGCAGCCCGCACGGCAGCGCGAAACGCTGGATACCTTCGCGGGTAAGGCGGTTCTCGTCCCCCTGCAGGAGTACGCCGGCGCGTACAAGCGGCACCGCGAGGTCGAGGCCGAGCTGACCGAGCTGACCACACGCGAGCGTGATCGCCTGGCCGAGGCGGACCTGCTGCGGTTCGGTCTGGACGAGGTCGCGAAGGCCGAGCCCTTGTCCGGCGAGGACACCGAGCTGGCCGCCGAGGAGGAGCGCCTCGCGTACGCCGACGGTTTGCGTACCGCGGCCACGTCCGCCGGGGATGCACTGGCGTCCGAGGACCTGGATTCCACCCGGCCGAACGACGTACTCGGCCTGCTGGCATTGGCGAAGCAGGTGCTGGACGGCGAGCGCGACCACGATGCGAAGCTGGCCGAGCTGGCCGACCGCGCGGGCGAGCTCGGCTATCTCGCGGCGGACCTGGCGCAGGAGCTTTCGTCGTACGCCGCCGATGTCGACACCGACCCGGCACGGCTGGCCGTGGTGAGCGAGCGACGCTCGTTGCTGCACGGTCTGGTGCGCAAGTACGGCGCTGAGCAAGGCACTGTCGACGAGGTGCTGGAGTGGACGAAGCGGTCCGCGGCCCGACTCGCCGATCTCGACGGCAGCGACGAGCGGGTCGAGCAACTGACCGCCGAGCTGGCCGAGCTGGACGCGAAGCTCGCCGACCTCGGCCGGCAGATGCGGGAAGCCCGGATCGAAGCTGGGCAGCGCCTCGGGGTGGCGGTGTCCGAGGAGCTGACCGGGCTGGCGATGCCGCACGCGAAGCTGTCGGTCGAGGTGCACGAGACCACCGCCGGCCCGTTCGGCATCGACGAGGTCGAGTTCTGCTTCGCGGCGAACCCGGGCAGCCCGGCCCGCCCGCTGCAGAAGGCCGCGTCCGGTGGTGAGCTGTCCCGCGTGATGCTCGCCCTCGAGGTGATCCTGTCCGACACGCATCCCGTGCCCACGTTGGTGTTCGACGAGATCGACGCCGGTATCGGCGGTCGCGCCGCGGTCGAGGTCGGCAAGCGGCTGGCCCGCCTGGCGGAGAAGGCGCAGGTGATCGTGGTCACGCACCTTCCGCAGGTCGCCGCGTTCGCGGACCGTCACGCGGTGGTGCTGAAGAGCGACGACGGCTCGGTCACCACCAGTGGTCTGGTGGCGCTCGACGACGACGCCCGGTTGAAGGAACTGTCCCGGATGATGGCCGGTCTGGAGAACTCCGACGCCGCCCAGGCCCACGCCGAGGAGCTGCTCGCACTGGCCGCCGAACGGCACAAACCGCGCAAGAAGAGTCGTTCCAAAGGATGATTTGACGCACAGTCACTGTTATTTCAGTGCGTTAACAAGGGCCTGCCCGGGGTAAATGAACCGGAAGGGGGCTCTTGACATGGCAGGATGAGAGGGCGATGAGACTGCCCAGCCTGCGGAGAGCACGACCCACTGAACTGCCCGGCGTCACCGGAGTGGTCCGGCTGGATCGCCGTACCAAGAATCTCACCAAACGCCTCAAAGCGGGCGAGATCGCGGTCATCGACCATGTCGATCTGGACCGGGTGAGCGCCGAGGCGCTGGTCGACTGCAAGGTCGCCGCCGTGGTGAACGTGGCCGACTCGATCAGCGGCCGGTACCCGAACCTCGGCCCGGAGATCCTGGTCGAGGCCGGGATCCCGCTGGTCGACGGCGTCGGCCGCGAGGTGTTCTCGATCCTGCACGAGGGCGAGCAGGTCCGGCTCGACGAAGGCACGCTGTACCGCGGCACCGAAGCGGTCGCGAAGGGGATGTCCCAGGACAGCAAGTCGGTCGCGGAGTTGATGGACGACGCCCGCGCCGGGCTGTCCACGCAGCTCGAGGCGTTCACCGCGAACACGCTGGAGTACCTGCGGCGCGAGAAGGACCTGCTGCTGGACGGCGTCGGCGTACCGCACATCCACACCGCGATGGAGGGCAAGCACGTCCTCATCGTCGTCCGCGGGTACGACTACCGCGACGACCTGGTCGCGCTGAGGCCGTACATCCGTGAGTACCGCCCGGTCCTGATCGGTGTCGACGGCGGCGCGGACGCCCTGGTCGAGAACGGGTACGTCCCGGATCTGATCGTCGGCGACATGGACTCGGTCAAGGACGAGACGCTGAAGAGCGGCGCCGAGGTGGTCGTGCACGCGTACCGCGACGGCCGCGCGCCCGGGTCCGAGCGGCTGGAGCGGCTCGGTGTCGAGTCGATCGAGTTCCCGGCCACCGGCACCAGCGAGGACGTCGCGATGCTGCTGGCCGATTCCAAGGGCGCCTCGCTGATCGTGGCGGTCGGCACCCACAACTCGCTGGTGGAGTTCCTGGACAAGGGCCGCTCCGGGATGGCGAGCACCTTCATCACCCGGTTGCGCGTCGGTGCCAAGCTGGTGGACGCCAAGGGCGTCGGCCGGCTGTACCGCAGCCGGGTCTCGACGTTCCAGGTGGTCGCCCTGATGGTGGCCGGCCTGTTCGCACTCGGCATGGCGATGGTCGCCATCGGCGCCGACGACGTGTTGTGGTCGATCCTGCGGGCGCGCTGGAGCGACTTCGTCTACTGGATCCGGGAGCTGTTCACGTGATCGACTTTCGCTACCACATCGTCTCGATCGTGGCGATCTTCTTCGCCCTGGGCGCCGGTGTGGTGCTCGGCGCCGGCCCGTTGAAGGGCACCGGCAGCGAGATCGTCGCGAGCCAGGCCGAGAAGGACCGCCAGCAGCTCGCCGACGCGCGCGCCGAGCTGGTCCAGGTGAAGGCCCTGGACAAGTACCGCGACGACTACGTCGCCAAGGTGACCGCCGGGCTGACCGACGGCAAGCTGACGAACAAGAAGATCACCATCGTCACCATGCCGAACGCCGACAGCGATCTGAGCGACGGCGTCCAGGGCGAGCTGGAGAAGGCCGGCGGGGTCGTGACAACGAAGGTGGCGCTGGACGCGAAGATGTTCGACACCGGTCAGCGCCAGCTGGTCGAGTCGCTCGTCACCCAGCTGGTGACCGCGGACATGGACTTCCCGAAGGACAGCACGACGTACCAGCGGGCCGGCCTGCTGCTGGCCCGCGGGGTCGCGGCCAAGGAAGAAGGCAAGACGGCCGACGCGGACTCGACCAAGGTGATCAGTGGGCTGACCGGTGCGAAGCTGATGTCGCTGAAGCCGTCGCAGGTCAAGGACCGGGCCAGCCTGATCGTGGTGATCGCCGCGAAGCCGCCGACGCCGGCCCCGGACAACTCGACGTACAACGACGCGATCGACTTCATCACCGGTCTGGACCTCGGCAGCGGCGGGGTCGTTGTCGCGGGTACGCCGGACAGCGCGGGCGACGGCGGACTGATCAAGGCCTTGCGGAGTGACTCCGAGGCCACCAAGATCGTTTCTTCGGTGGACGTGGCCGATCTCCCCGCCGGGCAGCAGACGGTCGTCTTCGCACTGGTCGAGCAGGCCGGCGGCAAGGCGGGGCAGTACGGCGCGATCAACGCGAAGAACGGCGTCGCGCCGTCGGCCGTACAGACGAAGGACAACTGACGTGGGAATTCTGAGCGCTGCCGTCGCGGCGGCCGCTACTGCCGGGCTCGAGCGTGCAGCCGAGAAGCTGCCGAAGGACAACCGGGAGCCGTTCGAGCGCACCAACCATCGCGGTGAGACGGTCACGCTGCTCGAGGGCCCGGTCGCGGTGCTCGGCGCGCTGGCAGGTGTCGCCGCGTCGCGGGGCAGCGGCAAGGTGAAGGCGGCCGCGCTCGTCGCCGGCGCGGTGTCCGGTGCGGTCGGTGCGTACGACGACCTCCGCGGGACGACGCAGGCCAAGGGTTTCCGCGGCCACCTCAGCGCGTTGAAGCGCGGCGAGGTGACGAGCGGTGCGGTGAAGATCCTCGGCGTCGGCGCCGCCGGTCTCGCGGCCGCCGCCCTGCTGCCGCGCAAGTCCAGCGGCGTGAAGGCCTTCGCCGGAGTCGTTGCCGACGGCGCATTGATCGCCGGTACGGCGAACCTCACCAATCTCCTCGACCTCCGCCCAGGCCGCGCCCTCAAGGCCGTCGCCGCTCTGAACGCTCCGCTGGCCGTCGTGAGCGGTCCGGCCGGTGCCGTCGTCGGCGCCGCTGGAGCCTCCGCACCGGCCGACCTCGGCGAGCGCTCGATGCTCGGCGACTGCGGCGCGAACGGACTGGGCGCGATCACCGGTACGGCGCTGGCCGCGTCCCTCCCGCGCCCGTTGAAGACCCTCGTCCTCGCGGCGGTCGTCGGGCTGAACCTGGCGAGCGAGAAGGTCAGCTTCACCAAGGTCATCGCCGACACCCCGATCCTCGACAAGATCGACCAGTGGGGCCGACGACCCAGGTGAGTACGGGCGAACGGATCGCCCGAGCTGCACTACTTGTCGCAGCAGTCACTGTCCTGGCTCGCGTTGTCGGGTTCGCCCGGTGGCTGGTGTTCTCGAAGACCGTCGGCGCGGGATGTTTGGCCGAGGCTTACACGACGGCCAATCAGCTGCCCAACATCCTCTTCGAGGTCGTTGCCGGCGGAGCGCTGGCCGGTGCCGTGATCCCGGTGCTTGCCGGGCCGGTGGCGCGTGGGGACCGGGCGGCGCAGGGACGGATCGTCGGGGCGTTGCTGTCCTGGTCGTTCGTGCTACTGGCTCCAGTCGCCTTGATGGCTTGGGTTCTGGCGGGCCGGTACACCGACGCGATGCTGGACCCCGGTGCTGACTGCGGCGGTACGACGGGGACGGCGACGCGCATGCTGGCGATCTTCGTACCGCAGGTCTTCGGGTACGCCGTGGCGGTGGTCGCGACCGCGGTTCTCCAGTCCCACAAGCGTTTCGCGGCCGGTGCCTTGGCGCCGCTGATCTCGAGCCTGGTCGTCGTCGCCACGTACCTCGTGTTCGCGGGGACCGCTCCCGATGCCGACAAGGCGTCCCGCAGCGCCACCGATCTGCTCGCGTGGGGGACAACTGCCGGCGTCCTCGCGCTGGCGCTGACGGTCCTGGTGCCGATGCTCTTCCTGCGCTTGCCGATCAAACTCACGCTGCGCCTGGACCCCGGGGTCGGTCCGGTGCTGCGGCGGCTCGCACTGGCGGGCCTGGCCGTACTGATCGCACAGCAGCTCACGTTCGTGGTCACGACGTACCTGGCCAACCACCGCGGCGTTGCGGGCAGCATCGCCGTGTACACGTGGGCCAACGCCGTTTACCTGCTGCCCTACGCCGTACTGGCCGTACCGATCACGACAGCGGTCTTCCCGCGGTTGGCGGCAGCGTTCGACTCCGGCGAGCGCTTCGACTTGTACGCCGCGGCGTCTACGCGTGCAGTGGTGCTGGCAGGCGGGGCCGGGGCCGCGCTGCTCGTGGGCACCGCCGTTCCGGTCGCTCGCATCTTCGCGTACGACGACGGCCGGGTGCAGGAGGTGCAGGCGACGTCGCTGGGCAACGGCCTGATCGCGTTCGCGCCCGCGGCTATCGGCTTTGCAGTGCTGATGCATCTGGGCCGCGTGCTCTATGCCCGGCACTCCGGTCGTGAGGTGGCCGTGGTGACGTCAGCGGCCTGGGTACTGGTCGCGGTGGCCGGCGTGGTGCTGACGGCGCACTGGGACGCCGTACCGGCACTGGCAGCCGCGATGTCGGTCGGAATGGTCGTCGGCGCGTTCGTGCTGATCGTCGTACTGCGCCGTGAGGCCGGCCCGGGTGTACTCGTCGGAGTACCGCGGGCGCACCTCACTGCGCTGGTCGGCGCCGCGCTGGCGGGCGCCACGGGCTGGGTGGTCGCCCGGCCGGCCGGCGACGGCGGACTGGGTAAGGCACTCGTGTTCGCCGTCCTGTCCGGGCTGGCCGCCGTCGTCGTGTACGCCGTGGTCGTGCTTGCATTGGATCGCGCGGACGCTCGCGCTCTCATACGACGGGAGAAGTCATGAGGATCGGGCTGCTGCTCGCGGAGTCGCGAGGCGGCATCGGGCAGCATGTCGCCTCGCTGGTGCCGCGGTTCGTCAGTGCCGGGCACGAGGTGGTTGTGTGCGCCCCGCCGGGCACGGCCGAGCACTTCGAGTTCGGTCCGGCGACGGTCATCACCCAGGCGGCCGGACTGCGCGGTTCCGGCGTGATCCACGCCCACGGGTACCGCGCCGGCATGACTGCGCTGCGCGACCGGTCGCGACTGCGTCCACTGATCGTGACGTGGCACAACGCGGTGATCGCACCCGGCCCACGAGGCCTGATGATGCGGATGGGGCAGCGGTTGGTTGCCAGGGGCGCGGATCTGACCCTGGGCGCCTCCAGCGACCTCGTGGAGCTGGCGAAGAGCCTCGGCGCTCGTAACGCGCAGCTGGCTCCGGTGGCCGCTCCTGCGATGCCCAGGATCCGTACACCGCGCGAGGACGTCCGGCACACGCTCGGCGTCGGCAATCGGCCCATGGTGCTCACCGTGGGCCGTCTGGCGCCGCAGAAGGACTATCCGACCCTGCTGTCCGTCGCCGCGCGAGTGCACGAGTCCACTCCGCACGCGGTGTTCGTAGTGGTCGGTGACGGACCGTTGCGGGACAACCTGCAGGCGCGGATCGATGCCGAGAACCTGCCGGTCCGGTTGCTGGGTCATCGCAACGACGTGGCCGACCTGCTCGGGGCGGCCGATGTGTTCTTGCTCACGTCGCACTGGGAGGCCCGTGCCCTGGTCCTCCAGGAGGCGATGCAGGTCGGCGTACCGGTGGTGGCCACCGCGGTCGGCGGCGTACCCGAGCTGGTCGGGGACAGCGCAGTACTGGCGTTTCCGGGCGACGCGGACGGGCTGGCGGACGGTGTCCGCGCGGTTCTGGCCGAGCCGGAGACCGCGAACGCTATGCGGACACGCGGCCGGGAGTTGTCCGCCCGATGGATGGACGAAGACGCGGTGGCAAAGAATCTGCTCGACATCTACGCGGGTCTCGTCGCGACCGGTGCTTGACAAGAGGTAGGCTGAAGGCCCGTGGACAGGGCTTCGAATTCCCAGCAGACCAAGCACGTATTCGTCACCGGTGGCGTGGCATCCAGTCTCGGCAAGGGACTGACAGCGTCCAGCCTCGGCAGTCTGCTGACGGCACGAGGCATCCGCGTCACCATGCAGAAGCTGGATCCGTACCTCAACGTGGATCCCGGCACGATGAACCCGTTCCAGCACGGCGAGGTGTTCGTCACCAACGACGGCGCCGAGACCGACCTGGACATCGGGCACTACGAGCGATTCCTCGACCGCGACCTCTCCCAGGTCGCCAACGTCACGACCGGACAGGTCTACTCCCGCGTCATCGCCAAGGAGCGCCGCGGCGAGTACCTCGGCGACACCGTCCAGGTCATCCCGCACATCACCAACGAGATCAAGGAACGGATGCTCGCGATGGCGGGCCCCGACGTCGACGTCGTGCTGCACGAGATCGGCGGCACCGTCGGTGACATCGAGTCGCTGCCGTTCCTGGAGGCGGCCCGGCAGGTCCGGCACGACGTCGGCCGGGACCACGTGTTCTTCCTGCACATCTCGCTGGTGCCGTACATGGCGCCGAGCGGCGAGCTGAAGACCAAGCCGACCCAGCACTCGGTCGCCGCGCTGCGCTCGATCGGTATCCAGCCCGACGCGATCGTCTGCCGGGCGGACCGGCCGATCCCGGACAGCGTGAAGCGCAAGATCTCGCTGATGTGCGACGTCGACCAGGAGGCGGTCGTCGCTGCCCCGGACGCGCCGTCGATCTACGACATCCCCAAGGTGCTGCACTCCGAGGCGCTCGACGCGTACGTCGTCCGCCGCCTGAGCCTGCCGTTCCGCGACGTCGACTGGACCCGCTGGGACGAGCTGCTGAAGGTCGTGCACCACCCGAAGGACGAGGTCACGGTCGCGCTGGTCGGCAAGTACATCGACCTGCCGGACGCGTACCTGTCGGTGGCCGAGGCGCTGCGCGCGGGCGGGTTCGACAACGACGCCCGGGTGAACCTGCGCTGGATCGCCTCCGACGAGTGCGCCACGCCCGAGGTCGCGGCCCGGCTGCTCGGAGACGTCGACGCGGTCTGCATCCCGGGCGGCTTCGGCGTGCGCGGGATCGAGGGCAAGATCGGCGCGATCCGGTTCGCCCGCGAGCAGGGCATCCCGATCCTCGGGCTGTGCCTGGGTCTGCAGTGCATGGTGATCGAGGTGGCCCGCGACCTGGCCGGCCTGGTGGAGGCGAACTCGAGCGAGTTCGACCCGGACGCCGAGCAGCCGGTGATCGCGACGATGGAGGAGCAGAAGCACATCGTCTCCGGCACCGGCGACATGGGCGGCACGATGCGGCTCGGGCTGTACCCGGCGAACCTGGCCGACGGCTCGATCGTCCGCGGCCTGTACGGCGCCCCGTCGATCCAGGAGCGGCACCGGCACCGCTACGAGGTGAACAACGCCTACCGGGACAAGCTGGAGACCGCCGGGCTGGTGTTCAGCGGCCTGTCGCCGGACCACGAGCTGGTCGAGTTCATCGAGCTGGACCGGTCCGTACACCCGTTCTTCGTGGCCACCCAGGCGCACCCGGAGCTGCGGTCGCGGCCGACCAAGCCGCACCCGCTGTTCTCCGGCCTGGTCGCGGCCGCGCTGGACCGTCAGCGCGAGTCCCGGCTGCCGGTCGAGGAGCCGAAGCAGGCTGCTGCCAAGAAGACCCCGGTCAAGGCCCGATGAAGGATCATCCCGAGCTGCGGTTCGGCGCCGGGCTCGCCGATCAGCCGGAGCACTGGCCGGTCTCCTCGTCCGAGGTGGTGCACGAGACCGGCCGGGTGATCTCGGTACGGCGGGACACGATCGAGCCGCCCGGCGGTGACCCCTTCGTGCGGGATGTCGTCGTACATCCCGGCGCGGTCGGCGTTGTCGCGCTCGACGAGAACAACCGGATGCTGCTCGTGCGTCAGTACCGGCATCCGGTCGGGTACAAGCTGCTCGAGGCGCCGGCCGGGCTGCTCGATGTCCAGGGGGAGCAGTACCGCCTGGGCGCCGAGCGCGAGCTGTGGGAGGAGACGGCGACCAAGGCCGCCGACTGGCGGATCCTGGTCGACGCCTTCACCTCGCCCGGCCTGACCAACGAGGCGGTCCGGATCTTCCTGGCCCGCGACCTGTCGGCGGCCGACGAGTCCTTCGAACGCCTCCACGAGGAGGCCGACATGGAGACCGTCTGGGCTCCGCTGATCGACGTGGTCGGCGCCGTCCTGGCCGGCCAACTGCAGAACCCGATCCTGGTGATGGGCTCCCTGGCTGCCTGGACCGCCCTCAACGGGCCCGGCTTCGACACCCTCCGCCCGGCCGACAGCCCTTGGCCGGCCAAGGATCTTTAGTTCCGGAACCTTCCGTAGTCCTTGACGTGCGCTCGGTAGCCGGGTATCTCTTGCTGACAACGATGTCACTCCGCCAGCTCGCTACCGCCCAAGGTTGGTCCGCCCATGCGTCGTCGTTCCGCCCTGCCCCGTCGCGCGAGTTTCGTACTCGCCGCCGCTCTGATCGCCGCTGTCACGCCTTCGGCTCAGGCTGTGCCTACGCCGTCACCGGGCGGCTCCGGTGATCACCCGACAACGGCCACACCACCCGACCCGTTGGCGACCGGCTCCCGCTCGTCGATGGCTGTCGGCAGCAGCCGGATCGGTTCGAGTTCGCTCGATCCGACCGAGCAGGTTGATCCGTTGGTCGGTACGTCGAACGCGGGGAACGTGTTTCCGGGCGCGGTGCTGCCGTTCGGGATGTTCTCCTTCAGCCCGGAGACGAGTCGTGGGAACGCGTACCGGACGGCCGCGCCCGGTGGGTACCTGTACGACGCGAACCGGATCCGCGGGTTCAGCCTCACGCACATGAGCGGGACCGGATGTGCGGGTGGTTCGGGTGACATCCCGATCTTCCCGCTGGCGGGTGAGGTCACGAGCTCGCCGCAGTCCGACGCGAAGGACGAGACCTACGCGTCGACGTTCAGCCACGCGAACGAGGTCGCCAAGCCGGGGTACTACAAGGTCGGCCTCGACTCCGGTGTGACGGCCGAGCTGGCCGCCACGACGCGGACCGGGTCGGCGGCCTTCACGTTCCCGGCCGGCAAGGCGAAGACGGTGATGTTCCGTACGTCGAACTCCGAGGTCGGATCGAGCGACGCGCAACTCAGCATCGACCCGGCGCATCGCACGGTCAGCGGGTCGGTGACGAGCGGCAACTTCTGCGGCTACCTGGCCAGTGTCGGGCAGCGCAGCTACTACACGCTGCACTTCGTCGCGGAGTTCGACCAGCCCTTCACGAACCAGGGCACCTGGACCGACACCACCGTCGCTCCGGGCAGCACTCGGGCGAGTGGCGGCACGACGTACGGCACCGATGGCTGGATGCCGCCGAACAAGGGCTCCGGTGGGTACGTCGGCTTCGACCATGACGCGTCGGACAAGGTGACGATGCGAATCGGCATCTCCTACGTGAGCACTGCCAACGCACTGGCGAACCTGCGTGCCGAGAACCCTCGCGGTACGTCGGTGGCGATGACGGCTGCGAAGGCCAAGCAGGCGTGGCGGAAGCAGCTCGACCGGATCGAAGTCGCCGGCGGTACGACGGACCAGCGCACGACCTTCTACACCGCGCTGTACCACGCGTCGCTGCACCCGAACGTGTTCAGCGACGTCAATCGCCAGTACTGGGGATTCGACCAGAAGCCGCATTCCGTGTCGCGCGGACAGCAGGCGCAGTACGCGACGTTCTCCGGGTGGGATGTCTACCGGTCGCAACTGCAACTAGTTACATTGCTCGATCCGGACCGGGCGGGGGACATCGCGCAGTCGTTGTTCAACCAGGCCACGCAGAACGACGGCATCTGGGACCGGTGGACGCACGCGTCCGGCAGTACATCGGTGATGACCGGTGACCCGTCCGCGCCCGCTGTAGCCGGCATCTACGCGTTCGGCGGCACGAACTTCGACGCTCGCGGCGCACTGCGTTCGCTGGTGAAGGCGGCGACCGTGCCGACCGCGAAGGACCTCAGCTCGGCGGGCAAGCCGGTCATGACGATCGGAGAGCGCCCGTCGCTCGACAAGTACCTCGCACTGCACTACGTCCCGACCAAGTCCAACGCCTGGGGCGGTGCGGTCGAAACGCTCGAGGACGTGACGGACGACTTCGCCTTGGCCCAGCTTGCGCAGCGCACCGGCGACAAGTCGACGTACAAGCAGTTCCTGAACAGGTCGCAGTACTGGCAGAACGTGTTCAACCCGGACAACGGCGGCTACGTCCAGAACCGGGACGACAACGGCGCCTGGCCCGCGTTCACGCCGTCGACGTACGACGGGTTCGCCGAGGGCAGCAGCGCGCAGTACACGTGGATGGTCCCGCACAACCGGGCCGGACTGGTCGACGCGATGGGCGGTGTGGACGCTGCGAACCAGCGGCTGGACGCATTCTTCAAGAACCCGGACGGCACGTGGGCGCTGACCGGTGCGGGCGAGCTGCACGCGGAGATGGACAACGAGCCGTCGATCAACACGCCGTGGATCTACAACTACACCGGCCGGCCGTACCAGACGCAGGAGACGTTGCGGCAGGCAATGAGTCGGCTGTGGAACACCAGCACCGGCGGAATCCCGGGGAACGACGACCTCGGCGCGATGTCGTCCTGGTACGTATGGACAGCGCTCGGGCTGTACCCGGACGTGCCGAGCCGGGCGGAGTTGCAGGTCGCGGCGCCGCTGTTCCCGCGGGCAGTCATCCACCGGGGCAGCCGGACCATCCGGATCAACGCTCCCGGCGCGGATGCCCAGTACGTGCAGTCGCTGAAGGTCAACGGGAAGTCGTCGAGCAAGCCATGGCTGCCGGAGTCCTTTGTGCAGAAGGGCGGAACGCTTGATTTCAAGCTCGGCGCGGCGGCCAACACCTCCTGGGGATCAGACCCGAAGGACGCGCCGCCGTCGTGGCGGACCGGTGAGATCCCGTTCCAGACGTCAACCGACACCAGCCGGGTCGTCATCGCACCTGGCACCACCAGTGCACCTATCGCTGTCCAAGCGCATCGGCTGAGCGGCACAGCGCAGGACGTCACCTACACGGTCAACGCGCCGAGCGGACTCACCGCGACACCTCCTACTGGCACGTTCCACGTGGACGAGGTTGGTAGTGCGGCTGTGACGATCACTGCAGCCGCCAGTACACCGGACGGCCGCTACCCGGTCACGGTGTCGATGAAGGCGGCTGACGGTACTGCGCTGCCACAGGTCGGGTTCACTGTCGTTGTCGGTCAGCCGAACTCGTTCTTCGTACTGCGAGAAGGTGTGGGCATCTCTGACGACAACGGTGACCACACCGAGGCGGACTACGACGGCGGTGGCGTCAGCTACTCCCGCCAAGCGCTAGCGGCTGCTGGACTGACCGCTGGTGGCACTGGGACTGTGCAGGGCCTCACGTTCACGTGGCCCGACGTACCTGCGGGTGACCCCGACAACGTGCCCGCCGACGGTCAACTGCTGAACCTGCCCGCCGGTACGACGAAGCTGTCGTTCGTCGGCAGTGCGGTGAACGGCAACCAGCAGACGACGGCGACGCTGAACTACGCCGACGGCAGTACGTCGCCGATCGACCTGTCCTTCAGCGACTGGACGCTGGGCGGTGGCGGCGACACTCTCCACTACGGCAACGTCATCGTCGCCACCACGCCGTACCGCAACGAGTCAGGCGGCGGGAAGGACAACGTCACCACGCACATCTTCGCCACGGCGCCTGTGACCTTGACCCAGACGCCGGTGAGCATCAGTCTGCCTGAGAACCGTGACTTGCGGCTCTTCACCGTGGCAGCAGGCTAGGGAGGGGTTGTTCATGAGGAAGACAAGTGTGATCGCGTGCGCGGTGCTGGCGGTGGCCAGTCTGCTGGTCGCCACCGCACCGGCCGACGCCGCCGGCACACCGGCCAGCACACCGGCCGGCACACCGACCAGCACCAACGGCCCGTGCGGCTACACGACGACTCCGGACGATCCGCCGGCCCGTCCGGTGTCGCTGCCGCCGGATCCGCGGCACACGCCGGACAAGGGGATCGTCAAGGTCCTCGTGGCGACCAACCAGGGCCCGATGCTGCTGTCGCTGGACCGGGCGAAGGCGCCGTGCACGGTGCAGAGCTTCCTGCACCTGGCGAAGAGCCGGTTCTACGACTTCACCACGTGCCACCGACTCACGCTGTACCCGACGCTGAAGGTGCTGCAGTGCGGTGACCCGAGCGGTACCGGCGAAGGTGGCCCGGGCTACTCGTACAAGGACGAACTGCCGACCGACCTGCCGAACTGGCCGACCGACCCGACAGGGGTCAGCAAGGTCTACGCGCGGGGCACGGTCGCGATGGCGAACGCCGGCCCGAACACCAACGGGTCGCAGTTCTTCCTGGTGTTCGCGGACTCGCGGCTGCGCCCGGACTACACGGTCTTCGGCTCGATCGACCGGCTCGGCCTGGCCACCCTCGACCGCGTGGCCGCCGGCGGGATCGCGCCGACGCCCGACGACCCGACCGGCGTGGACGGTGCGCCCGTCCGGAAGACCAACATCATCGTCGCCCGCTCGCTGGGCGTCTGGTAACTGCGGAGGTCAGCTGACCACCATTTCGCCGCCGTCCTCGGCCAGGGCGGCGGCGACCTGGCGGCAGTTCGCCGCCAGTTCGTCGTCGGGAATCTTCGGCAGCATGTCGTCCCAGGCCGCGATCATCGCGCCGCGGAGCTGCATCATCCCGAGTGGCCGCGCCATGAACCACAGGTGGAAATGCTCGCTGCCGTCGCCCCACCGGTTGAAGTGCGTGCGGCCGACGCTGTCGATCCCCTGGACCGCCTTCGCCACCCGCTGGATCATCGGCCCGAGCGTCGCGGTCAGCTCCGGCGGCAGGTTGTCGAGCCGGTAGTGCTCATGCGGCTCGAGCAGCGCCACGAACGGCAGCCCGGTCGCCCCGAACGACTTCAATGCCCACTGCTCGTCGCGCCAGATCACGAACCCGTCCGGGTCCGCACATTTAGGGCACGGTTTGCCGCCGGCCTCACCGTTCCGCGGCGGCTCCGGCAACACCGGCTCGTCCAGCCGCACCACCTGCAACTCTCCCTCGAACGGGAAGAACGGATGCCCGAGCAACGGCTCGGCCGACCTGCGTTCGCCGTACGGAAGCCTGCGGTGGTACTCGGAAGGCAGCTCAGTCATACACCGCACTCTGCCGGAGAATCGGTCCATGGAGAAGCCGGAGTTGGCGACGTTGCTGGAGCTGGAGCCGCATCCCGAGGGCGGGTGGTACCGCGAGACCTGGCGGTCGGACGTCGAGTTCGAGCCGGAGGGGTACGGCGGCGCACGGCACAGCGCGACCGCGATCTACTTCCTGCTGGCGCCGGGGGAGGAGTCGCGGCCGCATCGGGTGCGGTCGGCGGAGATCTGGTTGTGGCACTCCGGCGGGCCGTTGAGGTTGGAGTACGGCGAGGAGTCCGTCGTACTCGGACCCGACGTACAAGCAGGCCAACGACCGCAGGTGGTAATACCCGCCGGAGCCTGGCAAGCGGCACGCCCGGCCGGGGACAAGGCCGTGCTCGTCTCCTGCGTGGTGTCACCCGGCTTCGACTTCGCCGACTTCACCATGCGGTAGTAGATGCCCTCGCCAATAGTTGCCAAGGGCATCAACTATGTCTAGCTGAGAACCGTTGCCAGCGCCTCGTATCCGGGGAGCAGGTCGATGCCTTCGCGCCCCAGTTGCTGGATCGCGACGTGGTCCGCGCCCGCGTCCAGATGGGCCTTCAGGCCCGCCGCGATCTCGACCGCGGTGCCGTGCAGAACCATCGCGTCGACGAGCCGGTCGCTGCCGCCGTCGGCGAGATCGTCGTCGGTGAACCCGAGCCGCTTGAAGCTCGAGGTGTAGTTCGTCAGCTGCAGGTACGACGCCAGCCGGTCCCGGGCCGTTGCCCGCGCAACCTCCGGGTCGGTCTCCAGCACGATCATCTGCTCCGGCGCGAGCAGTACCCCGCCGCCGAGGATCCGGCGCGCCTCCCGGGTGTGCTCCGGCGTGGTCAGGTACGGCAGCGCCCCGGCCGTCCGCGCCCCGGACAGCTGCAGCACCTTCGGGCCGAGCGCGGCCAGCGCCCGCCGGTCGGCCGGGACCTTCCCGTCGTCGAGCTCGTCCAGGTAGCTGACGATCGTCTCGTACGGCGACCGGTAGTCGTCGTTCCGCTCGCGGTGGCCGATTCCCACCCCGAGCAGGAACCGTCCCGGGTGCTCGTCCTCCAGCCGGTGGTACGACGCCGCGACGCCGTCCGCCGGCGACTTCCACATGTTCACAATGCTGGTGCCGACAGCAACCGAAGTGGTTGCGGCGAGCAACACCTCGGCGTCGCGCAGGGCGGTGTCCGGCGAGGCGCCCAGCCACAGCGCGCCGTACCCCGCCTGCTCCAGTCCCGCCGCCAGTTCCGGGCCGAAGTGCTGGGGTCCGTGCCAGACCCCGTACCGTCCCAGTTCGACTGCCACGCCGTACTCCTCTCGTCGATCGACCTCAGCGTGCAACCCGGGGCGGACGGGCTCCGTTCCAAGCATCCCTGACGGCAACGAATGGGCGTCAATGATCGTTGCCGTGTCAGCCGGGACCCAGCCGTGGCCGGCGGTCGCTGCGTGTGGGAAAGCTCACCGACCGTAGCCAGGTATCACTTCCTTCTCCATGGCGTCATCTTCTGCGAAAGGTCGTGTCAAGATCAGACCATCCCGTCGGGTGGTATGAACCGCACGGGCTTACACTCGGCAACGACCTGGCAGCACACCCCTCAACCGCCGGGCCCGCGGACACAACGACGTGAGCCGCACACCTGGAACGTGAAAGAAGGGCAAGTTGTGAAGGTCGGAGTACCGAAGGAAGTCAAGAACCACGAGTACCGGGTGGCGATCACCCCCTCCGGCGTGCACGAGTTCGT
Source organism: Kribbella sp. NPDC051586 (assembly GCF_044453965.1). Taxonomy (NCBI): domain Bacteria; kingdom Bacillati; phylum Actinomycetota; class Actinomycetes; order Propionibacteriales; family Kribbellaceae; genus Kribbella; species Kribbella sp. NPDC051586. Next base: position 628,287 of record NZ_JBITDF010000006.1, on the reverse strand, counting down.
ACGTGGCGGGCACGAGGTTCTGATCGAGCAGGGGGCGGGCAACGGTTCGCTGATCCCGGACGAGGAGTTCGTCGCGGCCGGGGCCCGGATCGTGGCCGAGGCCGACGACGTCTGGGCCGATGCGGAGCTGGTGCTCAAGGTCAAGGAGCCGGTGGCGGAGGAGTACCACCGGATGCGCAAGGACCAGGTGCTGTTCACGTACCTGCACCTGGCCGCCAGCCAGGACACGACCGAGGCGTTGCTCAAGTCCGGCATCACCGGGATCGCCTACGAGACGGTTCAGCTTCCGGACGGATCGCTGCCGCTGCTGGCCCCGATGAGCGAGGTGGCCGGCCGGCTCGCGCCGCAGTCCGGCGCGTACCACCTGATGGCGCAGGGCGGCGGCCGTGGCGTGCTGCTCGGCGGTGTGTCCGGTGTCCACCCGGCCCGCGTGGTCATCCTCGGTGCGGGTGTCTCCGGGATGAACGCGGCCGCGATCGCGCTCGGCATGCAGGCGCAGGTGCAGCTGTTCGACCGCAACATCGCCCGGCTGCGGCAGGCCGACCAGATCTACCAGGGCCATCTGCTCACGATCGCCTCGAACGCGTACGAGATCGAGCACGCCGTACTCGAGGCCGACCTCGTCATCGGCGCGGTGCTGGTCGTCGGTGCGAAGGCGCCGAAGCTCGTCACCAACGACATGGTCAGCCGGATGAAGCCCGGCAGCGTGCTCGTCGACATCGCGATCGACCAGGGCGGCTGCTTCGAGGACTCGCGTCCGACCACGCACGCCGACCCGGTGTACCGGGTCCACAACTCGCTGTTCTACTGCGTCGCGAACATGCCCGGCGCGGTGCCGAACACCTCGACGTACGCGCTGACCAACGTGACGCTGCCGTACGCGATCGAGCTGGCGAACCTGGGCTGGCGCGAGGCGCTGAAGTCGGACCACAGTCTGGCGCTCGGCCTGAACACGTTCGACGGGCACGTCACCTACGGTCCGGTGGCCGAGGCGCACGACCTGTCGCAGCTGAAGCTGGACGAGGTGCTGGTCTGAGCATCTCTTCGGGCATCACCAGGGCAGTCGGCACCTACCTGGACCACCTCACGGTGGAGCGCGGGCTGGCACCCAACACCCTGGCGTCGTACCGGCGTGACCTGCGCCGGTACGGCGACTTCCTCGCCTCCGCCGGGATCGACGACCTCGGCCGGATCACGGAGGCCGTGGTCGGCGACTTCCTCATGCGGTTGCGCGAGGGCGACGCCGACCATCCGCCGCTGACCGCGTCGAGCGCCGGGCGGACCGTCGTGGCGGTCCGCGGATTCCACAGGTTCTGTGTACGCGAGGGGCTGGCCGCTGTGGACCCTGCCGCGGCCGTGAAGCCACCTGTACCGCCTCAGCGGCTGCCGAAGGCACTGTCTGTCGACGAGGTGACCCGGATCCTCACAGCGGCCGCTGGAGCTGAGGCGGAGCCCGCCGTACTGGCCACCCGGGACGCCGCGTTGCTGGAGTTCCTCTACGGCACTGGTGCACGCATCTCGGAGGCAGTCGGCCTGGATGTCGACGACATCGACCTGGACGCCGGTGCGGTGCTGTTGCGCGGCAAAGGCAGCAAGGAGCGAGTAGTGCCCGTCGGGTCGTACGCGCGCGACGCGTTGTCGTCGTACCAGGTCCGTGGACGCCCTGATCTGGTGTCACGTGGCCGCGGTACGCCTGCGCTGTTCCTGAACGCCCGCGGTGGCCGCCTGTCCCGCCAGAGTGCGTGGACGGTACTGCGTCGCGCTGCGCAGCGGGCCGGTATCTCGAAGGAGATCTCCCCGCACACGCTGCGTCACTCGTACGCGACACACCTGCTGGACGGCGGGGCCGACGTACGCGTGGTCCAGGAGCTGCTGGGACATGCGTCCGTGACGACGACACAGGTGTACACACTGGTGACCGTCGACAAGCTGCGCGAGGTCTACGCGACTTCACATCCGCGGGCGCTTTCCTCTTAAGGTTCACCGCGTGAGTGAACAGACGGGGGCCGCTGAGGAGCGGCACGCGAGTTGGCTGGAGTTGTTCTTCGATCTGACCGTGGTGGCCGCGGCCGCGCAGATCTCGCACCGGCTGCACGGCGCCGAGACGCTCGGACAGGTCGCGATCTGTGCGGCGATGTTCTACGCGATCTGGAGCGTGTGGACCGCGACCAGCGTCTACGCCAACGTCGCGGGGGAGCACACCAGGCGCCGCGCCGTACTGCGGACCATGCTCGGCATCGGCGTGATGGCTGCGTCCGTACCGGGCGTTTGGCCGGGTCTGCTGCCGGACCACACCGGTGAACCGCACGGCGGCAGCCGGACTGTGGCGTTCACTGTCGCCTTCCTGGTCTGCCGGGGCATCGCAGCAGGGTCGGCCAGCCGGGACGGGAAGGTGATCGGCTTCTGGCCGGCCACCCAGGGCGTCATGGCCGCGCCCTGGGTCGTCGCACTGTTCGTCCCGGAGGAGACGGCGTACTGGCTCTGGGCCGGCGGGATCGCTGCCGACCTGATGTTCTCCGTGATGGGTGCTCGCAACCCGAAGGCGATGGAGCAGCGTGCGACCAGCATCCGCCGTCAGCAGGAACAGGACCAGCTCCGGGACCGGTTGTTGCGCCGCCTGTGGCACGGGCGGCGCGACGAGGCGCCGGCGAGACCGCCGCTGATCACGACCGCCCAGGTCGAGCGGGGGCATCTGGACGAGCGACTCGGGTTGTTCGTGATCATCGTGCTCGGAGAGGCGCTGGCGCAGGTCGTCGACGCCAACACCGAGCTGGACTGGGACTGGAAGGTCGGTCTGGCCTCGCTGGCGGCGTTCTGGTTGATGATCGAGCTCTGGCAGCTCACGACGCTGTATGGGTTCACTCCGGCGCCCCGCAGTACCACTCCGCTCGAGCCGTGGGCCGCACTGCTCGCCCACCTCGTCGTCACCGGGGCAATCGTCGCCATGGCGGCCGGGCTGGGCGGTCTGATCCCGCACGCCGGGGAGCACCTGGAGGCCAAGGAGCGCTGGTACCTGTTCGGAGGGCTCGCTCTGTACTTCGTGATCAGCGGTGTGGCCGGGGTGATCGGGAAGGTGCGGCTGCGCTGGTTCCTCGGCTGGCAGATCCCCTGCCTGCTCGTGTCGGTCCTCGTCGCCGCGCTCGGGCACTCGCTGCCGGCGTACGCGCTGGCGGTCGTGGCGGCCGCCGTGCCGACGTGGTTCTACAGCTACAACCGGCTCGTGAAAGGGTAGACCCGGTGCTCGGGTATCCGGGACGGTGTGCGATCATCTGCTCACGGCCGGTGACTCCGAGTGGGTGATCGGCCAGGTTCGGAGCTTTGTCGACAAACAGCCCCACCCCGGTGCGGAGTGGCTGGTTGAGAGTGCTTGAATGCACGCTTACAGTCGCTGGGATCGCCCGTATCGGTTGAAAGGTTTGACGAGTCATGAACGAGTCGACATTCCCGGGCACCGAGCACGTGACCGACCACCTTTCGGGCCGTATCCCGGGGCACATTCCGGCCCCGGTGCCGGCCCAGCCGTTCAGCCCGCCACCCCGCCCGGTGACCACGCCCCGGGCGCTGCCCGACAACTATGCGGAGATGCCGAAGCCGACGGCCAAGCTCACCGCGGAGGACCTTGCACCCGTGAACGACCCGAACGGTCCGCGTCACAAGATCGGGCCGACCGGCCGGCCGCTGCCGGACCTGCCGGTGCCGCAGCCACCCGCCAAGACCGGCCCGGCGCAGGTGATCGCGATGTGCAACCAGAAGGGCGGGGTCGGTAAGACCACGACCACGATCAACCTCGGCGCGGCGATCGCCGAGACCGGTCGCAAGGTGCTGCTGATCGACTTCGACCCGCAGGGGTCCGCCTCGATCGGCCTCGGCGTACAGCCGCACGACCTGGAGCTGTCCGTCTACAACCTGCTGATGCAGCGCGACATCACGCCCGACGAGGTGATCCAGCCGACCCGGGTGGAGAACCTCGACCTGCTGCCGGCCAACATCGACCTGTCCGCGGCCGAGGTGCAGCTGGTCCAGGAGGTCGCCCGCGAGTACACGCTGCAGCGGGTGCTCGACCCGATCATCCCGAACTACGACGTGATCCTGATCGACTGCGCTCCGTCGCTCGGTCTGCTCACCGTGAACGCGCTGACCGCGTCGAACGGCATCGTCGTACCGCTGGAGTGCGAGTTCTTCGCGCTCCGCGGCCTGGCCATGCTGACCGACACCATCGCCAAGGTGCAGGACCGGCTGAACCCGAAGCTCGAGATCGTCGGGATCCTCGGCACCATGTTCGACGGGCGTACGACGCACGCCCGGGAGGTCCTCGACCGGGTGGTCCAGGCCTTCGACGAACGCGTCTTCCACACCGTCATCCGGCGTACCGTCAAGTTCCCCGAGACCACGGTCGTCGGCGAGCCCATCACGACATACGCCCCCTCGTCCCAAGCGGCTACGCAGTACCGCGACCTTGCCAAGGAGGTGCTGGCGCGTTGTCCCGCCGGGTGAGCCTGCCAGGTGCCAGTGAACTCTTCGGGGGTGCGGCACCGAAGCAGACCAGACCCGAGAAGCGCACCACCACTGACGGACCGTCGTCGTCTGTACGGTCCCGTACGACGGTCGTCGACGACCGGAAGTCGAGTGGTCGGATCCGTCACGACACGAAGATCACCGTGTACGTGACGGAGGAGGAGCTGCTCGGCCTGGAACAGACCAGACTCGCGCTGCGCGCGGAGCACGGCCTGACGGCCGACCGCGGCCGGATCGTCCGCGAGGCCATCGACGTACTGCTGGCCGACTTCGTCGACCACGGGCCGGACTCGGTGCTGGTCCGGCGGCTCCGTGCGGCGGAGGGCCTGGCCGCGGAGCTCAAGGGCGCGGAGTGACCGTGTCCTCGGACTCGTTACCGCTGGACCTCTCGGCCGGCTCGGCCGGCCCGGGCGATGAACCAGCTGTTGCCGAGGGCAAGGGGTTCAGCGTTCACCTGGTGAACTTCGAGGGGCCGTTCGACCTGCTGCTGCAGCTGATCTCGAAGCACAAGCTGGACATCACCGAGATCGCGCTCTCGGTGATCACGGACGACTTCATCGCGCACATCAAGGCGCTGGGGTCGGAGTGGGATCTGGATCAGACGTCGGAGTTCCTGCTGATCGCCGCGACGCTGCTGGACCTGAAGGCGGCGCGGTTGCTGCCGAAGGGCGAGGTCGAGGACGACGAGGACCTCGCGCTGCTCGAGGCCAGGGATCTGTTGTTCGCCCGGTTGCTGCAGTACCGGGCGTTCAAGCAGATCGCGGCGCTGGTGCAGGAGCGGATGGCGGTCGAGTCGCGGCGGTTCCCGCGGGCGGTCGGGGTGGAGCCGCGGTTCGCGGAGCTGCTGCCCGAGGTGTTGCTGGGGCTCGATCCGGCCGGGCTGGCGGCGCTTGCCGCGCGGGCGATGGCGCCGAAGGACAATGTGCCGGAGGGGGTTTCGCTCGCCCACCTGCATGCGCCTGCGGTGACGGTTCGCGAGCAGGCGCTGGTCATCGTGGATCGGTTGCGGCGGCAGCGCAGTACGACGTTCCGGGCCCTGGTCTCCGACTCGCCGGACACTGTGACGACGGTGTGCCGGTTCTTGGCGTTGCTGGAGTTGTTCCGTGAGGCCGCGGTGACGTTCGATCAGGTGACGCCGCTGGGGGAGCTCACGATCCGGTGGACGGGCACTGACGAGGGCGAGATCGACGTCAGCGACGAGTTCGACGAGGAAGCCGAACCGCCCTCCGAAGACGGCGAGGCGCCAGTTGTTGCCGAAGACAACGACTGGCTCGAGCCCGGCGCCACTGCCACCGACGAATCCGACATCCCCCCGCCACCGGCCCCAGCACCCGACGAGACGGCAAACCAGTGACCGACCACACCAACACCCCCGCCGGCGTCGAGCCCGACGCGCAGGAAGAAACCGCGCAGGAGCAGTCGTCCGTAGTAGACGACGCCGCCGAGAGCACCTCCGAGGACCAGGTCGCCGCGGACCACCAGGCGGGCGCCGAAGCCTCGGACAAGCTGGCCGGTGCCGAGGGCGCTTCGGACGAGTTGGCCGGTGCCGAGGGCGCTTCGGACGAGTTGGCCGGTGCCGAGGGCGCAGGGCAGGAGCAGGTCGCTGCGGACGGCTCAGGGCAGGGGCAGGCTGCCGCGGACGCGGCCATCGCGGACGAGGACACAGTCGCCGCCGAGAACGGTGAGGCTGCGGCCCCCGACGAGGCCGCCGTTACAGCGGATGCTCATGAGGAGCAGTCCGCGGGTGCTGCCGGTGAGGACACAGCCGTCGAGGACTCGGCCGTCGAGGACCCGGGCGCTGAGGACGCCGCGGTTGAGGACGCCGCCTCAAAGGACACAGCCGCCGAAGACGCCGGCGCTGCGGATGGCGCCGCCGCCGAAGACACCGGCGCTGCGGATCGCACGGCCGAGGACGTAGTCGCTGGGGGCGCGGCCGCTGCCTCCGTCACGTCGGCTGGCGGGGATGAGGATCACCTGCCGCCGGGGCAGACTGAGGTGCCGGTGGAGGATGAGGTTGTTGTTGATGACGACACCATGCGGCGCGCTATCGAGGCGATCCTGATGGTTACGGATGAGCCGTTGCCGGTGCTGACGTTGGCGCGGGCTGTTGGGCGGCCGACGGGGGATGTGGCGGACGCGCTGGGGGAGTTGTCGGCGGAGTACACCGAGCAGGGGCGTGGGTTCGACCTGCGTGAGGTCGGCGGGGGTTGGCGGTACTACACGCGCGTCGAGGCAGCGCCGTACGTCGAGCGCTTCGTCCTCGACGGTCAGCAGGCGAGGCTCACGCAGGCGGCGCTGGAGACGCTGTCGGTGGTCGCGTACAAGCAGCCGGTCAGCCGGGCGCGCGTATCTGCCATCCGCGGGGTGAACGTCGACGGCGTCATGCGCACGCTGGTCGCGCGCGGTCTGGTCGAGGAGGCGGGGGCCGATACGGAGTCGCAGGCCACGCTGTACCGCACCACGACGTACTTCCTGGAACGCATGGGCATGCAGTCCCTGGACGATCTGCCTGAACTGGCCCCGTACCTTCCCGACATGGACGACATCGAGGAAGAGTTGGCCGCCCAATCCCTCTCACCCGCACCTTCAGCCGACGGCACGACCCCCACAGACGACGCGGAGCCCACCGCTCCGGCACAAGACACCGAGTCCGACGGTCCGGCGCAGCACACCGGGTCCGACGGGTCCGAGGTGGCCGAGGTGGCCGACGAGTCCGAGGTGGAGTACGTCGGCTCGTCCGAGCCTGCCGTCGACGCAGCGGACGACGACGGGTCGGAGGAGGTGGACGCCGCGGGCCGGGACGAGGAAACCGAGCCCGCAGCCGACACCGAGCCCGACCAGGCGCAGGCCGCCGACCCTGCCGATGCCACCGATCGCGCCGAAGCCATCGATGACGCCGAAGCGGTCGGCGACGCCGAAGCGGCCGGCGACGCCGAAGCGGCCGACGGCGGCGAGGTTGTTGAGGGAGTTCGGCACCGTGGATGACGCGGGGGTTCGGTTGCAGAAGGTTCTGGCTCGGGCGGGGGTTGCTTCCCGGCGGAATGCCGAGCTTCTGATCGAGGAAGGGCGGGTGGAGGTCGACGGGCGGGTGGTGACGGAGTTCGGGGTGCGGGTTGATCCTGAGTCCGCGGTCATCCGGGTCGACGGGGAGCGGATCCCGCCGGTGAGTGCGAACGTGTACCTCGTGCTGAACAAGCCGCGCGGCGTCGTGAGCACGATGTCCGACCCACAAGGGCGGCCGTGCATCACCGACTACGTGCAGGATCGCCCTGAGCGCCTGTTCCACATCGGCCGGCTCGACACCGACACCGAGGGGCTGTTGCTGCTCACCAACCACGGCGAGTTCGCGCACCGCCTCGCGCACCCGTCGTACGAGGTCTCCAAGACGTACGTCGCCGAGGTCGACGGCAACGTCAAACCCGCGGTACTGCGCACGCTCCTCGACGGCGTCGAGCTCGACGACGGGCCGGCGCGGGCGGATACGGTGAAGATCGTCTCCACGGTCCCCGGCCGCACCTTGATCGAGATGAGCCTGCACGAGGGCCGCAACCGCATCGTCCGCCGCATGTTCGACGCGGTCGGCCACCCGGTCAAGCGCCTCACCCGCACCGCCATCGGCCCGGTCCGCCGCGGCAACCTGCACACCGGCGAGCTCCGCGACCTCAACCCCAAAGAACTGGGCCAGCTCCTCGACCTGGTCGACCTCTAGCCTCTCCGATCCTGGGGGTTGGCGCTTCAGATTGTGGGTCAGCACCTTGCATGCAGGGGGCTAACCCACAATCTCAGGGGTCAACCCCTTAAGTTGCCACGCCGCGTCGCGCTCAGCCCAGGTTGGCTTCTTCCGGTACGACGACCTGGTCGACCATCGCCTGGATCTGCTCGGCCGGCAGCGCGACCGCGAGCGCCCAGAAGTAGATGACCAGGCTGAAGACCGCCGTCACGAGCATGTCCCACCACAGCGGGAACCACGGGTGCTTCAACGGGCCGAAGTCGCTCAGGTAGACGATCAGCCCCATCCCGACGAGGTACACCGGCAACCACTGCGCTGCTCGCAGGTCGAGCTGCGGCATGATCGGGTTGAGCTTGAACACCCGGTTGGCGATCAGGATGACGTACCCGAGCAGGATCGCCACGCCGAGCTTCCAGTCCGTCATCCACCCCGACCACAGGATCAGCAGGTTCGCGACCACGAACGCCAGCGGCGAAAGCCACGAGGCGCCGGGCAGCCGGTACGGGCGATGCGCGGTCGGCAGCCGTCGCCGGAACACCCCGAGCGACAACGGCGCACCGGCGTACATCAGCACACTCGCACTGGTGATCAGCCCGACCAGCGAACGCCAGCTCGGGAACGGCAGGAAGCAGATGCACCCGATCACGAAGGCGGTGATCAACCCGACCCACGGAACGCCGCGGCGGTTGGTCCGCTCGAACACCGACGGCACGTACCCGTTCCGGCTCAATCCGTAGGACACCCGCGAGCTACCGGTGATGTAGATCAGCCCTGTCCCACCAGGCGAAACGACCGCGTCGATATACAGGATCGTTGCCAGCCACCCCATACTCAGCAACGTCGCGACCTGCGCGAAGGGACCGGTCATGGTCGTGTACGCCGCATGCGCCCAGGTGCCCTGGATCTGGTCCTTGGGCAGCGCCGCGATGAACACGACCTGCAGCAGGATGTAGATGACCGCGCCGATCACGATCGACCCGATCACCGCGCGCGGAATGTCGCGCCGCGGGTTGCTGCTCTCGCCCGCCAGCTGGTCGGCCTGCTCGAAGCCGAGCAGCGCGAAGATGATGCCGCTGGTCGACACCGCGGACAGGATGCCCTTGGCGCCGTAGGGGTTGAAGCCGTCGGCGGCGGTGAAGTTGCTGCCGTGGAACTGCACCACGGCGAGCGCGAAGATCGTCAGCAGCGGGATGCCGACCTTCCACCAGGTCGCCGCGCTGTTGGTGCGCGCGAGCAGCCGGATGCTGAGGAAGTTGATCGCGGTGACCGCGGCCATCAGCAGCACCGCGACCACGATCCCGGACCCGGTCAGGATGTGCTGCCCGTTGACCGTCTTCAGCCAGCCGCTCGCGAACGAGTAGTGCTGGCCGTAGGTGATCATCGCCAGCACCTCGATCGGCGCCACGGTGGCCGCCTGCAGCCAGGAGAACCAGCCGAACGACGCACCGGCCGCACCGCCGAACGCGTAGTGCGGGAAGCGCGCCGTACCACCGGAGACCGGGTACATGCCGCCCAGCTCGGCGTGCACGAGCGCCAGGATGAGGATCGCCGTACCGCCGATGACCCAGGAGATGATCGCCGCGGGACCGGCGGTGGACAGGGCGCCTTGTGCGCCGAACAACCAGCCGGAGCCGATGATCGATCCCTCGGAGGCCCAGATCAGGCCGACGAAGCCGATGTCACGCTTCAGGCCCGGCCGGCTCTGCCGAGCGGAAGGTACTGCTGCAGATGTGGCCATACCAAGAACCATGGCCCGGCGCGGTCCGCCGGGGCAGTGAGGCTGTCCGCCGTCCCGGCCCCCTGCCAGCCGGTATCCGGCGTACCCGCTGGTGGGCAACGGGGTTGGGTGCCTGCTGCGACGACGCGACGCGGCGCCGATCGCATGCTGGGCAGGAGACAACCCTGCGGCGAATCATGAAGGACGCACGATGCGAAACACACACAGAGCGGTGGCGCTGGCCGGGACAACCCTGGCGCTGCTCACCAGTCTCGTTGCCTGCGGCAACAGCAATGACAACTCGTCGTCGGGCAGCAGTGCACCGCCGGCCAACACCAAGGTCGGCGTACTGCTGCCGGACACGGCGTCCTCGCCCCGCTGGGTCTCGGCCGATCCGAACGAGCTGCGCAAGCAGTGCACGGCCAACAAGCTCACCTGCTACATCGACAACGCGAACGCCAGCGCGACCACGATGGAGTCGCAGGCCCAGGCGCTGATCAACCAGGGCGTCGGCGTCCTGCTGGTGACGAACCTCGATTCGGGGTCCGGCAAGGCGATCGAGTCGCTGGCCAAGCAGCACAACGTGGTGACGATCGACTACGACCGGCTGACCACGGGCGGTACGGCGGAGTACTACGTCTCGTACGACAACGTGAAGGTCGGCCAGGACCAAGGCACGGCGCTGGCGTCCTGTCCGCAGGTCGCCGGCAAGTCCGCGGTCGGGTACGTCGACATCGACGGCGCGCCGACCGACAACAACGCGACGTTGTTTGCCCAGGGCTACAACTCGGTGCTGTCGAAGCAGACCGGCTGGACCAAGCTCGGCGAGCAGACCGGCAACTGGGACCCGGCCACGGCGCAAACCGTCTTCACCACGATGCTCGGCCGCCACCCGAACCTGAACGCGGTGATGGTTGCCAACGACACCATGGCGCAGTCGGTCATCAACGTACTGAAGTCGCAGGGGCTGGCCGGCAAGGTCGCGGTGTCCGGTCAGGACGCCACCGCCGGCGGTCTGGACAACGTGATGGCGGGCACCCAGTGCTTCACGATCTACAAGCCGGTCGCCGGTGAGGCCGATGTCGCGATCAAGCTCGCGGGCCAGATCCTGTCCGGCCAGAAGCCGACCGCCCCGGCAACGATCAAGGACCCGACGAACGGTCGCGAGGTCCCGTCGTACCTGGCCGATCCGACGGTGATCACCAAGAAGAACGTGGCGCTGCCGGTCACGGATGGCTACGAGACCGCCGTGTCGGTGTGCCCGACTCCGGCCCTGGTGAAGCTCTGCGGCGAGAACGGCATCCACACCCCGTGAAAACACTCGAACTGCGAGGCGTCGGCAAGTCGTTCGGTCCGGTCGTGGCGCTGTCGGAAGTGGACTTCAGCGCCGGGGCCGGCGACGTGACCGCCCTGGTGGGCGACAACGGTGCGGGCAAGTCGACGCTGGTCAAGTGCATCGGCGGCATCCACCGCATCGACGCGGGCGAAATCCTCGTGGACGGCACACCGCAGCAGCTGCACGAACCGCGGGATGCGGCCCGGCTCGGCATCGAGATCGTCCACCAGGACCTGGCCCTCGCCGACAATCTCGATGTCGTCGGCAACATGTTCCTCGGCCGCGAGCGGGTCAACCGGCTGCACACGCTCGACGAGAACACCATGGAGCTACTGGCCTCACAGACCCTGACCTCGTTGGGTGTCCGGACGGTCAGGTCAGTCCGGCAACGCGTCGCCAGCCTGTCGGGTGGTCAGCGGCAAACGGTCGCCATCGCGAAGTCGGTGCTCTGGAGTTCGAAGATCGTCATCCTCGACGAGCCGACCGCGGCCCTCGGTGTCGCCCAGACCGAGCAGGTCCTGGACCTGGTCCGGCGGCTCGCCGATCGCGGTGTCGCCGTCGTACTGGTCTCCCACAACATGAACGACGTCATGCAGGTCGCGGACTCCATCGCCGTGCTGTTCCTGGGCCGGATGGCCACGCAGGTACGGCGCAAGGACGTGAGCCAGACGCAGGTCGTCGAGCTGATCACCAGCGGCCGGTCCGGAGAACTCGGACTGCCGGCCGAGTCGAGGGGAGCGATCCAGTGAACGCCCAGGCCGGACCGGTGGTCGCCGATGAGACACCGCAGCGCAAGTCCGTGCAGGGACCGCTCAGTGCGTACGTCCGCGACTACGTGGCGCGGCTGCGCGGCGGTGAACTCGGATCGGCTCCCGCGATCGTCGGGCTGGTCGTCATCACCGCCTTCTTCGCCATCGTCCACCAGGGATTCCTCAGCGCGTACAACCTGGAGGCGCTGGTGATCCAGGCCGCCCCGATCATCGTGATGGCGATGGGGCTGGTCTTCGTTCTGCTGCTCGGTGAGATCGACCTGTCGGCCGGTACGACCGGTGGATTGTGCTCGGCGATCATGGCAGTGCTGTTGTTGCGCCACGGGCAGTCGTGGTGGGTTGGCGTACTCGCCGGTCTGGCCGTCGGGTTGGTGATCGGCTTCGTGATGGGGTGGCTGCGAGCCCGGGCCGGCATTCCGTCGTTCGTGATCACGCTGGCGACGTTCCTGGCCTTCCAAGGGCTGACGCTGATCCTCGTCGGCGGGCAGGGGTCGGTGATCCTGCCGACCGGTTCGCCGCTGATCTCGTTGGAGAACAGCTTCGTGCCGCTGTGGCTGGGCTGGACACTGCTGGGCGTCTTCGTCGCGGGGTACGCCGCGATCAAGCTGATCGATGCGCGCGGACGCCGACGGAGTGGACTGGCCGCGACTCCGGTCGTGGTGATCGTGGCGAAGGTGGTTGTGGTCGCGTTGCTCGGCAGCGCGTTCACCTACGAGATGGGGATCAACCGCAACCTGATCACCAACGCGTTCTTCAGCAACAAGGCGCAGGGCGAGCCGTGGGCCGTCGTACTGCTGGTGCTGCTGTTCGTGGTCTGGCACTTCACGCTGAGCCGGACGCGGTACGGCCGGCACGTGTATGCCGTCGGCGGCAACGAGGAGGCCGCGCGTCGGGCCGGGGTCGTGGTGTCGCGGATCCGCATCTCCGTCTTCGTCATCTGTTCCGGCATGGCGGCCGTTTCGGGTGTGGTCGCGGCGTCGCTCCTGCAATCTGTGCAGTCGAACGCGGGCGCCGGCAACACCTTGCTGCTGGCGGTCGGTGCCGCGGTGATCGGCGGTACGTCGTTGTTCGGCGGACGCGGCCGGATGATCGACGCCGTACTGGGCGGCCTCGTGGTGGCCGTCATCATCAACGGGATGAGCGACCTGATCCAGGGCGCGAACTCGTCCGGCTACGAGTGGGTCGTGACGGGAGCTGTTCTGTTGCTGGCGGCCGGATTCGACGCCGTCGTACGCCACGGGCGCTCGACCTAGACCCTGTCGAGCAACCTCTGGATCGCGGCGGCGGACAGGTTCGTCTTCGGCACGAATCCGATCGCCGGGCTGGCCGCGATCAGGTCCGCGTAGTCCTGCTCGGCGTGGGTCGAGATCAAGATCATCGGCGCCGGTGAACCGGCGGACCGCAGCCGGGTGATCAGGTCGAAGCCGCTCTCGTCGCCCAGGTCGATGTCGACCAGCACCACGTCCGGCCGGAGGTCCTCGACCAGGTCGGCGACCCCGGCGGCCGAGGTCGCCGTACCGACGACGGTGACGCCTTCGCGCCGCAGCAGGCCGCGCGCCGCCTCGAGGAAGTGCCGGCTGTCGTCGACGATCAGGCACCGCATAGCTCAAGCATTACAGGGACCTGACCCGGTGACATTCCTGCTGCCTGTACTACGTGGTGACGGGCAGCGCGACCGTCAGCGTGGTCCCTGCTCCTGTTGGGCTGTCGACCACCAGCGTGCCGCCGAGCGCCTGGACCCGGTCGTCGAGCCCGATCAGCCCGGAGCCGCTCGCCGGGTCGGCGCCGCCCCGGCCGTCGTCGCGAACGGACAGCCGCAAGAGGCCGTCGACGATGTCGGCATCGACCAGTACGACGGACGCGTCGGCGTGCTTCGCGGCGTTGGTGAGTGCTTCGGACACGACGTAGTACGTGGCAGCCTCGATCGGCGCCGGGAGCCGGGTCGTGAAGCCGACCGTCACTTCGGCCGGGACCTTGGACCGGCGCGCCAGCATCCGCAGCGCCGGTCCGATGCCGCCTTCGGACAGGATCGCGGGATGGATGCCTCGGGCAATCTCCCGCAGCTCGTCCAGCGTGGCCGACAACCCGTCGGCGACCTTGTCCAACTCGGAGAGCGGAACATCCGCCTGGATCGCCCGTACGTCGAGGGCCAGCGAGACCAGCCGCTGCTGGATCCCGTCGTGCAGGTCCCGCTCGATCCGCCGCCGCGTCTCGTCCGCCGACCGCACGATGCGTGCCCGCGACGCGGCGACGTCGGCACTCGCGGCGCCCAGCGAGGTGGCCATGGTGTTGAACGTGCGCTCCAGCGTGCGGATCTCGCCGACTCCCGTCTCCGGCACGCGTACGCCGAGGTCGCCCGCGGCCAGCTGGTTCGCCATCTCCGCCGTGACCCGCACCGGCCGGACGATCGCGCGGGTGAGGTAGATCGTGAAGCCCAGGATGAGTACGACGGAACCGGCCAGCCCGATGATCGCGGCAACGACCGCCTGGTTGGCAACCGAGTCCGAGTGCCGCTGCTCGGTCACCGACAACTGCTGCTCGGAGCCGATGAGCTGGTCGAGCCCCGAGCGGATCTGGGCGACCCGCTGCGCGCCCTCCGCCGTAGCAGCTCCGGTGCGAGCGGCGTCCGGGTCGCGCCGCGCGGCCTCGATCTCCGGCATCGAGTAGTCCTGCAGGTACGACGTGACGCTCCGGCTGAGCTCCTGCGCCCGACTGACCTCATCGGGGCTGCCGGCAACCAACTGCTGTAGCGCCGCGGTCTGCGTGGGTAGCTGGGCCTGCGCCGCCTGCCACGGCTGCAGGAATTTCTCCTGACCGGTGATGACGAAGTCGCGCTGACCGGTTGCCACATCATTGACCAGCCGCTCCACCTGATGCGCGCTGGTCAGTACAGCCGCGGTGTGCCGGGCCTGGTGTTCCGACGCGCGCAGCCCCTGCACAGACACGAGCAGCACCACGAACCCGGAGCCGACCAGCACCATCAACAGCCCGCTCGCGACCAGGACCCGCCGGGCGACTCCGCCGATCACGTCGCCCTCATGTCACCGGCCGGCGCACACCGTCCAGGTAGGTCAGGACGGCGAGTACGCGGCGATGGTCGTCGTCGGTCTCGGTCAGGTCGAGCTTGGTCAGAATGCTGCGCACGTGCTTCTCGACCGTCCCCTCGGCGACCCATAGCCGCCGCGCGACACCGGCGTTCGAGCGGCCCTCCGCGACCAGCGACAGCACCTCCCGCTCGCGCTCGCTGAGGGCGGCCAGCGGGTCGTGCCGGCGCCGGGCGTCGACCAGCTCCCGGACCAGGGCCGGGTCGACCACGGACCCGCCGCGGGCGACCCGTCGCAGACTCTCGAGGAACTCGTCGACGTCGGTCACCCGGCTCTTCAGCAGGTAGCCGACACCCTGCCCGGCAGCCATCAGCTGGAGCGCGTGCTCGACCTCGACATGCGCCGACAGCAGAAGCACGGCGGTCTCCGGGTGTTCCCGGCGGATGACGTCGGCCGCGTCGAGCCCCTCCGTCGAGTGTCCGGGCGGCATCCGGATGTCGATGATGACGAGGTCCGGCGGCTGGCGTCGTACCAGGTCCAGGAGATCCGCGCCGTTGCCCGCCGTACCGAGCACGTCGAACCCGGACCGCTCGAGCAGACTGGCCAGACCTTCGCGCAGCAGGACGTCGTCGTCCGCAATTGCCACTCGGGTCCGGCTCACGTCTGCCTCCCGGTCGCGCCGATCAGTCCAGTGAGTTCCAGTGTGTCACCGGAAATTCACCAGACAATCGACCTCACTCGCCGGACAGCTGGTCGTAGTCCTGGGTGTCGTCGTAGTACCGCGAGTAGGCGACCTCACCGAACGTGCGCGGCACCTTGCCGAGCCCCTTGATCACGGTCGCCTCACCGTTGGCGTGCCCGACCGTGTAGAGGTACGGCGCTCCGGTCTCCTTGTCCACGCCCAGTAGAAGCGTGCCCGTGCCGCACTTGGAGGCGACCAGCGCCTCGAAGCCCTGCCAGGTGGACCGCCGTACGACCTTGACCACCGCTTTGCCCGACACCGGGATCCGGATGGTGTACAGCGCTCCGGCGCGCGTGTTGGCGAGGAACGTGTCGTAGGTGGAGGTCTGGCTGATCAGCGTCATCGTCTTGACCGCGCTGAAGCCGGGGTACGTCGCCTTGCGGGTGAACGAGGTGCCGTCGACGCTCCAGCGCATGATGTTGTCACCGATGACGGCATACGCGCTGTTCCGGACGAGCTTGGTGCCGACGTTGAACCGGGAGTTCTCCAGGTACCGGGCGTCGCCCCAGCCGCCGCCGACCGGAGTCCGTTTCACCGAAGCCGGATCGACTTCACCGCCGAACCCCTTCACGTCGTACGTGAGCAGGTTGAGCGTGGACCCCAGCACGACGTACTGCCGTCGGCTGACTCCGGACTGGTCGGCGTTGACCTGCAGACCGAGTCCGCCGGCCACCGTGAGCTGGTCGTCCGGCAGCAGGTCCTTCCCGCCCCAGGTGCTCGCGCCGGCACTGGGTGGGACAGTCCCCGACAGCACCCGCAGGATGAGGTCCCCACCGCTCGTCGTCGAGCCCAGCGCCAGCTGGCAGAACGGTGGTGGTGCCGTGGTGCCTGCAGTCCCAGCAGTGGCAACGCCCGCCGGTAGAGCCCCGGCAGCCATAACTACCCCCACCAGTCCAGCTGCAAGTTTTCTCATGTCTACTCCCCGTAGAGAAGGTTGTCGGCCTCTGAGCTGCCGGCGAAGTAACGGAAGTACGTCTTGTCCTCAGGTGCGACGAGCTGGGTGCCCACCTTGCCCAGGCCATTGATGACAGTGGCGGCGCCGTTCGCGTGACTGACGGCGTACAGGTAGGCAGTCCGGGTGTCCTTGTCGATGCCCAGCAACAGAGTGCTCTGCTTGCCGCACCTCTCGGCGATGAGCGTGTCGAAGGTCTGCCAGGTCGAAGCACGCACCTTCTTGACCAGCGGAGCGCCACTCACCGGGATCCGGATCGTGTAGAGCGCGCCGCCCCGGGTGTTGGCCAGGAAGGTGTCGTAGCCGGCGGTCTGGCTGATCAGCGCCATCGTCTTCACCGCCGAGAACCCGCTGTACGTCGCTTTGTTGCGCCAGGCCGATCCCTCCACGGTCCAGCGCGTGATCACGTCGTCCTGCAAGGCGTAGGTGTTGGTGCGCGGTCCGCTCGACGCGTAGTACGTCGACTGCTCCAGATACGTCTGGTGGATCCAGCCCCCGCCCACCTTGGTCTTCTGGAACGACGTGGGGTCCAGCTGACCGGTGGTGTTGTCGATGGCGTACTGGAACCGGTAGAGGTCGTTGACGATCGTCGCGTACCCGCTCTTGAGCATCGCCGACGGCGGATCCGGCTCCCAGCCCACCGACGTCGCCAGCCGCACCTGGTCCACCGGGAACAGGCCCTTCGGACCGACGGACGGTTGGCCGGGTGTGATCGGCGATGTCGCAGTGATGGTCTGGAACTTGTGATCGCCCTGGACGGTCACCGTGCCCAGGGTGAGGCTGCAGGCCGCGCTTGCCCGGGCGGTCTCAGCTCGAGCTGGTCCGGGCACGAGTGCGGCCGCCGTCATCGCCGCGCCGAGCAGGCCGGCCGCGATCCGAAGTCTCGTCATCGTCGTCAGGCTCCGGTCAGGTTGGTGCCGGCGGTGTAGTAGCGGAAGTACGAGTCGGTGGTCGGGAGGGTCGTCGGGACCTTGCCCAGGCCCTTGATGACCGTGGCAGCGCCGTTGGCGTGGCCCACGGCGTACAGGTAGCCGGCGCCGGTGTCCTTGTCGATACCGAGGAGCAGGGTGCCGTAGTTGCCGCACTTCTCGGCGATCAGGGTCTCGAAGCCCTGCCAGGTCGACGTGCGCACCTTCGTCACCACCGGCTTCCCGGAGCCAGTCGGAATCCGGACGGTGTAGAGCGCCCCGCCGTTCGTAGTGGCCAGGAACGTGTCGTACGTGCTGCCCTGGCCGATCAGCGTCATCGTCTTGACCGCACCGAAGCCACCGAACGTCGTGTAGTACTTCCAGCCGCTCGGGGTGACCGTCCAGCGAGCGATCAGTCCGTCGGTGAACTGGTTGATCAACGAGTAGACGTTGGACCGCTCGATACCCCCGGCGGTGGAACGGCTGAGCTCGACGTACTTGTGCAGGTCGTCCCAGCCGCCACCGATCAGGGTCTGCTCGAGAGTCCCCGGCACGATCGCCGTACCCGTGCCGTCGGTCATGTAGCTGGTGCCGTACATCCGTACGCCGACGACTGCCAGACCGGTGCGTTGCTCACCGGCCGGTACAACCAGCTCGGTGCGGACCGCGGTCGGCAGGTGAGCCTGGCCGTCCACATAGAGGTCCTTCGGGCCGACTTGGCGGGCGCCGGCCGATGGCGTAGCGGTGATGGTTTGCTGGGTGTGGTCGCCACCGGGCGTGATCGAACCCAGTCGTAGCGAGCACGCTGAAGATTGGCTGGTCGCGGTGGCCGGAGCTGCTCCGGCGGGTGCGCTGACAAGGGTGCCCGCGGCGAGCACTCCGGTGGCGATCGCGCCGAGCGCCCGCCTGTTCTGGGTCATGTAGACGTCCTTCCTCGCGACAACCTTGATGCGGGCGGACAGCTGATTGTTGCGGCCTGCAGGTGCATCAAAGGGATAACGCCGGGATGCGGCGCGCCTGAGATCTGGCCCGCTTGTCGGAACCGCGCCGTAGTGTGGGTGATGTGAACCGGCGAATCTTCGGTCTGGAGAACGAGTACGGCGTGACCTGTACGTTCCGCGGGCAGCGGCGACTGACCCCGGACGAGGTCGCGAGGTACCTGTTTCGGCGGGTCGTGTCCTGGGGGCGGAGCAGCAACGTCTTCCTCCGCAACGGGGCCCGGCTCTATCTCGACGTGGGCTCCCACCCGGAGTACGCGACCGGTGAGTGCGACTCGGTCACCGACCTGATCGCGCACGACAAAGCCGGTGAGCGGATCCTCGAGGGACTGCTGGTCGACGCGCAGAAGCGGCTGCACGACGAAGGCATCTTCGGCGACGTCTACCTGTTCAAGAACAACACCGACTCGGCCGGCAACAGCTACGGCTGCCACGAGAACTACCTGGTCAGCAGGCACGGCGACTTCGCCAAGCTCGCCGACGTGCTGATCCCGTTCCTGGTCACCCGGCAGCTGATCTGCGGCGCCGGCAAGGTGCTGCAGACCCCCCGCGGCGCGGTGTACTCCGTGTCGCAGCGGGCCGAGCACATCTGGGAAGGGGTCTCCAGCGCGACGACCAGGTCGCGGCCGATCATCAACACCCGCGACGAGCCGCACGCGGACGCCGAGCGGTTCCGCCGGCTGCACGTGATCGTCGGCGACTCGAACATGTCCGAGACCACCATGCTGCTCAAGGTGGCCAGCACCGACCTGGTGCTGCGGATGATCGAGGCCGGCATCGTGATGCGCGACCTGACCCTGGACAACCCGATCCGGGCGATCCGCGAGATCAGCCACGACATGACCGGCCGCCGCGAGGTCCGGCTGGCGAACGGCCGCGAGGCGTCGGCGCTGGACATCCAGACGGAGTACCTGACCAAGGCGCGCGACTTCGTCGACCGCCGCGAGCTCGGGACGCCGGCGGTCGAGCGGGCGCTGTCGCTGTGGGAGCGGACGCTGAAGGCGATCGAGTCCGGCGACATGTCCGGGATCGAGCGCGAGATCGACTGGGTGATCAAGTACCGGCTGATCGAGCGCTACCGCGCGCAGAACAACCTCGGCCTGGCCAGCCCGCGGGTGGCGCAGCTCGACCTGGCGTACCACGACATCCACCGGCCGCGCGGGCTGTACTACCTGCTCGAGCGCAAGGGCGCGGTCACCCGGGTCGTCGACGACCTGCGGGTGTTCGAGGCCAAGTCGGTACCGCCGCAGACCACGCGGGCGCGGCTGCGCGGCGAGTTCATCAAGCGGGCGCAGGAGCGCCGCCGCGACTTCACCGTCGACTGGGTCCACCTGAAGCTGAACGACCAGGCCCAGCGCACGGTCCTGTGCAAAGACCCCTTCAAGTCCCACGACGAGCGCGTAGAGAAGCTCATCGCGAGCATGTAGTTCCTGGCTAAATCGAGTGCTTGGTCGTCGTGCGCTGCTTAGAAAGGGCGCATGGCGATCGAGATCCGGCCTCCCGCTCCGGCCGAGACGAAGGAGTACCTGCGTGTCCTGCCGTATGTGAACGGCTTTCCGCAGGAGGAGCCCGAGCCGTCGGCCTGGTATGCCGGTACGGCCGCGTGGCCACCACAGGTCCCAGCGACCCCGGCTGACCTCGATCGGTACGCCGAGGAGTTGCAGGCGGACTGGTTCCGGCCGCAGGCGGCGTTCGTGGACGGCAAGATCGCAGGCGGGTCCGCGATCGTGTCGGTGCAGGTCACCGTTCCGGGTGGCCGGCAGTTGGCGCTCGGCGGCGTGACGTCGACCGCTGTGTTGCCGACGTACCGGCGGCGTGGGCTCCTGCGGAAGATCATGTCCGCGATGCTGGCGGACTGCCGGGAGCGCGGTGAGTTCATGGCCGGGCTCAGCGCGAGTGAGGGGACGATCTACGGGCGGTACGGATTCTCGCCCGCGACGTTCCAGCACCGGTGGGAGGTGCGGCGTACCGACGTCGCCTTCCGGTCGGAGTTCACGGACCCGGGAGCGCTCGAGTTGGTGGACGGTGGGGTCGCGGCAGAGGTGTGGCCGGTGCTGCACGAGCAGGTGCGAGCTCAACGCGTGGGGGAGATCAGTCCGCTGCCAGGCAAGTGGGACGGGCTCGCGACCGGTGCTTTGCCGGCCGACGGGTCGGGGCCGGCGCATCACCTGGTGCATCGCGACGCTGCGGGCGCGGTGGACGGTGCTGCGATCTTCCGGTTGCCGTGGTCGCCGGATCCGGCACAGGTCGGCGTACTGCAGGTGGAAGCGTTCGAGGCGCTGACGACGGATGCGTACCGGGCGCTGTGGGAGCTACTGCTCGACTTCGATCTGACCAAGCGGGTGGTTGCGGCACACCGGCCGGTCGACGAGCCACTGCGGTGGATGCTGACCAATCCGCGGGCGTTGAAGCTCACCCGGACCAGGGACAACCTGTGGCTGCGCATCCTCGACGTACGGGCGGCGCTCGAGGCGCGGACGTACGCCGGGACCGACTCGCTCGTACTGGACGTGTCGGACGACCTCTTCGGCTCCGGGCGCTGGCGTCTGGACGCAGCACCGGACGGAGCGACCTGCGCTGCTGTAGACCACACGGCGGACCTGTCCCTCGGCATCGCCGAGCTGGGATCGCTGTATCTCGGCGGCGTACGCGCGAGTGAGTTGGCCTACGCCGGCCGGATCGACGAGCACACACCGGGCGCCATCTCCCGCCTGGACGCGGTGCTGCGACCGGACCGCGCACCGCACAACGCGGTGGGTTTCTGAGCGCCGTGACTGTGCGTGGTGTGACTCAACGGTGACGCGGCCAGCCGTCCACCCGGTTGAACGCGCAGGCTAGGGTGGGCGGCGTTGTTGACCCGCGAGGGCGTCCGGAAGCCCGACACCCTCCCAGCTAGCGGCGCGCATCCGCGCCGGGATGGTTCGAGGTGCTGGTTTCGTGCGCAGGTTGTTGAGTCTGGTCGTGGTTGCGGCACTGGGATCGTCCCTGGTGGCGTGCGGATCGGACAAGAAGGACGATTTCGGGGCCGCCGGGGTCAAGGTGACCGCCGACTTCGGGCAGAAGCCGACCGTCACCCATCGCGACGGTGAGCCGGACAAGCAGCTGGTGACCGAGGTCCTCAAGGAGGGCGACGGTCCCGAGGTGAAGAAGGGCGAGCTGCTCACCGCGAACTACCTCGGCCAGATCTGGCGCGACGGCAAGGTCTTCGACAACTCCTACGACCGCGGCGCGCCGTCGTCGTTCCCGATCGGCGTGGGCAGCGTCATCGGCGGCTGGGACGAGGGTCTGGTCGGCAAGAAGATCGGCAGCCGCGTGCTGCTCTCGGTCCCGGCCGACAAGGGCTACAAGGAGGCCGGCAACACCGACGCCGGCATCACCGGCACGGACACGCTGATCTTCGTGGTCGATCTGGTCGGCGAGGCCGCCAACGACACCCCGCTGGACGCGAACCCGGTCAGCCCGTCGACGCCGACCAAGATCAGCGTCAGCGGCCCGCTGAACGCCGAGCCGAAGGTCACGGTCGCGGCCGGCACCAAGCCGCCGGCGAAGCCGGGCAAGCCGGTCGTGTTCGCGCTCGGCAAGGGCAAGCCGATCGAGAAGGGCAGCCAGCTGATCGGCCGCTACGTCATCTACGACTACACCGGCAAGAAGCAGGCCAGCACCTGGGTCGGCCAGCCCGCGACCGCGCAGAGCCCGGCGCAGCCCGCCGCCCCGACCGACCAGCTCCAGGTCGGCCCGAGCCCGACTGGCCAGACCGGCGCCCTCGACGGTCTCGCCGGCGTTCCGATCGGCAGCCGCGTCCTGGTCGAGCTCCCGGCCTCCAAGGACCAGGCGGGCAAGACCATCAATGCCTTCGCTGTCATCGACATCCTGAACGCCTTCCCGGCCCCCAAGCAGACCGGGCAGTAGTTCTCACGGACCATCCGAAGGCCGGCTCTCCTCACGGGAGAGCCGGCCTTCGGTGTTTCAGCGGGTACGGCGGACCGGCCGACGGCTGAACCACCGGTTCGAGTCCGGCTGGAAGCTGAGCAGGATCGCGGTGATGACCGCGGTCAGGTGGACGGAGCGGATCGCCGCGAACGCGACGAACGAGGCGGACCAGTCCAGGGTGCCGAAGTCGCCGTTGTGTAGCAGCCAGCCGACCGGACCGACCACCAGGGACGCGATGCCGACGGTGCCGAGCAGGCCGGCGAGCAGCCAGCGGGCCCAGCCGACGCCGGGGCGGAAGTAGCGGTCGATGACCACGAACAGCCCGCCGTACACGATCGCCCGGAACGCGATCTGGAAGATCAGTCCGATGATCGGGATGCCGTCGCCGACGGCGCCGATCGCACCGAGAACCGACTCGGCGACGCCGGCGCCGACGGCCGTGAACCACAGCGTGGTCGCTCCCCGGACCGCGAGCGGAGGCTCCGGCCGGACGACATCGTGAATCGTGAGATCGCGGTGCTTGGTCTTCATACCTCAACTGTCGCCGCGCGACCTGCTGCGATCAGGAGTACTGCGTCCCCACTCCCGGTGGAGGTACGTCCACCAGTCCGGCCGCGTGGCGACCTGCTGCGGCAGCGGCCTCGAAGTACGCGCGGTCCTGGTCCAGGCTTCGGCCCATCGTGGACAGCTTGACCGGCGCCGCCTGGAGCGCGTCGTACAAGCCGTCCACGCCGATACGCACCACGCGGTGCCGTGCCTTCAGCGGCTCGGCTGCGTCTCGTACGGCGTCCCCGAAGTCGCCAGGCAGGTCCGGTACGACGACATCCGCCGGCTGGAGCGCCACGCGGCCGTACGCGGTGAGGCTGTGGTGGGAGATGCCGCGGTGTCGCGGTCGGGGGTCAGCTTCGGAGATCCGGAGCGATGCGACGGCTCGGCCGCCCAGTGTGCCGACTGCGTTGACCGCCTCACCTGACTGCACGCCGGAGAAGCCCCATCGCGTGCCTGTGCCCAGATTGCCCGGTCCTTGCGTGATGACGACCACCTCGGCCGCCAGCACCTGCACTGCGGTCAACAGGCCGGTGTGGACGGTGACAGCCTCCCGGTCCCCGCCGTACGCCTGGCCGACGGTCACGGTCCCGCTGAGCCAGCCGGCGTCTCGCAGGGTCGCCACGTTCCGCGAGAACGCCAGGGGCAGGGCACCGCCGTCCGTCATCACGTAGACGACCCGCGTGGTCGGCCGAGCCTCGTAGACACCTGCCAGCACGGCAGGCAGCGCAGAGTGCAGGTCCGCGACCACAACCGGCGTACCGAACAGGTCGTCCGCGTCCCGCAGTACGTCGTGATCGGGGGAGTCCTGCTCGTCCGCGCCCAGCACCATCGCCTGCATCGGCGTATAGCGGGCCTTCACCAGGTGCCCGCGCTCCGGCGGGTCCTCCGGCAGCCGGTCCGGCACGGCGACCACCAGCGCGTACCCACCTGTCCCCAGGCCGCGATCGAGCGCGCTGACGTTGAGCAGCACGCGGTCGCCGGCCACCGGTGTGCCGACCAGGTCCGGATAGGCCAGGGCGCGCACTGTCTGCGCACCGACCGTCACAGTCAGCTCAATCGCACCGGCCCAGCTCCGGCCGACCTGCGCCACCACACCGTCCCGCCAGCGAATCACGCAGCGACCTTAGCGCGTCGAAGGTGTGTTCGAAGTTTCGGTGCGGAAAGGCGGGTTTTGGACGCCCGGAGGCCGTAAGGTGGTCGGGTGTCGGCGCGGAAGAGTGAGCGACTGCTCAATGTGGTCATCTGCCTGCTGGTCGCGCGCACTTACGTGACGAAGGAGCGCATCCGCGAGGTCGTCGAGGGGTACGCCCGCCAGACCGACGACGCGTTCGAGAAGATGTTCGAGCGGGACAAGGACGAGCTGCGCGACCTCGGCATCCCGATCGAGATGGGCACGATCGACAAGTTCTTCTCCGACGAGGTCGGGTACCGGATCCGGCGCGACGTCTTCGAGCTCCCCGAAGTGCACCTGGAGCCGGACGAGGCCGCCGTGCTCGGCGTCGCCGCGCGGGTCTGGCAGCACGCTGGCCTGTCCGAGGCGACCACCTCGGCGGTGCTGAAGCTCAAGGCGGCAGGGATCCAGACCGACCAGTCGGCTCTCAGCGCGATCGAGCCGCACGTCGGTGCGTCGGAGCCGGCCTTCGACCCACTCTGGTCCGCTGTCGTGGCGCGGCAGGCAGTCCGGTTCCAGCACGTGCGCAGTGGGGCGTCAGAGTCGACCACGCGGACGCTGGAGCCGTGGGGCATCGTGTCGTGGCACGGCCGCTGGTATGTCGTCGGCCGGGACAGGGACCGCGAGGCGACCCGCATGTTCCGGCTGTCGCGGATCGGCGGCAATGTGAAGACGGTGGGGGAGCCGGGCGCGTTCACGGTCCCCGAGGGGACCGATCTGCGTTCGCTGGTGACGGAGCTCGCTCCGCCGCGGCCGACGTCCGAGGCGAAGGTGCGGGCGCGGACGGGCTCGTGTGTGAGCCTGCGCCGCCGTTCGAACGCCATCGAGGAGTACGAACCGGGCTGGGACCTGCTGCACGTCCCGTATGCAGACTCGTCCGTGCTGGCCGAGGAGATCGCGTCGTACGGCCCCGATGCGGTCGTCGAAGGCCCTGGGGACGTGCTGGACGGCGTCCTGTGGCGGCTGCGGACGGTGGCTGGGGCATGAGCAATGCGCGTGACCAGGTGCAGCGCCTGTTGGCATTGGTGCCGTACCTGCGGGAGAACGACGGCGCACGGGTCGACGACGTGGCCAAGGAGTTCGGCGTACGGCCGAAGCAGATCATCGCGGACCTGAAGGTGCTGTGGTTCTGTGGGCTGCCCGGTGCACAGATGGGCGATCTGATCGAGATCGACATCGAGGCTGCCGAGGGCGACGGCGTCATCCACATCAACAACGCGGACTACCTCGCGCGGCCGTTGCGGCTGGCCGCAGCCGAGGCCCTGGCGCTGTTGACCGCCCTGCGCACCCTGCGCGAGGTCACAGCCGGCGCGGACCGGGACGCGGTCGATCGGGCGATCGCCAAGCTGGAGCGGGCGGCGGGGGAGGCTGCGGCGGCGAGCGAGGGTGCCGCGGCGCATGTCCACGTCGAGCCCGCCGCGCCGGAGATCGCCGAGACCGTCAACCGCGGACTGGCCGGGAAGCGCCGGCTCCACCTGACGTACGACGTACCGTCGCGCGACGAGACGACCGAGCGCGACGTGGACCCGATGCGGCTGGTCGTGTCCGAAGGCCGCACGTACCTCGAGGCGTGGTGCCGCCTGGCCGAGGACGTCCGGCTCTTCCGGTTGGATCGCATCGCTGCCGTCAAACTCCTCGACCTGGCCAGCGAACCACCGCCCGAGGCCACGCCGCGCGACCTGTCGAACGGCATGTTCCAGCCCTCCGAGCAGGACCTCCTGGCCACTGTGAAGCTGGCCCCACCGGCCCGCTGGGTCGCCGAGTACTACCCGAACGAGTCCGTCGAAGAGGGCCCCGACGACTCCCTGATCGTCAAACTCCGTGTCGCCGACACCGCCTGGCTCCAACGCCTCGTCCTCCGCCTCGGCGGCGCCGCCACGGTCCTCGATCCCCCCAACCTCACCACCCAGATCGCAGCCACCGCCCGCGAAGCCCTGTCGGCGTACGACGACTGACCCGCGCTTCGACGTTACTCGAAGTGATACCGCTCTCGCAGTCCGCCGTGTGAGCTAGAGCCTCACACCAGCACACGACTGTGAAGGAGGGGACAGCTATGCGGACTCTGCGTTTCTTGATGCGTTCGAGCCGCCGTGGCGACGGTCTGCGCGCACGGCGTTATTGGACCTACTACATCTACGACACGTGACAGGCGACGGCGGTCTGCCGCACGGACGGCGGGCCGCCGGTCCCGGTCGCACCGGCAGGAGGGGGCGAAGTCATCGAGACCGTAGAGACGTCCGAGGCTGAGACCGAGCAACTCACCGCGGACCCGGCGGCTGTTCTCGAGCAGTGGTCGAAGGAGCCGCGGGTAGGCCTGCGGGTGCTGGCAGGTGGCAGCTTCCTCGTCACCGATCCGCAGCTGGCCCGGACGGTTCTGAAGAGCACGACGGAGCCGCTGCGGGCCGAGTCGGCACCCTTCGGGGAGATTCCTGGCTGGGTTCCTGGCTCTGCGTCCGGTCGTCCCGCCACGATTGCGATGGCGACAGCAATCGAGTCGGCCTTACGGGAGTCGTCGCCGGACCGGATGGCCGACTTGCTGACTGAGGACCTCACCGTGCCCTGGCCGGTGGGAGCAGGTGAGCTGTGTCTGCGGCTGGTGGTGCCACACGTGCTGCCGAACACCCGTGAGCGGTTGCTCTCCCGCTACAGCCGGAGTCTGGCCGCGCTGGTCGGCCTGGCGCACGACGGCAGCCGGGTCGGGCGCTGGAAGTCGCGCCTGGCCCACAGCAGGACCCTTTCCGGCTTGTACGGCGAACTGGAACGGACGGATCCGGGCAACGAACTCGTCGACGCCCTCCGCACCGTCCTCGACTCGAAGGACGAAGTCACCTTGGCGATGGACGGCATGATCGGAGCTGCCTGTCGCGCGACATCGGTCGCACTCAGTTGGGCTCTCCTCCTGCGAGCAGGCTGGACACCGCAGACTCCGGCCGGCGCGGTTCTCCAGGTACCACCCGTCCCCTCCGGCGATCCCGTGCGTGAGGCGTTGCGCCTGTGGCCGCCGGCCTGGCTGTTGCACCGCGACGTACGGCAGCCGATCGCGATCGGCGACCGCAAGGCGGAGCCGGGTGACCAGGTGTACATCTGCACGTACCTCATGCACCGCCGGCCGCAGGTCTGGGAGGACCCCGAGGCGTATCGGCCGGAGCGGTGGATCGATCCGCCGGAGCGTTACCGGGACGCGTACCTGCCGTTCGGAGTCGGTCCTGCCGCGTGTGTCGGCGCACGCTTCGTCCTCGACCTCTCGTCCCGGTTCCAGGCGCTCAGGGAACTCGTCGGGGCCGAGTTGAGGATGATCGGCACCGCTCCGGTCATGGGACCGCTGTGCGATCCGCCGCGGTTCGTGGTCAGCCTCGGCTGAGCTGCTTCTCCAAGGGGGAGCGGAAGCGGGGAGTGACGCGGACGCCGGCGAGCCAGGTGGTCCAGCGGGCTGCTTCGGTGGCGACCAGGGTGGTGGTGTCGCTGCCGACGTCCTCGAGGAGCTCGTAGCGGACCTCGCCGGACTCGGGCTGGCCCCAGCCGCCGATGATGCGGCCGTCGGCCCAGATGGTCGGTCCGATGTTGCCGGTGTTGTCGAACAGCCTGGACTTGTGCGGGCCGAGGAACCAGTCGCGCTCCTTCCAACCCATCGGAGTCGGATCCAGCCCGGGAAGGAACGCGACCCACGGCTCGACCGGTACTTCGGGAGCTTCGTCGCCGGGCAGCACGTACCCGACCTGGCCGTCCAGGTCCACGGCGACCGCCTCGACCGCGGCCAGCGCCTTCTTCGTCTGCCCGCCCGTCCACCCGGCCCACCACTGCAGGTCAGCCGCAGTGCCCGGGCCGAACGACGACAGCCACGCCCGCGCGAGCATCACCCGCGCCTCCTCCGCCACCGGCCTGTCGCCGAGCCCACCCGGCAGCCAGTCCTCTGAAGGTGACCACTGGTGTTGCCCGCTCAGCCACGTGCCCAGCGGCCGGCCACGCACGATCCGGCCCTCCGCCGAGAGCTGGAACAACACGCGGCTCGTCACGTACGGCTGGGCGGCGTACGTCTTCCCGGCAGCCATGTTCAGCCTGGTCCGCAGCCGCGGCTCGTCGGCCGACAGCTCCTGCGCCGTCGCCGACCCGCGCAATGCCAGCGCGGTCGCGGTCGACTCCTCGACGGCGGCGAGCCAGCGCCCGCACGCCTCGGCGCCCTCCGCGATCCCCGCCTCGTTCAGGTGCTTGACCAGCAGCTTCCGCTGCTTGATCGCGATGTCGTCGGTGCACGCCGCCTGCACGATCGGCGCGAACGGTGTCGGCACGACGAACACCGTACGGCGCATGCCGAGCATCCGGATCAGCGAGCGATCGTCGTACAGCGCACGCTCCGTGCTCGCGACGTCACTCCCCGGCACCCTGGCGGCGATGCTGAGGTGCACCGTGGCCGGATCGGTGGCGTGCAACGCGACCATCGACGCGGCCGCCTCGACCGGGTCCGCGGCCTGGCAGCCCACCCCGAGCCGGTGCCGGCGCCCGAGTCGTGCCCGCCGCTCCTCGACGCCGATCCGCGCCATCCCTGCCCCCTCGCCGAGCCGCCGTCAGGCCGTCTTCAGGCCGTTGTAGTACCAGCTGTCCCGCGCTGTCACGCCGCGGAGACACTCGGTTTTACCATCACGTTCCGACACCGTTGTCCGTCGAGACGCCCCGGTGGACGTGGGCGGCGGCCCGGAACCAGCTAGGCTCCTGGGTATGTACTGGTTCCTGCTCTTCCTCGCGGTGGTGGCGGTGTGGCTGCTCGTCCTCGCCCTGCTCGCGAAGAAGCTGTGGGGCCAGGCCAAGGCACTGACGCGTGAGTTGGTCGCCGCCCAGTCCAAGCTGGATGCCGCGCAGTCCACGGCCGGGTCTGGACAGACCCGCGAGGAAGCGCACGCTCCGGCGTAGTATTCGGCCACGAACTCAGGCTCGAGCTTCGAATTGATGTTGGAAAGGGAGATCGACATGGCACCGCTCCTCGGTATGCCCCAAGGCGCAGAGTGGCTCGTCATCCTCGCGATCGTCGTGCTGCTGTTCGGATCGGCGAAGCTGCCGGCGCTGGTGAAGCAGCTCGGCAAGTCGAAGAAGATCTGGGAGGAGGAGGTCGGCCCCAAGAAGAAGGACGGGGAACTGACCCAGGAGGCCTCGCAGCCGCCGGCCCAGGCACCGGCCCAGGCCCCGCAGGCCCAGGCCGCCCAGCCGAACCAGGTGAACGGCCAGGCGCCGGGCGACGGCCTGCCGCCGACCCACACCGCCAACTGAGCCGAACGCCGCACCTGTGTCGATGGTGAAGTTCGGGCGGCGGAAGGAGAAGCAGGACCGCCACCCGAAAGACCCTGAGGGTCGCATGACCCTGCGCGAGCACATCGTCGAGCTCCGAAACCGGCTGCTCATCAGTGTGCTCGCGATCGTGGTGTGCACGATCGCGGCTTGGTTCATTTACTACCAGGCGCTGGAGATCCTGAAGCATCCGTTCGAGCAGGCCGTCAGGCCGTTCGCGGAGAACCGGGGCCTCAAGCCACAGCTCACCTTCCAGGGCGTCGGCGATCCGCTGACGTTCCGGATCAAGGTGTCGGCCCTGCTCGGCCTGGTTGTCGCCGGGCCGATCTGGCTGTTCCAGCTGTGGGCGTTCATCGCGCCGGGTCTGCACCGGAGCGAGAAGAAGTGGGCGTACCTGTTCGCCGCGATCGCCGCACCGCTGTTCGCCACGGGTATCGCCCTCGGTTACTGGACCCTGCCGAAGGGCATCCAGATCCTGCTCGGCTTTACTCCGGACCAGGTGCAGAACCTGATCGAGCTCGGCAAGTATCTGGACTTCGTGATCCGGACATTGCTGGTGTTCGGTATCGCGTTCCTGATCCCGCTGGTGGTCGTCCTGCTGAACATGGTGGGTGTGCTGCCGGCCAGCGCGCTCTCCAAGTTCCGGCCGTACATCATCTTGGTGATCTTCGTGTTCGCCGCGGTGGCGACGCCGTCGGGTGACCCGTTCACGATGTGTCTGCTGGCGTTCCCGATGTGCGTGCTGTTCTTCGCCTCCGAGGTGATCGCTCGGATCAACGACAAACGCCGTAAGGCCCGCAGCGAAGAGCTGCTGGCTGACTGATGAGTCGACGGATTGCGCTGGTGGTCAACCCCACCAGCGGTCGGGGCTTGGGTGCGCGGATTGCGCCGGTGGTGCGGGATCGGCTGGCCGCGGCGGGGCTGACGGTCGACGTTCATGCCACGACCTGCGCCGAGGACGTCGGCCGGATCGCCGGCGAGGTGGTCGCGTCCGGTGCGGATGCGGTCACGCTGATCGGCGGTGACGGGACGGTCCACCTCGGCGCGCAGGTGCTGGCGAACTCCGGGATGCCGTTCGGCGTCATCCCGGCCGGTACCGGCAACGACTTCGCCCGCGGCATCGGCGTACCGCTCAAGGACCCGCTGGCTGCGGCCGACCTGGTCGTGGCGGGCAAGACCCGGACGATCGACCTCGCCACCGCGAAGGACATCTTCATCACCACGGTCGTGGCCGGCGGCTTCGACTCGCTGGTGAACAAGCGCGCCAACGCGATGTCCTGGCCGAAGGGCAGCTCCCGGTACACGGTCGCCACCCTCGCCGAGCTGCGCACGTTCACCCCGCTCGAGTACGTCGTGACCGTCGACGGCGACCCGATCGAGACCAGCGCGATGCTCGTCGCGGTCGGCACCGGACCGACGTACGGCGGGGGACTGCAGATCTGCGCCGGCGCCTCCATCGACGACGGTCTGCTGGACGTCACGATCATCGAGCCGGTGTCGCGGCTGACCCTGCTCCAGCTGTTCCCGAAGCTGTCGAAGGGCACCCACGTCGGCCACCCGGCGGTGCGCACCCTCCAGGGACGCTCGATCCGGATCGAGTCGCCCGGCATCACGGCGTACGCCGACGGCGAGCCGCTCGGCCAACTGCCGGTTGACATCGGCATCGCGCCGGGCGCACTGACCGTGTTCGCCTGAGCCTTCGCCTGAAAACATTAATGTCCGAGCTATTCTCATTTCTGTCCTCCGTCTGATAGGAAAGCTTCCTAACAGTTAGTGCCCTCGGACGCCCCTCGGAGGAGTCATGGAGAACCGCCCCACCCGCAGGACCGCACTGATGCTCGGGCTGTCGCTCGCGGCCGTCCCCGCCGGCCTCGCCATCTCCCGCTACGCGCCGCACGCGGACGCCGCGGTCGGTGCTGTCACAGCGACCGGGCTCGACGATCCCGCGAAGAAAGAGATCGCGATGGAGATCGTCTGCAGCGCGGAGAACTCGTCGCTGGACTGGAAGGCGCAGTACAAGTACATCGAGGACATCGACGACGGCCGTGGGTACACCGCGGGCATCATCGGATTCTGCTCGGGCACCGGCGACATGCTCGACCTGGTCGAGCTGTACACCGACCGCAAGCCGGGCAACGTGCTGGCGAAGTACCTGCCGGCGCTGCGCAAGGTGAACGGCAGCGACTCGCACAAGGGCCTCGACCCGAACTACACCAAGGACTGGAAGACCGCCGCCAAGGACACCGCCTTCCAGGGCTGCCAGAACGACGAGCGCGACCGGGTGTACTTCAACCCGGCGGTGGCGCAGGGCAAGTCCGACGGGGTCCGCACGCTCGGTCAGTTCTGCTACTACGACGCGATCGTCATGCACGGTCCGGGCAACGACTCGACCAGCTTCGGCGGCATCCGCAAGCGCGCGCTCGGCAAGGCCAAGCCGCCGTCCCAGGGCGGCAACGAGACGACCTGGCTGAACGCCTTCCTGGATGCGCGGGTGTGGGCGATGAAGCAGGAAGAGGCCCACAGCGACACCAGCCGGGTCGACACGGCCCAGCGGGTGTTCCTCAAGAACGGCAACTTCAACCTGGACACCCCGCTCGACTGGAAGGTCTACGGCGACCCGTACCACATCAGCTAGCCACCCCCAGGCGCGCAGCCGGGCTCCCGTCGGACCACCAGGGAAGGGAGCCCGGCTGCGTCATGTCGCGCGATAAGCAGCCAGGAAGATCCGTACGCCGCTCCGCACCAGCCGCTCGATCTCGGCCGGTTCCACCGCGACCGCGCCGTACCAGGACCTGTTCTGCACCGGACCGGTGACGAGCATCCCGAGAAACTCCGCCGCTTCCGCCGGATCCGGCACCGCGAGCAGGCCGCGCTTGTCGAGGTCGCGCAGCCGGTCGGCCAGCGCGTCGCGGGTCGGTTGCCCGTCGAGCAGCGCGGGAAAATGCCGGATCTCCGCGATCATGAGCCGCAGTACCGCGGCTCGTTCCGACGAGCGGGACACCTCGGTCGCGAACGCCTGACCGAAGGCGACCAGCGCCGCCTCGATGTCGTCGGCATCGTCGATCTCGTCGATCGTCCGCCGCAGCAAGTCGTCGAAGGTCTGCTCCATCCCGGCCCGGGTCTCCGCGACCGCGGACAGGAACAGGCGTTCCTTACCGCCGTAGTAGTCGTAGATCGTCCGCTTCGAGACCCCGGCCTCGGCCGCGATGGCATCCACCCCGGCGCGGGCGTAACCCTCGGCGAGGAACACCTTCAACGCCGCCCGCACGATGGCCGACCGTTTTGCCGGCGAGCCTTCTCTCAGCACCCGAACCTGCCCTCTTCTCGACTACACCGTGCAGTGTAGCGCTACTACACTGCACGGTGTAGTGTGCCGGGAATGACTGAGCTCGCCCTGGATCGGTCCGTTCTGAAACTCGCCGGAGTCGTGGTCGTCGGGGCCATCACTCCGCTGCTCGACATGACGATGGTGACGGTCGCGCTGGCCAGGATCGTCGCCGACTTCGGTGCGCCCGTGGTCGCCGTCCAATGGGTCAGCGCCGGGTACCTGCTGTCGATCGCGGTCACGATTCCGACCACCGGGCGCCTGGTCGAGCGGTTCGGTGCCCGGGCGATCTGGCTGACGGCACTGGCTGTCTTCTGCGGCGGCTCCGCGCTGTGCGCCACGTCCTGGTCGGTGGGCAGCCTGATCGCGTTCCGGGTCCTGCAAGGGCTCGGCGGCGGCATGATCGTCCCGCTCACCATGATGATCATGGTCAAGGCAGCCGGTCCCGACCGCCGCGGCCGGGTGATGAGCCTGGTCGCGATTCCCGCGCAGCTGGCGCCGATCGCCGGTCCGCTGCTCGGCGGCGTGGTGGTGGACGCGCTCGGCTGGCAGTGGATCTTCCTCGTCAACGTGCCGATCGGGTTGATCGCGATCGCCCTCGCCTGGAGGGTTGTCCCGGCCGACGCGGTCCGTCGCTCAGGTGGACCGGACCTGCTCGGGCTGGCGCTCGTCTCCCCGGCGATAGCGCTCCTTGTCATGTCCCTCAGCGGTACGGCGACCTGGCCCGCGGCGATCACCGGCGTAGCGCTGCTCGCGGCGTTCGTGGTGCGCGCGCTGCGAACGACGACGCCCTTGCTCGACCTTCGGCTGTTCGGCCACCTTCCGGTGACGGTCGCGGCGGTGCTGAACTTCCTCTCCCGGTTCTCGGTGTTCGGAGCGATGCTCCTGATGCCGCTCTATCTGCAGCAGGTTCGTGGCCACAGTGCGCTGGAGGCGGGGCTGCTGCTCGCCCCGCAGAGTCTGGGGACGGTGCTGGCCCTACCTCTCGTCGGCCGGTCCACGGACCGCATCGGCGCTCGGCCGGTGGCCCTGGCCGGAGTCGGGATCACCGTCGCCGCTACGGTCGCGTTCACCCAGGTGACGGCCACGAGTTCCTTCGTCGTCCTGGCGATCGCCTTGCTGGTCTGGGGGATCGGAATCGCTGCGGCCACGGTGCCGGTGTCGGTGTCGGCGTACCACGGTCTCGATCCAGCAGACATCCCCGGCGCGACGAGCCTCGTCACCACGGTGACCACCATCGGTGCTTCGGCCGGGGCTGCCGCGGTGACGTCGATCCTGCAGTCACGCCTCGGACATCACGTCGGCGATCCGGCGGCGGCGTTCGCGGACACCTTCTGGTGGATCCTCGGACTTACCGCGGTGACGTTGCTTCCGGCGACCCTGCTTCCGGGACGCGATCGGTCCGGTGGTCGGCCTCCGCGCGCTGTCTGAGCATCGACAGGCTGGTGGCGAGTTGTTCGAGGACGGGGGCGGGCAGGACCGATCCGACCCAGGTGTTGAGCTCGGCCTCGACCGTGGGTGACGCCGCGGCCAGGGCGCGTTCGCCCAGCGGGGTCATTTCGACCAGCGACGAGCGGCGGTCGTCGGGGTTCGCCGTACGGCGGACGCGGCCGGCGGACTCGAGCCGGTCGACGGCCTTGCTGGTGGCGCCGACGGTGATCGCCATCGCGCGGGCCAGGTCGAAGACCCGGGTGGTGCCGTGGGCGGAGATGAACCGCAGGAACTCGAACTGGCCGAGCGGGAGCTCGTGCTCCGCCTTGAGCCGGGCGTCGAGCACGTTGTAGAGCCTCGTTTCCAGCCGGACCAGGTCCGTGAACAATGCTGTGAGATCAGTCACGGAATTAGGTTCCTCGGAATGTAGTTGGAGAGAACTATATTCCTCGGAATCTATCATCAGGAGTCAGACGATGAGCGTTGCAGAACGTGAAGCAGCCCGCGGCATGATGCAGAAGTCCGTGGTCGGGCGGACGCCGGAGCAGCAGCGGGCCGAGTTCGACGAGTTGTTCGCCGGCCGTCCGCTCGGGGACGACGTCAAGCTGGCGGAGCGGACGCTCGGCGGAGTACCCGCCCTCGATGTGCGTGTCGACGGCGCCGACGCCGACGGGGTCATCCTCTACCTGCACGGCGGCTCGTACGTCGTCGGTTCCGCGCGGACCGGCGCCAACCTGGCCGCGCCGTTGTCCCGTCGCAGCGGTGTTCCGGCGATCTCGCTGGACTACCGGCTCGCCCCCGAACATCCCTTCCCGGCCGGCGTCCACGATGCGCTGGCGGCGTACCGGGAGCTGGTCGAGGGTGGTCAGAACGTCGTCATCGTTGGCGATTCGGCCGGCGGCGGTCTGGCGCTGGCCGCGTTGATCGCGGCGCGGGCCGAGGGGCTGGCGCAGCCGGCGGGCGTGGTGCTCCTGTCGCCGTGGACCGACGTCTCGCTGAGGAGCCCGAGCATGGACAACCGCGACGAGGACGACCCGCTGTTCAGCCGCGCCAACATGGCCGAGTCCGCCGAGCTCTACCTGAACGGCACGGACCCGAAGAACGAGCTGACCAGCCCTGTCTTCGCCGACCTGAAGGGGCTGCCGCCGCTGCTGGTCCAGGTCGGTACGGCGGAGATCCTGCTGGACGACTCGCTCCGCCTGGTCGCCCGCGCCGCGGAGCAGGACGTGGACGTGAGCCTCGACGTCATCGCCGGCGCGCCGCACGTGTTCCAGTACTTCGCCGGCTTCATGTCCGAGGCCGACGAAGCGCTCGACCGCGCCGCGACGTTCGTCAGGAACCGGCTCCAGGACAAATCTGTAGGCGGCGTCGCATAGATTGGGGCCATGAGTACCCCGTCCGAGAAGTACGCCTCGTTCCGCTCGGACCAGGAGCATCCGGCCGTCAAGGAGTTCCGGGGGCTCTACGACTTCGACCTGGACGAGTTCCAGCTGCGGGCGTGCGCCGCCCTCGAGGACGGTCATCAGGTGCTGGTCGCGGCGCCCACCGGCTCCGGGAAGACGCTGGTCGGCGAGTTCGCCGTCCACCTGGCGCTGCAGCGCGGGCAGAAGTGCTTCTACACGACTCCGATCAAGGCGCTGAGCAACCAGAAGTACGGCGACCTCGTGAGCCGGTACGGCGCGGACAAGGTCGGCCTGCTCACCGGCGACAACTCGGTCAACTCCGAGGCTCCGATCGTCGTGATGACCACCGAGGTCCTCCGCAACATGCTGTACGCCGGATCGCAAACGCTGCTCGGTCTGTCGTACGTCGTGATGGACGAGGTGCACTACCTGGCCGACCGGTCCCGCGGCGCGGTCTGGGAAGAGGTGCTGATCCACCTGGCCGACTCGGTGTCGGTGGTCTCGCTGTCGGCGACGGTGAGCAACGCGGAGGAGTTCGGCGACTGGCTGGAGACGGTCCGCGGCAACACCGTCGTCGTGCTGGAGGAGAGGCGGCCGGTGCCGCTGTTCCAGCACGTGATGGTGGGCAAGCGGCTGCACGACCTGTTCGCCGGTGAGGCCCCGACCGCCCGGGTCGGGGCTCCAACCAGATCGGGCAACCCGGCCAAGGCCAACGCGCCGGTGAAGGCCGACGTGAAGGACCTGGTCAACCCGCAGCTGGTCCGGATCGCCCGGGACGACAACCGGATCTTCCGCGACGACTCGCGCAAACCCCGTCGGCGCCGCGACCTGCCGAAGGGCAGGCCGGCGAGGTCGCATTTCACGCCGTACCGCTCGGATGTGGTCGAGGAGCTGGACGCCGGCGCCTTGCTGCCGGCGATCTACTTCATCTTCTCCCGCAAGGGTTGCGAGGACGCGGTCGTGCAGTGCCTGCGGTCCGGGCTGCGGCTGACCAAGCCGTCGGAGCGCGACGAGATCAAGCGGGTGGTGGCCGAGCGGACCGCGGACCTGCCGGACGAGGACCTCGGCGTGCTCGGGTACCACGACTTCGCCGAGGCGCTCAGCCGCGGGATCGCGGCGCACCACGCGGGCATGCTGGCGGCGTTCAAGGAGGTCGTCGAGGAGCTGTTCGCGCGCGGCCTGATCAAGGTCGTCTTCGCCACCGAGACGCTTGCCCTGGGCATCAACATGCCGGCCCGGACCGTCGTGCTGGAGAAGCTGTCGAAGTGGAACGGCGAGGCGCACGTCGACATCACCCCGGGGGAGTACACCCAGCTGACCGGACGGGCCGGGCGTCGCGGGATCGACGTCGAGGGCCACGCGGTCGTGCTGTGGCAGCCCGGATTCGATCCGCGCGAGGTCGCCGGCCTGGCCAGCACCCGTACGTATCCGCTGCGCTCGTCGTTCTCCCCGTCGTACAACATGGCCGTCAATCTGGTTCGTCAGGTCGGGCGGACCAGGGCGCGGGACATGCTCGAGCTGTCGTTCGCGCAGTTCCAGTCCGACCAGGCCGTGGTCGGGCTGGCGCGTCAGGTGCAGCGCAACACCGAGGCCCTGGAGGGGTACAAGGAGTCGATCGACTGCCACCTCGGCGACTTCCTCGAGTACGCCGCGCTGCGCCGGCGGATCGGTGATCGCGAGGCGTCCGGCTCGAAGCGGCGCAAGCTCGACCGCCGGGTCGAGGCGCAGGAGTCGATCGAGAAGCTGAGGACCGGCGACATCATCCGGATCCCGGCCGGCCGCAGCGCGGGTTGGGCGCTGGTGCTCGACCCGGGGATGCGGTCCGAGCGCGAAGGCCCGCGGCCGACCGTGCTGACGCTGGACCGGCAAGTGCGCAAGCTGTCGATGGTCGACTTCCCGACCCCGGTCGAGGCGATCGGAGTACTGCGGATCCCGCGCAAGTTCAACCCGCGCAACCCGCAGCAGCGCCGCGAGCTCGCCCAGGTACTGCGGACGCGGACCGACCTGCTGGGTGAGGACGGACCGCCGTCGCGCACCCGCGGCAAGGATGCGATCAGTCACGCGGACGACCCGGAGCTGCAGGAGATGCGGGCGCAGTTGCGCGCGCACCCGTGCCACGGCTGCTCGGACCGTGAGGACCACGCCCGGTGGGCGGAGCGGTACTTCCGGCTCGACCGGGAGAACCGTGAGGTCCAGCGCAAGATCGAGCAGCGGACGAACACGATCGCCCGCCAGTTCGACCGGGTCTGCCAGGTGCTGGATGCGCTGCATTACCTCGAAGGCGACAAGACGACCGAGGCCGGCGACCGGCTGGCGCGGATCTACACCGAGCTCGACCTGGTCGCGGCCGAGTGCCTACGGCAAGGAGTCTTCGACGACCTGACCGTGCCCGAGCTGGCTTCCTGCCTGGCCGCATTGGTCTACGAGTCGCGGTCGAAGGACGAGCCGACGTCACCCCGCTTGCCGCGTGGCGACGTCCGGCTGGCGCTCGAGCGGATGGGGTCGATCTGGCGGGACCTGTCCGCGCTGGAGCGGGACATGCGGGTCGACTTCCTGCGGTCGATGGATCTGAACTTCTGCTGGCCCGCGTTCCGGTGGGCGTCGGGTGCATCGCTGGCCGAAGTGCTGTACGAGTCGGACCTCGCGGCCGGTGACTTCGTCCGCTGGGTCAAGCAGCTCATCGACCTCACCGAGCAGATCGCCGACGCGGCCGGCCCCACTCCGCTGCGCAGCACGGCGCGCTCCGTCGTCGACCAGATCCGCCGTGGCGTGATCTCCTACGCATCGATGGTCGAGTAGACCTCTTCGGGTGAAAGACTTCCTTCAACGCGGTACGTAGTCGTAAACCCCTGCCTTGAAGGAGCACGTTTCGTGGAGTTGACGCGCCGGAATCTCGGGAAGCTCGCGGTCGCCACCGGTGCGACCGCTGCGGTCGGCACCGGGGCCGGATACTTGATCGGGCGGCCTGCTGATGCTGCCGCGACCTGGAAGACGACCGGTACCGCGGTGCCGGCGCTGGCCGGGTTCGACAACCAGATGAAGGCGTTCATGCAGGCCCGCGGCATCACCGGCGGTCAGGTCGCGGTGACCTACAAGGGTCGCCTGGTGCTTGCCCGCGGCTACAGCACGTCGACCGCGCTGACCGTGCAGCCGACCTCGCTGTTCCGGATCGCGAGCCTGACGAAGTCGTTCACCGCCGCAGCGATCCTGAAGCTGGTGCAGGACGGCAAGCTGAGCCTGTCCACGCCGGTCGCGAACATCATCGACATCACGCCCGCGACCGGGCTGACCCGGGACCCGCGCTGGTCGCAGATCACCTTGTGGAAGGTGCTCCAGCACCTCGGCGGCTGGGACCGGGACGTCTCCGGTGACCCGGAGTGGAAGGACGCCACCATCTCCCGGACGCTCGGCGTGCCGATGGAGCTGCACCAGGCCGACGTGATCAAGTACGTGGCCGGCCAGAAGCTCGACTTCGACCCGGGCACGAAGTACGCCTACTCGAACTTCGGGTACACGCTCGCCGGCCGGGTGATCGAGAAGGTCAGCGGCCTGAGCTACGAGGAGTACGTCAAGCAGAAGCTGCTCGCGCCGCTGAAGATCAAGCGGATGTCGCTCGGCTACTCGATCGCCAAGCACAGCGGCGAGACGTCGTACGAGTCGCAGTACTCCGGCCCGACCGTGCTCGACATGTCCGGCAAGACGGTGCCCGCGCCGTACGGCACGTTCAGCATGCGGATCCAGGACGCGAACGGCGGCTGGATCGCGAGCGCGCCGGACCTGGTCCGCTGGGCGAAGATGTTCGACGCGTCGTCGAGCGTGCTGAACAGCACCTCGCTCGGCCACGTCTGGGCGAAGCCGTCGATCGGGATCAACTCCGACGGCTGGTACTACGGTCTCGGCTGGCAGATCCGCCCGGTCACCGGCGGCACCGGCCGCAACACGTGGCACACCGGCAGCATGCCCGGCACGTTCACGATCGTCGTCCGCACCTACAACGGGATGAGCTGGGCCGCCCTGTTCAACCGGCGCGACGACCCCAGCGGCAAGTCGTACGGCGACATCGACGCCGCCCTCTGGACCGCCGCCAACGGCGTGAAGTCCTGGCCCACCAACGACCTCTTCCCGCAGTACTTCAGCTAGAACATCTGCATCTCGACAGGATGTGCCGGCGGATTGAGCCTGAGTGCCCGCGCCGATCAGCGCGAAGGCGGCCGGGGACACCCGACACATCCTGTCGAGATGCTGCTAGAACATGAGCGCTCGGAAGTGCGGGGTGTCGATCTGGCCTTCCCCGGCCATTTCGGCGAGCACTTCGCGCAGCGTGTCGATCGCCTGGTCGCCGAACCGTCCGCGGACTCTGCGTTCGTAGGACTGGTGGAACTTCCGCGCCGCCGACAGCGCGGCCGTGCCCCGCTCGGTCAGGTGGAGCAGCCGGGCGCGGGCGTCGGACGGGTCGGGGCGGCGTTCGACGTACCCGCGGCGTTCCATGTCGTCGACGATCTGGCCGGCGCCCTGCTTGGTGATCTCCAGCCGCTCGGCCAGGCCGCTGATCGTGGTCGGTCCGGCGCCGAGCGTCCGGAAGACGAATCCGTCCGACCGGCCCTGGTCGTCGTACCCCTGTGCGGTCAGGTGCGCGCGCAGCTCGCGGACGAACTCCTGGTCGGCCAGCAGCAACAAGATCCCGATATCCGGCTTGCCCGATCGCGTCATAGCCGCCATTATAGACAAGCTGGCTTGGTCAAGTCAGCTTGTCTAAATGGTTGGGGGACGACATGCAGGTCATTCGCGCGGCCGAGGCGCCGCGGTTCCAGCTGCCGGGAGTCGAGTTCGCCGGGCTCGCCGCGCCGAGCCGGGGTTCGGCCGGGTTGTGCACGTGGCGGCTCACGGTCGAGCCGGGGCACGGCGGCGACGCGCCGCACACCATCGACCGGGACGAGGTGTTCATGGTGATCAGCGGCACCGTGCAGCTCACGCCGGACGGCGACAAGCTCGGTCCGGGCGACGGGCTCGTCGTGCCGGCCGGTGAGCCGATCTCGCTGACCAACCTCGGCGAGGCGCCGGCAGAGCTGTACGTCGCCATCACCGCCGGCTTCACGGGCTACCTGGCCGACGGCACCGCGGTGCAGCCGCCCTGGGCCCAGTGACGGCCGAGTGAGTGGTCAGCAGCGGCGGATCGGTGCGGTGTAGGTCGTCTTGCTCGCAGTGGCGACGTAGTAGTCGGTCACCCAGCTGCCGTCGCTCAGCCGGTCCCAGACCGTCGTGGTGCCGACCTTCGAACCGGCCTGCTGGCAGGTGATCCACGCCAGTGATCCGGCCGGCAACGCGCTCGGGTACGCCGCATACGCCGTACCCGGGCCGTGCCGTCGGCTCAGGCCGTTGATCGTTGTCTGGAAGGAGAAGCTGCAGCCGGGCAGCGGTGCGCTGTAGCCGGGCTTGGTGGGCGTGCGCACGTAGTAGTCGGTGACGTAGGTGCCGTCGATGAGCTTGTCCCAGACGGTGGTGGTGCCGATCTTCGGTCCGAACGTCTGGCAGACGACGCGGACGCCGGCGTTCGCCGCGATCGTCGAGCGGACCGGGTACGCGGTGGACGGGCCGGAGTACGAGTGGATCGTCGTACGGACGGTGTAGTTGTAGGCGACGGACGCCACCGGTGCGTCGAACCGGTCGTTGTCGATGTTGAGCGCCACGCCGCCGTACGTCTCGGTGTGGTCGCCCAGGTACTGCTTGCCGCGCTGTCCGACCGCCCAGAACGTGTCGGGCACGGGCGGCCACCCGGTCAGCGAGCTGTTGCCGTCCCAGCGTGCGATCCATGCCGCGTCCGGTCGGGCGTACGACGGGGAGTTGTAGGCCGCTGCGAGGTCAGGTGCGCCCGAGGCCTGGTTGACGTACACGCCGGAGAGGTAGCGCTGCAGGTGCAGTTCCTTCGTCCAGGCGGACAGGTAATGCAGTACGGCGGTGCGGCACACGGCGTTGGTGTTGTCGTAGTTCTCCATGTCGTTGTAGAGCGCACTGCCTGGCAGGAGGCCTAGAGCCTTGGCCTTCGCGACCGCATCGTCCGCGTCCCGGACCGCCTCCCGGTTGGACGCGGTCGTCGACATCTTGTAGGTCCGGGTGCCGCAGGGTGCTTGAAGACCCAGATAGATCGGCACGAGCCGCCACCCCGTCGCGGTGACCGACGTGACCCACGCTGGGGTCAGCTGCGGCTGCGCGCAGCTCCGGTTGACCCCACCGAAGTAGATGCCGATCGCTTTGTACGGCGAGGCCTTCCAGGCGGTCATCTGCGCGAGCGTCGGCGCCGAACACGTGTCGAACGCCAGTCCGGTGAA
Organism: Kribbella sp. NPDC051586; assembly: GCF_044453965.1. Lineage (NCBI taxonomy): Bacteria > Bacillati > Actinomycetota > Actinomycetes > Propionibacteriales > Kribbellaceae > Kribbella > Kribbella sp. NPDC051586. The sequence continues at coordinate 586,163 of NZ_JBITDF010000006.1, read as the reverse complement.
CCGCGTCGCCGTAGTGCCGGCGTTGTAGGTGATCGGCGTCGTCGGCTCGGCGTACGCGGGCAGACCCGCAATCGAGAGCGCCACAGCGGCAAGCAGGACCTTGAGCTTCAACATGATGACCCCCTGGTCTCAGTAGACCCTCAGGAATCGCCGGGCGGTAGGTTGAGGCCAACATCGAGATTTGGAGGACCGATGCCGCAGATCATCGAGTTGGCGGAGCGGCCGTACGTCGCGTTGCGGGGCAAGGTCGCGATGGACGGGATCGCGGCGTTCGCGGACCGGATGCGGGAGGTGATCGACTGGCTCGCCGCCAAGGAGATCGCGCCGAACGACGCGCCGTTCTTCAAGTACGACGTGGTCGACATGGAAGCCGGTCTGGTGATGGAGATCGGGTTCCCGGTCGACGACCTGCGCTCCGGCGAGGGCGAGATCGTCACTGGCGTCCTCCCGGCCGGCCGCTATGCGACTGTCAGCCACCACGGCCACCCCGACGGTCTGATGGCGGCCACCCGCGACCTGCTGGCCTGGGGCGAGGAGCAGGGCATCGAGTGGGACGCGAACGGCGACCACTGGACTGCGCGCCTGGAGATCTACCGCTCCGACCCCCGCGAGGTCCCCGACATGAACGACTGGGACACCGACCTCCAGTTCAAACTGAAGGACTAGGTCGTGTCTCCTCATCCCCTGCCTACTGCGCGGCACTCGGCGGGCGCCTCGCCGCACGGGAGCGAAGGGCACGATGGATCCGCATCGAGCCCTCCGCTCCAGCACACCGAGGCACTCCGCCGAGCACCTGCTCGCTACGGCAGGGGATAAGGAGACACGACCGATGCCTACTGTCCTCGCCGGCGTCAGCAGGCTGGAGCCGGAGCGGATTCGGCATGTTGCGTCGCCGCTGATCGAGTTGGGTTGCGCCCTGCACGTGCTGGCCGAGCCCACTCACCACGGCCGGAGTGAGTGGGCGGCGTCCGTGCCGCTGCCGGCTGAGCTGCGCTCCGAGCTCGCGCAGTGGTCCTGGACTGTGCGTGCGGTCCGCGCCCGCTTCTTCGCGACGACCGCTGCTACTGGCATGCCGTCGTGGTCCGATGAGCTGACTGCGCTCCGGTCCCGTCCGCCCGAGGACGTGGCCGCCGAGCTGGTCCGGCCGTTGCACGGTCGCCCGTTGAGCAGCCGGTCCGTCGACACCGACGCCGTACTGCACTGGGCGCGCAGCCGCGGCCGTTCGGTGGCTGCGCTGGTCGAGGCGCTCGTGACGTCTCCCGCCGACCCGGTACGGCGCTTCGTGGACCTGCTGGATGCCTGCTGGCAGGAGTGGTTCGCCGAAGTCTGGTCGTCGTCTCGGGACGAACTGGCTGCCCGCGGCCGGCACGACCGCGATCTGGCCATCCGCGACGGAGCCGGTCCGATGCTGTGCTCGCTGGACAGCGCTGTCGCCGTCCGCGACGCCGACAGCGTTGTCGTGCAGAAGGTGCAGAGCAAGCGCGTCGACATCAGCGACCGGAGCCTGTTGCTTGCCCCGAGCAACTACATCGCGCCGCATCTGTTCGTCGGCGAGATCCCCGGCGAGCCGATCACGATCATCTATCCCGTGAGCGGCCGCAGCGCCGCCGTACCCACTGCTCAGCAGATCCGGGCGCGGCTGGACGCCCTCGCGTCGCCCGACCGCCTCCAGGTCTGCCGCGCCGTCGCGAGCGAACCCCGCACCGCCGGCGAGATCGCCGCCCTCTGGGGCCTCCACCCCACGCAGGTCACCCGCCATCTGAGAGCCCTCACCCGCGCCGGCCTGGTCACCGCCGAACGGCAAGGCCGCTTCGTCGCCTACCGCCTCGACGAGTCCGCCCTGACCACCCTCGGCGCCGACCTCCTGAACCTCATCATGCGCTGACTCCGCCGTTGGACTGACGGGATCCGTCAATTCACCATCCGGACCGGGCTGTTGGGCTTTCAGTGAACACGTGACTTCTCTTCCGCCTGCAGTCCGTCGGTTGGTTCTGGCTACGTTGGTGAACACGCTCGGGAACGGCGTCTACGCGGCCGTCGGCGCGCTGTACCTCACCAGGGCGGCCGGTCTGTCCGTCGGGCACGTCGGGATCGGGCTGACCGTGGCCGCGTTGGTCGGTCTGGTGACGAGCACCCCGCTCGGTGTGATTGCGGATCGCCTCGGCCCGAACCGTGCGTACGTCGGATTCCTGTTGCTCCAGGCCCTCACCATGACCGCACTCACCCAGGTCCGTTCGTTCGTCCCGTACGTCGTCGTCGCCGCGGTGACCGCGATCGCGGACTCCGGGCAACGCGGCGCCAAGGGCGCTCTGATCGCGGGGCTGTCGCCGGCCGACCAGCGGGTGCGGACACGGGCGATCCTCCGGGTCGCGACGAACGTCGGCATGGGGATCGGCATGGCGTCGGCCGGGATCGTTCTCGCGGTGGACCGGCGCGAGGTCTATGTGATCGCCCTGCTCGCGAACGCGGCGACCTACCTGGTCACCGCCGGACTGGTCCGCTTCGGCATGCCCGAGGTGGACAAGGTGCCGCGGGCCAGTGGGCCGTCGGGGTTGACTGCCCTGGCAGACCGACGGTTCCTGGTGTTCGTCGCGCTGGACGGCGTACTGACGATGCACGCCGCGCTCGCGCAGGTCGGGATCCCGCTCTGGGTGGCGACAGCGACCGACGCGCCGCGGTGGATGATCTCGGTCCTGCTGGTGATCAACTCGATCGCGGTGATCCTGCTGCAGGTCCGGGTGGCCCGCGGCACCGAACACCTCTCCGGCGCGGCCCGAGCCGGCCGCCGGGCCGGGCTGCTGCTGGCCGGCGCCTGCCTGGTGCTGGCTCTCACCGATGCGACGTCCGGCGTGGTGACGGTCGGCCTGCTGATCGTCGCCGCGCTGATCCACGTCCTCGGCGAGATGCTCCAGTCGGCGGGCGGCTGGGGAATCAGCTTCGAGCTCGCGCCGGCCGGTGCGCAGGGGCAGTACCAGGGGGCCTACGCCATGGGCCGCCAGCTCGGCGACCTCGTCGCGCCCCTGCTCCTGACCACGGTCGCGATCTCCTGGGGGTGGCCCGGCTGGCTCCTGGTCGCCGCCCTGTTCCTGGTCGCGGGCCTGCTGATCCCGAGGACTGTCGCCGGGCACCGCGCGAACACGCAGGAACATGCCCTCGTTGTGAGCTGATCCGTTGGCGAGAATGCCTGCATGGATCTGCATCTGCAGTTGGGGGAGGGCGGCCTCGCCGAGCAGATCTACGCGCAGTTGTACGAGCGGATCGGCGCCAATGTGCTGCCGGCGGGGACAGTGCTGCCGTCCTCGCGGGAGCTGGCCGAACGGTTGTCGGTGTCGCGGGCGACGGTGGTCGCGGCGTACGAACGGCTTGCCGCGCACGGGTTGATCCGTTCCCGCGCGGGGATCGGGACGGTCGTCACCGGGCAGCGCGGCCACGCGTCGACCGAGCCGCCCGCGTCGCTGCTGCAGCCCCGGGCGATCTGGAGCACCGAGCAGCTCGCCGTACCCGATCTCACCCGGCCGGACGCCGAGTTCGACTTCGCGCCGGGTGTTCCGGCGCGGGCGCAGTTCCCGTTCGCGCGGTGGCGGGCGTTGCTCAACGATCAACTGCGGACCCGGACCGACGTCAGCTACGCCGATCCGGCAGGCTCGGCCCCGCTGCGTACGGCGCTCGCGCGGCATCTGGTCGTGAGCCGCGGCGTCCGGATCGCGCCGGAGCAGCTCGTGATCACGACCGGAGCGCAGCAGGCGTTCGACATCGCCGCGCGTGTGCTGCTCGAGCCGGGCGACACAGTGGCCGTCGAGGACCCTGGTTACCTGCCCGCCTATCGCGGATTCGTTGCCCATGGCGCGCACGTCGTCGGGGTGCCGGTCGACAGCGAGGGTCTGGTGGTCGACCAGATCCCGGCCGGGACGCGACTGGTGTACGTGACGCCGTCGCACCAGTTCCCGCTGGGCATGCCGATGTCCGACTCACGCCGTACGGCGTTGCTCGCATGGGCAGCGCGCCACGATGCGGCGATCGTCGAGGACGACTACGACTCGGAGTTCCGCTTCACCGGGCGTCCGCTGACGCCGCTGCAGGCCATCGACACCGAGGGGCGCGTGCTGTACGTCGGGTCGTTCTCCAAGACCCTGCTGCCGGCGCTGCGGGTCGGGTTCCTCGGCCTCCCGGCGACGCTGGCCGAGGCCGCGCGGCGGGCGAAGTTCGTCGCCGACTACGGCACCGGCGGGCATGTGCAGGCCGCGCTCGCCGCCTTCATCGAGAACGGCGACCTGGCCCGCTACATCCGGCGGATGAGAGGCGCGTACGAGCGCCGGCATCACATGCTGATCAGCACCTTGCGTGAGCAGTTCGACGGTGAGCTCGAGCCGATCGAGTCCAGCGGCGGCACGCACATGGCCGCGCTCCTCACGCGCGGGCAGCCGCCGGACACGACGCTGGCCGCGCGCGCTCTCGCCGAGGGCGTGCACCTCGGGACCGTCTCGCGCTGGGGGATCGAGGGCCCCGGTCCGAACGGGTTCGTCTTCGGGTACGGCGCGATCGCGGCCGACCGCATCCAGGCCGGGCTGGCCGCGCTGCGCCGCGTTATCTGATCGAGATTGGACTGGCGCAGTACGTCGTGAACCGGCACCTCCACCGGGCCGGGTCCGTTCCTAGGCTGCCGCGGACACTCACCACAGGAGGACCGATGAGATCTCTGCGCATCGCAGCCGTTGCCCTCGCCAGTGCCGGCGTCGTCGCCGGCTCGTCCGTAGCCAACGCGCACCCGCGCTGCGAGCAGGTCGACGCGACCATCTACGACAAGGTCGTCGACGTTGGCTGCCCGCCGCCGACCCAGGTCTGCGTGGCCGGCACGTTCCGCGGCCGGCACGGCTTCGACGGCACCAGCGTCTTCATCCTCGGCTCCCGGGGCGAGGCGCCGCCGACCGCGCCCGGCTACCGCCCGGTCAGCGGGACGATCACCTACACGTTCGGGGACGGCTCGACCTTGACCGCTCTCGAGACCAGCATCGGCAACGTGAACACGACCACCGGAACCGGCCACGCCGGCGGCACCCAGGAGTTCACCGGCGGCACCGGCCGCTACGAGAACGCCACCGGCTACACCTACCTCAACCAGCATTGGCAGACCGACCACTTCGTCACCGCGATCCAGGGTGAGGTCTGCCGCCCACAAAGCTAGGCGGCCTGCTCTTTGAGGAGGTCCCGCAGGGCACGGGCGGCGGCGAAGCCGGCCCGGTTGGCGCCGATGGTGGACGCGGAGGGTCCGTAGCCGACCAGGTGGATCCGCGGGTCGGCGGCGGTGGCGGTGCCGTTCATGCGGATGCCGCCGGAGGGTTCGCGGAGGTGGAGTGGGGCCAGGTGGGCAAGGTCGGCGCGAAAGCCGGTCGCCCAGAGGATGGTGTCGACGTGTTCACTGCGACCATCTGCCCACTCCACGCCGTCTGGCGTGATCCGGGAGAACATCGGGTGGCGGGTGTAGGCGCCGCGTTCCCAGGCGGCTTGTTCCTGGGGACGCAGGTGCAGACCGGTCACGCTCACCACACTGCGTGGTGGCAGGCCGGCCCGGACTCGTTCCTCGACGCGTGCGACAACCTGTCGTCCGTACTCCGGCGTGAAGTCGTCACCCGTGCGCCACTCCGGCGGACGCCGCGTCACCCAGGTCGTGGTCGCGACGGCGGAGATCTCCGCCAGCAACTGAACCGCCGACGCGCCACCGCCGACCACGAGGACATGCTGACCGGCGAGCTCCTCAGCGCCGCCGTAGTCAGCGGTGTGCAGTTGCCGGCCCCTGAACGTCTCGATCCCCGGATACCAGGGGATGAACGGCCGGTCCCACGTCCCGGTCGCGTTCACCAAGGCGGCCGCGGAGTACGAGCCGGCCGAGGTCCGCAGCTCGAACCCGCCGGCGATCTCCCGGACGCTCTCGACCGACACGGGCCGCACCACCGGCAGGTCGAAGCGCTTCTCGTAGCCGGCGAAGTACGCCGGGACGAAGGCGTTGGCACGCTCGGAGTCAGAGCTCGACGGCACCGGTACGCCGGGAAGGTTCGCGATCCCGTGCACGTCGTGCATCGTCAGTGAGTCCCACCGGTGCTGCCACGCCCCGCCGGGCGCCGGATTCCGGTCCAGCACCACGACCTCGTCGTACGGCGTGAATCCGAGCCGCACCAGGTGGTACGCCGCCGACAGCCCCGCCTGTCCCGCACCGATCACCGCTACTTCGCGCACACCACTACCAACGCCGGCCCCGGCCCGCGTCTTCCCGGCTACCGTGACGCGCATGGACCTCAACGCGGCGTACGGCTTCCGGATGGACTGGATCGTGAGCTTCGTCGCCGTCGCGCGGTACGGCGGGTTCTCCGCGGCCGGCAAGGCGGTGTACCGCGGTCAGTCGCGGATCAGCGAACACGTGGCCGAGCTCGAGCGCGCCCTCGGCGTACAGCTCTTCGACCGCACTCATCCGACCAGCCTGACGCCGGAAGGCCGCGCCCTGCTGCCGCGCGCCGAGGAGATCCTGCGCAACGTCCAGAGCCTGAACGCCGGGGGAGAGGTCCGCTTCGGCGCCTATCCGAGCGCGGCCGCCTGGCTGTTCCCGCGCGTCGTACGCCGCCTGCCGGACACCATCCGGCTGCTGCTCGTCGAGGGGCCGAGCATCGACCTCGAGAGCGCGCTGCTCCGCGGCGACATCGACCTCGCGATCCGGCCGGTGCACCCACTGGTGACGGATGAGTCCCTGGTCCACGAGGTGCTCTGGCGCGAGCCGCTCACCGCAGTCTTCCCGGCCAAGCACCCGCTGGCCGGCAGCGAGTCCGTCAGCCTCGAGCAGCTCGCGGAGCTTCCGCTCGTCTCCATCGGCGAATCGGACGGGCCGCGGCAGTTCGAGTCGCACCTGGCGTTCGCGTCCGCCGGCTTGAGCCCTGCGTCGGCCTTCCGGACCAATCAGCCCCAGACCCTGCTGTCCCTGGTCCGGCACGGCCTCGGGGTCGGCGTGACCAACCAGTTGGCCGTTACCACCGCCAACCTCGACGGGGTGAAGCTCGTGCCGATCCACGACGCCGGTGTGGACCGTCAGGTCGGTCTGTTCACCCGCGGCGACCGCGGCCACTCACCGTCGCTGGACCGGGTGATCGCGGCGGTCCGCGAGGTCAGCGGATGAACTGGTCCACGTAGTCCGCGCCCAGGCCGTTGGCGCCGTAGTGGTCGCGGCAGAGCTGGATCTTGGTGAACGTGTCCTCGTAGCCGATCTGGTTGCCGGCCTCGTCGACGTAGATCATCGCGCCGGAGATGTTGAAGAACGTGATCATCTCCGTGCAGTCCTCCGGTACGCGCAGGGTGTGGATCTCGCCGGGCGGCTCGTACACGAACGACCCGGCCTCGGCGACCCAGTGGTGTTCGTCGTACTGCCACTTGCCCTTGATCACGTAGCCGAACACGGCGCTGGGGTGGCGGTGCCGGGAGACGATGCCGGCGCGGGTGACCTTCAGCAGGTTGCACCACTGGCCGGTGACCGTATTGAGCATCAGCGGCCGGAACCACACGCCCGGTGCCTGCTGCACCCAGAGCCGGTCGTCGTCGGGGACGGCCTGTACTGCGATCTCGGCCGGCACACCTGCGGATACGGGGATCATCGGGTCTCCTACATGCTCAGGTAGCCGCCGTCGACGGGTACGACGGCGCCGGTGACGAAGCCCGCGTCCGGGCCGGACAGGAACGCGATCACGCCGGCGACCTCGTCGGGCGTGCCCCAGCGGGCCATCGGCGTACGGGACAGGATCCGGTCGGAGGCGGCCGGATCGGACTGCAGCGCGGTGGTCAGGTCGGTGGCGATCCAGCCCGGTGCGACCGCGTTCACCCGGATGCCGTCGGCGGCCCAGGCGACGGCGAGCGACTTGGTCAGCTGGACGATCCCGCCCTTGGACGCGCTGTACGCCGGGACGAGCGGACCACCGAAGTAGCTCAGCATCGAGGCGACGTTGACGATGCAACCGCTGCTCGCGGCGAGGAGGTCGTGCGCGGCCTCGGCGGCTCGCATCGCGCCGGTCAGGTTGATCTCCACGACCTCGCGGAAGACCTCCGACCGGTGCTCGTCGCCCCGCCGGATGATGCCGGCCGTGTTGACCAGTACGTCGAGGGAGCCGAGCGAGCCGATCAGCGCCTCGAGGTCACCCGGGTGCCCGAGGTCGAGCTCCACCTCGGTCGGTTGAGCGCCGAGGCCGGCTGCCACGACGTGCAGGCCGTCGGCCGCGAGACGCCGTACCGTGGCCGCGCCTATCCCGCTAGTGCCTCCGACGACCAGAGCGGTGCGTGTCATTCCGGCATCCTCCGCGGATCGAGCGGGCCGGGGCAAGCGTGAGCCGGACGACGGATCAGGGCCATCCGCCGTCCGGTTGCCTCCGGTCAGCTCACGTCGATGCGCTTGTGGTACCGCTGGCCGGCCATCGCGCCGATCAGCGCGGCCAGCAGCGTGATCACCACAGCCGCGATCACCACGACCACTCCGCCGGTCGTCAGCGTGTGGTCGGAGATCGGCACCGACGGCAGATCGACCCGGTCCAGTACGTCGTACTGCGAGCCGGCCACCGCCGCGACACCGGCGACCACCGCGGTCACGATGATCCCGATCATCCAGACGCCGAAGCCCTGCCGGGCGCCGTCGAAGCGGGCCAGCCGGCCGGCGACGTACCCGCCGTTGTAGTACGCGATCGCCAGGATCACCAGCAGGACTGCGCCGGAGGCGATCCCGATGGTGCCGGCGGAGTTGTTCCAGTCGATGGTCAGCGCGTAGTCGACCGCGGCCGCGACCGCGCCGACGATCCCGGTGAGCAGCGCGATCAGCCCGATCGCGACGATCCAGCCGAAGAAGGCCGCGCCGCCCTTGAACCCGCGGTACGCCGGATCGACCGCGTCCCGGGTGGGCGTGACGGTCCGGCCGGACGACGTGGTGGTTCGATCGTCGTCGTACGTCTCGGACGGATCGATCCGCTCGATCCGCGTGTCTTCCTCATGCTGCTGGGTCATAGCGGTCTCTCCTCGCCAGGCAGCCCCGTGCAAAAGCCCGGTACCCCGCAGCAAAACCCCTTAGTCCAGCAGTTCGTCGATCCGGTCGTGGTACCGCCGGCCGTTCTTGCCGCCGAGGATCGCCGTCAGCAGCGTGAGGACCAGCAGTGCGGCCGCCGCGACGATGCCACCGAGCAGGAGCGTGTTGTCGGCCAGCGCCACGTCCGGCCAGTTGATCCTGCCGACCAGGTCGTACTGGTTGTCCAGCACCCAGCCGGCGCCGCCCGCGATCACGCCGACCACCAGCGCGATCATCCACACCCCGAATCCCTGCCGTCCGCCGTCGAAGCGGGCCAGCCGGCCGGCGACGTACCCGCCGGTGTAGAAGGCGATCATCAGCATGAACGTCGAGACAGCCGCCGCGGTGATCAGCGCCGCACCGGGCTGTGCCTTCGCGTCGCTGGTGGTGTAGTCGAGGATCTCGGCGGTCCCGAGCGCGGCCGCGGACACGGCTGCCAGCAGCAGGACCGACATCGAGATCGCGATCAGCCAGCCGAAGAACGCCGCGCCGAACTTGAACCCGCGGTACGACAGCAGCTCCGTCGCGACCTCCGGCTCGGCAGGCCCAGCGCCGGGCGGCTCCGGGATCGTGATCGTGCTCATCGCCCTGCTCGCGGCGGCCCGGGCCTCCTCGTACCGCTGCGTGGTGGTGTCCTCGCCGACGGGTGTGGCGATCGTGGCTGTGCTGCCCGCGCTGCCCATGCTGCCCATGCTGCCTGTGCTGCCTGCGTCACCCGGGTACTGCTGACTCATGTCCGCTGGCTCCTCACTGGTCGGCTTCCGCGCGGGTCCCTACCCGTCCGGATCGCGCCCGACACAGCCAGGGCGCGGATTTAACCGGCTCCTGGTGCGGCCTCACTCTCCGTCGCCGGGTAGCGGCGCGGAGTGAAGACCAGCGGGCCGTCGGGGCGGGACACTGTGCGGGTCTGTGACGAGCCGACCAGGAGCAGGCACCGCATGTCAACCGCTTGGGCGTCGAGTTGGGCCAGTGTTGTCACGGTGATCGTCTCCTCGGGGCCGCCGACATCCCGGCCGATCACGACCGGCGTACCGGGGGAGCGATGCTCGAGCAGCAGGTCGCGGGTCGCCGCGACCTGCCACGTGCGGGACTTCGAGGCGGGGTTGTAGATCGCGATCGCCAGGTCGGCCGCGGCCGCCGCGGTCAGCCGCTGGGCGATCACCTCCCACGGCTTGAGCCGGTCCGACAGCGACAGGACGCAGTAGTCGTGCCCGAGCGGCGCACCGACGCGGCTGGCGACGGCCTGGGCGGCGGTCATCCCGGGCAGCACGCGTACGGCGATATCGGCGTACTCCGGCTCCGACGCGACCTCGGTGACCGCACTGGCCATGGCGAACACACCGGGGTCACCGGACGAGACGACAACCACTGCGGAGCCCTTCCGGGCGAGGTCGAGCGCGAATGCGGCCCGCTCGGACTCGACGCGGTTGTCGGACCCGTGCTTGCGTTGACGGGCGCGGTCCGGCAGGCGGTCGACGTACGTGGTGTAGCCGATCACGTCGTCGGCGCCGGCGATCGCGGCGCGGACCTCCGGGGTCATCCACTCCGGTCCGGCCGGTCCCAGGCCGACCACGGTCACCGAGCCTTCGGTGGCGGTCTTGGTCGTCGGGGGAGCGAAGGTGTTGTTGATGGGGCTCGGGAGGAGGGCGAGGGAGAAGTACGGGACGTCGTCCGGGTCGACTTCGTTGAGCGGCGCAGTGCGCTGGGTGTCGGTGGTCGCGCGCTCGACGTACCAGGCCTCGTCCGCTCGCCCGGCCAGCTCGAACGCCTCGCGGACTCCGGTGAAGGTGCGGCCGAGCTTCATCACGGCGGCGGCGTCGGTCTCGCGGAGGCGCTCTGCGAGCACGTCCGGTGGGAGGGTGCCGGGGAGGACGGTGAGGATCTCGTCGCGTTCGCACAGCGGCCGTCCGAGTACTGCGGCTGCCGCGCTCACCGAGGTGACGCCCGGGACGACCTCGCACGGGTAGCGGTCGGCGAGGCGTTTGTGCATGTGCATGTACGACCCGTAGAAGAGCGGATCGCCTTCCGCGAGCACGACGACGTCGCGGCCGGCGTCGAGATGCGCGGCGAGCCGGGCGGCGCAGTCGGCGTAGAAGTCGTCCATCGCGCCCTGGTACCCGCCGGGGTGGTCCGTCGTCTCGGTGGTGAGCGGGTAGACGAGGTGCTCCTCGATCTGGCCCTGTGTCAGGTACGGCGAGGCCACCCCGCGGGCAATGCTCCGCCCGTGCCGTGCGCTGTGGAAGGCGATCACGTCAGCGGCGCCGATCAGCCTGGCAGCCTTGACCGTCACCAGCTCGGGATCACCCGGGCCCAGTCCGACACCCCAGAGTCTGCCGGTCATCATTCCTCCTCGCTGGCGATCGCGTTGACGGCCGCGGCGGTGATCGCGCTTCCGCCGCGGCGGCTCCGGACGATCAGGTACTCCAGGTCGAGCTCGTTCGCCGCGAGGGCGTGCTTCGACTCGGCGGCACCGATGAAACCGACGGGGATCCCGAGGATCGCGGCGGGCCGCGGCGCACCGGCGGCGAGCCGGTCGAGGAGGTGGAACAACGTCGTCGGAGCGTTGCCGATAGCAACAACTGCGCCTTCCAGGTGCTCATCCCACAGCTCGACCGCAGCCGCGCTCCTCGTCGTCCGCAGGTCCTGCGCGAGCCCGACCGTCCGCGGGTCCGGCAGCGTGCAGATCACTTCGTTGTCCGCCGGCAGCCGGCGCCGGGTGATGCCGGCCGCAACCATCTGCGCGTCACACAGGATCGGCGCACCGCCTTGCAGCGCGGCCCGGGCGCTCTTCACGACGTTCGGCGACCAGGCCAGATCGGCGACCAGGTCGGTCATCCCGCAGGCATGGATCATCCGTACGGCGACCTGCGCCACGTCGGCCGGCAACCCGTCGAGCGCCGCCTCGGCCCGGATCGTCGCAAACGACCGCCGATAGATCTCCGCGCCGTCTCGCACGTACTCGTAGCTCACACCCGTACCCCATCCACCCAGTAGCCGTCGCCCACCGCAACCACATCCACAAACCCATCCGCCGGCTTCCCGCATCGCCGCTCACACCCGGCCCAATGCACCCGCCGCCCGTCACGTGGGAACGTGGGCATCAGGCGGGAAGCGTCTGCGCGGACGTCCGCCAGAGCCTTCGCGCAGCCCGGCCGACCTGCGCAGGCAGTGACACCTTCCCAGACCGAGTCCGGGGTGGTGACCAGCCCAGCGTCTTCCAGGCCGGTAGCTGTCGCCGGCACCACGACGGAGCGCCACGGGGTGACCCGGATCTCGTCCGCCGTCTCAACCAGCGCAGCGGCCTGGTCCTGCGTCAGGCTGCCCAGCGGAACGGTGACCACCAGCGCCGTCCCGTGCAGACCAGCTGTCACGCGCGTGGGCTTCATCTCCAGCGCCTCGGATGCCTTCAAGCCGAGACGCTGGAGGAGCTGCTCCTCGCCGCCTGCGACCTCAGCGATCCGCCACTCCTGATCCCGCACGTCCAGGAAGGCCTCCGCGGCAGTCAGCATCAAGTCCGGTACCTCGGCCCACCCGACCCGCACACCGCGGCTGCCGAGGCTCAGCACAGCACTCCGGTCGTCCAGCGCCAGCACAGCAACGTCAGCCTGCACGTCGGCCAGATCGCCGCGCCCATCGTCCAGAGCGAACAAGAACCGTCCCGGCAGCTCCGCCAACCCCGGCCGGGCACACAGCCCTTGGTCCAGCGCGATCGCCACCGGCAGTACGTCGTACCGCGACTCTTCGTCCAGACCGGACAGTGGCGAGGCCAGGATGTTGCGGACGCGCTCGTGGGCGATCGACGGCAGCAGGCCAGCTCCGAACAACCGGTCCGACAGCTCTCGTGGACCGTCTTCTCTGAGCGCGCGGATCTGCACGTTCCCGCGAGAAGTGAGTTCTAGTCGGCCGTCACCCACCTCGGCGGCAGCGACTCGCAGTACCTCGAGCTGCTGTGCGGTCAGCCGTCCACCCGGCACGCGGACCCGAGCCAGACCGCCGTCTGCCGCCTGGTGCACCGCCAGCACACCAGGGCATCGATCGGTCTCGGTCCGGGCCATGCCCGCGATGCTACGTCCCCGTGGCCTCGTGTGTTCTGGACCACAGCAGCACCGCGACTGCCAGCGCCGCACATGCACCGCCGGCCACCATCGTCACCGGTAGGGACCATGCGTCGACCACCATCCCGCCGAGCAGTGCACCGATCGACAGCACCGCCTGGTACGACGACGTGAACCACACCGTCGCCGCCTCACGCGACTGCGGTGAGGCCTGGGCGAACATGCTCATCGAGCAGACCGGGATGCCGCCGTACCCGAGTCCCCAGACCACGAGCAATACAAGGGCTCCAGCGGCGGTGTGACCCGCGAGCGGCAGCAGCAGGGTCGCCGCTGCGATCAACCCGGCGCAGGTGGCAAAGGTGGCCCTTAGGTTCCGGACAGCCGTAGTACTGGCGAGGAGGTTGCCGACCAGACCCGCGGCTCCGTAGATCAGCAGGAACAGCCCAATGAGCTCCGGGCGTACGACGTCCCGCAGGAACGGCGTCACGTACGTGTAGGCCGCGAAGTGTGCTGTGACGATCAAGCAGGTCACGACGAGGGCGTTGCGGCTACCGCGAAGCGCCTGCCGGAGTACGGCGGCTCGCGTGACCTGCAGTGGCGGTAGTGGAGGCACAGTGGTCCGCAGTGCGACCAGCGCCACTACCGCGAGTACTCCGAGCGCGGCGAACGACGTACGCCAGCCGGCGAGCTCGCCGACAAAGGTGCCTGCTGGTACGCCGAGTACTGAGCCGAGCGGCACCGCCGAGAAGATGACCGCCGTCGCGCGTGGTGCCCAGCGCTGCGGGACCAAGCGTCCGGCAAGGCCGGCGCCGATCGACCAGAAGCCGCCGATGGTCAGCCCGACGAGGAATCTGGCGACCAGCTCGAGCCAGAAGACCGATGCGGTCGCAGCGAGGAAGCCTGCGGCAGCCAGCAGCACCATCAGCGCGCAGAGCATCAGACGGCGGTCCAGGCGGGCGGTGGCGACGGTGACGACCGGTGCGGCGACACCGGCGACCAGCCCGGGCATGGTCATCAACCACCCCGTGCGTCCTGGAGTGAGCGCGAAGTCCGCACCGATCGGAGTGAGCAGGCCGATGGGCAGGATCTCCGTGGTGGTGATGGCGAAGATCCCGAGCGTCACCGCGACGACTCCGAACCACCGAACGGTCGGCGTACGGGTTTCCAGAAGGGTCATAGTTACGAGCGAACTAGTTGCCGAACCGCCAAGCTCGCGATTTCGCGACACCGCGGTGGACGGCGACCAAGCCGTCGCATTCCCGCGATCGCCGGCGCGTTGCTGACGGCGGCCGTGAGGAATGATCTAGCGCGGGATTATCTGGGGGCAGATGATTCCGCGCTACTCTCGAAGGTATGGCGCATCTTCCGGAACGTACCGTGCCCGACCTGACCGGCTACCTCACGCACGCGGGTCATGTCCTCGAGACGCAGTTGTCCGCGGCGCTGGCGGAGGTCGGGCTGACGCTGCGGATGCAGTGCGTGCTGCGGCATGCGCTCGAGGCGGAGCGGACCCAGATCCAGATCGCCGAGCTCGCGTACCTCGACAAGACGACGATGGTCGTCACCGTCGACGCGCTCGAGAAGGCCGGGTACGCCGAACGCAAACCGTCCGCGACCGACCGCCGCGCCCGCATCATCGCCGTCACCGACGCCGGCGCCAAGATCGCCGCCGAGGGCCAGAAGATCGTCGACCGGGTCCACGCCGACGCCCTCGACACCCTGGCCGCCGCGCAACGCAAATCCTTCATCGACGCAGTGACCACGCTCGTCGACGGCCCGCTCTCCACCCCGGTCACGGCCCAGCCGGTCCGCCGCTCCCGCCAGCGCGCCGGCTGAGCTATCCGGGCACGTACACGGTCAGCTCCCGCCACGACTCCTTGCTGTCCTCCGAGTCGACATGCGGCTGCCGGAACAGCTGCACGTACGACGCGATCTCGGCCAGCGACCACCGCACGTCGAAGAGTTCCATAGCCGCGGCGCGCGGACTGACCGGACCGGCCTCCGACTGGTACGCCGGGAGTACGTCGATCGGCCCGCCGAGGACCGCGACGAGGTCGCGTTCGCGCGGCGCGAGCCGCACCGTCACCCAGTCGACCAGCCGCATCTCGCCATCGACCGTGCGAAGGACGTTGGCACTGTGTGGCTCACCATGCGTCACGACCCACGGCTCGTCCGAGGCCTCGACCTCGCGCACGAGCGCGTCGTAGTACTCGAGTCGGCTGCGTACGTACTCGTGTGCGTCAGCGAGCCGCAGTCGGGTCCGCTCGGCGTACGGCCCAGCAGACCAGGGCTGGTCGAGATCGGCGAGTGCCACCAGCAGGGCATCACGGTCAGGTATGGCGAAATCCCAACGCTGCAAGGCTTCTGGCGCCGGAGCCGCGTGTAGCCGGCCGACGATCCGTGCGATCTGCTCCCGCTCCGCCGGGTCTTCCCAGTCACCGTCCGGAGTACTCCACCCCTGCAGATACGGCAGGACGACCAGCGTCCAACCTGGCAGTACCTCGCGGAGGAGCTGCCCGCTGCGATCGGGCAACGGCGCCACGGCGAACTCGTAGCCGCGGTCGGCCAGGTCCTTGCTCGTCCGCATTGCCGCCTCGATCACCTGCCCGCCGCCCGAGCCGACCCGATCGGCGGTCACGAACCAGCGCGGCCCGTCGGTCCCGGAGGCGATCCAGTGATAACTGCCGAACCCGACGGCTGCGTAGACAACCTCCTCGGCCACAAAACCCCAGTGTTCCTTGAGGATCCGGGCTACCAGGTCGCCCGAGATCTCCGTCGGCTCGTCCCTCATCCAGCGACCCTAACCGCGCCCCCGGGCAAGCGGCAGCCCATTTTCAGGAAGTCGTTCGATAAAAGATCGTCTACTACAGAACGATCTGCTATGGTCTTTTCAATCGGACCGACTGAGGAGAAGACCGTGAGTGTGGACGCGATGGTGGAGCCGGCGCTGCGAGGGCGGGCCAAGGCTCTGGTGGTGCTGTGCGTGATGCAGCTGATGATCATCCTCGACGGGACCGTGGTGACGGTGGCGTTGCCGACGATCCAAGGAGACCTGGGGTTCTCGCAGGCGGGACTGGCATGGGTGATGAACTCGTACCTGATCGCCTTCGCGGGCCTGCTCCTGCTCGCAGGGCGGATCGGGGATCTGATCGGGAGCAAGCGGATCTTCGTCGCGGGGCTCGGGTTGTTCACCGCTGCGTCGTTGTTGTGCGGGGTGGCAGGCAACGCGGAAGTGCTGATCGCCGGGCGGTTCCTGCAGGGCGTCGGCGGAGCGCTGGCCTCGGCGGTGATCCTGGGCATGATCGTGAACCTGTACCCGGCTCCCGGCGAGCAGGCGCGGGCGATGGGCGTCTACAGCTTCACCGCCGCGAGTGGCGCGTCGATCGGACTGATCCTGGGTGGCGTGATCACCCAGACCATCGGCTGGCACTGGGCGTTCTTGATCAACGTCCCGATCGGACTCGTCTCGCTGCTGTTCGCAGCGCGGCTGCTGACTCATCAACCTGGGCTGGGCCTCGCCAACGGCGCTGACGTCCTGGGCGCCGTGCTGGTGACCGCAGGTCTCTCGCTGGGTGTGTACACGATCGTCCAGACCGCCGAGCCGCATGCGACGCTCACCCGCACGCTCCTGCAGGCGACCGCGTCGATCGTCCTGCTGGCTGCCTTCGTAGTACGCCAG
Source organism: Kribbella sp. NPDC051586 (assembly GCF_044453965.1). Lineage (NCBI taxonomy): Bacteria > Bacillati > Actinomycetota > Actinomycetes > Propionibacteriales > Kribbellaceae > Kribbella > Kribbella sp. NPDC051586. Next base: position 569,350 of record NZ_JBITDF010000006.1, on the reverse strand, counting down.
GCGCGGATCAAGAACCCACTGCTTGCCTTGCGCATCTTCCGCCGCCGCCAGCTCAGCGTGGCCAACGTGGTGGTTGTCCTGCTCTTCGCAGCCGGATTCGGCTTCCAGTTCACCACTGCTCTGTACGTGCAGCGCGTGCTGGGCTACGACTCGCTCACCACCGGCCTGGCCTTCCTCCCCGCGCCGATCATGAACGCGCTGATGTCGCTGTCCCTGGCGCCGCGCCTCACCGTCCGCTTCGGTGCACGCAAGATGCTGATCGCCGGACTGGTCGTGTTCCTGCTGGCGCTGCTCTGGATCAGCCAGGCGCCGGTCGACGGTTCGTACCTCGTCAACGTCGGCCCTGTGCTCGCAGTGATGGGCGCTGGTATCGGCGTCGCGATCCCGGCGGCGATCATGCTCGCCATGGCCGGTGCGGACGCCAGTGACGCCGGACTGGCGTCCGGACTGAACAACACCGCCCAGCAAGCCGGCGCAGCGATCGGGACCGCAGTACTGGCAACCCTCGCGGCGTCGACCACCGCGCACCGACTCGACCTCGGCGAACTCCAAGCGCTGAGGGACGGGTACGGCGCCGCATGGCTCGCTGCTGCCGGCTTCGTCTTCGCCGCGGCCGTCATGTCGATCAGCCTGCTCCGTCAGCGACACACCTGACCGCTACTGTGTCGGCCGTGAGTACGTCGAGAGACCCCGACCGTCTGGTCCTGTTCACCGATGCGGTCGTCGCGATCGCCATCACGCTGCTGGTGCTGCCGCTGGTCGACCTGGTGCCAGAGGTGAAGGCAGAAGGCGGCGACGCGGTCAGCGTGATCGGTGACCACCGGCAGGAGCTGTTCACGTTTTTGCTGAGCTTCGTGGTGATCGCCAACTTCTGGCTGGGCCACCACCGGGTCTTCGAACATGTCCGCGCGTACACCACGGCGATGATGCGACTGAACCTGCTCTGGCTGCTCACCATCGTCGTGCTGCCGTTCCCGACCGAGATCATCGGCGCCTTCCCGAGCGACCGGTTCACGGCCGGCGTGTACACCGGCACGATCCTGGCGCTGAGCATCTGCCAGTCCGCGATCACGTGGATGATCCGCGGGCACAAGGAGCTCGAGAAGCCGGACAACCCGGTCAGCAAAGGGGACCTGGTCGGTTCCCTGCTGCTGACCGGGTTGACCGTGGTCGCCTTCGTGCTGGCGGCCTTCGTTCCCGGAGTGAACTTCTACGCGCTCCTCTTGCTACTCCTGTCGCCGATTGCCATGCGGGTGTGGAGGAGATCCTCAGCCAAGGCCTGACCAGAATCCGCACTGGTGCTCGGCGCTCAGATTCACCTGCTTGATGCCGGTCTGGTCAGTCGGTGCGAGTGAGAGGCCGTTGACCGCGCGTACGCCGTTGGGCGACCAGTGCGGTCGGTCCGGACCGTTCGGATTGCCGGTCCGGGCGAACGCCGTCCAGTAGTCGATCATCTGGTTCGACAACGTCTGCTGGGTTTCTGACATCGGGAAGTCGTATCCGCCGAGCCGGAACAGGTACGGCAGCTCCATGGCGTGTGCGGCTCCCAGTCCGGGCGGTGCGATCGGTGAGTGCTTGTCCGCGAACTCGTACGCGTACACCGGCACCTTCGCGGCCGCCTGCTGGTCCGACGCGACCTGCGTGCAGGACCAGATCCGGTCCGTGGTGACAGCGCCCCAGGCTGCAGCCGGCGATTCGTACTTGCTCTGCGGGTAGTGCCGCAGCACCTGCGGGGCCTTCTCAGCACCGACCATGTTCTTCACGAGCTGCGGGTAGTCCTTGATGTCGCCGAACGCGGCCAGCCAGCCGTTCGCCTCATCGTGATTGTTCCCGGAGATGATCGGCACCCGGTGGAACAGGCCGGCCTTCAGTGCGCGAGCGGGTGACAGTGGTACGACGGCAGTCCCGCCGTACCCGATCTGGGTGAACTGCAGCGTCTCGTCGACCAGTACGTCGGACTTCGCGGCGCGGAGGCAGTCGAGCATGGACTGGCCGGGCTTGCAGCCGAGCTTGGCTTTGTTGTCGGCGGCCCACTCCTTGCCGTTGGCCTGCACAGTGCTGGCCGGGATCCACGGGGAGTCCGCGGCCTGACCGGGGTACTGGCTGTTGGCGGCCCAGTTGAACGCGCAGGAGCCGCTCTGCATGATCGCCTTCGAGAACAGGCCGGTGGCGGTCGGAGAGGTCAGCTGGGCGCAGACGCTCATGCCACCGGCGGACTCGCCCGCGACAGTGACGTTGTGCGGGTCGCCGCCGAACGCGCGGGCGTTGCGCTGCACCCAGCGCAGCGCGGCCTGCTGGTCCTGGAGGCCGTACGTGCCGGATCCCGGCAGCCCCGGGTACCCGAAGAAGCCGAAGATGCCGAGCCGGTAGTTGACCGTCACGACGACCACATCGCCGCGGGCGGCGAACTTCGACGCCTCGTAGCTGTTGCCGGCGCCGGAGAAGAACCCGCCACCGGGGATCCACACCACGACCGCGCGGGGCTTCGTCGAGGGCTTAGTCGGGGTGGTCACGTTGAGGTAGAGACAGTCCTCGGTCGACGACCCGTCCGGCGCCTCCGAGTTCGCTTGCTGCGGGCACACGTTGCCGAGCTTCGATCCGCGTACGCCGGACCAGGGCTTCGCCGGCTGCGGCGCTTTCCAGCGCAGCGCGCCGACCGGGGGAGCGGCGTACGGGATGCCGTCGTAGACCTGCGCGTCCCCGACGGTCCTGCTCGCCACCTGCCCGTTGTCGGTTCGCACGACGTTCTGCTGGGCCGCTTCACCGGGCCCGGCGAGGCCCACCAGCAACCCCACCGGCGCCAAGCCGGCCACCAAACCCACCAAGATTTTCTTCATGCCAGGAGCCTCATCCAGCCCCTCGCATCCCCGCGTCGGTCCGAAGTCCAGACGACCTACACCTTTGGTCTAGGTCCCACCGACCGCCGTACCAAGTAGGTGTCCATGATCCAGCCCTTGCGGTCACGGGCCTCGGCGCGGGCCTTCTCGATCTCGGCCGCGACCTCGCGCAGCGGGCCGGAGATGAGGATCTCGTCCGGCGTCCCGAGGTACGCGCCCCAGTAGATGTCCGCGTCCTGATCCAGATGCTCGGTGAACGCCGTCTGCGCGTCGAGCATCACGACGACGTCGTCCACCCCCTCCGGCCAGCCGGCCGCGAGCCGCCGCCCGGTCGTGATCTGGATCGGCCGACCGACCTGGTTCAATCCGACCCGGTGCCGCGCCGCCAGCGTCGACACGCTGCTGATCCCCGGAATCACTTCGACCTCGAACGCAAGCTCGCCCCGCGCCTGGATGTCGTCCAGGATCGCCAGTGTGCTGTCGTAAAGCGAGGGATCGCCCCAGACCAGGAACGCACCCACCTGGTCCTCGCCCAGCTCAGACGCGATCATCCCCGCGCACACGTCGGCCCGGCGTCGCCGCCAGTCGTCCACAGCCTCGACGTACGCCGAAGCCGACCGATCCCGCTCCGGGTCCCGGCCGACGACGACCCGGTAGTCCTTCGACGTCGCGTACCGCCGCAGGATCTCGGACCGCAGGTCGACCAGCTCCTGCTTCACCTCGCCCTTGTCCAGCACGAAGAACACGTCGACCCGGTTCAGCGCCGACACGCCCTGCATCGTCACCTGCTCCGGATCGCCCGCACCGACGCCGATGACCAGAATCTCCCGCATGCGGGCAGCCTAACTAAGGTCCTGTCTGGTGATCCATCGCCAGACAGGACCTACTCCCGCCACTCCCGCTCGAAGGGGAGGCGCCAAGCACGCGGCGCGATCAGCTGGTGGATCGCGTTCGGCCCCCAGGTGCCCGCCTGGTACGGCTTGACCGGCGGCGGGTCGTCGAGCAGAGGAGCGGAGCGGTCCCACAGCGACTCGATGCCCTCGGCGGTGGTGAACAGGGTGTGGTCGCCGCGCATCGCGTCCAGGATCAACCGCTCGTACGCCTCGAGTACGTCGCCGGCGCTTTCGGTCTCCTGGGTGGAGAACTGCATCGACAGCTTCTCCAGCCGCATGCCCGGGCCGGGGCGCTTGCCGTAGAACGACAGCGACACCCGGGAGGAGTCGGCCAGGTCGAAGGTCAGGTGGTCCGGGCCTTCCGAGCCGACACCGGAGCCGGCCGGGAACATCGTCTTCGGCGCCTCCTTGAAGGCGATCGAGATGATCCGCTGACCCTCGGCCAGCTTCTTGCCGGTGCGCAGGAAGAACGGCACGCCGGCCCAGCGCCAGTTGTCGATCTCGACCTTCAGCGCGATGAACGTCTCGGTGTCGGAGTCGGGCGCGACGCCCTCCTCGCTGCGGTAGCCGCCGTACTGACCGCGCACCACACAGGCAGGGTCGAGCGGCAGCATCGAGCGGAAGACCTTGTTCTTCTCCTCCGAGATCGCCCGCGGCTCCAGCGCGGTCGGCGGCTCCATCGCGACGAACGACATCACCTGCATCAGGTGCGTCACGACCATGTCCTTGAACGCGCCGGTCGGCTCGTAGAAGGTGGCGCGCTGGTCCAGCCCGAGCGACTCCGGGATGTCGATCTGCACGTGGTCGATGAAGTTGCGGTTCCAGATCGGCTCGAACAGTCCGTTGGCGAACCGGAAGGCGAGGATGTTCAGCGCCGCTTCCTTGCCGAGGAAGTGGTCGATCCGGAAGATCTGCGACTCGTCGAAGGTCTCGTGGACGAAGTCGTTGAGCTTGATCGCACTGGCCAGGTCGTCGCCGAACGGCTTCTCCATCACCACCCGGGCCCGGTCCACCAGGTCCGCGTCGCGCAGCATCGCGATCACCGACTGGGCTGCCTTCGGCGGCACCGACAGGTAGTGCAACCGGCGTACGTCGGGGCCGAGGTGCTGCTCGGCCGCCTTCACCGCGCTCGCCAGCGCCTCCGGACCGGCCGTCACCGGCACGTAGTCCAGCGTCTCGGAGAACTGCGACCACTGCTCGTCACTCAGCTTGTGCATGCCGAACGTCTCGATGGCCTCCCGCGCGCGGGACCGGAACTCGTCCGACGTCATCTCCTCGGTCGCCGTACCGATGATGCGTACGTCGGGCGTGAACCGGGACTGCTGCAGATAGGCCAGCCCAGGCAGCAACTTGCGCTTGGCGAGGTCACCGGTCGCCCCGAACAGCACGATCACATGCGGCGCGAGCGGATCCGGATCCCGCCGCGACGGCCGCGACCCCGGCGCCGGATACGCAATGGTCTGGATACGGTCAGGCATTCAGTCCTCCCGAGGACACCACCGGAGCCAACACACCTCGCAGTCTAGGCACTCCACTGTGAACTACTGGTGTACGTCGAACCGAGGCGTGAGCGTCATCAGCTCGGACAGGTCGCCGCCGACCGCGATCTCCTCGGCCGCCGCACCCCGGCGGAACAGCCGCGCCCCGGCCGGAAGCCCGTCCAGCCTGAGCGATTCACCGCGGAGCCGGAGCCACGTCCCCTCCCGCAGCCCGAGCGTCCCCGTCGCACGCCCCGCTCCGCCAGCGGGTTGTTTCTTCGCTGACCTGTTATTGCACGCCAGCGAGAAAACAACCCGCCACCCAGCCGCAGCGCACGGGCTGCGGGGCGGAGCGGGGCGTGTGGTTTAGAGCCAGAGGGAAAGCAGGACCTTGCCGGAGCTGTCGGAGTCGGTCGCGGTGGCGAAGGCTTCGACGGCCTGGTCTGCCGGGTACTCGTGGGTGATGACGCGTTCGAGTCCTGGATTCGCGTTCAGGAGCTCGATCGCGTGGTCGATCTCGTTGTTGAAGCGCAGCGTGCCGCGCACCTGCAGTTCGCGGGAGACGACCGGAGCGAGGTTGACGCCGCGCGGCTCGTCGGCCGGGATGCCCACGAGTACGACGATTCCGCCGCGACGGGCGGCATCGATCGCGGTGCTGATCGCGGCCGGTACGGCGGTGCATTCGAGGACGACGTCGAAGTACCCCGACGGGATCTCGTCCCTGCCGACCTGGAGAGTGTTGTGCACTCCGAGGTCCCGCGCTCGCTGCAGTGGCCCGGGGAGAACGTCGGTCGTGACCACCTCGATCGCGCCGGCAGCGAGCGCCGCCGACGCCGTCAGCAGGCCGATCGCGCCCGAGCCGGACACGAGGACGCGCCGGCCCTGCACACCGCCGGCGATCTGCAGCGCATGCAGTCCGACCGCGAGCGGCTCGGCCAGGGCCGCGCGCCGCAGCGGCAGCGTGGCGGGCAGGGCCCGGAGCATGTGCTTGTCTACGACAACGAATTGGCTCAGCCCGCCCTGGGTGTGCGGCCAGGTGGACGCGCTGCCGAGGTAGGCGCCGTTCGGCCACAGGTGCGGACGGTCCTCGATACCCGGCTCCGGCGTACCGAAGGTGGCTGGATGAATCGTCACCGCGGTGCCGGGCGCAAGGTCGCCGGACGGGTCGAGGTCGACGGTGCCCGACAGTTCGTGACCGGGCACCAGCGGCTCGCGCACGACGAACGAGCCGTTCGCGCCTTCGTGGTAGTAGTGCAGGTCGGATCCGCAGATCCCGCCGTACGCCATCCGGAGGCGAACCTCGCCGGCCTGCGGTTCCGGGGTCGGCAGCTCGGTCTCGATCAGGTCGAGCTTGCTCCGGATGACGATCGCCTTCATGTTCTCCTTCAGGAAGTGGCCATGAGCGGGGGCCTAGGCGGTCTGCCAGAGCCCCAGGACGTTGCCCTCCGGGTCCTTGAAGTACGCCGCGAAGCCCATGTCGCCGACCGGCAGCTTCTCGCCGACCCGCTCGCCGCCGAGGCTCTCGATCGTCTTCCAGGCGGCGTCGATGTCCGGGACGTCGACGGTCAGGATCGGGCGGGTCAGCTCGCCGGTCCGCTGGTACATCCCGCCGTTGATGAAGCCGGGCTCGGCCGGCATCGACTGCTCGTTCAGCGGTCCGGTCGACACCATCGTGTAGTTCATCTCGGGCATCTCCATCAGGTTCCACCCGAACGCGTCGCGGTAGAACGTCCGCGCTCGCTCACCGTCGTCGTACGGCACCTCGAAGTGCACGATCCGCCCTGTCATCGCCTGCCCCTCCCGAGAGAAGTTCCCTTGCTGTCGACGCTAGACCTGCGACGATGGACCGGTGAAGTACCTGCTGATGATCTGTGGTGACGAGTCGCACGCGAACGACGGCTGCGGCGGCTGGTCGGAGGAGATGGAGGCCCGGGGCGTGGTGGCGGGCGGTGCGGGGCTGCGGCCGCCGGCCGAGGCGACCACGGTGCGGGTGCGCGACGACGAGGTGCTGCTCACCGACGGGCCGTTCGCCGAGACGAAGGAGCAGATCGGCGGTTTCGTGCTGATCGACTGCGCCGACCTCGACGAGGCGATCGAGATCGCGTCGAAGCACCCCGCGGCGGGCTACGGCACCATCGAGATCCGCCCGCTGCTGGAGCCACCGGTTGACGTTTGAGGAGGTCTACCGGCAGGAGTGGGGCCAGGTGGTCGCCACTCTGATCCGGGTGACCGGTGACTGGGAGCTGGCCGAGGAGTGCGCTCAGGAGGCGTTCGCCGCAGCCCTGCAGCGGTGGCCGGTCGACGGCGTACCGGACCGGCCCGGCGCCTGGTTGACCACGACCGCCCGCAATCGCGCGATCGACTGGCTGCGGCGGGAGGCCGTCGGTGCGGCCAAGCTGCGTGAGGTCGCGGCGATCACCTCTGACGCGGACCCGCCGTACGACGTACCCGACGATCGCCTGCGGTTGATGTTCACCTGCTGCCATCCCGCACTGGCCATGGAGGCGCGCGTCGCGTTGACGCTGCGCACGTTGGCCGGTCTGAGTACTGCGGAGATCGCGCGGGCGTTCCTGGTCCCGGAGACGACCATGTCGAAGCGACTGACCCGCGCGAAGCAGAAGATCCAGCACGCCGGCATCCCGTACCGCGTCCCGCCGGCGCATCTGCTGCCGCAGCGCACGCCCGCCGTACTCGCGGTGCTGTATCTGCTCTTCAACGAGGGGTACTCCGACGTTGTCCGGAGCAATCTGAGTGGTGAGGCGATCAGACTGGCCAGACTGCTCGTCCAGCTCATGCCATCCGAGCCCGAGGCCACCGGACTGCTTGCTCTGATGCTGCTGCATGATGCACGGCGCGACACGCGGCTTGCCGAGGACGGTGCCCTCGTCACTCTCGAGCAGCAGGACCGCACCCGCTGGGACCACAGCCAGATCACCGAGGGCGTCGCCCTGCTGGACTCGGCGCTCGACCGTGGCATTTCAGGCCCGTACCAAGTGCAGGCCGCCATCGCCGCCTGCCACGCGACCGCTCGCACCGCAGCGGACACGGACTGGCCGCAGATCGCCGCTCTGTACTCCCAGCTCCCACAGACCGCGGTCGTCGCACTGAACCGCGCCGTCGCGATCGGTATGGCGGACGGACCGGCTGTCGGGCTCCGTCTTGTGCAAGAGCTTGCCGACGGGCCTCTGGCTGGATACCACCTCCTTCCAGCCACCCGAGCCGACTTCCTCCGTCGCCTCGAACGCTGGCCCGACGCGCAGGCGGCGTACCAGGAGGCGCTCAGGCTGGCGACTACCGATGCGGAGCGCAGGTATTTGGAGAAGAGATTGCATGAGGTGTCTGTGCGGGCCTGAGTCGTTCGTCGGTGGAGTATGACGGATATCAGAAGCGCAGTGGCGGGTGAGCGGACCGACCTGGCGGAGGTGCTGGCCGGACTGCCGGAGGACGACTGGGACAAGCCCACGTTGTGCGAGGAGTGGCGGGTGCGGGAGTTGGTTGCGCACATCACCATGCCGTACCGGATCTCGATGCCGCGGTTCCTGACCGGGCTGATCCGGGCCGGCGGCAAGTTCGACCGGTACGCCGACCGGCAGGCCCGCGCGGACGCCGGCGCGCTGTCTTCGGCGGACCTGGTCGAGTGCCTCCGCCAGAACGTCAACCACCCGTGGAAGCCGCCGGGTGGCGGCTATGTCGGCGCACTGTCCCACGACGTGATCCACGGCCTGGACGTGACCGTTGCACTGGGCATCGATCGGCAGGTGCCCGCCGAGCGGTTGCACTTCATCCTCGACGACCTGAACCCCCGCCAGGTCAAGTACTTCGGCGTCGACCTCACCGGCGTCCAGCTGCGGGCCACCGACCTCGACTGGACCTACGGCGCCGGCACACCGCTGTCCGGCGCCGCCCAGGATCTTCTGCTGGTCCTGTGCGGCCGTACCCTCCCACCGAACCACCTGTCCGGCTCCGATGCCGCCCGATTCACCGCTGGAGTGACCCGATGATCATCAGCCTCCCGATCGAGGACCGGCCGCGCTCGTACGCCTTCTTCCAGGAGGCCCTCGGCCTGAAGCCGGTCGGCGAGCTGGACGACGACGGCATCCCCGAGCCCTTGCAGTTCGAGCTGTCCGACGGCGTACGGATGATGCTGATCCCGACCGAAGGCTTCGGCTGGGTGCTCGGCGACCAGCCCGCTGCACCGCACGGCCAGAGCGAATGCATCCTGACCGTGAGCGTCGACAGCGAGGCCGCCGTCGACGCGACTGTCGCCAGAGCGGTCGCTGCCGGGGCGGTGCAGGTGACCACGCCGGCGCGTAAGCCATGGGCGTACTTCGGCACCTTCACCGACCCGGACGGCCACCTGTGGATGGTCGAAACCACGTAGCGAACAGAAACCGTCGTGCCCGCGCTGTGCGTAGCCATCGGGTGAGCCGGGAGGGGCGTCCGGACCGCGCCGCGCGGGCAAGGTGATAACGCTCCGCTTGCCGGATCAGCTCCTGGTGCTTGGCTTCGGCCAGCGCCTGGCTGAGATAGGGATGCAGCATGAGTTCCTCCGTAACCGAGCGCGAGCGACAACCGCTCACCAGCCGAGCGTCCTGCCGACGGCTGCCCGTGCGGATCGGCAGCCGGCCCGCACTTCGGTGCCGGATCCACCCACCTTCCGGGCCGCGCTACCCATTCCGGCGTCCGGTGTTTACGGTTCGCTCGAGCCCGTCCCACACTGGGGCCATGCTCTTGCTCGAGCGCGACAGCGCTCTCGAGGCGTTGACGCAGTACGCGGAACAGGCTCGTGCCGGCGAGGGGCGAGTGGTTCTCATCTCGGGCGAGGCCGGTGCCGGTAAGTCCGCCTTGCTGGAACAGCTGCAACGAGACCTCGCCGATGTCCGCTGGGCCGGCGGTACGTGCGACGGCCTGATCACCCCGCGGCCGCTCGGCCCGTTGTTCGAGATCGCCGAAGAACTGGGCGGTGACCTACTCGAGGCATGCGGCAACGGCTCAGGGCGCGACGAGCTGTTCTCCCTCCTGCTCCGCCGCCTGTCAGCTCCCGGTACGCCGGTCGTCGTCGCGATCGAGGATCTGCACTGGGCCGACGAATCCACGCTCGACCTGGTCCGGTTCCTCGGCCGCCGGATCCGTATGACGCGGTCGTTGCTGCTCATCACCTTCCGCGACGACGCGCTGGGGTCGGACGAGGCGCTGCGCATCGCGCTGGGCGGCCTTGCCGGCGAGCGAGCGATGCGCCGCGTCACCGTTCCAGCACTGTCGGAGGGCGCGGTCGCGATCCTCGCCGCCGACAGTGGGCTCGCGGCCGAGGAGGTGTACCGGCTGAGCGGTGGGAATGCGTTCTTCGTGCAGGAGCTCGTGCAGTCCGCCGGCGAGCTGCCCGCTTCCGCGCGCGCCGCCGTGCTCGCCCGGGTCGCGCGGCTGAGCGACTCGGCGCGAGCCGTCCTCGACCTCGTCGCCGTGGCCGGGCTCCGCATCGACGTCGAGCTGCTGGAGTCCCTGGGTACGACGACCTCCGATCTGGACGAGCTGGTCGCGGCCGGTGCGCTCGTCAGCGAAGCGAGAACGCTGCGGTTCCGCCACGAGATCAACCGGCGGATTGTGCTGAGCGAGGTCCCCGAATACCGCGAAGCTGCCCTGCACGCCCAGCTCCTCGCGGCGATCCTGCGTTCGGGCGGCACCGACGAGGCGTTGCTGGCCACCCATGCCGACGGCGCCGGCGATCGGGACGCCGTACTGCTTCATGCACCGGCCGCCGGGCGGCGAGCAGCCGGCCTCGGCGCACACCGTGAGGCCGTCGAGCACTTCGAGGCCGCGCTGCGTTTCGCCGGAGACCTGGCGCCGCGGACGGCCGCCGACCTGTACTCGCGGCTTGCGATCGAGGCATCCGTGATCGAGCGCTGGCAGCTGGCTCTGGACGCCGGTCAGCGCGCGCTCGAGCTGTGGACGGAGGTCGCCGATCCACCTCGGCTGGGCGACGCGATGCGTGCGCTGTCCGCGACCATGTGGCGCCTGTGCCGTGGTCCCGAATCCATGGAGCTTGCTATCGCGGCCGTAGGCGTCCTTCGCGATGGCGGCGCGACCCCCGAGCTCGCCGGTGCCTACGCACACCTCGCGCAGTTGCGCAGTCACCACGGCGAGATCGAAGCGGCCTCGTCATTGCTGCGCCAGGCGGGAGACCTGGCCGATGAGCTGGACCTCCCGGACGTCCGGAGCGACGTCGCGAACACCGCGGCCGTGGTCGCGTGGACGCGCGGCGACGAGTGGATGCCCCTGTTGCGGCACGCGCTCGACATCGCGCTGGACCTGGGGGCCCGCGAACAGACGGCGCGTGCGTACGCGAACCTGTGTACGGCGCTCAGCGACTTCGGCCGGCACGCCGAGGCCGAGTCGTACTACGTCCTCGGAGCGGCCTTCTGCGACGAGGCCGGCATGGTCCGGTTCGGGATCAACCTGCGCTCTACCTGGGCCGAGATCCTGCTGGGCCTCGGCCGGTGGGACGAGGCAGCCGACGTGTGCCGGCAGGTTCTCGCCAGTGGCGCCTCGCCGCTGAACCGGCTCTCGGCCGCGATCGCGCTCGGGCGGGTCCTGGCCCGGCGGGGCGATGGCGATCCGTGGCCCTACCTGGACGAAGCCGTGACCAGCGCCGACGCGACCGGGCGCCCCGACCTGATCGGACTGACCCGGTCCGCGCGGGCGGAAGCGCACTGGCTGGCGGGCGATCCCGACGCTGCGCTGCAGGACATCGCCGTCGGGAGCGTCCAGGTCGACCGGACACACGACTGGATCCAGGGTCAGATCGCGACGTGGCAGGTCCGACTCGGCGCCGTCGTGACGCCGGCGCCGGCCAGGCTCCCGGAGCCACACGCCCGCCTGGTGAGCGGGGACTTCGATCGGGCCGCTCAACTCTGGGACGGTCTCGGCAGTCCTTTCGACGCCGCCCTCGCGCTGCTCGACTCCGGTTCGGAGCCCGGGCTGCGGGAGGCACTACGCCGCTTCGACGCCATCGGCGCGGTCGCGGCCGCACGGTTGACGCGGCGGCAGATGCGCCGGCTCGGCCTGCGCGCGATCCCTGCCGGTGCGCAGCCGTCGACCCGCTCCGACGCGGCCGGCATGACGCGTCGTGAGCGCGAGGTGATGACGTTGGTCGCGAGCGGGCAGTCGAACGCGGCCATCTCCGCGCACCTGGTGATCTCGCCACGGACCGTCGAGCACCATGTGGCCGCGGTCCTCGCCAAGCTCGGGGTCGGATCGCGCACGCTGGTCGCCGCCGAGGCTCGCCGTCGCGGCCTGCTCGACGCTCCCGGCCGGCCGGACCCTGCCGGCAACTAGGCAGGAACTAGGTCGGCGCGCGCGGGATCTGGGTACTCGGCACGGATCTCTCGACCCGGGCCGCAGACCTACGTTCGTTGCGGAAACAACCAACGAACGGAAGTGAGCGCATCATGCCGCTGTATCTGGACATCCACACCATCACCGACGGCGTCTCGGCGGACGACGTCGCCAAGGCGCACGCCGCCGACCTGCAGACCGAAGGCAAACACGAGGTGCGTTACCTGCGGTACTGGGTGAACGAGCGCCACGGCAAGGTGTTCTGCCTGGTCGAGGCGCCGTCGGCAGAAGCGGCGTCGACGGTCCACCGGGAAGCGCACGGGCTGGTGGCCGACGAGATCTTCCAGGTTCAGGAAGGGGTCTGACGATGGCTGGACTTGCCTTTCACCGAGCCGGAAACGGACCGCCGCTGGTGCTGTTGCACGGCATCGGGTCGTCGCGCCAGGTGTGGTCCCCGGTCGTCGACGTACTGGCCGAACAGTTCGACGTCATCGCCGTCGACCTACCGGGTTTCGGGGAGTCGCCACCGCTGCCCGCAGACGTGGAACCGCATCCCGCCGCGCTGGCGGATGCGGTTGCCACCCTCCTGGACGGTCTCGGCATCGTTTCACCCACTGTCGCCGGGAACTCGCTCGGCGGATGGGTCGCCCTTGAACTGGCCGAGGTCAGACCGACCACCGCGCTCGTACTGATCTCGCCGGCCGGCCTTTGGCCGGGCCGCACTCCGCTGTACAACCGGCTCAGCCTGCAGGCCACGAGATGGCTCGCGACCCGTTGGGTCAAGCCGCTCTCGCGGCTGGTGAGCCACCGGGCCGGACGTGCCCTGGTGCTGCGTCAGATCGTTGGCCGGCCGGCCCGGATCAGCCCCGGACTGGCCCGGTCGATGGTGTGGGACATGGCAACGAGTCCCGGCTTCGACGCCACCCTCGAGGCCACCCTCGATCGGCACTACCTGGCCGGGTGGGCCGGGTTGCGTGTGCCGATCACGGTTGCCTTCGGCTCGCGGGATCTCCTGCTGCGGCGAGGATCGCGGCACGTCGAGCAACTCCCGGCCGGCGCCCGGCTCGAGATGCTGCCCGGCTGTGGCCACGTGCCGATGGGGGACGACCCGCGGGCCGTCGCCGCGCTGATGACGGCGACAGCCCACCGGGGGACGGTCAGAGCAGGCGGGTGGTGAGGTTGGCGGGGCGCAGGGAACGGGATCCAGCGGTCGTGGCCTGGTGGCGGAAGAGGCGTCCGCCGTAGCGGAGCCACTCGACCTGGCCGTTGGCTCCGCGGACGAAGTTGGCGCGGGTGTGGGTGGGTGTGCCGTCCGGGTTCTGGGCGAGCACGTAGTCCTTGCGGTAGAACGCGAGCCGCAGGAGAGGCTGTCCACCCGCACCGGCGACCAACTCGCCGTTGTCTGCGGTCATGTCGAGGCCGAGGTTCTCCGGCTTGCCGTCGAGACCGATCTGCTGCGAGACGTACGTGCCTTCGTACTCCGCGAGCCGGCGTGGCGGCAGCTGACGCGGTACGGCTGGAAGGTTGTTGAGGCCCGCGAACTCCTGCAGCGCCCAGTCGTCGGCGAACAGCTCCGCCAGCAGCAGCGGGCCGCTCTCCGAGTTCGTGAGCAAGGTGATCGCGAAGTCCCGCTGCGGTACGAACAGGAAGCCGGAGTGCTGACCGGACCAGTCGCCTCCGTGCTGCACGACGGTCGGGCCCTGAGCCGTCGGACGCAGCATCCAGCTGACACCCACGCCGTTCAGCTCGACGAACAGCGTGCCGCCCGGACCAGGGTGGGACTGCATCGCCAACCGGCCGCGCTCGCTGAGCAGATGGGGGAGACCGCGATGCCCCAGGTGGTACCGCGCGTACCGCAGCTGGTCCCGGGCGCTCGAGATGAGCCCGCCGATCGACTGCAGGCTGCGCGGCAGCGCATCGAACGACGGCTCCACGACAGCCTTGCCGTCGACGATGTTGTGCGAGGCGGCGACGCTGAAGCCGCCCAGCTCGCTCCGGAAGAACCGGCTGTGGTCGAGACCGAGCGGATCCACCACGAGTTCGCGGGCGGCGATCTCGTACGGCTTGCCGGTCACCACCTCGATGATCCGGCCGGCCACCCCGAGCGAGGCGTTGTTGTAGGCGAACACCTTCCCGAGCGGGGTGAGCTGCGGGACCTTCGTCATGCCGGCGACGTACTTCGCCAGCGCGTCGTCGCCCTCGCCGTAGTCCTGGAGATAGTCGCCCTGCCAGCCGGCGGAGTGGTTCAGCAGCTGACGCACGGTGACCCGCGCGGCGACGGAGGGGTCAGCCGTCCGGAAGTCGGGCAGGTACGCGCGCACCGGCCGGTCGAGGCTGACCCGGCCGCGCTCGACCAGCCGCATCATCGCGGTCGCGGTGAAAGTCTTGGTGGTCGAGCCGATCCGGAACACGGTGTCGCCGGACACCGGTTCATTGGTGTCGACGCTGGTGACCCCGAAGCCGCGGACGTACTCGCGGCCGCGGTACCACAGGCCGAGCCCGGCGCCGGGGATCGCGTACTTCGCCATCCCGGCCTCGATCTTGCCGGCCAGCCGTCCGATCGCGGCCGGTTCACGGGTGCTGGCTGCTGCGGGCAGAGAGGACAGCGCGGCGACCGGCACGGCGGCAGCGGCGGATTTGAGCACAGTACGACGGGTGAGCGACACGTCAACGTCTCCTCGGGGCGACTAGAAATGGTTCCGTTTCCGCTATTATTACCAGCATTGGTATCAATGGATACCCTGAAAGAACCCTGATGGAGAGCCCGATGGAGGAGCCGGCCCCGGTCGTCGACGTCCTGCTGCACCCGATCCGCTGGCGAATCGTGCAGCGGGTGCTCGGGCGTGAGGTGACCACCACCGACCTCAAGCGCGACCTGCCGGACATCCCGGCGACGACGCTCTATCGCCATGTCGCCGCGCTGATCGAGGCCGGCTACCTGACCGTGGTCCGCGAGCGGAAGATCCGCGGCACGACGGAGCGCACGCTCAGCCTGGACCAGACCACGGTCGGCCGGATCGACGAACGCGAGGCGCGGGCGATGACGCCGGAGCAGCATCGGCAGGCGTTCTTGATGATGCTCACCGGTCTGGCCGCGGACTTCGACCGCGCGGTCGAGCGCGGCGATCTGGAGACCCGGATGCCCCAACTCGGCTACAGCCAACTCGCCCTGTACGTCGCTCCCGAGGACCTGGACGCGATCCGCGCGGGCATCAACGCCGTCATCGAGCCGCACCTGAGCGAGGCCCCCGGCAAGGACCGCGTCGTGCTGTCGCTGATCGCGGTCCCGGACGTCTAGCCCGGCTCAGCGACGGCGGAGGTGGGCGTGCTCGACGGCGGGCGGGGTGGCGGCGTAGTTGTCCGCCGGGTCCAGCTCGGTGCCGGGTGCGACGATCTCGTCGATGCGGTTGAGGACGTCGGCGGTCAGGTCGAGGTCGGCGGCAGGTAGCAGGCTGTCGAGTTGCTCCTGGGTGCGCGGGCCGATCAACACCGACGTCACTGCCGGATGCGCTCGGTCGAACGCGATCGCCAGCTGGGCGAGTGTCACTCCGACCTCGGCGGCCAGTGTGGTGAGCTTCGCGACCGCTGCAGCCTTGGCCCGGCCCGTCGGGCTGGACGGGTCGTAGTGCTCTGGCCGTCGGCTGGCCCGGTGGCTCGAGGACGGGTCGGCCCGGCCGGACAGCCAGCCGGAGTTGAGGGGGCTGAACGTGAGCACGCCGAGGTTGTGCCGCTGCGCCACCGGGAACACGGATGCCTCCGGCCGGCGGGTCAGGATCGAGTACATGGTCTGCTCGGTCAGGAACCGGTGGGTGCCGCGGCGCTCCGCGGTCCACTGCGCCTCGACGATGGTCTCGGCCGGGAACATCGACGAGCCGAAAGCGCGGATCTTGCCCGCCTGGACCAGATCCGACAGCGCCGACAACGTCTCACCGGCCTCGGTGTCGTGATCCGGGCGGTGCAGCTGGTAGAGGTCGAGGTGATCGGTGCCGAGCCGGCGCAGGCTGTCCTCGACCGCCCGCATGATCCAGCGCCGGGACGCGCCACGCCGGTTCGGGTCCTCACCCATCGGCAGTCCGAATTTGCTCGCCAGTACGACGTCGTCGCGCCGGCCGCGGAGCGCCGTACCGACGATCTCCTCGGACTCGCCGATCGAGTAGACGTCGGCGGTGTCGATCAGGTTGATGCCCGCGTCGATGGCGCGGTGGATGATCCGGACCGACTCCTCGTGGTCGGGATTGCCCATCGCGCCGAACATCATCGCGCCGAGGGCGATGTCGCTGACCGAGATGCCGGTCGCGCCGAGGATCCTGCGTTTCACGGGTGGTGCCTTTCTCGTTGTGGTCCTTTCATCACAGCACCGCACGGCGTCCGGGCGTGAGCGTCATCCTGGCGCCGGCTTGCGCGATCCTGTCGAAGTCGCTCCACTGGAGAGGTGAATCTGCTCGACGAGCTCAGGGCTCTGATCATTCGGCATGCGGCCGGGCAGCGCGGCCACAGCGTGCACCTGATCGACGGGGTGCAGGTCAGCCGGCGCGACGAACCGACCGAGCTGACCGCGAGCATCGCCCGGCCGTCCGTCGCGATCGTTGCCTCAGGCGTCAAACTGACGATGCTCAACGGCGTCGCCTACGAGTACGGCGTCGGGCAGTACCTCGTCACCTCACTGGATCTTCCCGTCGTCGGCCAGGCGCTGAAGGCGACGCCGGACGACCCGTTCGCCGTCGTCAGCCTGCGACTCGATCCGGTCGAGATCGCGCCGCTGTTGCTCGACGCCCCGGAGCGGCCCCCGCAGTACGCCGGTCTGGTGGTCAGCGACGCGACAGCCGACTTGCTCGATCCCGTCGTGCGGCTGCTGCGCATCGCCGACCTACCGGACGACGTACGCGTCCTCGCGCCGGGGATCCGGCGGGAGATCCTGTGGCGGCTGCTGACCGGTGAACAGGGCGGATTGGTCCGGCAGATCGGGCTGGCAGACGGCATGCTCGCTCATGTCTCCCGGGCGATCAGCTGGATCCGCCGCCACCACAACGAACCGCTCCTGGTCGCCGACCTCGCCGAGCTGGCCGGCATGAGTCCGTCGACGTTCCACCGTCATTTCCGCGCGGCGACCTCGATGACACCGATCCAGTTCCAGAAGCAGATCCGCCTGCAGGAGGCCAGAGTCCTGCTTCGCACCCAGTCGCTCACCGCTGCCGAAGTCGCGTACCAGGTCGGCTACACGAGCCCGGCCCACTTCACCCGGACCTACCATCAGGCGTTCGGCCGGACTCCGGGTGAGGATCGGGTCGGCTGAGCAGCAGCTGGCCGACGTCGAGGTAGCCGGACTCGAAGCCGGCTTCGCTGTAGGCGAGGTAGTACTCCCAGGTACGCCGGAAGTTCTCGTCGAAGCCCTGCGCCCGAACGGCCGGCCAGTTCGCGGCGAACTGCCGCCGCCAGCGTCGCAGGGTCTCGGCGTAGTCCGGACCGAAGCGGTGATCGGCCTGCACCGCCAGCGTGGTGTGGCGTGCCAGCGTCTCGTCGATCGCGGTCCGGGACGGGATCAGACCGCCGGGGAAGATGTACTTCTGGATCCAGCTGTACGAGTCCCGGGTGGCGAGCATCCGCTCGTGGTCCATCAGGATCGCCTGCAGCGCGACCGATCCACCGGGTGCCAGCAGCCGGTCGAGCGTGCCGAAGTACTCCGGCCAGAACTCCGCCCCGACGGCCTCGACCATCTCCACGCTGACGATCGCGTCGTACGAACCGGTCAACGCGCGGTAGTCCTGCAGCCGTAGGTCGACCAGATCGCTCAGCCCGGCGTCGGCGACCCGCTCGCGGGCCAGCGTCAGCTGTTCCCTGGACAACGTGATGCCGGTGACGTGAGCGCCACGACGTGCGGCGGCGATCGCGAGCGTGCCCCACCCGATACCGATCTCGAGCACGCGACTGCCTGGCCGGACTCCTGCCAGGTCGAGGATGCGTTCCACCTTGCGGGTCTGGGCGTCCTCCAGCGATTGCTCAGCGCTCTCGAACAAGGCTGAGCTGTACGACATCCCGGGGTCCAGGAAGGCGGCGAACAACGCGTTGCTGAGGTCGTAGTGTGCGCTGATGTTCTCGCGAGCACCTGCGACCGTGTTGCGTTGCCGGCGGGGGATGGTCTCGTCGACCAGTCGACGGAAGCGCAGCAGCCCGGGCGGCACGAGCTCAGCGACCCGGGCCGCGAACGGGGTGAGCAGCTCACCGAGGTCCGTGCCGTCGGCAGCTGTCCAGTCGCCTGCTGTGTAGGCCTCGCCGAGACCGACCTTCGGGCTGTGCGCGAGCCGTTCGAACATCGAGTCCGGCCGGACGATCCGCAGCGCCGGCGCATCCGGCCCACCGCCGCCGCGGACGGTGCCGTCCGGGTAGACCGCTCGTACCGGCACTCGGTCGAGCACGCGGTCGACGATCAGCCGGGCGACTCGGCCACGCAAGGTCTTCCGCGTTGACCGCCTGACGATCGGAAGACCCCGCGCCCACAGCCACAGACCATGCAGCCGGATCAGCGCCGACACCCGCTGCGGCATCAGCGGCATCCGTACGGCAGCCGCGAGAACCGCGCGGCGCGTCGCCGGTCGCGGTACGCCGTCGAAGCTGGCCCCGAACATCGTCCGGTGGCCGTGGGACAGACTGACCTGGACCCGCACCCGGCTGCGATCGAGCTCGAACCGGAGCTGGTAGCCGCCGGACACGTCGTTGAACGGCGAGACGTAGAACTCCTTCGTGGTCTCGGCCGTGCCGTCGGCGTCCGGCCTCAGCAGGTAGGAGTGGCGTTCACCGTAGGTGTTGTGCACCTCCGCGACGACGTACGGGCTGTCGATGCACCAGAACACGGTGATCGGGTTGAAGACGTGGCCGAGTACCCGGGCGTTGGAGAGCATGACGATGCGGCCGTCGTACTCGATGCCGTGGTCGGCCAGGTAGCGGCGTACGGCTGCTTTGATCGTCGGGCCGTGGCCGCCGAGGTGGTCGCGGACGTCGAAGCCGCCCAGCGGCCGTAGGTACCAGGGCAGCCGCGGCAGGTCGTCGAGGTCGACGAGCCATTGGTAGACCCGGTGCCGGAACGCGTGCCGGATCGGGATCGACCGCCCGTGCCGGACGAAGCCGGTGACGACCGCCGGGAGGGTGGGGAACTCACCGACGATCGTCACCAGCGCACCCCGAAGGACTCCGCCGCCGCGACCCCGGCGCGACAGCCGTCCTCATGGAATCCCCAGCCGTGATACGCCCCCGCGAACGCGATCCGGCCGGTGTTCAGCGCCGCCAGCCTGCCCTGCGCGGCGACTGCCTGCGGGGTGTAGATCGGGTGCTCGTAGTCCATCCGCGCGATCACCTTCGCCGGATCGACGGCCCCGGCGCCGTTCAGCGTGACCAGGTAGGTCCCGGCGGTCTCCAGGCCCTGCAGCCGATTCATCCAGTACGTCGTCAGCGGCGCATCCGGGCGGACGACGTAGTTCCAGCAGGCGCGGGCGTTTTTTGTTGTGGGCAGCAACGATTCGTCGGTGTGCAGGACGGTCTCGTTGCGGCTGTACTCGAACTGGCCGAGGACCGCCTTCTCCGCCGGCGTCGCGTCCGTGAGCAGGTCGAGAGCCTGATCGGCATGTGTCGCGATCACGACCCGGTCGAAGTCGGTCGAGTTGCCGTCGGCAACTGTCACCGTGACGCCGTCGGGATGACGGTGGACCGCCTGCACCGGACGAGCCGTGCGGACGGCGTCCAGCCGGTCGGCGAGGGCATCGACGTACTGCCGGGAGCCGCCGGTGACCGTCAGCCATTGCGGCGAGCCGTTGACCGAGAGCATCCCGTGGTGGTCGAGGAAGCGGAACAGATACCGCGCCGGGTAGCTCAGGGCGGAGCCGCCGCCGCACGACCAGACGCACGAGACGACGGGGACGGCGTACAGGCGGACGAAGGCCGGGCTGAAGTGCTCGGCCTCGAGGAACTCACCGAAGGTCGCGAGATCGCCGTCACCGGTGCGCTCGACGTAGGCAGCGGCGCGGCGATGGAAGCGACGTACCTCGGTCAGCAGGCGGAGGAAGCGCGGATCCGCCAGCCGGCGGCCCTGGGCGAAGATTCCGGTCAACCCGCGGCCGCCGGCGAACTCCAGGCCGCTGGCCGGGTCGCTGATGCTCATGCTCATCTCGGTCGGCTGCGTCCGCACGCCCAGCTCGCCGAACAACCGGCGGAGCAGCGGGTAGGTCCGGGCGTTGTGCACGATGAAGCCGGTGTCGATCGCGAGCGGCCGGCCGGCCGGGTCGGTGACGTCGTGGGTGTGCGCGTGCCCGCCGAGCCTCGGCTCGGCCTCGTAGAGCGTCACGTCGTACCAGGGGGTCAGCAAATACGCGGCGGTCAGTCCGGACACTCCGGCGCCGACCACGGCCACGGTTTCTCGCATTGGCAGCACCTCACGCTTGTCTAAGCTTTGTCTAGAGATTAGACAGATCGTTGTGATCTAGTCAAAGGTCTGTCTAAAGTTTGTATAGTGTCCTTGTGGAGACTTCGGTACCGGCTGGTCTGCGGATCGGTGCGTTGAGCAAGCGCGCCGGTGTCAGTGAGCACGTCCTGCGTGCCTGGGAGACCAGGTACGGGTTGTTGTCGCCGACGCGGTCGGCCGGCGGCTACCGGCTGTACTCGGAGAGCGATGTACGCCGGGTGCAGCGGATGCGGACGTTCCTCGCCCAGGGACTGTCCGCGTCCGAGGCGGCCCGGGCTGTGCTGGCCGAGCGCGCGACCGCGGCCGCCGACCCGGTCGCCGTTCGGAAGGCGGAGTCGGGCGGTGCGGCCAGTCTCAGGTCAGCCCTGGACGAACTGGACGAGCGGGCCGCGCACCGCGTGCTGGACGAGCTGTTCGGTTCGCTGACCATCGAGGCTGTCATCCGGGACGTGCTGATTCCTTACCTGCACGAACTGGGTGACCGGTGGGGCCGGGGCGAAGTGACTGTCGGGCAGGAGCACTTCGCCAGCAACCTGATCCGGTCCCGGCTCGCGGGACTGGCCCCTGGGTGGGGTGGGGGCCAGGGCCCGCGAGCACTGCTGGCCTGTCCGCCCGGAGAGCTGCACGACATCGCTCTGCTGTCGTTCGGCCTCATCCTGCGGCGCTCCGGCTGGCGGGTGATCTACCTCGGTGCGGATTCGCCGATGGCCGATGTCGAACACGCTGCCGGGGTGCTGGGGCCCGAGCTGGTGATGCTGTCCGCGTCCGACTCCATCCGGTTCGACTCCGTCCGCACCCAACTCGTCCGGCTGGCGCAAAACACGTCCCTTGCGCTAGCCGGACCAGGCGCCTCCGCCGAGCTCGCAACCGCGGTCGGCGCGCAGTACGTCGAAGCCGACCCGGTGACCGCCGCCGAGGAATGGAGCGACCGATGACTCGTGTCCTCGTGACCGGAGCCACTGGCTACATCGGCGGCCGGCTGGTGCCGGAGCTGCTCTCGGCCGGGTACGACGTCCGCGTCCTGGCCAGGAATCCGCAGCGGCTCGACACCCGGCCGTGGCGGTCGCGGATCGACGTCGTCGAGGGTGATGCCTCCGACCCGGCCGTGCTGACGAGGGCACTGGACTGCGTCGACGTCGCGTACTACCTGATCCACTCGATGGGCACCGGCCGCCGGTTCGAGGAGCGGGACCGGCGTACCGCGCTGGCCTTCGGTGCGGCCTGCCGCGAGTCCGGTGTTGGGCGGATCGTCTACCTGGGTGGTCTGCACCCCGACGGCGAGGAGCTGTCGCCGCATCTCGGCTCCCGTCGTGAGGTGGGGGAGATCCTGCTCGCCAGCGGGGTCCCGACGACAGTGCTGCAGGCGGCGGTGATCATCGGCTCCGGCTCCGCATCGTTCGAGATGCTGCGCTACCTCACCGAGCGGTTGCCGGTGATGGTGACGCCACGCTGGCTGGACACGCGGATCCAGCCGATCGCGGTTCGCGACGTACTGCACTACCTCGTCGGGTCCGCTCAGATGCCCGCCGAGGTGAACCGTGGCTTCGACATCGGTGGGCCGGACGTGCTGACGTACCGCGCGATGATGCAGCGGTACGCCGCTGTGGCGGGCCTGCGGCCGCGCAGGATCAGGACGGTGCCGTTGCTGACGCCGTCCCTGTCCAGTCACTGGGTCGGTCTGGTCACGCCGGTGCCGAGCGGCATCGCACGGCCATTGGTCGACAGCCTGGTGCACGAGGTGGTCTGCAAGGACCACGACATCGACAAGTACGTCGAGCCGCGTCCGGCCGGCGGGATCGGGTTCGACCGCGCGGTGGAGCTTGCGCTGAAGAAGGTGCACGACCTGGACGTGAGTACGTCGTGGGCGTCGGCCTCGACACCGGGTGCGCCGAGCGATCCGTTGCCGGGCGATCCGGACTGGTCGGGCGGCTCGCTGTACGTCGACGAACGCGACTGCGCGGTCGCTGCGCCACCGGAGCGGCTCTGGAAGGTCATCGAGGGCATCGGCGGTCGCCGCGGCTGGTACTCGTGGCGCCTGGGCTGGTGGACCCGCGGGCTGCTCGACCGGATCGTCGGCGGGCCAGGGCTGCGGCGTGGCCGGCTGCATCCGGACACGTTGTCGGTCGGCGATCCGCTGGACTGGTGGCGGGTCGAGACGCTCGACCGCGGCCGGTTGCTGCGGCTGCGGGCCGAGATGCGGTTGCCGGGTGAGGCGTGGCTCGAGCTGCGGGCGGGGACCGACGAGCACGGGCGCACGCTGTTCCGGCAGCGCGCGCTGTTCCATCCACGGGGTCTACCGGGAGAGCTGTACTGGGCGGCCATCCGGCCGTTCCACGACGTCGTCTTCGGCGGCATGCAGCGCAACATCGCGCACGCCGCCGAACGAGCCGAGGAGACCCGATGATCGTCATCGAACGTGAAGTGGCCGTCGCAGCCACCCCCGAGCGCGTCTTCGACTACCTGTCCGACTTCCGCACCACTGAGGAATGGGATCCCGGTACGGTCCGGACGGTGCTGCTGCAGGGCGACGGTGGCATCGGTACGACGTACCGCAACACCTCTCGCTTCAGCGGCCGGGAGACTGAGCTGATCTACGAGGTGGTGGAGCGCATCCGGCCCGAGCGCCTGGTACTGCGTGGTGAGAACCGCACGGTCGTTGCCCACGACACCATGAGGTTCTTCAGCGAGGGGCACGTCACCCGGGTCGTCTACCGGGCCGAGTTCCGGCTCAAAGGGCTGGCGCGCTTGGCCGAACCCTTCTTCCGCAAGCCCTTCGACCGCCTCGGTGAAGAAGCCGAGGAGGGCCTGCGCAACGCTCTGGGGAGGCTGGCGGCATGAGCGCGCTGGACACGCTCCTGGACCGGACGGTCATCCCTGGCTACAGCAAGCTCGGCTACCGACTCCGCAGCCGCACCTGGCCGGACGACGACCCAGCGCCCAACTCCCTGACCGGCAAGACCGTCATAGTCACCGGCGCCCGCTCCGGCCTGGGCAAAGCCACCGCGGCAGACCTAGCGCGTCTGGGTGCCAGAGTCCGCCTGG
This sequence comes from Kribbella sp. NPDC051586, assembly GCF_044453965.1. NCBI lineage: Bacteria > Bacillati > Actinomycetota > Actinomycetes > Propionibacteriales > Kribbellaceae > Kribbella > Kribbella sp. NPDC051586. The sequence continues at coordinate 545,319 of NZ_JBITDF010000006.1, read as the reverse complement.
TGGTCCGCGACGCTTCCCGCGCCGCCTCCGCAGTAGCCGACCTTCGCGGCGACGTCCCCGACGCCACCTTCGAGGTCGACGAGTGCGACATCTCCGACCTTGACGCCGTACGCCGCTACGCCGGCCGCCTCACCGATCCCATCCACGCCCTGATCCACAACGCCGGCGTAATGCCCGCCAAACGCACTCAGTCCCCTCAGGGCCACGAACTGACGCTGGCCACCCACGTCCTGGGCCCGTTGCTACTGACAGAGCTCCTGAAACCCCTGCTCGCGGATGGCCGTGTCATCTTCGTCGCCTCCGGAGGCATGTACACCCAGCCCCTCCCCACCGACCCGGAGTACCGAGACACCCCCTACAAGGCCGCCACCGCCTACGCGAGAACCAAACGCATCCAGGTAGAACTAACCCCCCTCCTCGCCGCAGACCTGGCTCCCACCTTCGTAGCCACCATGCACCCCGGCTGGTCCGAAACCCCAGGCCTGACGGACTCCCTCCCAGGCTTCACCCGCCTGACGAAGCACCTGCTGCGCACACCAGCCGAAGGAGCCGACACCACAGTCTGGCTAGCAGCCACGGAGCCGGCACCCCACACCGGCAAGTTCTGGCACGACCGCGAGCCCCGCCCCACCCACTACCTCAACCGAACCCGGGAATCCGAACCCGCCCGCCTCGCCATGTGGACCTACTGCAGGGCAGCGGCCGGCATCCAGCCACAAGCCACCTGACCGGCACGCGGCAGGGCCCCACAAAACATATCGGCCGATCGGAATGCGCGTTCTCCGCGCATACAGATCGGCCGGATTGGTCGCGCCCCCGGCAGGATTCGAACCTGCGCACCCGCCTCCGGAGGGCGGTGCTCTATCCCCTGAGCTACGGGGGCTCAGGAACGTGCAGAACAGTAGCAGGAAGTTGACTCAAATCCCGAATTGGGGGCTTGCCCGGCGCGGTCCTACCAAAGGGGTACGGGCAGACCCTGAGCGGACCCTGGAAGGGGGTGTGGGAGGGAGCAGATGGGGGCCGGCCGCCGTCATAGTGGGTGTAAGTCCAACGGTGGAAAGGAAACGTACTCATGGCAAGCACTCTGGTTCGCCCGGCCAACGATCGCTGGATCGGCGGTGTGTGCTCCGGACTGGCTCGCCGGTTCGGGATCTCCGCCAACACGATGCGCCTGATCTTCGTGGTCAGCTGCCTCCTGCCCGGCCCGCAGTTCCTGATCTACATCGTGCTGTGGGTGCTGATGCCGTCGGAGCGCTGACCCTCGCGCGCCGTACGCCGCGCCGCATGGCAACCTGCTCTGCATGAGAGCAGGCAGCTGGCGAACGGCCGTCACGGCAGCCGTCTTGCTGCTCGCGAGCAGCATGGTGGGCGGCTGCCAGGTCGGTCCCGCGCCGCCGGCAGCCGCCGTACTGCGGACCAGCGCCCCACCATGGGACGCCCCGCGGGACGCGGTCTCGTACATCGACAAGGCCGGCTTCGAACAGCTCCCGCTCGACTTCTCCGGCCCCTCGCCGTACACCGTGCACATCGCGGTCGCGGTCGACGGCAAGCCGGTCGAGATCCCGGCCGGCATCGGTATCGACAAACTCCGCGCCGAGCAGGCCGCCGTCCACACCCACACCACCGACGGCGTCGTCTGGGTCGAGTCCAAAACCACCTCCGACCACCCCACCCTCGCCCAGTTCTTCACGCTCTGGGGCGTCCGGTACGACGCCAACTGCCTGGCGGATGCCTGCGCCGGCCTGAAGGTCGCGGTGAACGGCGCACCCGCCGCCTGGGACACCCCGCTGGTCCGTAACGGCCACATCACGGTGAGCGCGCGGAGCTGACCGCGTACCGGGCTGTGGATAGCGAGTCAAGGGTTTGGGCGCAGGCCCATTAGGCTGAGGCGGTGACTCCGGAACAGCTCGCTGAGAAGATCCTGCAGGCCCTGGCCGCGCTCGCCGACGACGGCGCCATCACCGTCGAGGGCGGGCTGCCGCGCGAGCTGAAGGTCGAGCGCCCCAAGAACCCCGAGCACGGGGACTACGCAACCAACGTCGCGATGCAGCTCGGCAAGCGTGCCGGGATGAATCCGCGGCAGTTCGCCGAGCTGCTGGCGGTCCGGCTCCGCGACGACGAGGCGATCACCGCGGTGGAGATCGCCGGGCCGGGGTTCATCAACCTCCGCGTCGCAGCCGACGCCCAGGGCAAGGTCGCGCAGGCGATCCTCGACGCCGGCCCGAAGTACGGGACCAGCGACAGCCTCCACGGCCGCGCGATCAACGTCGAGTTCATCTCGGCGAACCCGACCGGCCCGCTGCATCTCGGCCATACCCGCTGGGCGGCCGTCGGCGACGCGCTCGCCCGGGTGCTGTCCGCCGCCGGCGCGAGTGTCACCCGCGAGTTCTACATCAACGATCGCGGCAACCAGATGGACAAGTTCGGCGCCAGCCTGCAGGCCGCCGCGCACGGGCAGCCGATCCCCGAGGACGGCTACCACGGCGAGTACATCCTCGACCTGGCCAAGCATATCGCCGAAGAGGTCCCGGACCTGCTGACGCTGCCGGACGACGAGCAGATGGTCGCCTTCCGCGAGGCGGGGTACGAGCGTCAGCTCAAGGAGCAGCAGGCCCAGCTGGAGCACTTCCGGACCAAGTTCGACGTCTGGTTCTCCGAGCGCAGCCTGCACGAGCAGGACGGCGTCGGCCACGCGATCGAGAAGCTCCGCGAGCAGGGCCATCTGTACCACGCGGACGACGCGCTGTGGATGCGGACGACGGACTTCACCGACGACAAGGACCGCGTCCTGATCCGCTCGAACGGCGAGCCGACGTACTTCGCCTCCGACGCGGCCTACTACGTGAACAAGCGCGACCGCGGTTTCGAGACGTGCATCTACATGCTCGGCGCCGACCACCACGGGTACGTGAACCGCCTGAAGGCGATCGCGGCCTGCGCCGGCGACGACCCCGAGCGCAACATCGAGATCCTGATCGGCCAGCTGGTGAAGATCCTCAAGGGCGGCGAGGAGATGAAGCTGTCCAAGCGGGCCGGCACGATCGTCACGCTCGCCGAGCTGGTCGAGGAGGGCGGCGTCGACGCCCTGCGCTACACGCTCTGCCGTTACCCGACGGACTCGCCGCTGACGCTGGACATCGAGGAGATGACCCGCCAGGCCAGCGAGAACCCGGTGTACTACGTGCAGTACGCGCACGCCCGGCTGGCGTCGATCCTGCGGAACGCGGACGAGCTCGGCATCAAGCTCGACGAGTTCGACCCGGGCCTGCTCAGCCACGAGCGCGAGGGCGACCTGCTCCGCGCGCTCGCCGAGTTCCCCCGCGTCGTCGCCACCTCGGCCGAGCTGCGCGAGCCGCACCGGGTCGCGCGGTACCTCGAGGACACGGCGTCGGCGTTCCACAAGTTCTACGACAGCTGCCGCGTGCTGCCGCGCGGCGACGAGGAGGTGGAGCCGGTGCACAAGGCTCGCCTGACCCTGGTCTCCGCGACCCGGACCGTCATCGCCAACGGGCTCGACCTGCTCGGCGTCTCCGCACCGGAGCGGATGTGAGGGCGCACGAGGCGGGCGCGCTGCACGCCGACATCGGCCACCGGGCCCCGCCCTGGCTGCGCGCGCCACGGGACCCCAACGACCTGGTCACCCCGCTCTGGTCGATGAACGCGAAGAAGAACGGTGAAGGCGCCCTCGAGGTCGGCGGCGTCGACCTGCGCGAGCTGGTCGCCGAGCACGGCAGCCCGGCGTACGTGCTGGACGAGGACGACTTCCGGGCCCGGGCCCGCGCGTTCAAGCACGCCTTCAAGGACTTCGACGTCTACTACGCGGGCAAGGCCTTCCTCAGTACGACGATCGTCCGCTGGGTGATGGAAGAGGGCCTGAACCTCGACATCTGCAGCGGGGGAGAGCTCGCGGTCGCGCTCCGGGCCGGCGCCGATCCCAAGCGTCTCGGGTTCCACGGCAACAACAAGTCCGTGTCCGAGCTGGCCCGCGCGCTGGACGCCGGCGTCGGGCGGATCGTCGTCGACTCGCAGTACGAGATCTCCCGGCTGATCGAGCTGGCGGGGGAGCGCGGCGTCGTCGCGCCGCTGATGATCCGGGTCACGGCCGGCGTCGAGGCGCACACCCACGAGTACATCGCGACCGCGCACGAGGACCAGAAGTTCGGCTTCTCGATCACCTCCGGCGCGGCCTTCGAAGCCGTTGCCCGGGTCAACGAAGCGCCGGAGCTGGAGCTGCTCGGCCTGCACTCGCACATCGGTTCGCAGATCTTCGACTCGTCCGGGTTCGAGGTCGCCGCCAAGCGCGTGATCGCCTTGCACGCAAGGGTTTCCGAGGAGCTCGGCGTGGACATGCCGGAGCTCGACCTCGGCGGCGGGTTCGGGATCGCCTACACCACCCAGGACGACCCGTCCGACCCGGCGCAGCTGGCCACCGAGATGGGCAAGATCGTCGAGCACGAGTGCCGCGCGTTCGAGGTCGACGTGCCCAAGGTCTCGATCGAGCCGGGCCGCGCGATCGTCGGTCCGGCCATGTGCACGGTGTACTCGGTCGGCACGGTCAAGGAGGTCGAGCTCGACGCCGGCGCCGCCCGGACGTACGTGTCGGTCGACGGCGGCATGAGCGACAACATCCGCGCCGCGCTGTACGACGCCGACTACTCCTGCACGCTCGCGAACCGGTACTCCGACTCCGAGCCGACGCTGGCCCGCGTGGTCGGCAAGCACTGCGAGGCCGGGGACATCGTGGTCAAGCACGAGTTCCTGCCGTCCGACGTGCGGCCCGGCGACCTGATCGCCGTGCCGGGCACGGGTGCGTACTGCCGGTCGATGGCGAGCAACTACAACCACGTGCCGCGGCCACCGGTGATCGCGGTCAAGGACGGCCGAACGCGGGTCCTCGTCCGCCGTGAGACCGAAGACGACCTGCTTCTCCTCGACATGGGGGCCGCCGAATGAACGACAACAAACCTCTCAAGGTGGGCCTGCTCGGTTGCGGCGTGGTCGGCACCGAAGTGGTGCGGATCCTGACCGAGCAGGCGGACCATCTCGCGGCCCGCGTGGGCGCCAGGCTGGAGATCGCGGGCATCGCCGTACGGCGACCCGGGCGGGCGCGTGACATCGCCGTCGACCCGGAGCTGATCACGACCGACGCGCACGCCCTAGTCTCGCGCGGCGACCTGGATCTGGTGATCGAGGTGATCGGCGGTCTCGAGCCCGCGCGCGGCCTGATCCTGACCGCGCTCGAGCACGGCGCCTCCGTCGTCACGGCGAACAAGGCGCTGCTCGCCGAGGACGGCCCGACCCTGTTCGCGGCCGCCGAGAAGTACGAGCGCGACCTGTACTTCGAGGCCGCCGTCGCCGGCGCGATCCCGATCCTGCGGCCGCTGCGCGAGTCGCTCGCCGGCGACGACGTGATGCGGGTGATGGGCATCGTCAACGGCACCACGAACTACATCCTCGACAAGATGGACAGCACCGGCGCCGGCTTCGACGAGGCGCTCGAGGAGGCCCAGGCGCTCGGGTACGCCGAGGCCGACCCGACCGCCGACATCGAGGGATTCGACGCGGCCGCGAAGGCGGCGCTGCTGGCCAGCCTCGCGTTCCACACCCGCGTCTCGATCGCCGACGTGCACCGTGAAGGCATCACCGAGGTGAGCGCGACCGACATCGCGTCGGCCCGGGAGATGGGCTGTGTGGTGAAGTCGCTGGCGATCTGCGAGCTGGACGAGCGGACCGATTCGGTGAGCGCACGGGTCTATCCCGCGATGATCCCGGTCACGCATCCGTTGGCCAGTGTTCGGGACGCGTACAACGCGGTTTTCGTGGAAAGCAAGGCAGCCGGGCAGCTGATGTTCTATGGTCGTGGTGCCGGCGGCGCCCCGACGGCCAGTGCAGTCCTCGGGGATCTGGTGTCCGCCGCGCGCAACCGGCTCAAGGGCGTGCCGGGTGTCGGCGAGTCGTCGTACACCCAGCGGGCCGTGCGGCCGATGGGCGACGCGATGACCCGCTACCACGTGTCGCTGGACGTGGCCGACAAGGCCGGTGTGCTCGCGGCGGTCGCGCAGGCCTTCGCGGAACACGACGTGTCGATCCAGACCGTCCGCCAGGAGGGCCGGGGCAGTGACGCGCAGTTGGTGGTGGTCACCCACACCGCGACCGACGCCGCGTTGTCCGCGACGGTGGAGTCGTTGCGCGACATGGACACCGTTCGTGAAGTCAGCAGTGTGATGCGGGTAGAAGGCGGGTAATTCAATGGCGCACCAGTGGCAAGGCGTGATCGAGGAGTACAGAGATCGGCTGCCCGTCTCGGCGGACACGCCGGTGGTCACGCTGGGCGAGGGCGGGACACCGCTGGTGGCCGCGCAGTGGCTGAGCGAGCAGACCGGTTGCGAGGTCTGGCTGAAGGTCGAGGGCAACAACCCGACCGGCTCGTTCAAGGACCGCGGCATGACCGTGGCGATCTCGCTCGCCGCGCAGGCCGGTGACAAGGCGGTCGTCTGCGCCTCGACCGGCAACACGTCGGCCTCCGCCGCGGCGTACGCCGTGCGCGCCGGGCTGGTCCCGCTGGTGCTCATCCCGGCCGGCCGGATCGCCAAGGGCAAGCTCGCGCAGGCGGTCGTGCACGGCGCCAAGCTCGTGCAGATCGACGGCGGGTTCGACGACTGCCTGCGGATCGTCCGCGAGCTCGGCAAGCACTACCCGGTCGCCCTGGTGAACTCGGTCAACCCGGTCCGCCTGGAAGGGCAGAAAACGGCGGCCTTCGAGGTCTGCGACGCGCTCGGCGACGCTCCCGATCTGCACCTGCTCCCGGTCGGCAACGCCGGCAACATCGCGGCCTACTGGAAGGGCTACCAGGAGTACGCGAAGGACAAGCTCGCGACCAGGACCCCGCGGATGTGGGGTTTCCAGGCCGAAGGCGCCGCGCCGATCGTGCGCCGCGCGATCGTCGAGAAGCCGGACACCGCGGCCACCGCGATCCGGGTCGGGAACCCGGCGTCCTGGACGCTGGCCGAGGCCGCGCGGGACGAGTCCGGCGGCCGGATCGAGATGGTCACCGACGAGCAGATCCTGGCCGCGCAGCGCGAGCTCGCCGCCCGCGAGGGCGTCTTCGTCGAGCCGGCCTCCGCGGCCGGTGTCGCCGGTCTGCTGCACGCGAAGGCGCAGGGCTGGTTGCCCGGCGGCTCGACCGTGGTGATCACCGTGACAGGCCACGGCCTGAAGGACATCGACACCGCGCTCGACCACGTCAGCATGGACGAGTCGCCGGTGACCCCGGCCGACACCGACGCGGTGGCCCGCGTCGCCGGCCTGGCGTGAGCGCGGCCGTGCCGCCCTCGACCGCCGACCAGTCCGGCGCACAGCGCCGGCCGTGCGACCAGGTCCGGGTCCGGGTCCCGGCGACGAGCGCGAACCTCGGCCCGGGCTTCGACGCATTCGGCCTGGCGTTGACGTTGTACGACGACCTGGTCGTGACGCCCGGCGGATCAGGCGTCACCGTCCAGGTGGGCGGATGCGGCGAGGGCGAGGTGCCGCTGGACGAGACGCATCTGGTGGTCCGCTCGATCCGGGCCGGGCTCGAGGCGCTGGGTGCGTCCGTGCCCGGATTCACCGTGAAATGCGAGAACCGGATCCCGCACGGTCGTGGGCTCGGTTCGTCGTCCGCCGCGATCGTCGGCGGCCTTGCGGCGGCGTACGCGCTGGCCGGCGAGCCGGTCGACCGCGAGCGCCTCGTCCTACTGGCGAACGAGATCGAAGGGCATCCCGACAACGTGGCGGCGGCAGCCCTCGGTGGCTTCACGATCGCCTGGACCGAAGGTGAGGGGCGCGGCCGCGCGGTCAAGCTCGATCCGGCGGACGGGTTGGCGGCGGTTGCTTACGTACCTGGCAACCGCGTGCTGACCAAGGAGGCGCGCGGACTGCTGCCCGGCGTTGTTTCCCACAGTGACGCCGCGGCGAACGCGGGGAAGGCCGCTTTGCTCGTCGCGGCCATGACCGGACGGCCTGAGTTGTTGCTGACCGCGACCGAGGACCGCCTGCACCAGGAGTACCGCGAGCCGGCCATGCCGGAGAGCCTCGCGCTGGTGCGCAAACTGCGCGGCAGCGGGCTCGCCGCGATCGTCAGCGGGGCCGGCCCGACAGTCGCCGTACTCGGTGGTCACGACGGTAGAAGCGCAGGTCACGGCGATGTTTTCGGTGGTACGCCGGATGCTCCGGACGGCTGGACGAAGTACGAGCTGGGCATCGATCCAGTCGGCGTACAGGTCTGGTCGATGGAAGCAGGCTGAGCCGGCGGAATGCCGGGGCGCTGACACGCGTTGTACCCCTGGAGTCAACCGGACGACCCGTAGTGGTGCTAGTCTCGACTCACCCGATCCCCTCCAGGTGATCGGTGAACTCTCGTCACGATCCGGGCTGTGCTCCCGGCACCCTGTGTTGTGTGGCGACCCTCCTGTGGATATGACCTTGCGCCGCCTGCGTCGGAGAAGTCCGGGGGGACTCAGATCGAGCGAGAGCCTCTTGTACCCCACGTGCCCGTTGCGCGGTCGTGGGTGGAATGAAATTGGTCGGTGAGCCGTGCAGGCCATCGACGATCCGTGTGGGAAGGACCTCACGTGACAGAAACTGTTGAAGCCTCCAGCGGGGACGCCGCGGCCACCACCGCGACGCGTCGCCGGAAAGCTGGCGGCGGCCTCGAGGGCATGCTGCTCCCCGAGCTCAAGCAGCTCGCCGGGACGCTCGGCATCAAGGGCACCGGCGCTCTGCGCAAGGGCCAGCTGATCGAGGCGATCAAGGCTGCTCAGGCCGGCGGTTCCGCCGCCAAGGGCGGCCAGACCGGCAGCTCCCGGGCGAAGGCGACCCAGCCGACGCTGGACGAAGCCGCTGAGTCATCGGCGTCATCGGCGTCATCGGCGCCCGCGGCGAAGACCGCTGAGGCGCCGGCCAAGCGCGAGGGCGGCAGTCGCCGGACCCGCGCCGCGGCCCAGAAAGAGACTCCGCAGGACGAGCCGGCGCAGAACGGCGCCGCTCCCGAGGTGACCGCTCCGGCCGCCGCGACCGCCGCCTCCTCGGCTCCGGCCGAGGCGCCCGCCGCAGCGCAGGCCGGGACCGCCGCCCAGAACGGCGCCGCCGAGCGGGTCGAGACGCGTGGCGAGGACCGCGCCGACGACCGCGGCGAGGGCCAGACCCGGACCCGGGAGCGCGGCCGCGACAACAACCGCGACAACCGCGACGGCAACCAGAGCCGCGAGCAGGGCCGGGACGGCAACCGCGACCGTAACCGCGACAACCAGAGCCGGGACGCCAACCGGGACGGTCAGCGCGACGGCCAGGGCAGCCGCGACGGCAACCGCGAGCAGGGCCGGGACGCCGGCCGCGACCGCAACCGCGACACCAGCCGCGACGGTCAGCGCGACACCAGCCGTGACGGTCAGCGCGACGGACAGCGTGACGGTCAGCGTGATGGGCAGGGCGACCAGCGGAACCGCCAGGACGACCGCGGCGAGGAAGGCGACGGCCGCCGTCGCCGCCGCCGGGGCCGCGACCGGGACCGCAACCGGGACGGCCAGCCCAGCAACCGCGACGGTCGTGACAGCGGTCGCGACGGTGGCCGTGAGAGCAACCGCAACCGTGGTCGCGGCGAGCGGTTCGACGCCGAGCCGACGATCAGCGAGGACGACGTCCTCGTCCCGGCTGCCGGCATCCTCGACGTGCTCGACAACTACGCGTTCGTCCGGACCAGCGGCTACCTGCCCGGCCCGAACGACGTGTACGTCGCGCTCTCGATGGTGAAGCGCTACGGCCTGCGCAAGGGCGACGCGATCACCGGTGCGGTGAAGCAGCCGCAGGAGGGCGAGCGCAAGGAGAAGTTCAACCCGCTGGTCCGGATCGACACCGTCAACGGCGCCGACCCGGAGATCGCCAAGCAGCGGCAGGACTTCAACAAGCTCACCCCGCTGTACGCGACCGAGCGGCTCCGCCTGGAGACCGAGCCCGGCGTACTCACCACCCGGATCGTCGACATCGTCAGCCCGATCGGCAAGGGCCAGCGCGGCCTGATCGTCTCGCCGCCGAAGGCCGGTAAGACGATGGTGCTGCAGGCGCTCGCGAACGCGATCACCACGAACAACCCCGAAGTACACCTGATGGTCGTGCTGGTGGACGAGCGGCCCGAAGAGGTCACGGACATGCAGCGGACGGTCAAGGGCGAGGTCATCGCCTCGACGTTCGACCGCCCGGCCGACGACCACACCACGGTCGCGGAGCTGGCGATCGAGCGGGCGAAGCGGCTGGTCGAGCTCGGCCACGACGTCGTCGTACTGCTCGACTCGATCACCCGGCTCGGTCGTGCGTACAACATCGCGGCGCCTGCCAGCGGCCGGATCCTGTCCGGTGGTGTGGACTCGTCCGCGCTGTACCCGCCGAAGCGGTTCTTCGGTGCGGCCCGCAACATCGAGGACGGCGGCTCGCTGACCATCCTCGCGACCGCGCTGATCGAGACTGGCTCGAAGATGGACGAGGTGATCTTCGAGGAGTTCAAGGGCACCGGCAACATGGAGCTGCGGCTGCGCCGCGAGTTCGCCGACCGGCGGATCTTCCCGGCCATCGACGTCGTCGCCTCCGGCACCCGCCGCGAGGAGCTGCTGATGTCGAAGGACGAGACCCAGGTGGTCTGGAAGCTGCGCCGGGTGCTGTCCGCGCTCGACGGCCAGGCCGCGCTGGAGCTGCTGATCGGCAAGCTCAAGGAGAGCAAGTCGAACATCGAGTTCCTGCTCCAGGTCAACAAGACCACCCCGTCGACCGGCAGCGGCCACAGCACCACCAACGGCGACTGACGCACGACAACTCACACGTACGGGCGCCGGCGCACCAGCAGCCGCCGGCCTCCGCATGTCCATCTCAGGGGTCAGCCCCTGAGCTGATGGGTTTGGCTCTTGCATACCAGGGGCAAACCCACCAGCTCAGGGGCTGACCCCTGAGCTGGTATGCGGCGCGATGGGCGACGGGATGCCCAGCGGATTTCCGTGGGATCGACGGGGCGTGGCACACTAGGTGGCTGGTTCCGGTTCACGTTCGTACCGTGCGAACGACCCGGGACACCTGAACCTAGGAGACTGTCTTGAAGAGCGACATCCACCCGACGTACGTGGAGACCACGGTGACCTGCACCTGTGGCTCGACGTTCACCACGCGCTCGACAGCGGACAACGGCGTGATCCACGCCGACGTGTGCTCGCAGTGCCACCCCTTCTACACCGGTAAGCAGAAGATTCTCGACACCGGTGGCCGGGTCGCCCGCTTCGAGAAGCGGTACGCCAAGAAGTAGCTTTCCAGCCGCGCGCCGGTTCCGCCTGTCATGGGCGGGACCGGCGCGCGGTTTGTGTTGTCAGGGTTGGTTCGAGAGGAGGAGTGCAGCATGTTCGAGGCGGTTCAGACGCTGAAGGCGGAGTACGCCGAGCTGGAGCGGCAGATGGCCGAGCCGGAGCTGCACTCCGACCAGGCCAACGCCCGCAGGGTCGGCAAGCGGTACGCCGCGCTGGCGCCGGTGGTTCGTACGTACGACGAGTGGCGGCAGACCGGGGACGACATCGAGGCCGCGCGCGAGCTGGCCTCGGAGGATGCCGCGTTCGCCGAGGAAGCGACCCGGTTGACGGCCCGGCGGGAGGAGCTGGCGGAGCGGTTGCAGACGCTGCTCGTGCCGCGGGACCCCAACGACGACAAGGACGCGATCCTCGAGATCAAGGCGGGTGAGGGCGGTGACGAGTCCGCGCTGTTCGCCGGCGACCTGTTGAAGATGTACCTGAAGTACGCCGAGTCACAGAACTGGAAGACCGAGGTGCTCGACTCGGCCGAGTCCGACCTGGGCGGGTACAAGTCGATCACGGTCGCGGTGAAGGCGAAGGGCACGCCGGAGCCGGGCGACGCGCCGTACGCGAAGCTGAAGTTCGAGGGCGGCGTGCACCGGGTGCAGCGGGTGCCCGTGACCGAGTCGCAGGGGCGGATCCACACGTCCGCGGCCGGCGTGCTCGTGCTGCCGGAAGCCGAGGACGTCGACGTCGAGATCGACCCGAACGATCTGCGGATCGATGTGTTCCGGTCGTCGGGTCCGGGCGGGCAGAGCGTGAACACGACCGACTCCGCCGTCCGCATCACTCACCTGCCGACCGGCATCGTAGTGTCGATGCAGAACGAGAAGTCCCAGCTGCAGAACCGTGAGCAGGCGATGCGCGTACTGCGTGCCCGGTTGCTGGCCGCGGCGCAGGAGGCGGCCGACCAGGAGGCGTCCGACGCCCGGCGGTCGCAGATCCGCACGGTCGACCGGTCGGAGCGGGTCCGGACGTACAACTTCCCGGAGAACCGCTTCTCCGACCACCGCGTCGGCTACAAGGCCCACAACCTGGACCAGGTCCTCGGCGGCGAGCTCGAGCCGGTCATCACAGCCCTCACCGAAGCCGACCTGACCGCCCGCCTCGAGGCCGTTGAGTCCCAGTGAGCACAGAAGAACCCCGCCCCCTCGCTCCGCTCGGGGGCGGGGAAGTGGAAGAAGCCCCGCCCTCTGGTGGGGGTGTGGAAGATGCCCCGTCCTCTGGTGGGGGAGTGCGGGTGTTGGTGGCTGCGGCTGGGGTGCGGTTGCGGGAGGCGGGGGTTGCTTCGGCTGAGTTTGATGCTGCTGAGTTGCTTGCCTTTGTTACCGGGTCGAGTCGGCTGCAACTCGGTGAACCGTCGGCAGAACAAGAGGTTCGGTACCAGGAGCTGATTGCGCGGCGGGCCGCTCGGGAGCCGTTGCAGCATCTGACGGGGACGGCGGCGTTCCGGTATCGGGAGTTGGCGGTCGGGCCGGGGGTGTTCGTGCCGCGGCCGGAGACCGAGGTGATGGTGGGGTGGATCCTCGAGCGGATCGCCAGTGTGAAGAATCCGTTGGTGGTCGACCTCTGCTCCGGCTCGGGTGCGATCGCCGGTGCCGTGGCTACCGAGCGCCCCGACAGCATCGTGCACGCCGTCGAACTGTCGCCCGAGGCGTGTGTCTGGGCCCGGCGCAACCTGGCCGGTACCGGCGCGACCCTGCACGAAGGTGACATCGACGGCTGCCTGCCGGAGCTCGATGGTCAGGTGGACGCAGTGATCTCCAACCCGCCGTACATCCCGCTGACTGCCTGGGAGTCCGTGACAACCGAGGTCCGCGACCACGACCCGGCCCTGGCGCTCTGGTCCGGTGACGACGGCCTCGACGAGATCAAGGTGGTCGCCGCCACCGCCGGCCGCCTGCTCAAGCCGGGCGGCTGGTTCGCCTGCGAACACGCCGACGTCCAAGGCGAGTCGGCCCCCGCCGTCTTCGCTGCCACCGCCCTCTTCGCCGAGGTCCGCGACCAACTCGACCTGGCCGGCCGCCACCGCTTCACCACCGGCCGCCGCATCTGACCGGCAGGTCGACAGGAGGTGTCGGGTATCGAGGGCATCACGCACGCTCGAACGAGTCGCCTGCTCGCCTCAGTGGACATATACGTCCTGTCGAGCTGCAGACCTTCAGCGGCCGGGCGTGGGTGCTTCGGGTTGCACACCTGGCCGCCGACGATGTTTAGCTCACCCAGCGCTCCGAGGTCGGCGCGTGCCACCAGGAACCCTTTCGGATGCGGGTCGAGAGGCTCGGCCGTCCGCCAATGCAGGAAGTCGATCGCCGGGTCCGGCAGATCGATCCGCTCCAGTTCGGTCAACGGGTACGACGACGCGATCCCGACGCCCAGCCGCCGCACCCCGGGGATGTGCGAGTCCGAGAACGCCTGCCGCACGAAATGCGCCTCCGTCAGGGTCGAGCTCGGTCACGATCAGCACATCCGGCCGCGTCCTCGCCAGCGCCCGGCCTAAGTCCGCGTGCGGTCCTCGTGCATGTGCCGGCCGGACGGGTCGACGAAACGACCGCCGGCGACGTTCGCGAAGGCGATCGACATCATTCGTAGATCACCAACTCCGCCCGCGGCTTCAACGCCAGCACCTGCGGCGGGGTCATCAACGGACCGTGCCGTGCGTCCTCGGTGTAGAAGAGTTTGAAGCCGGCATGCACCGCCGGCGGCAGACTCGTCGTCAGCTTGGTCCATGTCTTGAGCTTGTCGGTGCGAGCACCGATCCCGTCGACGGACTTGATCGTCACCACGCCCGGATGCGGCTTCAGCGCCTTCTCGTCGCTGACGATCCGCGCGGACAGCTGATGGAACACGAACACCTTCTCCGGCAGGTCGTTCGCCTTCACCAGCCCCGAGAGGTACGCCGCGATACTGTCGAGCTCGGCGCCCGTCGTATGGCCGAACACCCGCCCCGGCACCTGCCCAGGACCGACCGCCCACTCCGGATCGAACGCCAGCCCGACATCGGGCTCCTTCAGCCACCGCTCCAGCCGCTTCACCTCCGGCAGGATCTTTGCCCGCCCCGGCTGAATGTCGAGCAGCAACAGCATCTTGTGCTTCCGGGCGACCGTCAGATACTCCTCGATCGCCGAGTCATCCAGCCGCCCGCGGTACAGCCCGTCCTTGCCGCGCGACCCGCGTGCGACCACCGCGATCAGCTCCAGCACCGGCTGCGGCGTTCGCCCGGCCGCGTACGCCCGCGACAGCGTCTCCAGCTTCGCCGCCTTCGCGTCGAGGTCCTTGTCCAATGGTCCGAGCGCAGGCGAGCCTGGCAGACCGACGTACCCGACCAGCTGGTACTTCGGGAAGATCACTCGCCCGCCCCGCGGCAGATCACCATCCGCCGGCGGGGGAGGTGGAGTCGGTGTGGCATGCACAGGTGTCGGCGACGGCGAGCTGGCCGGTGCAGGTGCGGGTATGTCGCTGCAGCCGGCCAGACACAGCAGTACGACGGCCAGCACCCCACACACCTTCCGCACCGCACCAGCCAACCACACTCAAGCGGCCGGACTGCTCCGGTCCAGCCCGGCGGCAGCGCGCTCGACCACCGACTCCTGTCCGTCGTCCAGAGCGAGCTCCAACGCACGTGCGAAATGCGGACGGGCCTGCGCCAGATCGCCCTTGGCCAGCAGGGTTTCCGCAAGCCGCAGGTATGCGTTCTGCTGCGAGTGTGTCGAGTCGCTGTCCAGCGCCAGCTCCAGTGCCTGACGCCCGACCTCGACCGCGTCGGTCCATTGCCGTCGCCGCGCGTACGCCGTACCGAGGAAGGCGTAGGTGTAAATCAGGCTGTAGTCGGACCCTCGCTCGATCCCGCGGTCGCGCGCCGTCGTTAGTGCCGTGATGGCGTCGTCGACGCGGCCCAGCTCCAGCAGGCATTCACCGATCCCGTTCAGCACCTCGGGCTGTACGCCGGGATCGCCCTGCGCCAGCGACTCCTGGTACGCCGTCAGCGCCTGCGCGAACTCCAGCCGGTCGGTGTACATCACCCCGCGGTAGGCCAGCACCCGCGCCGCGATGCTCGGATCGCCGGCCTGCCGGGACACGTCCAGGGCCTCGTCCAGTACGGCGAGCGCGTGGTCGTCCGGGCGCAGCTTCACCAAGCTGTAGCCGATCGATGCGAGCAACCGTGCGCGTAGCGTCAGATCAGCGCTCTCCGGAAGCTTGTCCCGCGCCTCCTGCAGCATCCGCAGACTTTCTTCAGCTCCGAAGCGGTAGCGCCCGAGGCTGCCGATCGCCAACAGCACGCGGGACTCTGCCTCTGCGTCACCCTCTGCCGCATCTAGCGCGTGCTGGAGCGCCTCGTCCATCTCGTAGAGCCGGCCACGCTGGAAGAAGCACGACGCCACCGCCAGACCGAGCCGCCAGGCATGCTCCGGCGAGAACTCCGCGAACCGGATCGTCGCCAGCACATTCGCACCCTCGGCGTCGATCCACTCCAGTCCGTCGGCGGCAGAGTCGAACGCAGGCACCCTGACCGGCGGTGGATCCGGCAGCGGGTGCAGCCGACTGCCGAAGATCGCCGCACTAGCCTCCGCGGTCGCGTAGAGGTAGTAGTCGAGCAAACGCCGTACTGCGTCGGGCTCCGGCGTCAGCGTCCGTGCGTACTGCCGCAGGAGGTCGTGGAACTGGAAGCGCCCAGGGCGTAGCTGCAGCAGCAGATTCGCGTCGACGAGCTTCTCCAGCAGGGCCTCGGCCTCCACCGCATCGACATCGGCCAGTGCCGCAGCGGCGTACATCTCGACGTCCTGACCAGTCATCGCACCGAGCAGCCGGAACAGGCGTTGCTGGTCTGTCGGCAGATGCTCGTACGACAAGGCGAACGCGGGGGAGACCCCACCGCTGTCCGTGCTGAGCTCGGTGAGCCGCCTGTCCTCGGCGTCGAGTCGTTTGGACAGGTGCTCGATCGTCCAGCTCGGCCGATGCCGCAGCCGTGAACCAGCGACCCGGATCGCCAACGGCAGATAGCCGCACTGGCTCACCACCTCCGCGGCAGCGCCTGGCTCACCAGCACGGTCCGGTCCGACGATCTCGGCCAGCAACTCGCGTGCGTCCTCAGGCCGCAGTACGTCGAGTGCCAGCCGCGCAGTGGCGTCCAGGCCGGTCAACTGCCGCCGACTCGTCACCAGCACGCCACACCGCGGACCACCGGCCAGCAGGGGCCGTACTGCGGCACTGTCCGGCGCGTTGTCGAGTACGACGAGGATGCGCCGCCCTGCCAACTCAGATCGCCACAGCGCAGCCCGCTCCTCGAGATCGGCCGGGATGTGGTCAGCGGGAACGGAAAGCGTGCGCAGCAGGCGATCCAGCGCCTGCAACGCGGACACCGGCTCGTGTCCCGGTGTGTACCCGTGCAGATCGATGAACAGCCGACCGTCCGGATACACCTCGGCCAACTGTCGTGCGGCACGCACGGCGAGCGCAGTCTTCCCAACGCCCGCCATACCGTCGATCGCCACGACCGCAGGGCCCGCAGTACGCAGTGCGTCGACCACCTGCTTCAGTACGTCATCACGTCCGACGAACGCCGCACCGTCGTACGGGAGCTCGTCACGCACCGCCGGCCGGGACATCGGCTCGTCGTTCTGCAGGATCCGGTCGTGGATCGCGCGGAGCTCCGGACCGGGCTCCACGCCGAGCTGCTCGATCAGCTCGTGTCGCGTCCGGGTGTACGTCTCGAGGGCCGCGGAGATCCGGCCGCTGCGCCAGTACGCGAGCATCAGCTGCCCGGCGAACTGTTCCCGCAGCCGGTCCTCCTCCACCAGCGCGACCAGCTCCGGCACGAGATCGCCGTACCGGCCCCGCTGCAGGTCCAGCTCGATCCGCTCGGCCAGCACCTTCAGTCGGCGCTCGGTCAGCCGGTGGCGCTGGACGCTGAGGTAATGCCCGGCGAGCCCGCTCAACGGCTCGCCGGTGAACAGCTCCAGCGCCTCCGACAGCTTCGCCGCCGCGTCGTCCTTGTCCCGGCACCGGTGCGCCGCACTGACGAAGGTCTCGAACCGATCCAGGTCCAGCGCGTCCCGTGCGAGCCGCAGGCTGTACCCGTCCCGCGTGTGCACCAGTACGCCCTCCGGCAGCAACTTGCGCAGCCGGTAGATGTACGGCGGAACGATCTTGGCGCCGGTCGACGGCGGCGCGTCACTCCAGACGAGCTCGACCAGCTCGTCGGCGGAGATCACCTGGTTCGACCGCATCGCCAGGACGGCGAGCAGACTCTGCTGACGGATCGGCCCGAGGTCGAGCCGACCGGCATCGGACCAACCACGCAGCGGGCCCAAGAGGTCCAGCCGCAGGTCATCCGTCACGGCGCATAGTCTGGCAGCTACTCCTTGTTCTGCTCCACGTAGGCGTCGATCTCCGTCAGCAGGGAGTCTTTCACCGCGTCCTCGGCGAACGACACCCGCACAGCGGTCTTCGCCAGCTCGGCCGCACCGACCGCGTCCAGGTCGAGCAGCCGCGACGCGACGACGTACTCGTTGGTGAGATCGGTGCTGAACATGGGCGGGTCGTCGGAGTTGATCGTGACCACGAGTCCGGCGTCGACCATCGCGCGCAGCGGATGGACGTCGTACGACGCGACCGCGCGGGTGGCGATGTTCGACGTCGGGCTGACCTCCAACGGGATCCGGTGCTCGCGCAGGTACTCGACCAGCGCCGGGTCCTGCATCGTCGACGTACCGTGGCCGATCCGCTCGGCCTTCAGCAACCGGACCGCGTCCCAGATCGTCTCCGGCCCGGTCGTCTCGCCCGCGTGCGGGACACTGCGCAGCCCGGCCGCGATCGCCGCCTCGAAGTGCGGCTGGAACTGCGGCCGCGGTACGCCGATCTCCGGCCCGCCCAGACCGAACCCGACCAGACCCTCCGGACGGATCTTGGTCGCGATCCGCAACGTCTCGTCGGCGGCCGGGATCCCTGCCTCGCCGGAGATGTCGAAGATCCACCGCAGCACCAGGCCGAACTCCTTCTCGGCCGCTACCCGCGCGTCCTCGATCGCCTCGCAGAACGCCTCGGCCGCGATCCCGCGCACCACCGAGGTGTACGGCGTGACGGTCAGCTCGGCGTACCTCAGGTTCTGCTGCTCGGCCATCTCGCGGGCGATCTCGTAGGTCAGCAGCCGCACGTCCTCCGGCGTCTTGATCAGCTCGACGACCGACAGGTAGATGTCGATGAAGTGCGCGAAGTCGCTGAACTTGAAGTACTCCGTCAACGCGCCCGGGTCGGCCGGCACCGGCGACCCCGGGTGCCGGGCAGCGAGCTCGGCGACGATCCGCGGCGACGCGGACCCGACGTGGTGGACGTGCAACTCGGCCTTCGGCAACCCAGCAAGAAACTCACGCGACACGGTCATGGGGCCTCCCGGCCTGGACTGAGGAGTGGAGGGAGCGGAGCGACCGGAGCGACGAGGGAAGGCCGGGAGTCACAGCCCCATGACCCGTCGCGACGGAGTCGCGACAATTCAATTCAGTCATGTCCGGGATCCTAGGGAATGTGTCGCTTCGATGGCCGGAAAGCTGACAATCAGGTGTAAGGAACAGCCCGGTTGGAGTCGGGGGCCGCGGGAGTGGCACGATTCACCCCGTGAGTGAGCGCTTCGACTTCAGCGGGGACGAACTGGCACCGGCGTACCGCGCGGCTGTGGACGCCATCGAGGCCGGCGACCTCGTCGTGCTGCCGACCGACACCGTGTACGGCATCGCCGCGGATGCCTTCAAGGCCGATGCCGTCCAGCGGCTGCTGGACGCCAAGGGCCGGGGCCGCGACATGCCGCCGCCGGTGCTGATCTCGGTGGTCGAGTCGCTGGACGCGCTCGCCACCGACGTGCCGGACGACGGCCGCAAGCTGGCGCAGGAGTTCTGGCCCGGGCCGCTGACGCTGATCTGCCACGCGCAGACCTCCCTGATGTGGGACCTGGGAGAGACGCAGGGGACGGTCGCGCTCCGGGTGCCCGACCACGAGAACACCCGCGAACTGCTGTCCCGGACCGGGCCGCTCGCGGTCAGCTCCGCCAACAAGTCCGGGCAGCCGGCCGCCATGGACGTGTACGACGCCGAGGAGCAGCTGCAGGAGTCGGTCGCGGTGTACCTCGACGGCGGCCAGGTCAGCGGCGGCGAGCCGTCCACCATCGTCGACATCACCGGCGACACCCCGCGGGTCGTGCGCCTCGGTGCGCTCACGCTGGAGCAACTGCGCGCCGTCGTCCCCGAGGTATCCGCCCAGGACGACGAAGCCAACCCGGCCGAACCCGAGCTGGCCGAACCCGAGCCGGCCGAACCCGAGCCGGCCGAACCCGAGCCGGCCGAACCCGAGCCAACTGAAGAGCCGGTCGAGGCGTCAAAGGATGAGAATGACAAGCCGACCGATCCTGATGTGAGGCCTGCGGACTAAGACCATGGCTCCTGACTCCACGCCTACTGCGCGGCACTCGGCGCGGCATCTCGCCGCACGAGTGCAAAGGGCAAGATGCTCCGCATCTAACCCTTCGCCCTCGCACGCCGAGCTACCACCCCGAGTACCTGCTCGCTACGGCGTGGAGTCAGGAGCCATGGTCTAGTGCGCGAGTACCTGCTGGTCCTGTTCGTGGCGATGGCCACGACCTTCTTGCTGACCGGCGTGGCCCGGCAGATCGCGCTGCGGTACGGCGCGGTCGCGAAGGTCCGGGCGCGGGACGTGCACAAGGTCCCGATCCCGTACTTCGGCGGCCTGTCCATCCTCGGCGGCCTGATCGCCGGGTTCGCGGTCGCCTCCAGCCTGCCGTTCCTCGGCAACAGCCTGCAGGTCGCGCACGACGCCCGGGCCATCCTGGTCGGCGGCGTGGTGATCTGTGCGGTCGGCGTGGTCGACGACCTGTACGAGCTGGACGCGATCACCAAGCTGGCCGGCGAGGTCCTCGCGGTCGGCGTACTCGTTGTCCAAGGCATCCAGTTGTACTGGCTCCCGCTGCCCGGCGGCGTGATCTCGCCGTCGCCCGCGCAGCTGGCCGTGCTCACCGCCGGCATCCTGCTGGTGTCGTGCAACGCGGTGAACTTCGTCGACGGCCTGGACGGTCTCGCGGCCGGCGTCACCGCGATCGGGGCGACCGCGTTCTTCATCTACTCCTACCTGCTGAACGTGCACGAGAATCTCGACCGCGCCACCACCTCGACCCTCATCACGGTCGCGCTGGCCGGCGCCTGCCTCGGTTTCCTGCCGCACAACTTCTTCCCGGCGCGGGTGTTCATGGGCGACTCCGGCGCCCTGCTGATCGGCCTGATGCTGGCCGCGTCGACGATCAGCCTGACCGGCCAGATGGACCCGAACGCGGTCCCGTACGAGGTCGGCGGCTCGAGCCTGCTGCCCGCGCTGCTTCCGTTGGTCCTGCCAATAGCCATCCTCGCGATCCCCGCGCTGGACCTGACGATGGCCTACGTCCGCCGTACCAAGGCCGGCCGGTCGCCGTTCGCGGCCGACAAGCAGCACCTCCACCACCGCCTGATGCAGCGCGGCCACTCGCACCGCCGGGCCGTCCTGCTGATGTACCTGTGGACCGGCCTGATCGCGTACGGCGTCGTGGTGCTCGGGCTCGTGCTGACCTGGTGGACGGCCCTGGTCGTGCTGGCCGTCGCGGTCGCCGCGGTGGTGCTCACGACCGGTCTCCCGAGGCGTTCCCGGAAACCGCTCGCCAAGGTTTGATCCCCGCGTGTGGCCACCAGACCACTCGCCTGCCTGGCATACCGATAAGGTGTGGCTGTACAGCGGCAGGGGACCTCGTTTTGCTGACAGCGCAGACTTTGTGCTAGTTTTCACAAGCACCAGCAAATAACAGCGACACCCCTGACCCCGCCCACCCGACGAACTGGCCGCGAGACCAGCTTTCGCCAGCAGGACGGAACCACCAGATGGCTCCCACGGACAACAGCCCGAAACCCGCCGGACAAGCGACAAAGCACCCGGCGCTGGCAATGCTGCGTGGCGCGCTGATCGCCGCACTCGTCGTCGGAGTCAACGCGACCGCGGTGTCCACTGTGGCGGCCGGTCTGGCCGGACTCTGGGGCGCACTGCTCGGCCTGCTGATGGTGATCGTCTTCTCCGGCGCCGGGCTGTTCGCGCTGCACCTGTCCCGCAAGACTTCTCCGACCATGCAGCTCGCCGTCGCGATGGCGTCGTACACCGGCCGGATCGCGTTCTTCGGCGGTCTGCTCGCGATCGCGCTGAGCTCGGACAGCCTGGCCAGGCACGTGAATCTGACCGTGCTCGGCCTGGTCGCCCTGGTCGTCGTGATGGGCTGGATGGCCGGCGAGATCTGGGCCTGGTCCCGGCTCCGCGTGCCGATCTACGACCTCGACAAAGAGGTGACCGCATGAGCACCGTAGGTAACGGCTCGAACGAGCGCAGCGAGTTCTTCATCGTGCTCCGCCCTGCTGTGGTGGAGATTACGGGGCCCGATGTGACCGCATCTGTCGCCAACTGGTACGTTTCGGGTGCCAATGAGCGAGCATCAGGATCCGAAGCCATCACCGAACAATTCGGCCGACGGCTGGCGGGTCCTGTCCTACTTGATCGGCGGTGTCCTGGTCTACGGGGGCATCGGGTTCGGGTTGGATCGCCTCTTCGGCACCCAGTTCTTGCTTCCGGTGGGCATCGTCCTCGGTGCCGGGCTCACCATCTTGATGCTGCACTTCCGGTACGGAAAGTCCTGAACCCTTCGGGGCACGGCCTGATCCGCACCGGGTCTGACGTTGTTGACCGCCATGCCCTGAGCCGCCCTGCCCTTACTTACAAGGCGTCCGACTTGAGCACGACGCGAGAGGAGACCCGGTGATTACCGGCGTTCCGACCGAGTTCATCCCACCCGGTCCACAGAGCTTCGACACTCCGCCGATCATCGACGGCGTGGACTGGTTCACCAAGCCTGTGCTGGTGGCATCCCTGTCCGTCGTCGTGATCATCTGGTTCTTCTGGGGTGCGTCCCGCAAGGCCGCGATCGTCCCGAGCCGGCTGCAGTTCGCCGGCGAGCTGGGGTACAACTTCGTCCGCAACTCGATCGCCCGCGACGCGATCGGCAGCGCGGAGTACATGAAGTACGTGCCCTACCTGTGCGGCCTGTTCTTCTTCATCCTGGCGAACAACGTCGCCGCCAGCATCCCGCTGATCCAGTTCCCCACCTTCAGTCACGCCGGCTGGGCCTACGTGGCCGCGATGATGACGTGGGTGATCTACAACGGAGCCGGCATCAGGAAGCACGGCGTCCTCGGTTACCTCAAGCTCCAGACCATGCCGGCCGGCGTGCCGTGGTGGTTGCTGTGGCTGATGATCCCGATCGAGTTCATCTCGAACATCCTGGTCCGGCCGATCTCGCTGAGCCTGCGGCTGTTCGCGAACATGTTCGCCGGCCACATCCTGCTGCTGGTGTTCGTGCTCGGCGGCGAGTACATGGTGTTCGAGTCCGACAGCATCGCCCTGGCCGGCGTCGGCGTCATCACCTTCCTGATGGGGTTCGCGATCGCCGGGCTGGAGCTGTTCGTCCAGTGCATCCACGCCTACATCTTCGTGATCCTGACCGCGCAGTACATCGGCAGCGCCATCGCCGACGAGCACTGATCCGCAGCACCCCTCCATAGACCCGTAGTAACGGAAACCCGGATAGTCCCTATCCGTACCGAAAGGAAACACCTGAAATGGCTCTCGAGATTGCCGGCAACATCGCAGTCCTCGGCTACGGCCTCGCCGCGATCGGCCCGGGCGTCGGCGTCGGTCTGATCTTCGCTGCCGTCATCAACGGCACCGCGCGTCAGCCGGAGGCCCAGAGCAAGCTGCAGTCGATCGCGTGGATCGGCTTCGGCGTCACCGAGGTTCTGGCGATCATCGGTATCGCGCTCGCCTTCGTCTTCAAGGCCAGCTGACCCCCTTCCGGACTGACTGACAGGACGCAGACATGACGACGTTGGTGCTACCGCTCAGCGAGGCAGCCGGTGAGGACGTGAACCCGCTGCTGCCGCACACCCCAGAGATCATCTTTGGTTTCGTCTTCCTGGTCCTGCTGGCCATCCTCTTCGCCAAGGTCGTCGTCCCGAAGTTCGAGCAGGCGTACGCCGATCGGACCGCGGCCATCGAAGGCGGCATGGAAGATGCCAAGCGGGCCCAGGCCGAGGCGAAGGCTGCTTTGGACAAGTACAACGCGCAGCTGGCGGAGGCCCGCCAGGAGGCTGCGAAGATCCGCGAGGACGCCCGCGAACAGGGCGCCCAGATCATCGCGGAGATGCGCGAGCAGGCGAACGCCGAGGCCGAGCGGATCGTCACGCACGCGCGCACCCAGATCGACGCCGAGCGGGCCCAGGCGGTCGCCTCGCTGCGCAGCGAGGTCGGCACGATGGCGACCACCCTGGCCGGCCGGATCGTCGGTGAGTCGCTCGAGGACGAGGCGCGCCAGCGCCGGACCGTCGAGCGCTTCCTGGCCGAGCTGGAGGAGTCGGAGTCGGCTCGTCAGGCCGTCGGAACGGACAGCTGATGCGCGGCGCGTCGCACGAGTCGCTCGCCCGGGCCGAGGAGGCCCTGGCGGGTGCGAGCCCGGCCGAGGCGCTGGGTGGCGAGCTGTTCTCGATCGCCAAGTTGGTCGACGGCAACGGCTCGCTCCGGCGGGCCCTGACCGACCCGGCCCGTCCGACCGACGCCAAGACCGCTCTGGCGCGGCAGCTGTTCGGCGGCAAGATCTCCGCCCAGGCGTTGGAGATCCTGTCCACCGCGGTGTCCGGCCGCTGGGTCAGCGGGCGCGACCTCGGTGACGCCCTGGACCAGTTGAGCGTCGAGGCCGAGGTGGCCTACGCCGACAGCCGGCGGAAGCTGGACGAGGTCGAGGACGAGCTGTTCCGGCTGGACCGGGTGGTCGCCGTCGAGCGGGCGCTGGCCGACAAGCTGGGCGACCGGGTGATCCCGGTCGAGCACCGCCAGCAGCTGATCCGCGGACTGCTGCAGGACAAGGCCGACGCCAGCACGGTCCGGCTGGCCGAGCGCGCCGTGGACGGGCGGGGCCGCAGCTTCGCGGCGTCGATGCGGACCTACCAGGTCGCCGCGGCGGCCCGGCGCAACGCCAGCATCGCGACGGTGCGGGTGGCCACCGACCTGTCGGAGGCGGAGCGCACCCGGCTGGCCGACGCGCTCAGCCGGCAGTACGGCCGGCAGATCCAGCTGAACGTGATCGTCGACCCGGGTGTGGTCGGCGGCGTCCGGGTGGACATCGGCGACGAAGTGATCGACGGAACCATCGCGGCCCGGCTCGACGACGCGCAGCGGCGCATCGCGGGCTGACGGCTCACAGACAACAGGCCAGCAAGGTCAAGGAAGCAGGATATAGAGATGGCTGAGCTCACGATCAGGCCGGAGGAGATCCGGGACGCCCTGGATCAGTTCGTCAACGAGTACCAACCGGCCGAGACGTCCGCCGAAGAGGTCGGCACCGTCGTCGACGCGGGTGACGGTATCGCCCACGTCGAGGGCCTGCCCTCGGCGATGACCAACGAACTGCTCGAGTTCGAGGACGGCACCCGCGGGATCGCGCTGAACCTCGACGTCCGCGACATCGGCGTCGTCGTGCTCGGTGAGTTCGACGGGATCGACGAGGGCCAGCAGGTCCGCCGGACCGGGCAGGTGCTGTCGGTCGAGGTCGGCGACGGCTACCTCGGCCGCGTGATCGACCCGCTGGGCAAGCCGATCGACGGCCTCGGCGAGATCACCGACCTCGACGGCAGCCGCGCGCTGGAGCTGCAGGCGGCCGGCGTGATGGACCGCCAGGAGGTCCGGCAGCCGCTGCAGACCGGCATCAAGGCGATCGACGGCATGATCCCGGTCGGCCGCGGCCAGCGCCAGCTGATCATCGGCGACCGCAAGACCGGCAAGACCGCGATCGCGGTCGACACGATCATCAACCAGAAGGCGAACTGGGAGTCCGGCGACCCGGACAAGCAGGTCCGCTGCATCTACGTCGCCATCGGCCAGAAGGGCTCGACGATCGCGTCGGTCCGCGGCGCCCTCGAAGAGGCCGGCGCGATGGAGTACACCACCATCGTCGCCTCCCCGGCGTCCGACCCGGCCGGCTTCAAGTACGTCGCGCCGTACACCGGCTCGGCCATCGGCCAGCACTGGATGTACCAGGGCAAGCACGTCCTGATCATCTTCGACGACCTGACCAAGCAGGCCGAGGCGTACCGCGCGATGTCGCTGCTGCTGCGCCGCCCGCCGGGCCGTGAGGCGTACCCGGGCGACGTGTTCTACCTGCACAGCCGTCTGCTCGAGCGCTGCGCGAAGCTGTCGGACGAGCTCGGCGGCGGCTCGATGACCGGTCTGCCGATCATCGAGACCAAGGCCAACGACGTGTCGGCGTTCATCCCGACCAACGTCATCTCGATCACCGACGGCCAGATCTTCCTGCAGTCGGACTTGTTCAACGCCAACATCCGCCCGGCCATCGACGTCGGTATCTCGGTCTCCCGGGTCGGCGGCGCCGCGCAGGTCAAGGGCATGAAGAACGTGTCCGGCTCGCTGAAGCTCGACCTGGCCCAGTTCCGCGCGATGGAGGCGTTCGCGATGTTCGCCTCCGACCTCGACGCCACGTCCCGCCGGCAGCTCGACCGGGGCCAGCGGCTGGTCCAGCTGCTCCGGCAGCCGCAGTACACGCCGTACCCGGTGGAGGAGCAGATCGTCTCCATCTGGTCCGGTACGACGGGCAAGTTCGACGACGTCCCGGTCGACGACGTACTGCGCTTCGAGCGCGACTTCCTGGACTACCTGCGCCGGGAGAGCAAGGTGCTCGACAGCATCCGGGAGTCGGGGCTGTTCGACGACGACTCGGCCCAGGCCGTGACCGAGGCGCTGAACTCGTTCAAGCCGACGTTCCAGACCTCCGAGGGCACCCTGCTCGGCACCGAGGCCGAGGCCGAGGCGATGGAGCAGGACGACGTCGAGCAGGAGCAGATCGTCAAGCAGAAGAGGGGCTGACCGATGCCGGCCACCCTGCGGGAGCTTCGCGACCGGAAGGCCTCGGTCTCGACGATCAAGAAGCTCACCCGCGCGATGGAGCTCATCGCGGCGTCCCGGATCGTCAAGGCGCAGCAGCGCGCCCAGGCGGCCGGTCCGTACGCGCGTGAGCTCACCCGTGCCGTGTCGGCGGTGGCGACGTTCTCGAATGTCGACCACCCGCTGACCACCGAGAAGCCGAACCCGAAGCGGGCCGCGGTCCTGCTGATCACCTCCGACCGCGGTCAGGCCGGGGCCTACTCGGCCAACGTGATCCGCGAGGGGGAGCGGCTGAACCAGCTGCTCCGCGAGGACAACAAGGAGATCGTCCCGTACATCAGCGGTCGCAAGGGCGTCGCGTTCTACGCCTTCCGGCAGCGCGAGGTCGCGCAGTCGTGGACCGGTGACTCCGACTCGCCGTCGTTCGCCCGGGCCCGGGAGATCGCCGACGCGTTGATCGAGACCTTCCTGACCCCGACCGAGGAGGGCGGTGTGGACGAGATCCACATCGTCTTCACCCGGTTCGTGTCGATGCTGACCCAGCGTCCGGACGTGATCCGGTTGCTGCCGCTGGAGGTCGTCGAGGGCGAGGAGACGCCGGCGGCGGACGACGTGCTGCCGCTGTACGAGTTCGAGCCGTCCGCCGAAGAGGTGCTCGACGGGCTGCTGCCGAAGTACGTCGCCAGCCGGATCCACTACTGCATGCTGCAGGCGGCCGCGTCCGAGCTGGCCAACCGGCAGCGCGCGATGAAGTCGGCGACGGACAACGCGCAGGACCTGATCGAAAGCCTCACGCGGGACCTGAACCAGGCCCGCCAGGCCCAAATTACCCAGGAAATCAGCGAGATCGTCGGTGGCGCCAGCGCGCTGGCCGACGCGAACGCCGGGAGCGAGTGAGAGAGATGACTGCCACGGTTACCGAGAAGAACAACGAGGCGGGTGCCACCGGCATCGGTCGCGTCGCCCGGGTGATCGGCCCGGTCGTCGACGTCGAGTTCGCGGCCGACGCGATGCCCGACATGTACAACGCGCTCGAGGTGGACATCACCCTGGGCGACACCACCCAGACGATCACCCTCGAGGTCGCGCTGCACGTCGGCGACAACATCGTCCGGGCGATCTCGATGAAGCCCACCGACGGCCTGGTCCGCGGCGCCGAGGTGCGCGACACCGGCGCGGCGATCTCCGTGCCGGTCGGCAACGTCACCAAGGGCCGGGTCTGGTCGGTGACCGGCAAGTGCCTGAGCCAGGACGAGTCCGAGTTCGAGATCACCGAGCGCTGGCCGATCCACCGCAAGGCGCCGGCCTTCGACCAGCTCGAGTCCAAGACCGAGATGCTCGAGACCGGCATCAAGGTGCTCGACCTGCTCACGCCGTACGTGCAGGGCGGCAAGATCGGCCTGTTCGGCGGTGCGGGCGTCGGCAAGACCGTCATGATCCAGGAGATGATCTACCGGATCGCGCACAACTTCGGCGGCACCTCGGTGTTCGCCGGCGTGGGTGAGCGCACCCGTGAGGGCAACGACCTGATCAACGAGATGGAAGAGGCCGGCGTCTTCAAGGACACCGCGCTGGTCTTCGGTCAGATGGACGAGCCGCCGGGCACCCGGCTGCGCGTCGCCCTGTCGGCGCTGACGATGGCGGAGTACTTCCGCGACGTCGCCGAGCAGGACGTGCTGCTGTTCATCGACAACATCTTCCGGTTCACCCAGGCCGGTTCCGAGGTCTCCACGCTGCTCGGCCGGATGCCGAGCGCCGTCGGTTACCAGCCGAACCTGGCCGACGAGATGGGTGTGCTGCAGGAGCGGATCACGTCGACCCGCGGTCACTCGATCACCTCGATGCAGGCGATCTATGTGCCGGCCGACGACTACACCGACCCGGCGCCGGCGACCACCTTCGCGCACCTGGACGCGACCACCGAGCTGTCGCGTGACATCGCGTCGCGTGGTCTGTACCCCGCCGTCGACCCGCTGACCTCGACGTCGCGGATCCTCGACCCGCAGTACATCGGCCAGGAGCACTACGACGTGGCTGTCCGGGTGAAGCAGATCCTGCAGAAGAACAAGGAACTGCAGGACATCATCGCCATCCTGGGTGTCGACGAGCTCTCCGAGGAGGACAAGATCACCGTCGCGCGGGCGCGCCGGATCGAGCAGTTCCTCTCCCAGAACACCTACATGGCGGAGAAGTTCACCAACATCCCGGGCTCGACGGTCCCGCTGAAGGACACCATCGAGTCGTTCAAGAAGATCACCGAGGGCGAGTACGACCACGTGGCCGAGCAGGCGTTCTTCAACGTCGGTTCGCTCGAGGACGTCGACCGCAAGTGGGCCGAGCTGCAGAAGGAAAACTGAGATGGCTGACCACTTGGAGGTGGCGCTGGTCGCCGCCGAGCGGACGGTCTG
This sequence comes from Kribbella sp. NPDC051586, assembly GCF_044453965.1. Taxonomy (NCBI): domain Bacteria; kingdom Bacillati; phylum Actinomycetota; class Actinomycetes; order Propionibacteriales; family Kribbellaceae; genus Kribbella; species Kribbella sp. NPDC051586. The sequence continues at coordinate 516,536 of NZ_JBITDF010000006.1, read as the reverse complement.
GCAGGGGGAGGCGAAGATCGTCATCGCCCGGACCACGGACGGCGACGTCGGCATCCTGCCCGGCCATGCGCCGCTGCTGGGCCTGCTGCAGGGCGGCACCGTCCAGGTGCGGACCGTCGACGGCGAGTTCTTCGTCGCGGCCGCGCCGGACGGGTTCATCTCGGTCGCGAACGACCGGGTCTCGATCCTGGCCGAGAACGCCGAGATGGGTCACGACATCGACCTGGAAGAGGCCCGGCGCGAGCTCGAGGAGGCACTGGCGGCGGGTCTGCCCGACGCCGACGCCGACGAGGTGCGACTCGCCGAGGCCAGAGTCCGGGCCGCCGAGCAGACGTCCTGAACTCCCTGCCATAATCAAATATCGTCGTCACTGACAGTACGGTTCTCCGGGGTGCCCGGGGTCGGGCACCGGAAATGAGGTTGGCAAACGCATGAGGACAGTCCTCGATGTCGTCGGGGTCTGTCTGCTTGCCGCCGTGCTGTTCATCGTGCTTGTCGCGTTCCGCCGTCGCTGGTTGTCCAGGGACGGCGGAACTTTTGATTGCAGCCTCCAGCTCGCCGAGAAGGAGCACGGCCGCGGCTGGGCCCTCGGCCTGGCCCGCTACGTCGGCGACGAGTTGCAGTGGTTCCGGGTCTTCAGCCTCGCCTGGTGGCCCAAGCTGGTCGTGAACCGCCGCCAGCTCGACGGCATCTCCACCCGCCGCCCGATGGGCAACGAGCCCCTCGTGACGTACGCCGGCCACGTGATCGTCGACGCCGACCTGCGCGAGCGCACCGTCCACTTCGCCATGACCGAAGAAGCCCTCACCGGCGTCCTGGCCTGGATGGAGTCGGCACCTCCCAGCACCCAGACCTACCTCTGATTCACGTGCAGGGCCTGGAGCAGCATCGGCAGCGAGGCGTGTAGCTCGCGTTGCCAGTAGGCCCACGCATGCGTGCCGGGGCCGTAGAAGTTGGTGGTGAGGTGCTTGGCGCCGAGTTGCCGGAGTTCGGCGGCGAGGGCGTGGTTCTGGCGGTTGAAGTCGGCTTCCAGCGCGTCGGTCTTCCCGGGTGGGTCGAACGGTCCGGCGGTGCCGTCGCCACAGGACAGGTAGACCGGCAGTGACTTGAGCCGGTGGGCCAGATAGTACGGATCGTGCGCCGCCCAGATCGAGCGCTGCGCGACGGGGTCGCCCCAGACGCGGAGCGGGTCGTTACCCTGCCCGGCGAAGAATCCCATGATCCGGTTGATCGACTCGTCGTTCAGCAGCGGATGCGCGGAGCCGGAGTACGCCGCGGCCGCGCGGAACATGCCGGGATGCCGGGCGGCGTACAGCAGGGCTCCCTGGCCGCCCATCGACAGGCCGGCCACGACGCGGTTCGAGCTCGCGCCCCAGCCGTGTTCTAGCAGGTGTGCCAGCTCGACGGTGTGGAACGTCTCCCAGGCCGGATCGCCGCCGGCGCCGTAGTTCCACCAGTCGCTGTACCAGCCGTTCCAGCCGGCCTCGGGCATGACGACGAGGACCTTGCGCAAGCTCGGGATCGTCGCGATGTCCGTGCCGGACCAGGACGTGTAGTCCCCGCAGCAGCCGTGCAGCAGCCAGAACGTCGGCCAGTGCTGGCTGCGGTCAGCGGGATTCCAGCCGTCGGGTGTGAGCAGCCGGACGTTGACCGTGCGGCCGCCGAGCGCCTGGGAGCGCACGGTCAGGTCGGTCAGCCGGTCCGCGACCTGCTTGACCGCGACGACTTCGGCGCCGCGTGACGGGGCCTGGGCCACCACCGTCGGCGTGGGGGCCGCCTGCGCGGGAGCGATCGGGGAGAGTCCGAGAAGCAGAGCGGTGACGAGCAGGGCTCGCCGGGCGATCCAGGACAGCTGTCTGGGCACGAGCAACCTCCGGGGCGGGGATCCCGACATTAAAACCATGCGAGTTCATTACTCAAGGGCACAGCGGAAATTCGGTGGGTAGTTCGCCGCCTGTGTGCCAGGATCGCCGGCATGGAGACTTACTTCTTCCGCGTGGGCTAGCTTCCGCTGGCCTGTTCGAGGTTTCCCGCGGTCAGCGATGCGGGAGTGACCGGTTGGTTGTTCCCGGGTGCTATCCGGGAGATTCTCCATGCACTGGGTGCTGGTGCGGACTGTTGCGGGGTTGGAAGGACTGGCGGCCGAGGAAGTGGTCGCGGCGGGGCATCGAGTGGTCGAGGTGTCCAAGCGGCAGTTGGTTGTCGAGGGGGCTTCGGTCCTGTGTGGTCCGCCGCGGTTGGCGGACGATCTGTTCGTCGTTCAGGCGGCTGTGACGGATCCTGGGCGGACCAAGGATGGGTTGGCTGCGGCGGTCCGGTCGCTGGAGTTGCCGTCGGGGCGGGGTGCGTTCGCGGTCACTGCGTCGTTCGTGGGTGCGCGGAACTTCAACCGGTTCGATATCGAGGACCTGGTCGGGGCTCGGCTCGGTGGGCGGTACTACTCGCGTCGGGATGGTGGGGTGCCCCCGGCTGAGCGATCCGAGTGGCGGGTTGTGCTGGACGGGAAGACGTTGTGGGTCGGGATGCGGCCGTACGCCGTACCGCTGCATCGGCGGGCATGGCGGGAGCGGACCGTGCGGGGGAGTCTGCATCCGCCGGTGGCTGCCGCGATGGCACGGCTCGCCGGGATCGCGCCAGGTCACCGCGTGCTCGATCCGTTCTGCGGCGCCGGGACGCTGCTGCTCGAAGCACGGGCGATCGAGCCGCGGGCGACGTACGTCGGCTGCGACCGTGACCCTGGCGCGATCGCCGCGGCGAAGGCGAACGCAGCGAAGGCGAACGCGGCGAAGGCGAACGTGGGGGAGGCGGGCATCGGCGCGGGGGCTGTGCTGTGGCGCCGGCGTGATGCGGGTCGGCTGGACGTGACAGCCGATCGGATCATCACGAATCCGCCGTGGGATCACCGGCTGCCGATCGGCGACCTCACGCCGTACATCCGCCAGTGGCGGGAGGCACTCGACGGGGTGCTGGTCGCGATCCTCGGCCCGCAGCAGGTCGCGCAGCTCGGTCGCGGCTGGCGGGTCCACGCTGTCTACGAGCTCGCCGTCGCGGGACAGCATCCCCGGATTGTCGTTGCCGAGCCGTCCCGGTCTTGACATACTGGACTGCGCATACGTATGAGCGCGCAGCCTCCAGCCCCCGGACCGAGCAGGTGGAAAGCATGCAAGCGCCAAGACAATCCGACGTGGCCCGGCTCGCGGGTGTCTCGCAGTCCGCGGTGTCCCGCGTGGTCAGCGGGGACCTCGACCGGATCCCGGAGGGGACCCAGGAGCGGATCCGGGCCGCGGTGAAGGAGCTCGGATACGTCCCGAACGCCGCCGCCCGGAACCTCCGCAACAAGCGCAACCGGCTGCTCGGCGTCCACACCTTCGAGGCCGTGTTCCCGCACGCCCGCGAGGACTTCTACTTCGAGTTCCTGCTCGGGATCGAGGAGCGCGCCGAGGAGATCGGGTACGACCTGGTCCTGTTCACCTCGACCGGGACGAGCGACGGCCGCCGCCGGATCTATCGCGACGGCACCAACCGGCTCAACCTCGCCGATGGCACGGTGCTGCTCGGTGCCGCGACCGACCGCGAGGAGCTGGCCCGGCTGTGGCGCGACGGGTACCTGTTCGTTCACATCGGCCGCCGCGAGGTCGCCGGCGCGAACATCCCGTGCATCGTCCCGGACTACGTGTCGGCCGCCGACCGGATCGTCACCTCGCTCGCCGAGCGCGGCCACCGCCACTTCGCGTACGTGCGCTCGGGCATCGAGCAGGAGGCGTACGCCGATCGCCGGGCCGGCTATCGCAACGCGATCGAGCGGCTCGGTCTGTACGACCGCTCGCCCGGGTTCCGCGGCGAGCCGGAGCTGACCGAGCAGTGGCTGGACGAGCTGGCGTCCGGACCGGGGACCGCGGTAGTTGCCGAGCACCTCGGACTGGCCGAGCAGCTGCGGACCGGCCTGGCAGCGCGCGGGCTGAGCATCCCGGCGGACGTGTCCGTTGCCCTCCTGGAGGGATCCGGCGACGAGCCCGGGCACCGCTGGGACTGCCTGGTCGTCCCGCGCAAGGAGATCGGCCGGATCGCGATCGACGCCCTGGTGGCGCGGGTCGAGAACCCGGACGACGAACCGGCCAGCCAGCTGGTGGCCTGTGATCTGGTGGCCGGCGAAACCGTCGCCGCGCCTCGAGCAAAGGAGTGAACGGGTGGAGCTCGAGACAGATGTGCTGGTCGTCGGCGGCGGACTCGGTGGGGTCGCTGCTGCGCTGACCGCGGTGCGACTGGGCCACCATGTCGTACTGACCGAGCCGACCGACTGGCTGGGCGGACAGCTGACCAGCCAACTGGTCCCGCCGGACGAGCACCCGTGGATCGAGCAGTACGCCGCGACCGGGTACGCCGAACTCCGCCGCCGGATCCGGGACTACTACCGCCGGAACTATCCGTTGACGCCCGAGGCTGCTGCCGATCCGTTGCTCGATCCGGGGCGCGGCGTGGTCAGCCGGTTCTGCCACGAACCGCGCGTGGCCGCTGCCGTACTGGAGGAGATGCTCGCTCCGTGGCGGGCCTCCGGTCGGCTCCGGATGTACCTGGAACACGAGTCGATCGCGGTGCACGCGAACGGTGACGAGATCGAGGCGGTGACGCTCCGGGGCCTGCGCAGCGGCGACGAGCTGACGGTGACCGCGACGTACGTCGTCGACGCGACCGAGCTGGGCGACCTGCTGGAGCTGGGCGGCGTCGAGCACGTGATCGGTGCCGAGGGCCACGATCAGACCGGCGAGCTGCATGCGCCGGAGGTCGCGGATCCCCTTGATCAGCAGGCGTTCTCGTGGTGCTTCGCGCTGGAGCACCGTGAGGGGGAGGACCACACCATCGACCGGCCGGCGGGGTATGAGCATTGGCGGGACCACGTCGCGCCGTTCTGGCCGGGGCCGCAGCTGTCGTGGACGAACGTCGTACCGGTGACGCTCGAGCAGCGGGAGTGGAAGTTGCTCGAGGCGAACCCGGACCGCCGGGCGCCGTTCTCGCTCTGGCGCTACCGGCAGATCCTTGCTAGCAGCAACTTTGTCGACAAGGCGATCCCGGACGTCACGGTGGTGAACTGGCCGCAGCTCGACTACTGGGAGCAGCCCCTGCTCGGCGGTCCTGGCGCGGCGGAGGCATTGGCCGCGAGCCGGGACCTGTCGTTGTCCTTCCTCTACTGGATGCAGACCGAGGGCGGCTACCCCGGTCTGCGCCTGCGTCCGGACGTCACCGGTACGGCGGACGGGCTCGCCAAGGCGCCGTACATCCGGGAATCGCGCCGCATCCAGGCCGAGTTCACCGTTCTCGAGCAGCACGTCGGCGTGGAGGCGCGGCCGGACGGCGCGGGCAGCGAGGTGTTCGCGGACACCGTCGGGCTCGGTCGGTACCGGATCGATCTGCACCCGAGTACGGCGGGTCGCAACTACGTCGACATCGAGGCGTACCCGTTCCAGATCCCGCTCGGCGCGCTGATCCCGGTCCGCGTCGGCAACCTGCTGCCCGCGAACAAGAACATCGGCACGACGCACATCACCAATGGTTGCTACCGCCTGCACCCGGTCGAATGGAGCATCGGCGAGGCGGTCGGCGCACTGGTCGGCTTCTGCCTGACCGAAGGCCTCCCACCACACAGGGTCCGCAACGATCCCGGCCATCTGGCCGACTACCAGCGCCTGCTGGCGGACACTCTGAAGATCCCGCTGGCCTGGCCCGAAGAGATCCGCACCCACCGCGACTGAACCGATGATGCTGGATGTCAGCTGATCTTGGAGGACTTGTGATCCGTTCCCGACCGGTACGGCTGGCCGTCGTCCTGCTTGCCAGCGCACTCGTTCTCCCCGCGGTTCCGGCCGTGGCGTCGCGGGAGGTGAAGCTCGAGATCCTGTCCGGCCGCCCGTCCTCGGTCACCGGTGGCGATGCGTTGGTGCACGTCGTCGTACCGGCCGGGGACGACGACCGGGCGCGGGTGACGTTGAACGGAAAGGACGTGTCGTCGGTGTTCGTCGCCGACGGCGACGGTCTGACCGGGCTGGTCGAGGGCCTGCGACCTGGAGCGAACGTGCTCCGGGCCGAGACGGGGAACCGGCGTACGACGCTTGACGTGCGCAACTATCCGCGGCAGGGCCCGGTGTTCTCGGGGCCGCACGAGCAGCCGTTCGTGTGCGAGACGGCGGCTTTCGCGATCCCGGTGATCGGCGGGACGCTCGGCGCGCCGTTGGACAAAGACTGCACGGTCGCGCCGCGGGTCGACTACTTCTACCGGACGACCGCGGGGCAGTGGGCTCCGTGGCCGGCCGGTACGACGTCGTACCCGGCCGATCTCGCGACGACGGACGCGGGTGATCCGTTCATCGTGCGGATGGAGACGGGGAGTGCGAACCGCGCCGTCGTACAGACGACGATGTTGCACGATCCGCTGCATGAGGCCGCGCCGACGCCGGCCCGGCGCTCGTCGAGCTGGAACGGGCGGGCCATCTTCACACTCGGCGGCGGGTGCGCCGGTGGGTGGTACCGGTCCGGGGCGACGACCGGCGGGGTGACGGATCCGTTCCTGCTGCGGCGTGGGTACGCGTTGATGTCGTCGTCGCTGAACGTCTTCGGGCAGAACTGCAACGATCTGACCGCGGCCGAGTCGGCGATGATGACGAAGGAGTTGTTCGTCGAGCACTACGGGCGGCCGGAGTACACGGTCGGCTTCGGGTGCTCGGGCGGGTCGTACCAAGCGCATCAGATCACCGACAACTACCCGGGCATGTTCGACGGGATCGTCGTCGGGTGCTCGTTTCCGGAGGTCGGATTCGGCACGATCTCGTTCATCAGCGACTCGTGGCTGCTGGACTCGTATTTCAACAGGTCGAGCCTTGTGTGGACGCAGGAGCAGAAGCGGCAGGTGGCCGGGTTCGCGACGTACGCGACGCTGCCGAGCATGGCGGTCAGCGCGAACCGGATCGACCCGCGGCGCAACTGCGACATCGTCCCGGCGGCCCACCGCTACGACCCGGCTGCGAACCCTCGCGGCGTGCGGTGCGATGTGTTCGACCATGCGATCAATGTGTACGGCGCCGATCCGGTGACCGGGTTCGTACGACGGCCGCTGGACAACGTCGGCGTGCAGTACGGCCTCGGCGTGCTGAAGTCCGGGGTGATCACGCCGTCGCAGTTCCTCGATCTGAACGAGCACATCGGCGGGTTCGACGCGGATGCGAACCTGGTGCCGGCGCGTACCGTCGCGGATCCGCAGGCGGTGCGTACGGCGTACCGGACCGGGCGGCTGACCAGCGGCGGGGGAGGACTGAAGGAGGTGCCGATCATCGACTACCGGGCGTACTTCGACACCCAGTCGTACGGCGACATCCACGTCCGGTACCACACGTTCTCGATGCGGGCGCGGCTGGAGAAGGCGAACGGCACGGCGGCGAACCAGGTGAGTCTGCTCGAGGACGCCAAGTACGGATTGTTCAGCACGGACAGCCCGCTGCTGCAGCATGCGGTCGACTCGATGGATCGCTGGCTGACTGTGCTGGATGCCGATGGGACGTCGCGACCGCGGATCGACAAGATCGTCGCGGCGAAGCCGGATGAGTTGGTCGAAGGGTGCCGGGGTCCTTCGGAGTTCATCGCGCAGCCGTTGAACCGGGATCCGGCGTCGCAGTGCGAGCAACTGTTCCCGTCGGCGTCGTTCCCGCGGGAGGTGGCCGGGGCGGGCGTGGCCGCGGACGTGATCAAGTGCAAGCTGCGGGCGCCGGTCCGGTCGGAGTACCCGGGCTTCACCGACGCGCAATGGATGCGGCTGCGGACGATCTTCCGCGGCGGGGTCTGCGACTGGTCGAAGCCGGGAGTCGGGCAACAGCCGCTCGCCGGGACGTGGCTCAGCCTCCCAAGCTGAACCTGAAGCGGTGCGTCTTCGGTTGCAGGTCGTGCGGTGGGAGGATCGGCGCTCCGCTGGTCGGACTGCCCAGCCCGTGCTGCAGAGCGTCCAGGGTGATCCAGACGTTGTCGCTCGGGTGGAGGTCTGCTGGGTGTTCGGCGGCCGCGAGGTCGGCGATCGTCCAACGGCGTACCGTCAGCGCGAAGTGTGGATCGCCTGTGAGGCGGAGCCTTCCGGCGGTGCCTGACAGCTCGGCCCAGCGGACGTCGGCGCGGGCGCCGTTCTCCTGTGGGTAGAGGTAGGGGATCTGGAGGTTGTCGATCGTGGACGTGTACCTGCCGACCCGGGCCGCCGCGCGCGAGTCCGGATACGCCTGCCCAGGCCCCAGCCCGAACCACGTCATGCTGTGAAACCCGGGTGGTACCCCGAACGTCACGCCCACCCGAGCCCACGGCACCGTCCACTCACCCAGCGGCTCCATCTCCACGTCCGCCGTCAGGTTGTCCCCGTCCGACGTCCACCGGTACGTCGTCAACACCCGGGCATCCGTCGCCGCCGCACCTACCATCGTCACCACGACCAGCTCGTCACCGTCGGCGTCGACCGACACGGTTCGGTACCGCAGCCGGTCCAGGCCCGCGTTCGCCCACCGCGACTTCCGGTCCAGCGTCGTCGCGTCCCACGTCCGCGCATCGTGCTGAGTGGGCGCCCGCCACAACTCCAGCGGCACATGCTCCACGTCCCACCCCCGCAGCCCGACCAGCCGCCCGGTCCCGCCGCAGAACCGCGCCGCCCCGATCCGAATGCCGCCATCCCGTCTCAGGGGTTGACCCCTGAGTTTGTGGGTTGCCCCCTGGGATCCCGCAGGGACAACCCACAAACTGCGGGGTTGGCCCCTGAGACGGGACTCGGGAGGAGCGGGCGTGGCGGGCGTGGGGGGCGTGGGGTGGGGCGTGGGGTGGGGAGCGGGGTGGTGGGATTGGGTGAAGGCGACCTCGTGGCCGGCGGGCGCCCACGTGGTGTCGGTCGCGAGGACTGCCCGGATTGTCAGCCAGCGGTTCGGGGAGGCGGGAAGCTGTGGGAGTTCGAGGGTTGTCGAGGCGCCGGGCGGGATGACCGGGAGGTCGAGCGTGCCGTGGTCGACGGGTTCGCCTTCGTCGGCAAGCGTCCACTGGAGGGACAGGTGTGCCGTGTCGAGCACGTCGTACCTGTTGGTGATCGTCAACAGCTCGCCGGCGATCGTCAGTCGGATCGGCTCGTAGGCCTTGTGGACCTCGGCGAGCACCGGCTGCGGCGTGAGGTCGGGGAAGACGAGACCGTCGAGGACGTACGTCCCGTCGTGAAGCTCCTCGCCGAAGTCGCCGCCGTACCCGTAGGAACCGTCCGCCCGCAGGATGCCGTGCTCCATCCACTCCCACAGGAACCCGCCCTGGCACCGTTCGTACCGGTCGAAGAGCTCCTCGTACTCCGGTAACCCGCCAGGACCGTTGCCCCCGGCATGCGAGTACTCACACAGTACGAACGGCATCGCCCGCCGCCGCGCGTCCAGCACAGGATCCTCGAGCGGCTTCTCCGCACGCTTCCCGATCGCCTCCACCTCGGCATGCGAGGCATACATCCGGCTGTACACGTCCACATCCGCACACGACAGATCGCCCTCGTAGTGCAGCGGCCGGGACGGATCCCGGTCACGCGTCCAGGCGGCCATCGCCGTGAGGTTCGACCCGACGCCGGCCTCGTTGCCCAACGACCACATCACCACGGACGGATGGTTCTTGTCCCGCTCGACCGTTCGCCGCATCCGGTCCAGGGACGCGTCCAGGAAGCGCGGATCGTCGGCCGGATTTCCGCGCCAGTCGAGCAGGAAGAACCCGTGGGTCTCATAGTCGCACTCGTCCATCACCCAGAACCCGAGCTCGTCGCACAGTTCCAGCAACCGGGAGTCCGGCGGGTAGTGACTCGTCCGGATCGCATTGAGGTTGTGCCGCTTCATCACGAGCAGCTCCTCGCGCATCCGCTCGTACGGAACGGCGCGACCGAACACCGGATCGTGCTCGTGCCGATTCACCCCACGGAACACGATCCGCCGCCCGTTGACCCGCAGTACCCCGTCGACGATCTCCACGGTCCGGAAGCCGATCCGCACCGACACCCGCTCACCCGGCAGCTCCACGACCGCGTCGTACGACCGCGGCACTTCGGCCGACCAAGGCTCGACGCCCGGAATCGTCACGGTCTCCCCGCACGGCACCGCAACGTCCAGCGCAGGGATCCGCACCGTCGCGCCCGGCACAGACTCGACCATCAACACGCCGGCGCCATCGGCATAGTCGGCGTGCACGAAGACGTCAGCGTCCACCGGCCGCGAGATGAGCGTGACGTCGCGGAAGATCCCCGGCAACCACCACATGTCCTGGTCCTCGAGATACGACCCCGACGACCACTGATGCACCCGCACCGCCAGCACGTTCCGCCCCGGCCGCAGCACCTCACCGACCGCGAACTCCGCCGGCAGCCGCGAGCCCCGCGTCACCCCGAGCTCGACCCCGTTCAGCCACACCCGGGCGCACGAGTCGACGCCGTCGAACCGCAGCACCGACGGCCCGCTCCACGACGACGGCAACGAGAACACGAGGCGATGGTCGCCGGTCGGGTTCTCGTCCGGCACGTACGGCGGATCCACCGGGAACGGATACTTCTGGTTCGTGTACGCCGGACTCCCGTGACCGTGCATCGGCCACGACGACGGCACGGGCAACCAATCCCAGTCGGAGTCGTCGAAGTCCACCGCCTCGAAGCCGGCCGCGGGCACCGTGGGGGACCACCGGAACCGCCACTGCCCGTTCAGGCTCAACCGGGGAGCATCCGACCGTACGGCGGCCCGCGCCGGCAGCACGCCGTACCCGGGACCTGGATCTTCCCAGTAGTTCATCAGGCCTCCCGGATCCACACGGTCATCGGGCCGACCGTCCGATTCGCCCACGCGTAGTACGGGATCGCGGTCAGCGGCTCATCGCGTCCGGGCGCCTCGACCGTCGTGACCCCGCCCAGCAGGTCCGGCCGCTCCCGCTCGACCAGCTCACCCGCGACGACCGCCGTCTCGTCGAGTACGACGTCGTGGTCCTGCTGCTCGAAGCAGTAGACCAGCGGCCCACGCTCGATCGCGACGCACCCGCGCACCGAGTCGATCCGGTCGTCGGCCCGCGTACGGCGGGCTGCCACCGGCAACTCGAGCACGACCTCGTCACCCACCGACCAGACCCGCCGAAGCGGTCCATCCACACCGTTGATGGTCAGGCGGTGACTGTCGGCCCACGCCGGGATCCGAAGTCCTAGCGTCCACGCCTCGTTCGGGGTTGCGGTGATCCGCACTCGCACCGTCCCCTGCCACGGGTACTCCGTCGCCACCTCGAACGCCACCCGCCCGACCGGCAGGTCGACGGCAACCGACGCCGGCGCATACAGCTGCACCTGCACACCGTCATCGTCCGCCGTCGCCACCAACTGATCCAGCGACGACAACGTCCGCATCACGTTCGGCGGACAACACGCAGTACCGAACCACGGTTGCCGTCCACCCACCGCCGACCGCTGATCGTCGGCGAACGCTCCGGCCCGTACCTTCAACGTGTTCACATAGAAGAACCGATCTCCGGCCAGCGAGACACCGGAGATCACCGCGTTGTAGAGCGTCCGCTCGATCAGGTCGGCGTACTTGCTCTCACCCGTTGCCAACAGCAACCGCCAGCTCCACTGCACGCTCGCGATCGCGGCACACGTCTCGCAGTACGCCGCGTCCGGCGGCAGCTCGAACGGGTCACCGAACGCCTCGCCGTACCACCGCGCGCCGACACCACCAGTCAAGTACATCTGCGAATCGACCATCGTCTGCCACGTCGCCCGCAACGCCTCGAGCAGCTCGTCGTCGCCGGTCTCGACCGCCACATCGGTCGCGCCGGCCGCGAGGTAGAGCGCCCGCACCGCATGACCGGCGATCGTCCGCACCTCGCGCACCGGCAGGTGATCCTGGAAGTATGCCGGCCCGTGGTGACCCGGGGGAGTGAGCGTCCCGCGCCCGCGGGCCTCCACGAAGTACGACGCCAGCTCGAGGTACGCCGCTGTGCCGGTCTCGCGATAGAGGTCGACGAGCGCCATCTCGATCAACGGATGACCGTCGACGCCTTCGAGCCGACCCGGCCCGAATGTCTTGCACAGGTGATCCGCGAACCGGCAGGCGATGTCGAGCAAGGTGCGATCCCCGGTCGCCCGCACCTGCGCGACGGCGGCCTGCAGGAGGTGGCCCGCGCAGTACAGCTCGTGGCCCTTCTCCAGGTCGCCGTACCGCTGACCGTCGAGCGCAAGGCGGGTATGGGTGTTGAGATACCCGTCGGGCTCCTGCGCCGAAGCGACCAACTCGCTTGCACCGGCCTGCCAGGCGGCGAGCTCGGCAGAGGGCTCGCGGGCCTGCTCCCAGGCGACCGCCTCGAGCCATTTGTAGACGTCGGTGTCGGCGAAGAGCTTTCCTTCGAACCCGCCAGGCTCCGAGCCGGCCGCGCGGCGAAAGTTCGACAATGTGCCCACCTCCTCGAGCCGCTCGGCAGCGGCGGGGATGGTCGCGTCCCGGTTGACGCGCTGCCGGGCCGGCCAGAATCCGCCGTTGAGCTTCGTGCTGCCGAGGGGGAGTGGGCGCAAGGGCATGGAGGCTAGGTAACCACCGTCCAGGAGCTCGGGGCAAGACTTCAGTGCAAACGATTGCGATCAGACGATCACCCGCATGCAAACGATTGCGGATTTGTGCCGTCATGCCCTTGACATCGTCTCGCAACCTCCGTGACCATGAGGGCCGGTCGTTCCATTCGGACTTGATTAGATATTCATAACGCGCCGAAAGCGAGGCCTGGACGATGACCGAAACCTCCCCGCCCGAAACTCCCGTGGGCTGGTCCCGCCGTGGGTTCGTCGGGACCACCGCCGCCGCCATCGGAGTCGCATCGCTGGGCATCACGCCGACCGCGAGCGCGAAGACGACGGCCCGGGCAACCGCGGCAGACGACCGGCTGCCCGCCTTCCCCGGTGCCGAGGGCGCCGGTAAGTGGGCCACCGGCGGCCGCGGCGGATCCGTGTACGAGGTGACGACGCTGGCCGATTCCGGACCCGGCTCGCTCCGAGACGCCGTCTCCGGCTCGAACCGGACCGTCGTGTTCCGGGTCTCCGGCACGATCCAGCTCGAGACCGGTCTGCAGATCGCCGGCAACAACCTGACCATCGCCGGACAGACCGCGCCTGGTGGCGGCATCTGCGTGGCCGGTCACAGCACCGGGATCAAGGGCAGCGCCCACGACATCGTGATCCGCTACCTCCGGTTCCGCCTCGGCGACGAGAACGAGATCGCCGACGACTCGTTCAACACCAACGTGCCCGGTTCGGTCAGCCCGCAGATCCGCAACCTGATCATCGACCACTGCTCGTTCAGCTGGGCGGTCGACGAGTGCCTCTCGCCGTACGGGAACTTCGACGTCACCGTCCAGTGGTGCATCGTCTCCGAGGGCCTGGCGTTGTCCGCGCACCCGAAGAACCGGCACGGGTACGGCGGGATCTGGGGCGGCGAGCGGAACACGTACCACCACAACCTGATCGCCCACCAGGGCGGCCGCCAGCCCCGGTTCGGCTACACCGAGGGCATCAACCTCGAGGTCGACCACTACAACAACGTGGTCTACGACCACGGCTACACCTCGGTGTACGGCGGTGAGTGGGCCAACGGCATCAACATCATGAACAACTTCTACAAGCCCGGCCCGACCACGCTCGACGAGGTCGCCCCGGTCGTCCTGAGCGCGAACCGCGGCGGCCAGTGGTACGTCGCCGGCAACCAGGTCGAGGGCCACCCCGATGTCACCGCGCACAACCGCCGCGGCATCCGGTACCCGATCGGCGGCATCGTCGAGCTGACCGAGCCGCAGCCGATCCCGGGCCGCGGCGACATCCAGGCGGCCGCGAAGGCGTACGACGCGGTGCTGGCCGACGCCGGCGCGATCCTGCCGAGGCGCGACGCCGCCGACGCCCGCGTTATCGACGAGGTCCGCAAGGGCACCGGCCGGCTGATCAACTCGCAGAAGGAGGTCGGCGGCTACCCGACCCTCGACGGCGGCGAGGTGCCGGCCGACACCGACCACGACGGCATCCCGGACTGGTGGGAGAAGGCGAACGGCCTCGACCCGAACGACCCGTCCGACGCGCAGAAGATCGCCCCGAACGGCTACACCTACCTGGAGAACTACCTCAACTCCCTCGTCCCGGACCGGGTCGGCAACCCGACGATCCGGATCACCAGCCCGTCGCAGAACCAGACGATCCCGGGCCGCACCGCGCCGACCGTGACGATCAAGGCCGACGCCGCCGCGGCGAAGGGCGGTCAGCTCGCCAAGGTCGACTTCTTCGTCGGCGACCAGATCATCGGCACCGCGAACAAGGCGCCGTACCAGATCCAGTGGAAGAACGTTGCCGACGGCTCCTACTGGCTGACCGCGCGAGCAACCGATCAGAACGGTACGGCGACGCAGTCGACCGCGGTCCAGCTGCACGTCAACAAGCAGACGGGTACGACGGGCTGGACGTCGGCGTCCGTCGGCAAGCCGCCGGTGCCCGGCTCGGGCAGCCTGGACAGCGGGATCCTGACGATCAAGGGATCCGGCCGGATCTACGGGCGGACCAGCAACTTCCACTACGTGTACCGCAAGCTCCAGGTCGGCGGCGCCGGCTCGGTGTGGCAACTCACCACCCGGCTGGACAAGCTCAGCAAGGTCGCCAACGGGCTCACCGCGGGGCTGATGATCCGCGACACGCTCGACCCCACCGCTCCGTTCATGTACGGCGGTGTCGGCTACGGGGTCGCGGGCGGGTACGGCACCGTCAATGACAACGCGAGTGCCGCGCCGACGGCCACCGACGACGGCGGGATGAAGGCGCAGGCGATCCGGATCCAGACCGACGGATCGGTGCCGAGCGTCGGCCCTTGGCCGTGGGACGACACGTACCTGGACCCGACCAAGGTGTATTGGCTACGGCTGCTCCGGCGTGAGCGCCCGCAGGCCCGGGAGGTCGAGTTCGAGGCCTTCATCTCCACCGATCAAGTCACGTGGGACCGCTTCGGCTACGAAAAGATCATGATGCCGAGCCGGACCTTCTACATCGGATTCGCGATCGACGGCGGGCAGGTCGACAACGGCCTGATCGACTACGGGACCGCTCAGTTCAGCAACATCACGCTCGAGCAGCAGTGAGGTAGAGATGTCTGATAGCACGATCAATCGGCGCCGGCTGCTGCAGGGCGGTCTCGGACTCCTCGCGGTCGCCACCATTCCAGGATGCGGCTTCTTCGACACCAAGCCGGCGGGCTCCGGCGCGCAGGTGGCCGCGGCCGGCGAGAAGGAGTCGCCGATGCTGAAGGCCCTGGTGGACAAGGGATCCCTGCCTCCGCTGGCGGACCGGCTGCCCAAGAACCCGCCTGTGATCAAGCCGCTCGAAGGCAAGGCGCAGTACGGCGGGACGTGGCGCTCGGCGATGCTGACGCAGGAGGACACCCAGTGGCTGTGGTACGCGATGCACTACGAGCCGCTGCTGCGCTGGAAGCCCGACAAGGTCGGCAAGCCCGGGTACGACGAGCTCGACGCGAACACCGCCGAGTTCACGGTCGATGCCGACAGCAAGGTTTACACGTTCACGCTGCGCGAGGGCCTGAAGTGGTCCGACGGCAAGCCGTGTACGGCGGACGACCTGCTGTTCACGATCCTCGAGGTGCAGTGCGACGAGGGTCTGCACCCGGACGGGCTGTACGACGCGTTCCTGTCGCCGGACACCAACAAGATGGCGAAGGTCGAGAAGGTCGACGAGCGCACGGTGAAGATGACGTACTCGTCGCCGCAGCCGTCGCTGCTCGTGCAGATCGCCGATGCCATCTTCGAGCGTGAAGGCGCCTACGGGATGCTGCTGCCGAAGCACTACTTCCAGCAGTTCCACCTGAAGTACAACAAGAACGCGAACGCGCTGGCGAAGAAGGCCGGCGTCGGCAGCTGGGTCGACCTGTTCAACCAGAAGCAGAACCCGTGGACCAACCCGGACCAGCCGACGCTGGCGCCGTGGAAGGTGACCACCGCGCTCGGCAAGGGCTCCGCGGTCATCCTGACCCGGAACCCGTACTACTGGAAGGTCGACGACGCCGGCCGCCAGCTGCCGTACATCGACAACTGCCGGGTCGAGGTCGTGCAGGACGCGCAGGTCGAGCTGCTGAAGGTGATGAACGGCGAGTTCGGCATGCAGTACCGGAACTTCGGTACCCCGCAGAACAAGCCGGTCGTCGCGCAGAACCGGGCGAAGGGCGCCTACAAGATCTTCGAGGTGCCGACCCAGCTGACGAACACGATGGTCCTCGGCCTGAACCTGACCCACAAGGACCCGGCCAAGCGGGCGCTGTTCTCGAACAAGGAGTTCCGGGCCGGGCTGTCGGTCGCGATCAACCGCAAGGAGGTCATCGACGCGGTGTACGCCGGTCAGGGTGAGCCCTGGCAGGGCGCGCCGCCGAAGGACTCGCCGTACTACAACGAGCAGCTCGCAACGCAGTTCCTCGAGTTCGACGCCGCCAAGGCCAACCAGCACCTCGACGCGGCCGGGCTGACGAAGAAGTCGGCCGACGGCAAGCGGCTCGGTGCCGACGGCAAGCCGGTGTCGATCGCGGTGCTGGTGAGCGAGTCGTTCCCGGATCACGTCGAGGCGATCGAGTTCATCAAGAAGAGGTGGGCCGCGGTGGGCGTCGAGCTGCGTACGCAGGCGGTCAGCGAGGACCTCTACAAGGAACGGGTCAAGGGCAACGACCACGACGCCGGGACCTGGACCTGCGGCACCTTCGTGCTGCCGACCGGCACCGGCGGCGACCACTACTGGGTGCCGACCAACGACGGCAGCGCCCGGTACGGCATCGGCTGGGCGCAGTGGTACCAGTCGCACGGCGAGAAGGGCATCAAGCCGCCGGCCGAAGTACAGAAGCAGCTCGACCTGTTCACGCAGGCCAGGCAGGAGCCGGACGCGGGCAAGACGCTCGAGCTCGGCAAGCAGGTGCTGCAGATCGCGGCCGACCAGTTCTACTACATCGGGATCAGCTCGGTGCCGAACACGTACGGAGTTGTCAAGAACGACTTCCACAACGTGCCGACGCAGATGAGCGAGTCGGTTGCCCCCGGCATCGTCCACCCCGAGCAGTTCTCGATCGGCCAGTAATGCTGCGGTTCGTGGGCCGGCGACTGGTCTGGATGTTCATCACGCTGGCGGCGATCTCGTTCGTCACGTTCGTGGTGATCAAGCTGCCGCCGGGCGACTACACCACCACGGTGATCGCGAACGCCGAGGCACGCGGTCAGGACATCCCGGACTCGCAGATCGCCGAGCTGAAGCGGCACTACGGGCTCGACAAGCCGTTCATGGCGCAGTACCTGACCTGGATCGGCGGCGTCGTGCTGCACGGCGACCTCGGCCAGTCGTTCGCCTGGAACCAGTCGGTCTCCAGCCTGATCGGCAGCCGGGTGCTGCTCTCGATGGTGCTGTCGATCGCCAGCCTGCTGTTCGTCTGGGCGATCGCGTTCCCGATAGGCATCTACAGCGCCCTGCGGCAGTACTCGGCCGGAGACTACGTGGCGTCGTTCCTCGGCTTCATCGGGATGGCCGTGCCGGAGTTCATGCTCGCGCTGCTGATGATGTACGTCGGGTTCCGGTACTTCGGCCAGAGCGTCGGCGGGCTGTTCTCACCGCAGTACGCCGACGCCGCGTGGAACCTGGGCAAGCTGCTCGACCTGCTCGCGCACCTGTGGATCCCGATCGTCGTGGTCGGCGTCGCCGGTACGGCGGGACTGATCCGGATCACCCGCGCCAACCTGCTCGACGAGCTGCACAAGCCGTACGTCGCGACCGCGCGGGCGAAGGGTCTGCCGGAGTGGAAGCTGCTGCTCAAGTACCCGGTCCGGATGTCGCTGAGCCCGTTCTTCAGCACGGTCGGCTGGTTGCTGCCCGGGCTGATCAGCGGCGAGACGATCGTGTCGGTCGTGATGAGCCTGCCGACCAGCGGTCCGCTGCTGCTCGGCGCGGTGAAGAGCCAGGACATGTACCTGGTCGGCAGCTTCGTGCTCATTCTCAGCACGCTGACGGTGATCGGCACGATGCTCAGCGACCTCGCCCTGGCCTGGTGGGATCCGCGGATCCGCACCCGGTTCCAGAAGGGATAGATCACCATGGTTCAACAGCTCGAGGCGATCCCCCCCGATGTGCAGAATCCGCAGGAGGAGGTGGTCAAGAGCCTCCGCGATCACGGCGCGCTGCCGCAGTGGCGGTTGATGTGGCGGCAGTTCCGCCGGCACAAGCTCGCGGTGATCGGGCTGATCGTGCTGATCCCGATCTACTTCGTCGCGCTCTTCGCGGGCTTCTTCGCACCGGCGAACGCCGACACCGCGCACACCGCGCTGCCGTACGCCCCGCCGCAGCGGGTGCACATCTCCGGCGAGCAGGGGATGTTCGTGTACGGGTACTCGTCGACGCGCAACCAGGAGACGTTCGAGCAGACCTTCACCGTCGACAAGTCGAAGATCGTCAAGGTCGGGCTGTTCGTGCACGGCGACCGGTACTCGGTCCTCGGACCGATCACCTCCGACATCCACCTGATCGGGCCGGCCACCGCGGGCGAGCCGTTCTTCCTGGTCGGCGCGGACCAGTCCGGACGCGACCTGCTGTCGCGGTTGATCCACGGCGCCCGGGTCTCGTTGTCGATCGGGCTCGTCGGCGTGTTCGCCAGCTTCCTGCTCGGCATGCTGATCGGCGGCATCTCCGGCTACATGGGCGGCACGGTCGACAACGTGATCCAGCGGATCATCGAGTTCATCATGTCGATCCCGACGCTGCCGTTGTGGATGGCGTTGTCGGCGGCGCTGCCCGGCGGCTGGGGGCCGTTGACGCGGTACTTCGCGATCACGGTGATCCTCTCGCTGATCGGCTGGACCGGACTGGCGCGGGACGTCCGCGGCCGGTTCCTCAGTCTGCGCGAGGAGGACTTCGTGATGGCGGCCCGGCTCGACGGGGTCAGCCGGACCGGGATCATCTTCGGCCACATGGTGCCGTCGTTCGCCAGCCACATCATCGCGTCGGTCTCGATGGCCGTACCGCGGATGATCCTCGGCGAGACCAGCCTGTCGTTCCTCGGTCTCGGCCTGCAGCCGCCCGCGGTGAGCTGGGGCGTGCTGCTCGAGGGCGCGCAGAACGTCCGTGCGGTCGCCACCGCGCCCTGGCTGCTGACCCCCGGCCTCGCGGTCGTGGTCGTCGTACTCGCCATGAACTTCGTCGGCGACGGTCTCCGCGACGCCGCGGATCCCTACAAGTAGGAGGCCCCTGGTGCAACCGTTGTTGGAGGTCCGCGAGCTGCGGACGCATTTCGAGCTCGGTGACGGGGTCGTGAAGGCCGTCGACGGCGTCAGCCTGACGGTCCGGCGCGGCCGGACGCTGGCCGTGGTCGGCGAGTCGGGGTGCGGCAAGAGTGTGACCGCGCGGTCGATCCTGCGCCTGGTCGAGCGGCCGGCCCGGATCGTCGGCGGCGAGGTGCTGTTGCACTCCGAGTCCGACGGGGATCCGCTCGACCTGCTCGCGGCCAAGGACAAGCGGCTGCGGCAGGTCCGGTGGGCCGACATCGCGATGGTGTTCCAGGAGCCGATGGCATCGCTGAGCCTGGTGCACACCATCGGCGACCAGATCATCGAGGCCGTCCGGCTGCACGAGAACGTCGGGAAGCAGGCCGCGCGCGACCGGGCGATCGAGATGCTCGGCCGGGTCGGCATCCCGGACCCGAAGCGCCGCGTCGACTCGTACCCGTTCCAGTTCAGTGGTGGCATGCGGCAACGAGCCATGATCGCGATGGCGCTGGCCTGCCGGCCGCGGCTGCTGATCGCGGACGAGCCGACGACCGCGCTGGACGTGACGACGCAGGCCCAGATCCTCGACCTGCTGCAGGACCTCCAGCAGGAGCTCGGGATGGCGATCATGCTGATCACCCACGACCTCGGGGTCGCCGCACAGGTCGCCGACGAGGTCGCGGTGATGTACCTCGGCGAGGTGGTCGAGCAGGGCCCGGCGTCCGCCGTACTGAGCAATCCGAAGCATCCGTACACGCAGGCGCTGGTGCGTTCGGTTCCTCGGCTCGGCCAGCGCGGTCGGGACCGGTTGGTCGCCGTACGAGGGACCGTGCCGCCGCCGTACGAGCGTCCCTCCGGGTGCCGGTTCCATCCGCGGTGTGACGCGTTCATGGCGGGGAAGTGCGACGTGACGGTGCCGGCGACGGTGCGCAGCGACGAGATCGATGTGGCCTGCCTGCTGTACGGCGAGGGGGAGCGATGAACCTGCTGGAGACCAACGGCCTGACCATGCATTTCCCGCTGCACGGCGGATTCCTCGGCCGGAACCGCGGCTACGTGAAGGCGGTCGACGGTGTCGACCTGTCGATCCGCGCCGGCCGGACGCTCGGGCTGGTCGGGGAGTCGGGCTGCGGGAAGACGACGCTCGGCCGCTGCATCGTCCGTGCGTACGAGCCGACGGCGGGCAGCATCATGTTCGACGGCGTCGACCTGGCCGCGATGAGCGAGAAGCAGCTGAAGCCGTACCGCGGGCAGGTCCGGTTGATCTTCCAGGATCCGCACTCCTCGCTCGATCCGCGCAAGACCCTGCGCGACATCATCGCGGAGCCGCTGCGGGTCCAGGACGCCGGATCGCGCGACGAGATCGACGACAAGGTGGCCGCACTGCTGCGGCGCGTCGGGCTGCGGGCGGAGTACGCGCATCGCTACCCGCACGCGTTCAGCGGCGGTGAGCGGCAGCGGGTCGTGATCGCTCGCGCGCTCGCGACCGAGCCGCGGCTCGTGGTCGCCGACGAGGCGGTCAGCGCGCTCGATGTCTCGGTCCGGGCACAGATCCTCAACCTGCTGAAGGACCTGCAGGAGGAGTCCGGGCTGACCTACCTGTTCGTCTCGCACGACCTCGGCATCGTCGAGCATGTCGCGGACGACGTCGCGGTGATGTACGTCGGCAAGCTCGTCGAGAGCGCGTCGACCGAAGAGCTCTACGCCAAGCCCCTGCACCCGTACACCGAGGCGCTGCTCAGCGCCGTACCGGATCCCGACCCCGCGTCCCGCGGGCAGCGCGAGCGGATCAAGCTCAGCGGCGAGATCGCGGATCCGTCCAAGGTGCCGGCCGGCTGCCCGTTCCATCCCCGGTGCGGGTACGCCGAAGCCCGGTGTGCGACCGAAGTCCCGCAGTTGCGCGAGATCGGTGGCCGCAGAGTCGCGTGCCACCTGGCCGAGCAACTCGACCTGAAGGGTGTCCTCACGGCCACCACCGCCCCGTAGGAAAGGTCATCTCCATGTCCGAAGGAAATCTGTCCCGCCGTGGACTGTTACGCAACGGCGCACTGATCGGTGGACTCGCCGCTCTCGGCGGTTCTTTGCAGGCCACACCGGCCTCCGCCACCAGCGCGATCCCGCGCGCCCGCGCGCAGTCGGCGGAAGGCACGGTCGACATCCCGAACAAGTACGGCAAGCCGTTCTCGGTCGCCGACGACGAGCTGTTCGTCTTCGCCGCGAACTTCAAGCCGTTCGAGCTCGGCGGCGACGACGACGGCCGGGAGGCGCACCGGTACTTCGACGCCGTGTTCGGCGACGCGATCCGGGCCAAGTTCCCCGACATCAAGCTCAAGTACGCGACCTGGGACTACCCGATCCGGTACGAGGACATCGCCAAGGCCGGCCGCGTCCCCGACCTGATCCTGGAGGACCCGCGGCTGCGGATCGACCGCGACCTCGAGCCGCTCGGCTGGGTCCAGGACATCACGTCGCAGGTGCAGCAGGCCGGCATCGATCTGAGCAAGCTCAACCTCGGCTCGGTCGAGCAGATCAAGTCCCGGTCCGACGGCGGCCTGTACGGCGTCCCGCTGTGGATCGACGAGAGCCTGCTGTTCTACAACAAGCTGGTCTTCGACAAGTTCCGGGTCCGGTACCCCTCGACCGGATCGACGTACGACGAGATCTACAAGCTGGCCCAGAAGCTCACCCGGCAGGACGGGATCGACCACTACAAGGGCTACATGCAGCACCCGGACAACTACCTCGCGATGAACCAGCTCGGGCTGTACCCGTTCGTGCCCGGCTCGAGCGAGCAGCCGGCGCCGGAGGACGTCAAGGTCAACCTGACCAGCGGCGAGTGGAAGTCCATCGCGAACAACATGTACCGGTTCCTGATGATCCCGCGGAACAACTTCACCACGGTGGACGACTTCTTCAAGGGCGACATGAGCTTCCCGGGACACCTCGCGATGGCGGTGAACAACCTGTCCAAGCTCAACGCGTACGCCCTCAGCCCGTACTACGTCGAGGAGGACGACGCCGCGCAGTTCGCGGAGTGGGCCAAGAGCGTGAAGATCGGCGTCACCTCGATGCCGGTGCTGTCGCGCGGGTCGAAGTCGATCTACCAGCCCGACACCCGGGCCGCGTTCATCCCGCCGCAGTCGAAGCACCAGGACCAGGCGCTGGACGTGGTCAAGTACATGGTGTCGGAGGAGATGCAGACCCGGATCTCGTCGTACGGCATGAAGGGCGTGCTGAAGACGGACGCGGTGGTGAACGCCTTCGGTACGGCGATCCCGGAGCTGGCCGCGATCGACACGTCGGCGGTGTACTGGGGCGACAACGCGGTGATCAAGAACTACCAGAACACCGAGTACTGGGACATCCCGCTGTACAAGGTCTTCCGGCAGCACGTGCTGAAGGACGGGATGGACGTCGACTCGTCGCTGCAGGTCACCGAGCAGCAGGACATCCCGGACTACATCAAGGCCCAGGCCGCCGCCGGATTCACATGGTGAACGACCCCAGGTTCGACGGCCGCATCCGAGAGGGTGCGGCCCTCCTGCCCACCATCCACCCCGGCGACAGCCACGCCGCCACCCTCGTCGAGACGGCGGCCGGCGATCTGTTGTGCGCGTGGTTCAACGGCCCCGGCGAAGGCGAGCCGGACACGAACGTCGTCCTGTCCCGCCTCCCGGCCGGCACCGACACGTGGTTGCCGCCGGAGCAACTGTCGAGTGACCCGCGCCGCTCCGAGCAGAACCCGTTGCTGTTCGTTGCCGGGGCCAACGAGGTCTGGCTTCTGCACACTTCGAACGAGCCGCACGATCAGTCCACCTCGCGGGTGATCCGCCGCGTGTCCCACGACGGCGGTCTGACATGGGAACGCAGTGAGGTGCTGTTCGAGCATCTCGGCAGCTTCATCCGCAACCCGGTTGTTGTGTTGAGCAACGGAGATTGGTTGCTGCCGGCCTACGACTGCGACAGGACCGCCGAGCGCACCGTGATCAAGCTCAGTACCGACCGAGGCGAGACGTGGTCGACGGTGGAGGTGCCGGACGCGGTCGGGCAGGTGCAGATGAGTGTCGTGGAGCTGTCGCCCGGGGAGCTCGCCGGGTACTACCGCAGTCGCGCCGCCGATCGCATCCACCGATCGGTGTCCAAGGACAACGGCCGCACCTGGACCGCCCCCGAGCGGACCACCCTGCCCAACAACAACTCCGCGATCCAGGTGCTCCGCCTGACCGACGGGCGTCTGGTCATGGTGTTCAACGACTCCTCCACCGACCGCGACCAGTTCCGCTGGGTCGACGACGGCAAGGGCGGGGTGCGCCGGAAGACGCTGCGGACGCCGCTGACGCTGGCGTTGTCCGAGGACGACGGCGCCACCTGGCCGTACTGGCGGAACCTCCAGGTGCAGGACGAGGAGTACCGGGAGAACGAGTTCGGCTACTCGTACCCGACGCTGCTGCAGACCCGTGACGGGCGGCTGCACGTCGCGTACTCGTACCTGCGCAAGACCATCAAGCACGTGACCCTGGCGCCCGAGTGGATCCAGGCAGGAGATCGATTGCCATGAGCACCGAGTTGTGGGGCCTGCACGAACTCACCCTGTCCGGCCCGTCTGGCGGCAACCCGTTCGCCGAGGTGGAGTTCCAGGTCACGTACCAGTTCCGGAACCGGATGGTGACCGTCGACGGCTTCTACGACGGCGACGGCACCTACCGGGCGCGGTTCTCACCGGACCGGGAGGGGGAGTGGACGTACATCACGTCCAGCTCCGCCGCCGAGCTGGACGGCCGGCGCGGCGCCTTCACGTGCACCTCGCCAGGCCCTGGCAACCATGGCCCCGTCGGAGTCCACGGGGAACACCACTTCTCCTATGCCGACGGGATGCGCTACGAGTGCATCGGGACGACCTGCTACCACTGGACGTACGAGACGAAAGAGCTCCAGGAGCTGACCCTCGAGTCATTGCGGTCAGCCCCTTTCGACAAGGTGCGGATGTGTCTGCTGCCCACGGACGGCATGCGCCCCGAGCGCACGCCGTTCGTGGGCTCCACGCCCGGTGAGGTGGACGTCGAGCGGTACGATCCCGAGTTCTTCCGGCACTTCGAGAGCCGCGTCGCCGATCTGCTGGCCCTGGGGATCCAGGCGGACCTGATCCTGTTCCATCCTTATGACCGCGGCGTGTGGGGTTTCGACCGGATGACCCCGGAGCAGGACGCGGCGTACCTGCGGTACGTCGTCGCGCGGCTGGCGGCGTACCGGAACGTCTGGTGGTCGCTGTCGAACGAGTACGACTTCAACCACGAGAAGACGATCGCGGACTGGGACCGGCTGCTGCAGTTGGTGCAGCGGTACGACCCGTACCAGCGGCTGCGCTCGATCCACAACGGGACCAAGATGTACGAGGTCTTCACGCCGTACGACTTCTCCAAGCCGTGGATCACGCACCAGAGCGTGCAGCACTGGGACGGCGCCGAGGTCGCCGCCTGGCGTGACTGCCCGAAGCCGGTGGTCATCGACGAGATCGGCTACGAGGGCAACGCCGGCCGTCGCTGGGGGAACCTGACCGCGGACGAGATGGTGCACCGTTTCTGGCAGGGCATGTCGCTCGGCGGGTACGTCGGCCACGGCGAGTCCTTCGTCGACCGGGCGACCCGCGCCTGGATCTCGATCGGCGGCCGGCTGTACGGCGAAAGCCCGGAGCGGATCGACTTCCTGCGGGGCGTCTTCGCCGGCCTGCCGCGGCAGTCGAACGGCGAGGTCGACGGCGACCGATGCGTCCTGCACTACCTGGGCGACCGTCAACCGTCGGCGGTCGAGCTCGATCTGCCGGATGGTATGCCATTCCACTTCGACCTGATCGACACCCGGGCAATGACCATCACCCCGCTCGACGACTACTCCGGCCCCAGCCGAATCCCGCTACCCGCCACCCCGTACCTCGCCCTGAGAGGCACCCGATGACGTCAGTACCTCGCTGGGACGTGCTGGAACTCCCCGTGGCCGGGCCGACCGGTCTGGTCTTCCGGCACACGTCCGGTGCAACCGCCTACGCCGAATCCTTCCAGTCGGACGGTGGTTGGCTCGTCCGCTTCAGCCCGGATGTCGAAGGCGTCTGGTCGTACGACGGCGGGACTGTGACCTGCACCGCCGCGACCTCCCGCGGTCCCGTCCGCCGCTCAGGGACTACGTTGCGGTGGGCCGACGGGACGCCGTACCACCCACTCACCACTACGTGGTTCGGCCGTCCCGACCAGTGGGCCGCTGCTCGCCCCGCGCTCGCGGCGTCACCGTTCAATCGCGTCCGTTTGCAGGCATCCGAGGCGATCGAGGAGCAGGTCCGCGATCTGCTGTCCGTCGAGGTCATCGCCGACATCGTGCTGCCGCCGGACGAAGGCGTCGTCCACGATCTCGTGGTTCGTCTAGGGGCCTACCGCAACATCTCGTGGTGCCTGTCGCCGACCAGTCCCGCGCTGACGGGCGACCTGAGACGGTTGGCTGAGTTGATTGCTGAGCTCGACAGCGGGCGGCACCTGATCTCGATGCACGAGGCAACGGATCCCGGGCCGCCCTGGCTGACCCACCTCAGCGTGCGGTCGGAGAACCTGCGCGGAGTCTCGGCTTTGCGCCGCGACCACGCCAAGCCTGTCTTCGTCGACGCCTGCGGTCACGAAGGCGACGGCTCGACCCCTGACACCAGCCTCCGCCCCGAGGAGCTGCTCACCCGCATCTGGGAGGGAACCGTCCGGGGCGCCTACGTCACCCATGGCGAGTGGTATGCGAAAGCAGCCACGACGCCATGGTCTGCCGGCGGCAACCGTCCGACCGGCGTCGTCGCCCAACGCCTCCGCCTACTCCGCGAGGTGCTCGACGAACTCCCCGACGGCGTCGAACCCATCGACGACTACCGCGACGCCCCGACCCTCGCCGTCCCCGGGTCGTACTACCTCCAGTACCTCGGTGAGCACCAGTTCCCCGACCGCACGTTCTCCCTCCCGGCCGGTGTGTACGACGTCGACGTACTGGACGTGTGGAACCACTCGGTGCGCCGTACCCGCGAGAACGTCACCGGCACGCTGACGGTCCGACTGCCCGGGACGCAGTACCAGGCCATCCAGATCCGCCGGGCGGCCTGATGCCCGCGCTCACCGCCGGCTCGCGCCACGCCGAACTCCGCCGTACGTCGGACGGCGTCATCCTGCAACTCGGCCTGACCGACGGCGCCGTCTATCTCGAACGGCCCGTCGCCAACCTGCTGACGTACTCGGTCGGCCGCCCCTGGCAACCCAACCTGATCCACCCCGACGGTTGGTGGATCTCACGCCGGCCGGGCGAGCACCGCGCCGGATGCCGGGTCGGGCCGGTGGCCGTCGAGATGCGGCTGTCGTTCGACGACGGCGATCGGCTGAACCTCGAGCTCCGCTGGCGCAACACCAGCCAACGACGCTTGGCCGATCTCGCCGTCGGGCTCCTGCTCGACCTCGGCCGGGTGAAGGACAGCCAACTCACCATCCCCGGTCTGATCTACAACGACAACCCGTCGTCCGACCCGGCGCGAGCGGTGCCGCGGGTCGGCCCGGCGCCCGGCGGGGGCTTCGTGGCGGAGGAGGATCGCCTGCCGATCCCTGGCATGAACCTCGAATGGCGTACCGGTCGCGAACGCCGGTGGCTGTCGCTGTTCTCCCGTCCGGAGCCGCGCCGATCGGGCGACGGCCAGGTCCGCTACGGGTCGTTGGGCGCGATCCGCGAGGACGGCCCGGTGCTGGCCGCGCTGAGCGGCGTACTCATGTTCGACGGCAAACCGGATGTCCGGTACGTCAGCAAAGCCGAGACCGAGGCCACCGACGACGGC
This sequence comes from Kribbella sp. NPDC051586, assembly GCF_044453965.1. Taxonomy (NCBI): domain Bacteria; kingdom Bacillati; phylum Actinomycetota; class Actinomycetes; order Propionibacteriales; family Kribbellaceae; genus Kribbella; species Kribbella sp. NPDC051586. Next base: position 489,379 of record NZ_JBITDF010000006.1, on the reverse strand, counting down.
TACCTCACCCTCCGCCCCGGTGAGGTCCACACCCAACGCCTCGTCCTCGACTGGGGCCGGCAGGAGCTCCGCGGTCACGCCTTCCGCCACCTCGTCCGGAGTGCCCGGGCTCTCTTCACCGAGCGCGGCGCAGGCGGTCTCACACTTGACGAACTCGTCGCCCGCAAGGCGGTTGCGCTGGACAACAGGTGGTACCGGTCCGGGACTGTTGCCGGCTACACCAAGTTCAGCGATGTCCCCGGCAACGGTCCCCGCAAGGCCCGGCACTTCCTGTACGGCTGGACCGGCCAGGCACTGAAGCTCGCCTGGTGCGATGCCCGCCTCGGCTTCACCGCCGGCGACCGCGGCCGTATCGAGCGGGCCCGGATCGACCGCTGCCGAGCCGCCGTCGAGTTCTACCTCTCCGGTAGCCCCACGCCGACGCCCGGCCTTCGCCACAACGCCTACCAGATCAGCACGCGTCGCTGGACCAGCTTCCGCTCCACGATCTCCAGCCGCGCGTACGGCGAAACCCTCACCGATCTCGCCGACATCATCACCCTCTTCCACGCGCACGGAGAGTCCGTCCCACCCGCCTGGCTGCACGCGCTCCGCGAGTCCATCACCTTCCTTCGCGCTGCTCAGATGCCGGACGGAACCTTTCCGGCCGGCTGGCGGCTGGACGGCACAGCCGCGGCGACCACGGTCTCGGCGGCCGGTATCCCGTGTGTGCTGGCCGCCATCAAGGCGGCGGGGGTGCTCGACGATCCGGAGCTGTTGGCCGAGGCAACTATTTGGCTGAGTCGGTACCACGATCAGCATGCGCGGACCTTCGACCGTCCGTTCGCCCGCTCCACCCTGGACGCGGCCTGCGAGGACAAAGAAGCCGGCATGTACTACTTCATGGCCGCCTACGAACTCTTCCGCCGCACCGGCGATCCGCTCTACGCGCAATGGTGCGAGGTTGCCGCGGACTGGCTACTCACCTGGGTCTACGTCTGGTCGCCGGAGCTCGACCTCGACGCACCCCTCCGCGCCGCCGGCTTCAACGCGATCGGGTGGCCGACCGTCAGCGTCCAGAACCACCATCTGGACACGTTCTTCCCGACCTTCGAACTCCTTGCCTTCGGACTGGCCACCCATCGCCCCGAGTATGTCGCTGCGGCCCGGACCACCCTCCACGCCCTCACTCAAGGTGTTGCGGCCACCCCGGGCGACTGGAACTTCCCGATCCGGGGCGAACAAGGCGAGGCGTTCTTCCAAACCCACTGGCAGCGCCGCGGTCACGCCAACACCTGGAACCCGTCCTGGGTCATCGCCGTTCCGCTCGCCAACGCCCTCCGCATCCAGGATCTCCAGGCGCATGACTGACCACCGGATCACGGAGTACGGCGCCGACGTCGACTGCACCGCGGCGATCGCCAAGGCAATCGCCGCGTGCGAACCCGGCGACCGCGTCGTCGTACCCGAAGGCACCTATCTCACCGGCCCGATCCGGCTCCGCAGCCACATCGAGCTGCATGTGTCGGCAGGCGCCACGCTGCGATTCCTCACCGACCCGGCGGCGTACCCGATCGTGCGAACCCGCTGGCAGGGGATCGAGTGCTTCAGCCACTCGCCCCTCATCTACGCCTACGACGAGGTCAACGTCGCGATCACCGGCACCGGCACCCTGGACGGCGGCGCCGGTGCCGACAACTGGTGGAGCAACACCCGCCCGCGTGGCGACTGGGAGCGGCTGCTGCAGCTGGTGGAGGACGGCGTACCGGTCGAGGACCGTGTCTTCGAACCCGGGCACGGCTTCCGCCCGAGCTTCATCCAGCCGCACACCTGCCACCGCGTCCGGATCGAGGACGTCCGCATCGTCAATGCCCCGATGTGGGTCGTGCATCCGGTCTTCTGCAGCGATGTTCTCGTCCGCGGCATCACCATCGACAGCCTCGGCCCGAACAACGACGGCTGCAATCCGGACTCCTGCAAGGACGTCGTCATCACCGGCTGCTCGTTCACCACCGGCGACGACTGCATCGCGATCAAGTCCGGTCGCGACGACGACGGCCGCCGGGTCGCCCGCCCGTCGCAGAACATCCTGATCGAGTCCTGCCGCTTCACCGCCGGGCATGGCGCCCTGACCATCGGCAGCGAGACCTCGGGTGGCGTCCACAACGTCCACGCCCGGGCTCTCCACATCGCCGGCCCGGCGGTCGACCACGCGATCCGCATCAAGACCAACTCGTACCGCGGCGGCCGGATCGAGCACGTCACCGTCGAGGACACCGTCGTCGACGCCGTCACCACGTCCGCCGTGCTCATCACCACCAAGCACGCCGACCCGGAGCAGTCCGGCGGCCACCCGCCCGTCGTACGCGATGTCAGCATCACCAACCTGCAGGTTCGCTCCGGGCCGAAGACGCTGGAGGTCGACGACTCCGCGCAGGCGCCCGTGCAGAACCTCTCCTTCACAACGACCGAAACGTGGTGAGCTACTGATGTGGCAGCTGTCCGAAGCACCTGACGTCGCGCGGCTGACGGCGTACGACCTGCGCTGTGAGCACCGCGTCGATCCGCTCGGGATCGGTACGGCGCGGCCGCGGTTGAGCTGGCGGCTGGCGTCACCGATCCGCGGCGACCGGCAGGACGCGTTCCGGGTACGAGTGCTGCGCGACGGTATACCTGTGTGGGACAGCGGGTGGCGCAGCGAGCAGGACACGCATGTCGACCACGGTGGTGCTCCGCTCTCGGCGCAGACCGACTACGTGTGGCGGCTCGAGGTGCGCGACGCGGCCGGCGATGAGTCTGCGGCGGAGGCGACGTTTGCCACCGGCATCTTCCACGACGACGAATGGGAGGCGCACTGGATCGAGCACGACTACGAGACCGACGGGTATTTCGAACCGCCGGTCGACCGGGCCGAACCACGAACGGTGCGCCAGGCAACGATCGCGCCACCGCGGTACTACCGGCGTTCGTTCGAGCTCACCCGACCCGTGGCCCGGGCGCGTGTGTATGCGACGGCCCACGGTCTCTATCAGCTGAGCGCCAACGGCCAACGGGTCGGGAGCGACGAGCTCACGCCGGGCTGGACGGACTACCGCGAGCGCTTGATATACCAAACGTACGACGTCACAGACTTGCTGCAGGAGGGCGAGAACGTGATCGGCGCCGTCGTGGGGGAGGGCTGGTGGTCCGGGTACGTCGGGTGGGACACGCGCAGTCACGCCCACCACTACGGCAAGAAGCCGCAGCTGCTCGCGCAGCTCGTCGTCGACCATCCGGACGGTTCACGCACGGTGGTCGCGACGGACGGGCGATGGGTGGAACACGTCGGGCCGATCCGGTTCGCCGATCTGCTGATGGGGGAGTCGTACGACGCTAGGCTCGAGCTCGGCGACTGGTCGAGCCCGGGGTACGACGCGACCGGGTGGGCGCCGGCGGGCGAGGTCGGGACGGACGTGTCGACCCTGATCGCCTCGACGACCGAGCCGGTGCGGGTAACCGAGGACCTACCGGCTTTGGCGGTCACGCCGCTGTCAGCCGGCCGGTTCATCGTCGACCTGGGGCAGAACATCGCAGGCCGGCTGCGGTTGCGGGTGCGTGGCGCTCGTGCCGGAGACCGGATCCGGCTCCGGCACGGGGAGATGCTGCAGTCCGACGGCGAGCTGTACACGGCCAATCTGCGAACGGCCGACGCCACCGACTACTTCGTCAGTGCCGGCGCGGCCGAGGAGATCTTCGAACCGATCTTCACCGTGCACGGCTTCCGGTACGTCGAGGTCGACGGCTACCCGGACGAGTTGACGGCGTCGGACGTGACCGGGCGGGTGCTGCACTCCGACACCCCGGTCGCCGGGCGGTTCGAGTGCTCGGATCCGGGCGTCGACCAACTCCTCAGCAATATCCGCTGGGGCCAGCGGGGCAACTTCGTCAGCGTCCCGACCGACTGTCCGCAGCGCGACGAGCGGCTCGGCTGGACGGCGGACGCACAGATCTTCCTGCCCACGGCGGCGTACCAGGCCGACGTCCTCACGTTCTTCGAGAATTGGTCCGCCGATCTCGCGGTCGCGCAGACGGACGAGGGCGCGATCCCGGATGTGATCCCGCACGTCATCACCGGTCGGCACGGGACGCCGGCGTGGGCCGACGCGGCGACGATCGTGCCGTGGACGCTGTACCGGATCTACGGCGACGAGCGCGTACTGCGGACGGCGTGGCCGGTGATGCGGCGATGGGTCGACTACGTGCACCGGGCCAACCCCGATCTGATCTGGCGCAATCGGACCAGCGGGCATTACGGCGACTGGCTGCAGGTCGGCGTACGGACCGATCGGGACGTGCTTGCGACCGCGTACTTCGCGCGGAGTGTGGAGTTCACGGCCGCTGCGGCGCGGGTGCTCGGGTTGGAGGAGGAGGCAGCGGCGTACGGCGAACTGCGCGAGCGGATCGCGTCGGCGTTCGTTGCCGAATTCGTCGATGCTGAGGGCAAAGTCCGGGGCGAGACTCAGACCGGCTATTTGTTGCCGTTGGCATTCGGCTTGCTGCCGGAGGAGGCCGAGCAGGCGGCGGTGAAGCACCTGGTCGCGGACCTCGAGCAACGCGGCCGTTCGTTGACGACGGGGTTCGCCGGGGTCGCGCTACTGTGCCCGATCTTGACGAGGTACGGGTACGCCGAGTTGGCGTACGACCTGCTCCACGACGACCGGTACCCGTCGTGGGGCTACTCGATCAAGCACGGCGCGACGACCATCTGGGAACGCTGGGACGGCTGGACCGAACAGAACGGCTTCGGACCCGTCGCCATGAACTCCTTCAACCACTACTCACTGGGCTCAGTCGGCGAATGGCTCTACGCCGACGTAGCCGGCATCACCCAGTCGCCCGACTCGGTCGCCTTCCGCCACCTGACCATCCACCCTCACCCCGGCGGCCACCTCACCTGGGCCAAGGCCACCTACGACACCCCATCGGGCCAGGTCTCCACCCATTGGCACCTCTCACCCGACAAGTTCACCCTGACCGCCACAATCCCCCCAGGCACCACCGCCACGATCCACCTCCCCACCCCCGCCCCGAGCACAACCCAAGAATCCGGCCGCGCCTTGACCGACATCCCGGAAATAGAGGTCCTCCAGGCAACATCCGACGGCCTCACCTGCCAAGTCCCCTCGGGCACCTACCACTTCACCACCCAGCCCTGAGCGCCGAACCGGGGCGGGTCATTGGGGGCGTTTGCGGGGTGGGTGGGATGTGGAGGCGCGGGTGATGAGTTCGCCTTGGAGGTGGGTGGTGGCGGTGGGGATGTTGGGGGCGAAGCGTTCCCAGGCCAGGCGGCCAAGTTCGACGGTGGAGACGGCGTATGTGGTGAGGCCGGGGTCGGTGTGGGCGCTCATGGGGGCGTCGTCGATGCCGGCGACGGAGATGTCGTGGGGGACCGAGAGGCCGAGTTCGCGGAGGCGGCTGAGGACGCCGACGGCGACGTGGTCGTTGAAGGCGATCACGGCCGTGGGTTTGTAGGTGAGCGCTTCGTCCACCGCCTCGCGCCCGTCCTCGAGGGTCGAACCGCAGTCGACGCGGATGATCGTGAGCCCCGACGCCTCCGGTGAGCGGAACCCGCGCTGCCGTTGCTGGTCCGACCATGCGGCTGTCGGACCTTGCAGGTAAACGATCCGCTTGTGCCCGAGCGACGCAAGATGCTCACACAACACGCGAACCCCAAGGTGGTAGTCGACAACCACCGACCCGACCGCCGGATGCCGCAGTACCCGATTGATCAGCACCAACCGCCGCGCCGCCTCAGCGACCTCGCGCAACCGGGGCGTGCTCATCCGCGGCGCACACAGGAGCAGCCCGTCCACCCAGCGGGCGAGCTCGATCGCGGACCGGTACTCCTGCTCCGGATCCTCCTCGGTCCCGGCCACCAGCGTGTGGTGGTCGTCGGCCGCCGCCTCGGTCGCGACACCCTTGAGCATCTCCGCGAAGTACGGGTTGCCGAGATCAGGTACGACGACGCCGACCGTGCGACTGCTCCCGCGCAGCAAGGTCTGCGCGGCCGGGTTCGGCCGGTAGCCGACGTCCCGGGCAGCCGCACGGACCCGCTCGGAGACCTCTGGCGACACCGCCTTGCCCCCGCTCAGCACCCGGGACACGGTCGCGGTCGACACCTCCGCCAGCCGCGCGACATCGTGGATGGTCGCGCGAGCGGCTCGATCCGGGGGTAGCTTCCTCACCGGATCATTGGACCACGACCATGCTGCAGAACGCCTCCAACAGCGTGATGTAAACCTTTTCCCGATTTCTGCTGACCAGCTCTTGACGCAGTCCCGCAGTACTGCGACGGTAGCGAGGAAAAGGATTACCCGCCCACCGCCCCGGGCCTCGGCACTTCTGCCGGCTGCGGCGGTCCGCGCGAGGAGACCACCGTGCGCAATCGCCATCGGCCGGCTCGTCCGAGCCGCTTGTTCAGCTTGTTCCTGGCCGTTCTGCTCGGGATCGCCGGGCTCACCGTGACCACGGCTCCGGCCAGCCCGGCGCCGAGTCCGGCGACGTACGGGCCGTTCGACCCATGCATCGAGCTCGACGGTCACTGGGGTCGCGACGACGACGTGGCGATCACCGTCAACTCGGGATCGTCGGTCCGCCTCCGCTTCACCGGATCGCACCTCGGCGCGCTGTTCGACACCGCCTCGATCACCGTCGCGGCCCAGCTGTACGTCGCGATCGACGGCGGAGCGCCCGTCCTGCACAAGGTCGACGCCGACCACCTGAGCTTCGCCGACGACCTCGACCCGACGGTCGCGCACACCGCGGAGATCCTGGTCAAGGACGTCGACGAGTACGAGAACCGCTGGAACGTTCCGCTGCAGACCGGCGTCGTGCTGAAGAAGATCGAGCTCGCCCCGGACGCGAAGCTCATCCCGCTTCCGACGACCGCCGAGCACCGCATCGAGTTCTACGGCGATTCGATCACCCAGGGCGTGATGGCACTCTGCGCGGAGCTCGGGACCGACTGCGCGGACGGTACGAAGGCGTACCCGCATCTCGTCGGCGAGGCGTTCGGCGCGGACACCAACCAGATCGGCTTCGGCAAGCAGGGGATTCTCCAACCAGGCCACGGCAACGTCGGGACCGCCGCGGACTCGTTCGGCTGGGACCTGGCCGGTTTCCCGGCCGCGAGCTTCGACCCCGGCGCGGTGGTGGTCAACTTCGGCACCAACGACGCGGCGTACCCGAGCGCCGAGTTCACCCCGGCCTATCTGGTCTACCTGCGAAAGATCCGGGCCGCCGATCCGCACGCACTGATCGTTGCCCTGCGCCCGTTCAACGGCACCCACGCCGACGACATCAGGTCCGCCGTCGCGGCCGCGAAGGACCGGCGGATCGTGTACGTCGACACGACGGGCTGGCTCGGGCCGGACGACTTCAACGGCAGCACGCACCCGAACGTGCAAGGTCACCAGATCGCGGCCGCCAGACTCACCGCCGTACTGAAGCACCTCACCGGCTGGTCCACCGGCCCGATTGGTATACCAAAGGTCTCACCCGTCAGCACGACCTGCTCGGACACGCCGCTCACCCTGACGTTCCAGGGGCCCGTGCGGCTCGGTATCGCCGGCAAGGTGCGGATCCAGCAGGCGAACGGTGACGTCCTCGACACGATCGATCTGGCGGACCTCGCGTCGTACCAGCGGACCGTCGGGGATGCCCGGACCGATTACGACCAGGTGCACACGTGGATGTACCAGGCGGTCGTGGTCGACGGGCGGTCCGTGACGATCTACCCGCACAAGCGGTTGGCGGGCGGCCAGCTGTACCAGGTGACGGTCGATCCAGGCCTCGTCGTCGGTGCCCCGGGCCTCAGCTGGCGATTCAGGACCCAGAAAGACCCGGGTACCGACGCGCAGCTGACGGTGGGCGGCCACGGTGACTTCTGCACGGTGCAGTCCGCCATCGACTTTGTTGCTGAAGGCCACAAGTCGACAATCGACGTTGCCCCGGGCCTGTACCGCGAGCTGGTCTGGGTCCCGCCGACCAAGCCCGGCATCACGATCACCGGCGCGGGCGCCGGCCGGACCGTGATCGGGTACCCGAACAACAACCTGCTCAACGGCGACTCCGCGATGGCGAACGTGCCGATGGAGCAGTCGTACTGTCAGCGCCGTGTCATCCCGCAGTCGGATCGCTTCAACTGCTGGCGCGCCGCGATGGCGGTCTTCGCCGACGACTTCACGATGACCGACCTGACGGTGCAGAACCTCACGCCGTACCGCGGTTCGCAGGCCGAGGCGTTCTTCGGGAACGGCAGCCGGATGGTGCTCGCCCGGGTTCGCATTCTGGGATACCAGGACAGTCTTCGCCTGCAGGGACAGGCCTTCGTCACCAACAGCTACGTCGAGGGTGACGTCGACTTCGTCTGGGGCACCGGTGGCGTCTTCATCCAGGACTCCGAGCTGAAGGCCCTGCACGAGGGCTACTACAACCAGGTCCGGAACATCGACAACGGACCCGGCAACATCTTCGTCCGGGTCCGGCTGACCCGCGGACCCGATGCGCCCGACGACAGCGTGTACCTGGCCCGCGCCGAGCTGAGCCGGTTCCCGACCAGCCAGGTCGTCTTCATCGACTCCGCGATGGACAGCCAGGTGACGAAGACCGGCTGGCAGATCACCAGCCCCAACGACTGCGCGGCCGCGAGCCAGATCCGGTTCTGGGAGTACCACAGCACCGATCTGGCCGGCCGTCCGCTCGACACCACTGGACGACTGGCGTGCTCCCGGCAGCTCGGCGACGAGGAGGCCGCGCAGTTGCGCGACCCGTCGTTCGTGTTCGGCGGCTGGCACCCGGTCGTTCCCCGCCCCGAAAGGTGATTCATGATGAAGAACGTCAATCGTCGTAGCGTCCTCGGAGGTGTCCTCGCCGTGACTGCCGGCAGCGCGACCGGATGGCCGTCGACGGCGGCCGCGGCCGCCGCACCCGCAGCACCGGCCGGGGGAGTGCAGCCGCACCCGGCGCCGCGCCCGGTAGCCCCGGTGAACCAGGAGATCGCGGCCGCCCACGCAGCGACGTACAAGACGCTGCCCGAGGTCGTGGTCGGCGTGGACGTCGAGGACCTGATGAAGATCCACACCGCGGCCGACGCGGATGCGCTCCGTCCACAGCTGGTCGCACAGGTGTGGAAGGACACCGGCGTACTGCCGAGCGGGATGCCGACGGTGCAGCGGGACGTTGGCATACCACCAGAGTTGCCCGCGTTCACCGGCGTACGGCGTTGCGACAAGCTCGACGTGGCGATGGAGTTCGGATACGTCTCGACGGTGTTCCTGCTCGAGCCGACGCGGAGCACGCACCGGCGGGTGGCGTACTACCACAACGGGCACGGTGAGGGCCCGGAAACGATGCAGCCGGTCACCCAGGCGCTGCTCGACCACGGGTACACCGTGCTGCTGTTCGCGATGCCGTTCTACCACTGGAACCCGAAGACTCTGCAGGACCCGAACGACCCGTCCGTGCAGCTGCAGCCGTCGCACAACGACCTGCCGCAATGGGCCTCGGACAACTACTCGCCGCTCGCGCTGTTCCTCACGCCGCTGGCGGTGGCAACGAACTACGTCCAGGCGGTATACCGCCCGTCGTCGGTGCAGATGATCGGACTGTCCGGCGGCGGCTGGGCGACCACCGTGTACCCGGCGCTGGACACGCGCATCACCCGCTCGTACCCGACCGCCGGCTCGCTGCCGTTCTTCGTGCGACCGGGCTCGCCGAAGCCGAGCCCGACGCGCGGCGACTGGGAGCAGCGGCTCGACATGCAGCCCGGGTTCTACGGGCTGGCGGACTTCCCGGACTTCTACGCGCTCGCGTCCGTCGGTCGCAACCGGCGGCAGATCCAGATCCTGAACCGGTTCGACGACTGCTGCTTCAACGGCGTCGGGCACCGGTCGTACGAGGCCGCCGTCCGGCAGCGGATCGCCGTCATCGGCACCGATGCCGTGAGCAACGAGTCGAACGGTCACTGGGAGCTGCTGGAGGACGCCACACACCAGCTGCACGCGATCAGCCCGTACGCGCTGTCGGTGATCCTGTGGGACCTCGACGTGCACTGCGCGCATCTGCCGTAACTAGCGGATCTGGTGGACGTCCTTGACCGGGTGACCGTTGATCGTGACGTTGTCGAAGCTCAGCGCCGTGTGCAGCACGGTGCTGGGCTCGTCGACGGTGAAGTCGCAATCGACCAGGCGGAAGTTCTCGATCGGTGAATGCCGGTACCCGCGCAGCAGCAACGCGTTGCGGGCGCGCTCGACCTTCACACCCCGCAGTTCGACGTTGCGCACGTACGGCGTGAGCGGGCCGGCCTCTCCCTCACCGCGACAGAAGTTGCACTGGACAACTTCCTTCCGCAGGCCCGAGACAGTGATGTCGCTCAGGTAGACGTTCTCGACGAAACCACCGCGGACCGCATTGGTCTTGATGTACAACGCGAAGTACGGGCCGTCGATCCGGCAGTTGCGGACGTACACGTTGCGGACGCCGCCGGTCAGATCCGAGCCGAGCGTGATCGCGCCGTACTTGACGCCCAGCGTGCAGTCCTCGATCAGGACGTCCTCGGTCGGAACGTTCACGCGGAGTCCGTCGGCCTCGCGGCCCGACTTGAGCGCGATGCAGTCGTCGCCGGCGTTGATCGTGCAGCCGCTGACGACGACCGAGCGGCACGACTCCAGGTCGATCCCGTCGGTGTTCGGTCCCTGCGAGTCGATCACGACGTCCCGGATCGTGACGTTGCGGCACAGCACCGGGTGGATCTGCCAGAACGGCGAACGTACGACGGTCACGCCCTCGATCAGCACGTTCGTGCAGTCGAACGGCTGGACGAAGCTCGAACGCAGCCGATGTCCCGCGTCGCGATCCTGAAGCGGGATACCAAACCAGCTCTGCTCGCGTAGGCGCTTGAAGTCCTCGTCGCACTCGTGGAACCAGCTCCACCAGCTGTCCCACGAGCCCTGACCGTCGAGCGTGCCGGCGCCGGTGACCGCGATATCGGTGCAGCCGTTCGCGTAGATCATCGGCGAGTGGTTGAGAACCTCAAGGCCTTCGTACCGCGTCTCCACGGCTGGCAGGTAGTCGGCTGGATCGGTGCTGAAGCGCAGTGTCGCGCCTTCGCCGACGTGGAGCTCGACGTGCGAGCGCAGGTGGATCGCCTTGGTATACCAAATCCCCGGAGGTACGACGACGCGGCCGCCGCCGGATTCGCTGCACGCCTGGATGGCGGCGGCGATTCCGGCGGTGGCGTTGCCCGGCGTGGCGCCGTACGACGTGATCGGGAAGTCGACGGACGGGAACTCCGGCGGCCGGACGTCGGCCCGGATGCGGTCTGCCTCGGACCAACCAGGTGTCACAGGAGCTGCGCCGGGTCGGTGATGAGCTGGCCGTTCACGTGGAAGTTCTGGAAGGTCAGCTCGGTGTCCTGGATCGAGCTCGCGGCGTCGATGCTGGTGTAGGTGCAATCGATCAGCCGGAAGTCCTCGATCGGTGAGCGCGGGTAGCCGAAGATCGAGAACGCGTTCCGGGCGTGGCCGACGTTGACGTTGCGCAGCTCGACGTTCCGGACGTGCGGGGTCAGCGGGCCGACGTCGCCCTCGCTGCGGTAGAAGTTGCACGAGACAACTTCCTTGGTCAGGTTCGAGATGTCGAGGTCGCGCAGGTAGATGTTCTCGGCGAAGCCGCCGCGGACCGAGTTCGTCTTGATGTAGAGGCCGAAGTACAGGTTCGGGCTGCCGATCGTGCAGTTGCGGACGAACACGTTCCGGACGCCGCCGGTCATCTCGCTGCCGATCGTGATCGCGCCGTACCGGATGTTCAGCGTGCAGTTCTCGATCAGGATGTTCTCCGACGGCACGTTGATCCGCAGGCCGTCGGCGCCGCGGCCGGACTTGATCGCGATGCAGTCGTCCCCGCAGTCGAGCGTGCAGTCCTGGATGTGGACGTACTGCGAGCTCTCCGGGTCGATGCCGTCGTTGTTCGGGCCGCGGCTGTCGATGTGGATGCCGCGGACGGTGATGTTGCGGGACAGCACCGGGTGGATCTCCCAGAACGGCGAGCGCAGGATCGTGACGCCTTCGATGAGGACGTTGCGGCAGGACTGGGTCTCGATGAACGCGGCGCGCAGGTAGTGGCCGGCGCCGTACACGCGATCCTTCACCGGTATGCCATCTGTGGCTTGCTGCTGCAGCGCCTGCGCGTCGGGGCCGGACGGGGTGACCCATGACCACCAGTTGTCCCAGGTCGCACCGCCGTCGAGCGTGCCGGTGCCGGTGACGGCGATGTTCTCGCAGTCACGGGCGTAGATGAGGGGCGAGTAGTTCATACACTCGGCACCCTCGAAGCGGGTCAGCACGACGGGGAGGTACTGCGCCGGGTCGGTGCTGAACAGCAGGGTGGCGCCGTCGGAGACATGCAGGTCGACGTTCGACTGCAGGTGGATCGCGCCGGTGAGGAACGTCCCCGCCGGTACGACGACCCGCCCGCCACCAGCCCGATGACACGCTTCGATCGCCTTGGCGATCGCCGCCGTCGCCAGGGTGGTCCCGTCCGCAACCGCACCGAAGGCGGTGATGGGGAAGTCGCGCGCCCGGAACCGCGGCGGCCTGGTATTCCGGAGGATCTCCCCGACATGCCCCCACCCAGGCCCAGGATCCCGAAGCACCCCATGACCTGCCCCGGCACCTGCCCCGGCGCCGGCGGCGGACTCGGTGGTGGCGAGGGCCGCGGTGGCGGCGACGGTGGCCGCGGCGCCGAGGCGAAGGAAGTTCTTGCGGCTCAGGTTGTCCATCAGGGGCTCCTAGTTGTCGACGCGGGTGCCGTTGATCCAGACGTGGTCCAGGCGCAGACCCTCGACGTTCTCGATCACGTTGTCCTCGGTGATCGCGTCGAAGCGGCACTGGTCCAGCCGGATGTCGCGGAGCGGGTCGTCGGTGAGGCCGAGCAGGTTGAGGGCGCGCGGCGCGGACGCCACGGTGAGCTGGCTGATCGAGATGCCGTGCACGTCCGGCGGATAGGCGCCGGTGACGACGTTCGCGTAGTTCAGCACGATCTCGATCGCCGAGTCGGCGGCCTGCCCGACCGCAACCCGGCGTACGTCGATGTTCGCGATCGTGCCGCCGCGGTCCGGGTTGCTCTTGATCCGGATCGCGCGCTCGAGATGCGGACTGCTCATCGTGCAGTCGCGGACGAAGATGTCCATCACGCCGCCGGACGTCTCGCTGCCGGCGGTCACTCCGCCGTTCCCGTCGGCCATCTCGCAGTTGCGGACCACGGCGTACCGGGAGGGCACATTCACCCGCCGCCCGTCCGCGTCCTTCCCGGACTTGAACGCGATGCAGTCGTCACCGGTCGAGATCGTGCAGTCCTCGATCAGTACGTCGGTGCACGACTCCGGGTCGATGCCGTCGTTGTTCGGGCCGTCCGGGCTGTCGACGGTGACGCCGCGGACCGTGACGTTGCGGCACAGCACCGGGTGGATGTTCCACATCGGCGAGTCCTTGACCGTGATGCTGTCGAGCAGCACGTTCTCGCAGCGATTGAACTGCAGCAGGTTCGGCCGAAGGTAGTGGCCGTCCCCGAACACCCGATCCGTGACTGGTAGACCATCCGCCGCCATCTGGATCAGCAGCGTCTTGTCGGGCGACTCGTTCGGTGGCGGTCCGCCGGTCCAGTCCCACCAATGCGTGGCGTCCGCACGGCCGTCGAGCACGCCGCGACCGGTGACCGCGATGTCGCGTTGGCCGTACGCGTAGACGAAGGGGGAGTAGTTGTAGCACTCGGTCCCTTCGTAACGCGTGGCCACGACCGGCAGGTACGCCGCCGGATCCTGACTGAACGCGAGCCGCGCGCCCTCCGCCAGGTGCAGATCGACCCGGCTGAGCAGATGTACGGCGCCGGTCCGGTAATCACCAGCTGGTACGACGACGTGCCCGCCGCCGCGCCGGTGACACGTCTCGATCGCGGCGCGGATCGCCGCCGTGCAGTCCGTCGCGTCGTCACCGACCGCGCCGAAGTCGGTCACGTCGTACCAGCGGTTCGGGAAGCGAGGTGGGCGGATCCGGCGGAGGATCGCGGCCACCTGCGGGTCGGGAGCTGACTTGGCAGGGGTCTCGGCGGCGGCCGGGGCGGTACCGCCGCCGAGGATGACTCCACCGGCGGCGACAGCTCCGCCGGCGAGCAGGACTGTACGGCGACGAACTGGGGCGGACATCCGCGGCCTCCTAGCGTGCAAACGATTGCAACCGATCGTGCCTGCAGAGCCGACCGGTGTCAACGGCTGGCGTGGGCGAAGTCTTGACCGCCCCGGAATCTCTTGGATACTTGCGGGCAAAGCTTTACCCGATCGGCCGTCAGGAAGGTTGCCGCCCATGCATCCCACCCGTCGTCAGCTGCTCCGCCTCGGAGCCGGAAGTTTGGTTGCTGCAGGCATCGGCCTGCCGGCCGGGACAGCCGCCGCGTCCGGCGGCGCGGCAGGAAGTGGAGGAGGGGCCGGAGCGGGCGGCGCCGGGAGGGGCTGGGATGTGGGTGCGGTGCGGGGGCGGATCCGGGCGCCGCGGTTCCGGGACGAGTGGTTCCCGATCACGGCGTACGGGGCCACTCCGGCGGATGCGACGGCGGGGATCGCGGCGGCTGTCGCGGCCTGTCATCGCGCCGGCGGCGGGCATGTCGTCGTACCGCCGGGCGTTTGGTATACCGGTGCAATCAACCTGCTGAGTCACGTCGACCTGCATCTCGAGGAGGGCGCGACCCTCCGGTTCAGCACGGATCCGGCCGCCTACCTGCCCGTCGTACGAACGCGCTGGCAGAGCGTCGAGGTCTACAACTACTCCCCGCTGATCCGCGCCGAGGGGCAGACCGACATCGGCATCACCGGGAAGGGCGTGCTCGACGGCGCCGGCGACAACGAACACTGGTGGTACCTGATCGGCAGCGGCCAGTACGGATGGCATACCGGCCTGCCTGACCAGCGGGCCGACTGGGCCGAACTCGAACGTATGAACAACGAGCAGGTCCCGGTCGGGCAGCGCGTGTTCGGCGCGGGGCACTACCTGCGCCCGAGCTTCATCCAGCCGTTCCGCTGTACGAACGTGCTGATCGAGGGCGTGACCGTCAAGGACTCGCCGATGTGGACGATCCACCCGCTGGAGTGCCGCAACGTCACCGTGCAGGGCGTCACCGTCCGCAACCTCGGCCCGAACGGCGACGGCTGCGATCCCGAGTCGTGCACCGACGTACTGATCCGCGACTGCGTCTTCGAGACCCACGACGACTGCATCGCGATCAAGTCCGGCCGCGACGCGGACGGCCGCCGCCTGGGCCTGCCGTCCCGCGGCATCATCATCGAGGACTGCACGTTCATCAGCGGAGGCGCGGCGGTCGCGGTCGGCAGCGAGATGAGCGGCGGCGTCGAGGACGTCTACGTACAACGTTTGCACGCCCCGGCGGATCCGGCGGCCGAGGAGGCGTATCTGCAGTGGCTGCTGTGTGTGAAGTCGACCTCGACACGCGGTGGCTATGTCCACAATGTCGCTGTGCGCGACGTGGATTCGCGCGCCTGGATGTATCGTCCTCTGGAAATCACCTTCAGTTACCAGGGCGGTGGCGACCAGTCGCTGTACCCCGACGTGCGCGACATCCGTTTCGACCGGGTCCGCGTGGCCCGGGCCGAGCGGGCGTACCGGGTCGTGGGTGCGGAGACGCAGCACATCCGTGCCGTGGCGATCACCAACAGCCGGTTCGACCAGGTCGCGGCGGAAGCTGTCGTACAGTACGCCGACGACATCACGATCCGGAACGTACGGATCGGCGTTGCACAAGGGACATGAGCAACATCAGGGGACACTAGGGGACATGGTGGCGGAACGGGTTCGTTTGATCGACGTGGCGCGCGAGGCCGGTACGTCGGTCTCGACGGTGTCGCGGGCGTTGAACGGCTCCGACCTGATCTCGCCCGAGGTGGTCGCCCATGTGCGCGCGGTGGCCGGCGAACTGGGCTACCGGGCCGACAAGCGGGCGCAGGAGTTCAAGCGCGGCCGCCCGCTGACGGTCGGCGTGACCGTGCCCGACCTGACCAACCCGTTCTTCTCCGAGGTGCTGAAGGGGCTGAACGGCGCTGCGCGAGCGGGCGGGTATCGCCTGCTGATCGGTGAGAGCAGCGAGGACCCCGCGGAAGAACTGCGGCTCGTCGACGAGCTGGTCGACTACTCCGGCGCGCTGGTGCTGTGCAGTTCGCGGCTCACCCGCGCCGGCCTCGAGAAGGCGCTCGCCCAGCCCGTGCCCGTCGTTTGCATCAACCGCACGGTGAAGAACGCGGGCGTCGTCGCGATCGACTACCGCGCCGCGAGCCGGTTGCTGCTGGAGCACCTCACCGGTCTAGGCCATCGCCGGGTCCTGTACGTCGGCGGCCCGGCCGCGTCCTGGTCCGACGGCGAGCGCCGCCGCACGCTGCGTCGTACGGCGCGCGCCCTCGACGTGACGCTGGACGAGATCGACGGCGGCTGGTCCGGCAACCACGGGTACGACGCCGGCCCGACCGTGCTGCACAGCCGGGCGACGGCGGTCATCACGTTCAACGACCTGGTCGGGGTCGGCCTGCTGAGCTGGATGTACGACAACAGCGTCGAGGTTCCCGCCGAGCTCTCGGTCGCGTCGTACGACGACATCCCGATCGCGGCGTACTCGCGGCCGCCGCTGACCTCGTTGCGCAATGAGCGGGCCAAGCTGGGGGAGCTGGCCTGGGAGCAGCTGACGAAGCGGCTCGGCGGTGCCGACTGGCCGGCGCCGGATCTGCTGACGCCGGAGCTGGTGGTGCGGGCGAGCACCGGACCGGCGCGGCGGCGGGCGCTGATCCGGGCGCGCTGAGGCCTGATCCGCCCGCCGATCCCTCGCTGTCGCGTTTTGCCTGTGTGCAAACGATTGCACGGATGTGGCGGCGTCGGTTAGCGTTGGCGCATGCTGCCGCCACATGTCGTGCTGGGGACGGCCTACTATCCGGAGTACCTGCCGCGCTCGCTCGGTGATCGGACCGCTGTCGACCTGGATCTGATGGTCGCCGCCGGGATCACCGCGATCCGCGTCGGCGAGTCGGTCTGGTCGACCTGGGAGCCGCGCGACGGTGTCTTCGATCTCGAATGGATCCGCCCGGTGCTCGACGGTGCAGGCGACCGCGGGATCGGCGTCATCCTTGGGACGCCGACGTACGCCGTACCGCCTTGGCTGCAACGGGCGCATCCGGAGATCGCGGCCGAGCGGCGTACCGGCGAACGCGTGCCGTGGGGGATCCGGCAGGAGATCGACTACGGGCAGCCGGCGTTCTTGTTCCACGCGGAGCGGGTGGTCCGGCGGATCGTGGAGCGGTACCGCGACCATCCGGCGGTGATCGGCTATCAGGTCGACAACGAGCCTGGTGTGCTGCTTGCGCACAACGCGTCGGCCTTCGAGGCGTTCGTTGCGCGGTTGCGGCGGGAGTACGGGGATGTCGAGGCGCTGAACGAGGCGTGGGGGTTGACGTACTGGTCGCACCGGTTGAGCGACTGGTCCGAGTTGTGGCGGCCGGACGGGAACAGCACGCCGTCGTACGACCTGGCCTGGCGCCGGTTCCAGGCGGAGCGGACGACCGAGTTCGTCGGGCGGCAGGCGGAGCTGGTGCGGGAGCTGCGGCGGCCGGGGCAGTTCGTCACGACGTGTTTGGCATACCATCGGCCGGCGGTGGCCGACGTACCGCTGACCGGCCGGCTTGATGTTGCGGCGGGCAACGTTTATGTCGACGTGCAGGACGGGCTGTCGCGACCGGCTCGTCCGTCGCCGGTCGAGCCGGGGTGGATCGAGCGGAGCGTCGCTGAACTGTTCCTCGCCGCGGACCGGATCTACGGGTCGCGGGGTGAGCCGTTCCTGGTGACCGAGACGAACGCGACGTCGATCGGCGGCTCGCACCAGAACCGGCCCCCGTACGACGGTCAGCTCCGGCAGCTCGCGTGGGCGATGGTGTCGCGCGGGGCGCGGATGGTCGAGTACTGGCACTGGCACTCGATCCATCACGGGGCCGAGACGTTCTGGGGTGGGATCCTCGGGCACGGTCTGGAGCCTGGGCGGGTGTACCGGGAGGTCGCGACGATCGGCGCGGAGCTGGCGGAGGCCGGCGCGTCAGTGGTCGATCTGCGGCCGGATGTCGATGTTGCCGTGGTGTGGTCGACCGAGAGCGATTGGGCGATGCAGTTCCAGCCGCCGTTGGCGACGCAGTTTGGTATACCGGACAAATCGTCGTACCGGACGATCGTCTCGGCGTTCTATTCGGGGGTCCTGGATGCAGGTCTGCGGCCCGGCGTGGTTCCGGCCGAACGGCTCGAGGCGGCGTTGGACGCGCCTACGGTCGTCGTTGCCGGGATGTACGTCGCGTCCGACTCGGTGCTGGACCGGCTGGTGTCGTATGCGCGAGCCGGCGGGCATCTGATCGTCGGTCCACGGACCGGCTACGCGGACCCGGAGGCTCGTCCTCGTGCCGAGCTCGCGCCGCCACGGCTGCGGGAGGCAGCCGGGGTGGTATACCAAGAATTCGAGAACCTGGTCTCTGAGCTGCCGGTGAGTGGGCTCGCCGGGCATGCGACGCGGTGGGCGGAGACGCTGATCGTCGACGACGCCGAGGTGCTCGCCTGGTACGACCATCCGGGCGGTGAGCGCCGGCCGATCGTCACGACCAAGGGCTTCGGTGCCGGACGGGTGACGTATGTCGGAACCGTGCCAGATCCGGCCCTTGCCGCAGCCCTGCACGGCGAATCACGCCTGTGGGCGCCATCGGTGACCGCGATGTCGGCGGTGAATCCAGGGGGAGAGCGTCTGTGGTTCGTCCACAACTGGTCGGGAACGGCGGTGTCGGTAAAGCCGCCGGTCGCCCTTGCACCGCCGGTTGGTGCGGAGGGGCTTGAGGTCGGGCCATGGGATGTTCGGGTGCTCAAGGAGGCACGGTGAGGTACTTCGAGGATCTGGTGCCGAGTCGCGGGGCTCGCGAGGCACGGGCTTGGCTGCGTTCGTCGGGGGCGCGGCTCAGTCTGAACGGCCGGTGGCAGTTCAAACTCTGGGACAGCCCGCCGGATGGTCTGCCAAATCCGTCAGCGGACTGGGGCGAGCTGGAGGTCCCGGGGCACTGGGTGCTGCAGGGACACGATCGGCCGCGGTATACCAACACCGCGTTCCCGTTCCCGATCGATCCGCCGCGCACGCCAGACGTGAATCCGACCGGCGACCATCACCTGTGGTTCGACGTACCGGCCGACTGGCCGATCCATCACGCAGTACTGCGGTTCGAGGGCGTCGACTCGTGCTTCAAGGTGTGGGTCAACGGGGTCGAGGTCGGGACGGCGAAGGGGAGCCGGTTGCCGAGTGAGTTCTCGCTCGGTGAGCTGCTGCGCCCCGGGCGGAACTCGTTGGCGGTGCGCGTCCATCAGTGGTCGTCGGGCTCGTATCTCGAGGACCAGGACATGTGGTGGTTGCCGGGCATCTTCCGGGACGTGACGCTGCTCGCGCGGCCGTTGATCGACGACGTCTTCGTGCAGGCGGCGTACGACCATCTCACCGGGGCCGGGACCCTGCAGGTGGACGTCGTCCCGGACGGCATGCCGGACGCGGTGGTGCGGGTTCCGGAGCTGGGGATCGTCGCGGAGTCTGGTATACCAATCACGATTCCCGCCGTCGAGCCGTGGTCGGCCGAGGTTCCCAGGCTGTACGACGCGACCGTCGATGTACCGGGGGAGACGGTTGCCTTGCGCATCGGGTTCCGGACGGTCGCGATGGTGGACGGGGTGTTCACCGCGAACGGCCGGCCGTTGTTCTTCCGCGGGGTCAACCGGCACGAACACGACGAGCGCCGCGGACGCGCGATGACGGTCGAGGCGATGCGGCAGGACCTCGTACTGATGAAGCAGCACAACCTCAACGCCGTACGGACCGCGCACTACCCGCCGCACCCGGCGTTCCTCGACCTGTGTGACGAGCTCGGGTTGTGGGTGATCGACGAGTGCGACATCGAGACGCACGGATTCATCTACACGGACTGGCGCGGCAACCCGGCCGACGATCCGGACTGGGCGCCGATGATGCTCGACCGGATGCGGCGGATGGTCGAACGCGACAAGAACCATCCGAGCGTCGTCATCTGGTCCCTCGCGAACGAGAGCCACCGCGGGCAGAACTTCGGCGCGCTGGCGGCATGGACGCGCGAGCGGGATCCGTCGCGGGCCGTGTTCTACGAGCGGGACCGGACGTACGAGTTCTCCGACTTCTACAGCCTGATGTACCCGCCGCTGGAGGACCTGGAGGCGATCGGCACCCGCACCGAGGACGTGCCGGAGGAGACCGCGGACCATCCCGAACTGGAGGCGCGGCGGCGGGCGTTGCCGTTCATCCTCGCGGAGTACGCGCATGCCATGGGCAACGGTCCTGGCGGGTTGGCGGACTACCAGCGGGTCCTCGCGCACTATCCGCGCCTGCAAGGCGGATTCCTCTGGGAGTGGATCGACCACGGGTTGCTGCTGCCTGGCGCAACGGATCATGTGTACGGCGGTGACTTCGGCGAGCGCCTCCATGGCGCGAACTTCTGCATCGACGGGCTGCTGTTTCCGGATCGTACGCCGTCTCCCGGTCTGCTCGAGTACAAGAAGGTGCTTGAGCCGGTCCGTATTGGCGGGCCGGACCCACTCACCATCCAGAACCTTCGGACCTTCGCCTCGCTCGACAACCTCAGCTTTCAGTGGGCCGTTGAGCTCGACGGAGTGGAGTTCGAGGCCGGCGAGCTGCAGTTGCCTGAGGTCCCGGCCGGTCAGACGGTTGAGGTCCCGGTGCCACCGTTCAGCGGCGAGTGGGCCCTCGGCGCTCCGGGTGGCGAAGCGGTGCTGACTGTGCGGGCGGTGCTGGCGAAGGACGAGACGTGGGCGACGGCCGGCCATGAGGTTGCCTGGGAACAGTTCGTGCTGGGGCAGTCGGCTGGGGTGGAGTCCGCTGCTCCTGTGGTTACCGCCTTGGCGGCGCCGGTGGGTCCGGCGGCTCCGGCGGCTGAGGTGGGCTTAGTGGCTCCGGGGGCTTCCGCGGTGGCTTTGGTGGTTGATGACGGTGAGGTGGTGCGGCTCGGTGGTGGTGAGTTCGACCGCCGTACCGGCCGGTTGACTCGCTTGTTCGGTCAGCCCGTGGACGGCCCGCGGTTGGACCTCTGGCGTGCGCCAACGGACAACGACAACGGCCAAGGCGGCCGCAACGGCGTCACCCAGGAATGGCGAGCCGCGGGCCTGGACCGCCTCCTGCACCGTGTCGATGCCGTCGACCTACTTGAGAACGGGCTGGTGGTACGCACCCGGGTTGCTCCCGAGGGCCTCGGCGTCGGCGTGCGCGCGGCGTACCACTGGACAGCTGACGACACCGGTCTGCGGTTGACCGTAGACGTGCAGCCGGAGGGCGAGTGGTCCGGCACCGCGGTCACTCCGCGTTGCGGAAGCTGGCCACGCGTCGGCGTTCGAATGACCTTGCCGAAGACGCTGCAACACGTCCAGTGGTACGGCGGCGGTCCGTCCGAGGCCTACCCCGACAGCCGGGCAGCCGCCCGCGTGGGCCGCTACAACTTCACGGTCGACGAGCTACAAACCCCGTACGTCGTACCGCAGGAGAACGGCTCTCGCGTCGACGTACGGTGGGCCGAACTCACCGATGCCGAGGGCAACGGCCTACGCGTCACCGGCGCCCCACACTTCCACCTGACCGCCCGCCCCTGGACGACCGAAGACCTCGAACAAGCCCGTCACCGCTCGGACCTCGTGCCCCGCGACGAGCTCTACGTCAATCTCGACGTCGCACAGAACGGCCTCGGCTCCGCGTCCTGTGGTCCACCAACCACGTCGCAACACACCCTCGAGGTCGGCGCCTACAGTTTCGCGGTCACTTTCGACGCGGTATCTGACATCTGTGGATAACCGAATCGCCTTGAAAACAAGGAGATTCGGCTTTGAAAACTGTCGGAGGGCATGGCTACTGTTGTGGTCATGGAGCTACTGGAGGCGCGACCGGTGTGGTCGATGAGCGGCAGCGAAATGCTGTCGACTCTCGACGCGTTGGATGCTGCGCTGACCCAGCTGCAGAGCTTCCGTCTACAGGTTGTCGCGGGCATCGAGGACACAGGGTACGCGCAACAGCTCGGCGCCCGCGACGCAGTCGAGCTACTCGCGCTCCGCTACCGTCTCGACCGGGCCGAAGCCTGGCGCGACGTCCGCCTCGCCCGCGCCTTACCGAAGTACAACGCGATCGCCACCGCCCTGAACGAAGGCATCCCCACCGCGACCCCACACGCTGCCGCCGATCTCGATGCGGCCGATCCCGCGGATGGTGTCGGCACGGCCGATCCTGCGGACGTAGGCGAGCTCGCGGATGCGACTGACCTGGCCGGCGCAGCAGGTGGAGCGGATGGTGGAGCGGATGGTGGTGCAGTCGGGGTCCGGTTGATGCGGCCGGCGCACGCCGCGGTGATCGTGGCTGCGTTGGAGCGAGTTCGCTCGAGGGTGCCGGTCGAGGACCTCGACGTGGCAGAGGAACAGTTGGTCACCTTGGCCGGCCACCTCTCACCCAAGGAACTCCGTGCGGCAGCCCAGAAGATCTGCGACCTGCTGGACTCCGACGGCCCCGAGCCCGACGAGCAGAAGGCCTACGAACGGGAGTCGTTGACGCTGACCACCGCGGAGAACGGCGTGAAATTCAAGGGCTATCTCGCAAACGAGAACGCCGAGCTCCTCCGCGCTGTCGTACGCGCCGGCGCCCGCCCCCACAAAACCATCGACGGCGAGCCGGACCCCCGCCCCCGCGAAAAGCGCCAAGCAGACGCCCTCACGACTGCCCTGGCCGTAGCCGCCACAGCCTGGGACACCGGCGCCGCGCCGGGCGGAGGCTCTGGTGTGCCGAAGGCCGATGGTCAGACTGGGGACAGGACGGCTGGTTGGGTGCCGGGCTTCGGCGCCAAGGCGAACATCACTGTGACCATTGACCTGCAGGATCTGAAGTCGGCTGCGTCAGACGCGCTCGGCGACCTGGTGTACGGCAACGGGCTGTCCGCAGCTGCGATCCGACGGCTTGCATGCGATGCGAAGGTCATCCCAATCGTCCTGGGCTCCAACTCCGAGCCTCTGGACGTCGGCCGCTCCGAACGCCTCGTCACCCGGGCCATGCGTCGCGCCCTCAACACTCGCGACCGAGGCTGCGTCGTGTGCGGCGCCCCTCCGATCATGTGCGACGCCCACCACCTGCTGTCCTGGCTCGACGGCGGCGAGACCAAGCTCTCAAATCTGGCCCTCCTCTGCCGCCGCCACCACGTAGACCTGCACGCCGGCCGCTGGACCCTCACCATCGCCAACGGCCGCGTCCACGTAGCCCGCCCACCGTGGGCCGACCCCCCACCCCTCAACCGACAAGCCCCCACCCCACCAACCACCCCGCCAACCACCCCGCCAACCACCCCGCCAACCACCCCGCCAACCACCCCGCCAACCACCCCGCCAACCACCCCGCCAACCACCCCGCCAACCACCGCATCAGAGCCACCCACACCCAGAGCGGCCGCATGTGAAGGCACAGCCCTGCCCGCAGCGCCTTCTACAGCCCCGCCCGCAGGTCGGCCTTCGGCGCCGGTCGACGGTGGCGGCGAGGCTGGAGTATCGGTAGGGGCAGGGGCAAGCGTCCAGTCCGGAGAATGGTGGTTGGCCGACGATGCGACGCGTCAGGAAGCAGCACGCTTCGCGCTGTGGGGCGATTGTCCACCGGGTGGCGCCGGCGCCGATCCACCCTCCTTCGCGACGATC
The DNA here is from genome assembly GCF_044453965.1 of Kribbella sp. NPDC051586. Lineage (NCBI taxonomy): Bacteria > Bacillati > Actinomycetota > Actinomycetes > Propionibacteriales > Kribbellaceae > Kribbella > Kribbella sp. NPDC051586. The sequence goes on along the minus strand of NZ_JBITDF010000006.1, from coordinate 465,548 downwards.
TGAGTCTGCCGCGATCACGGGCTGGCTGAGACCAGCCCGGACGCGGCGCTCCCAGGGCTGAGGTATGAGCGTTGGCAGTAAGGCCGTCGCGGATCACTGTCTAGGACTGCCATGACCCGCGGATGAGCTTGCCGATGCCGCCGACGACGCCGATGCCGACGACGCCGACGACGCCGATGCGGACGCCGATGCCGACGCCGATGCCGACGCCGATGCCGACGACGATGCCGACGACGATGCCGCCGACGATGCCGCCGACGATGCCGCCGACGACGCCGACGACGCCGATGCCGCCGACGCCGATGCCGCCGACGCCGATGCGGACGCCGATGCCGCCGACGACGCCGATGCCGACGACGCCGACGACGCCGATGCGGACGCCGATGCCGACGCCGATGCCGACGCCGATGCCGCCGCCGATGCCGCGGCCGCGGCCGCCGCCGATGCCGACGACGCCGATGCGGACGCCGATGCGGACGCCGACGCCGATGCCGACGCCTGTGCCGCCGACGCCGATGCCGACGCCTGTGCCGCCGACGCCGATGCCGACGCCGATGCCGACGCCGATGCCGCCGCCGATGCGGACGCCGACGCCGATGCCGCCGCCGATGCGGACGCCGACGCCGATGCCGCCGCCGATGCGGACGCCGACGCCGATGCCGCCGCCTGTGCCGCCGCCGGTGCCGCCGCCGGTGCCGGTGCGCGAGTTGCCCGGTGGGCGGGTACGTGCCTGCGGGTGCCGAGGGGCTGGTTCGGCGGGTGGGATCGACGTACTCAGGTGTTGTCGAAGTAGTTGGTCAGGCGGTTGATGTAGGGCTCGCGCTGGGCCGGAGTGGCTGGGTTGGGGAGGTGGCGGGTCGTGTACAGGTTGTCGTTGGGGTAACGGGGGAAGACGTGGACGTGGTAGTGCCACGCGTCCTGGTGGCCGGCGGGTTCGTTGTGCTGGCGGGTGGAGGTGCCGGCGCAGTTGTAGGTGGAGCGGATGGCGATGGCTACTTCGCGGACCAGGTCGTGTACGGCGTGGCCGGAGGTGGGCGGGAGGTCGTAGAGGTTCTCGTGGTGGGCGGTTGGCACTACGAGGACGTGGCCGGGGTTGTTGGGCCACCAGCGGGAGGCTACGAAGGCCAAGGCGTGCTCACCACGCAGCACGATGTCGTGCTGCGTGGTGAGGGCGTCGCCGAGCCCGGCGGCCAGCCGGCAGAACGGGCAGTCGTAGCCGTCGGGTTCGTGGTTGTACATGCTCAGCGTGGTACCACAAAGGTGACGTAGGTGGAGTTGCCCTTGTCTTCGACGCCGGAGTTGGGTCCGAGGGCGAGTTTGCCGGCGGGGACGTCGCGTTTGAAGAGGATCAGGCGTTGGTCGGTGGTGCCTATGGTTTCGGTGGTGCGGGTGAAGGTGGAGAGCCAGTCCGGCCACCAAACGTTCTCGCCGCGCGGGTCGAAGGCTACGTAGACGGTCGCCGGGCGGGTGAGGTTCAGGGTGAGGTAGTCGGGTGGGGTGGTTGCCTTGGAGTCGTCGTTGGCGCCTTGGACGAGGGCCTGACCGTTGAGCTGCGCCGGTAGGTCCGTGATCGTGTAGCTGCGGTCCACGTACGTCGAGGCACCGGTCTGCGCCTTGACCAGGTTGTTGAGCTTCTCGGGTGCCTCAACCGTGACGAGGTCGCTCTCCAACGGCGGTTCGCTGCGCTGGATACCCAGCACGCGGTTGCCGAGCGTCTTGACCGCGCCGGCCGGCTGACCGGGCAGCGGCGCGAAGGCGAACGACGACAGGGGCGCGGCGACCCGCTCCATGGTGTACGAGGCGCCGGAGTTGGTCGTCAGCGTCAAGACATCAGCCGTGGTCGGTGCGACGACCACATGACCGTGGGAGTCCACGACCCGCACAGACTGGCCAGGCCATGGGTTGCTCAGTTTGAGCGTGTCGCGGCTGCCCGCCTGGATCCCGACGACGTTTGGTACGCCGTCGTGCACCTCCGTGCTGATCCGGTGACCACCCTCGATCTGGACCGACCCGGACACGTCCCAGTCACGCGGCCACGCCGGCGCGACGTGTACGACGCCGTCGTACGACTGCACCAGCGCCTCCTGCAGGCCGGTCGTCACCACGCCACCCCACTCGTTGTAGAAGCTGTGGTTGCGTACCGCCTCCTGACCGGTGCGGTGGACGGTGAAGCCGTTCGGGTAGATCTGGAAGTCGGCGATCCCCTTCAACAACAGGCGTTTCACCTCGTCGGACTGCCCGAGCCGCGCGGCCCAGGTGGTGTCCATACCCCAGTCCTTGTCCTGCGGGTACACGCGCTGGCGGAACGTCGCCTGCATCAAGGCAGACGACTTGTCGAACACGCCCCACGGCCAGAGGGCCTCCATCTCCGGGTTCTGCGTGTTGTGCGCCTCCTCGTCGGTACCGGACCACGCCAGCACCTCCTCGCCACCACGCTGGACGGTCCGGTACGGCGGTAGCTTGCCCACTGCCGCACGAAGCTGCGAGGCCAGGGCTGCATCACCGTGCGACGAAGCCAGGTCAGCCACGATCGGGAAGATCACCTGCATCGCAGCCAGGTCCGGCACCGGGTCGCTGGTGTCCCACTGCACCTCCAGCGCGTTCACGTGCTCCAGATGCAGGTAACCATCCGCACCGGGCGTCAGCGCGGACAGGTAGAACCGCGCCACGTCCCGCATCAACGGGTAGCTGCGGTTCAGTAGCGCCTTGTCGCCGGTGTAGCGGTACTGCTCCCAGATGTTGTTCACCAGCTCCGGCCCGCTGGTCAGGATCCGCCGAGTCCAGCTGGGCTCCTGGGTGTTGTCGCAGCCGTCACCGGTGCCGTCGTACCGCATGAACTCCGGCACACAGAGGCCCTCGCCGCCGATCCAATGCGTGCGGGTCCACTCGCGCATCAGCTCGGCCCGGTCCAGATAGAACTTGAAGTACGGCGCATTGAGGTCGCCGATGCCCGCACCGAGGTTCGCGGACACCAGCATGCGCAGGTTGAAGTGCCAGTACGAGTCCTGTGCCCAGTCGGCCTGGTCCTCCGAAGAGGAGAACATCCGTACGACCGCGCCGTGGGTACTGGGCACGTCGCCGCGCATCGACGCGGCCATCGTGTACAGCTGGAATGTCCGCAGGTTCTCGACGTATTCACCGGAGCCGGAGCCGTCCGTCGACGTGATCCGCATCGGGTCAGCCTTGGCCCAGAACGAGTGCCACCACTGCAGGTGGTGACTCGGCGTCTCCACGACGGCCCGGCGAGCAGCAGTGCGCAGCTCGCCACCGCGGTACGACGGTACGCCGACCACGATCCGGAAACTCCCGTCCGCACGCGGCCGGAACGTCAACCGCACCGTCAGCGGATCCACCACGGACGCGGTGACGCCCTGGGCCTGCGCAGTCAACGCAGCCACCGCGCCGGTAATACTGCCGGACGCAGCGTCATGGAACGTCTCAGCCAACGCAGCAACCCCACCGGCAGCGCTGACAGCCGGCGTACGACCTGCCCACAGCTTCAGGTCGGCGGTCTGCAGCTTGGCCGGATCCGCACCGGTGACTTCCAGTACGAACTGATCGGCGTCAGCCCGCACATACGATCGCGCAGTCATGCCACCACCGCTCTGCACGAGCTGACCGTCGTACAGAGCCAGCCGGCCCTTGTAGTCGGACGAACGCATGAGCGGATCCAGGCCGGGTACGACGAGGCGCCCGGCGGACTTGAGGTCAGGGAATGTGTCGACGCGGTTGAGCTGAGCGCTGTAGCCCTTCTCGGCCCAGACCGCCGCGCCGAGTACGCCGTTCCCGAGCGGCATGGCCTGGTACGTACGCCACGCCGGGCCCTCCTGCACGAGGTCGGACCGGGAGACCAACCCGGCCGTGTCGGCGCGCAGCGCACCGTCGTGCCAGGCCGTCGTCATACCGGGTGCAGACGCACCAGCAGCAGGAGGAAGTGCGAACAGGGTCATGAGCAAGGGCAGTGTCAGTCGAAGCGCGATCACGACCGCACCTCGATGAAGTAGTCGACGCCACGACGCGTACGGAACTCGACCACGCCGTCCTCCGGGCGAGCGAACGCCACCGGACCGGCCGACGACTTCACATCGACCTGCAGACCGGACCGCAACCGCAGCCGGTTCCCGAGCAGTGAACGGATCCGGGCTTTCGTCAGCTTCCCGTCCGACCAGGAGAACTCCAGGTCGAAGCCACCGCGCGCCCGCAGTCCACGCACGCTCCCCGTCGGGAACGCCGTCGGCAGGGAGGGCAGCAGCGCTACCTCACCGGAGTGGCTCTGCATGATCATCTCGGTGATGCCGGAGATCCCACCGAAGTTGCCGTCGATCTGGAACGGCGGATGCAGGTCGAACAGGTTCGGCGCCGTCCGGCCAGGTGCCAGTAGCTGTGTCAGGTGCTTGTACGCGTTGTCCGGCTCGAGCAACCGGGCGCGGAGGTTCAGCTTCCAGGCGAGCGACCAACCAGCGGTGACGGCCGGACCACGCAGCTCCAGCGACTTGCGGGCCGCGTCGGCGAGCTCCGGCGTACTGCGGGGAGTCACCTGGTCGCTCGGGAACACGGCCCACAGGTGCGAGACATGTCGGCTCGTCTCCAGGGCGGCCTCCTCCCAGTCGATCAGCCACTCCTGGATCTGACCGAGGTACCCGATCTGGATCGGCGCCAGCTTGGATCGCGCGTCCGCCGCCGCAGCGGCCATCGCGGAGTCCTCACCCAGCAGCGCGGCGGCCTGGCCGAACACCTTGAACAGGTCGTGCAGGATCTCGGTGTCCATCGTCGGACCGGCGCACATGCTCACACCGGTGCCGTCGTAGTCGTGGTGCTTCACCTCGGGGGAGTGCGACGGGCTGGTCACCAGCCACCCCGTCTTCGCGTCGGTCTGCAGCTGGTCCAGGAAGAACTCCACCGACCCGCGCAGGATCGGGTAGTACCGCCGCAGCATGTCCAGGTCGCCGGTGTACTCGTACCGCTCCCAGAACAGCAGCGACAGCCACGCGCCACCACTCGGCCAGACTCCGTAGAAGGCGAAGTCCACAGGCGCAGTACCGCGCCAACCATCGGTGTTGTGGTGCGCCACCCAACCAGGAGCGTCGTACATGGTGCTGGCGGTCCGGGCGCCCGACTCGGCGAGCTCGGTGATCATCTGGAACAGCGGATCCCAGCACTCGGCCAGGTTGGTCGGACCAGCCGGCCAGTAGTTCATCTCGCAGTTGATGTTCAGCGTGAACTTGGACTGCCACTCGGGCAGCATCTTGTAGCTCCAGATGCCCTGCAGGTTGGCCGGCTGGCCCGGAGTGCGGGAGCTCGAGATCAGCAGGTATCGGCCGAACTGGTAGTACAGCGCGGCCAGTTGGGGATCGCCGCCGTTGCGGAACGCCGCGATGCGCTGGTCGGTCGGCAGCGCGATCGAGTCCGACGTACCCAGATCCAGGTCGAGCCGGCCGAACAGGCGCTGGTAGTCGTCGACGTGCTCGTGGCGGAGGCGTCCGTACGCCGGGCGGCCGACGGCCGTCAGCGGCGCGACCGCGCGTGCCACCTGGTCCGCGCTGACATCGAGGTAGTTGCGGTAGCTGGTGCCGACCGAGAACAGCAGCGTGACCGCGTCCGCGCCGGCGACCGAGAGCTTGCCGTCGGCAACCGTCGTGCTGCCGCCCTCGGCGAACGCCCGGAGCAGCGCGGTGAACTTGACCGAGCCGGTCAGTCCTTCGGCGTCACCGCTGATCCCGTTGAGTGCGAGCGTCCGCTCGTCGAACCGGGCGGGCGTCGCGGCCTGTTCCGTGCTGTACGTCGCATCGAAGGTGAGCGCACCGCGCTGGTCCGCCGTCAGCCGCATCACCAGGACCTGCGCGGGGTGGCTGACGAACACCTCCCGGGTGTAGCGAATGCCGGCGTGCTCGTAGCCGACCGACGTGATCGCCGTCGTCAGGTCGAGCTCACGCCGGTACGCCGTGACCGCGGCGGCGTCGATCCCGGGGAAGGCCAGCGAAAGGTAGCCGACCGGCTGGTACTGCATCTGCTCGGTCGGACGGCCCATGAAGTGCTCGTCGGCGAGGTTCTGCGCGTCGAGGTACTGCTCGGCGGCGATCAGGCGGCGGATCTCCGGGAGTACGTCCTTGCCGACCGGGTCGTCGTACTGGTGCGGGCCGCCGGCCCAGATCGAGTCCTCGTTCAGCTGGAGTTGTTCGGTCGCGGTTCCGCCGAACACCATGGCGCCGAGGCGGCCGTTGCCGATGGCAAGAGCCTGGAGCCATTCGGTGGCGGGTTCGGTATACCAAAGTTTCAGCGGGTTGGTGCCGGGTGCGGCGGTCGCGGTGAGCGGGCTGGTGAGTGAGCCGGCGACGACTGCGGTGCCGGCCGCGGCGCCGGCGGTTCTCAACACCTGACGGCGGGTGTATTGGGTCATGGGGCGGTCTCCCTGGGGCGGTAGATGCGCTGGGCGGTGCCACGGAACACGTCGTTGTGCGTGGCGGTCGGCAGCAGTGCTTCGGTACGGCGGACGACCTCGGCGCGGCCGGCGGCGAGCGTGCACACCGGCCAGTCCGAGCCGAACAGCAACCGTTGACTGCCGAAGAGTTCGAGGGCGACGTCGACCAGTGCGCGGAGGTCGTCGGTCGCGAGGTGGGCGGTGCCGGAGAGCTTGACGGTGACGTTCGGGCACTCGGCGAGTGCGCGCATGCCCGCGAGCCAGTCCGGAGTGGGAGTCGTCGGGTTGCCGAGGTGGTCGAGCACCAGGCGGGCGTCGGGTACGGCGGACGCGAGCCGGGCGGCGCCGATCAGGGCGGGTGGGCGGAGTAGGAGGTCGATGGCGAGGCCGGCGTCGGCGGCGGCCCGCACCCCGCGAACGTGGGCGGGGTCAGTCAGCAGGTCCGGGTCGGTCTGGTCCGCCGGCGGACTACGCACGCCGACCAGCCACGGGTCGTCAGGCAACCGGTCCGGAAAGTCGAGCAGATCGAACCACCCGACAACACCGACCACAGCTGGGTTCCGCTCGGCCAGGGCCAGCAGGTCGCCAACCTCGGTCGGGTCGGAGTCGGCTTGGACGAGCACCAGCTCAACCAGGCCGCCGCCTGCGCCGCCTGCGCCGCCTGCGCCGCCTGGGTCGGCTGGGTCGGCGAGGTCGTCGAGGGCGAAGTCGCGACGGAGCGGATGATGCGGGCCGAGCCACGGCAGCGATCGGCGCCGAAGGTCCCAGACATGCACGTGTGCATCGAGGAGGTGCTGCCCGCGAGCGGCAGTTGGTCGATCAGGCATGGTGCACGGCTGGTCTGGTGATGGAGCTTTCGCCTCGGGCGTGGGCGGCGAAGAGGCGGGCGGAGTCCTCGGGGTCGGTGCCGGAGAGGACGTCGATCAGGTCCAGGTGGCGGCGGGCCATCAAGCCCCAGTCGCCGGCGTACATGGCGTTGGAGACGACCTGGAGGCTCCAGAGGGCCGGTTCGAGGGTGCGCCAGACGCGGAGCAGCATCGAGTTGCCGCTGGTGGCCAGCACCTGGCGATGGAACCGCAGGTCGGCCTCGCGGAACGCACCAATGTCGTGGTGCTCGGCTGCCTCGGTCATCCGCTGCATCTCGATCCGCAGCAGCTCCAGCTCCTCCGGCGGCACGTGCCCGGTCGCACGCCGGGCCGCGGCCGACTCCAGCAGTACGCGGACCTCCCGCGCCTCTCGGGCCTCGACCTGCGAGATCTCCGTGACGAAGTTCCCCAGCCGGGGCCGGTACGTGACCAGTCCTTCGTGCGCCAATCGTCGTACGGCCTCTCGCGCCGGCGTCTGGCTGGTCCCGAGCACTCGCGCGATCTCGGACTCGACCACCCGCATGCCCGGCGCGAGCTCGCCGGACAGGATCCAGCCGCGGATCGCGTCGTAGACCCGGTCGGACAGTAACTCGGTGTCACCGGAGATCGGCGGCGACGGGTGAGCCGCGCCCAGGGACAGCCCAGCGGAGCGGTAGTGCTGCGCCTCCTCCCGGCGGCGGCGCGAGACCGTCGACTGTGAGACGCCGTACGCCGTGGCGAGCTCGCGGGTGGAGGTGCGATGTCCGGAATCGGCCATCGATGCGGCGCCTAATTGCACCCGGTCCACCATCCGCGGCCGCCCGCTGCGCATGCCGTCGTCCAGCCCGGCCATCCCCATCCGGAGGAACCGGCGCCGCCACTTGCCGACCGTGCCGGCGGTGACCTCGAGCAGGTCCGCGACCGCCTTGTTCGAGCGGCCCTCAGCGCTGGCCAGCACGATCCGGGCCCGCAGCCGCATCGCGTCGGAGGTCCGCGGCGCGGCGGCGATCTGGCTGAGCGCGGACCGCTCGGCCGTCGACAGCGTCAGCGGCGACTTGGGTCTTCCGGCATCGGGCATGGCTGCATAGTGACCCCGTTCACACCGTTCTGCCAACCCTATATGGCACGGACTTCTGACTCGGAACGTCCACTTTGCCGTTTATACGTTGACACTTGAGCGTAGTCCTCTGCATCGTCACTCGATAACGACGCCCGGCCGCCCCCGACGCCGGGACGATCCGAGGAGGACCCGGAAATGGCTCGTTCCCAACCGCCCAAGGTTTTGCGCAGGCTCGGTCTGCTGACGTCCGTCGCGATCCTGGTGAGCGCGGCGGGCTGCGGCGGCGGCTTCAGCGACGACAAGGGTGCTGCCGGCGGCGGCACCGGCGAAGTGCGGATGCTGGTCAACATCACTCCCAACCTGACCAAGAGCTACTGGGAGGGCCTGGTCAAGCCCTTCGAGGACGCCAACCCGGGTGTCGACGTGAAGATCGAGGCGCCGAGCGGTTCCGGCGTGAAGGACACGTTGCCGCAGCTGCTCGCGGCCGGCAACGCGCCGGATGTCGTCGAGACGCTGATGGCCGACAAGGTGCTGGCGCCGCAGATGCTCGACCTGACCGCCGAGGCGTGGACCAAGGACACGCCACTGGTGCAGCAGGCCGCGCTGGACGGCAAGGTGTACACGGTCGGTGTCGGCCAGCAGGCGCAGTCGCTGGTGTTCTACAACAAGGACGCGTTCGCCAAGGCCGGGATCAGCGCCCCACCCAAGGACCTGGACGAGCTGACCGCGGCCATGGGCAAGCTGAAGACCGCGGGCTACCTGCCACTGCAGACAGCCGGCGACTACGTGACCGGACTGCAGTTGCTGCAGCTGAGTGACCCGTCGGTCGCCACCGAGCACCCGGACTGGTACCAGCAGATCAACTCCAAGCAGCTGAAGCTCGGCGACACCATGCTGCCGCTGCTGCAGCGCTACGAGTCCTGGATCAAGAGCGGGTACGTCGACAAGAACGCACTGGGTCTGAAGGACGTCGGCGCCCAGACGAACTTCCTGTCCGGCAAGGCCGCGATGTACGTCATGGGCAGCTGGTTCGTCCGGACCGCCGACGACGCCAAGCCGAAGTTCGACCTGGGCGTGTTCGCGGCCCCCACAGCCGCGGGGCAGCCGTCTCCCGGTCCGCAAGGCGTCACGATGGCGGCGCCGTACATGGTCCTGAAGTCGACCAAGCAGCGTGATCTCGCGGTGAAGCTGGTGCAGTGGCTGGTCACGGACAAGACCGCCGTACAGAGCCAGCTGCAGCAGGACGGCAACTTCCGCACGGGTTACACCGACAAGCTGACGCCGCTCGGCAAGCAGGTGCAGGACATCCTCGACCAGGCGCCGAAGCAGGTGGCCCAGGGTGAGGGGTACGGCGCGAACACGCTGCCGCAGGGCTTCAACGGCGAGTGGAACAAGGCAGTCCAGAGCCTCTACACGGGGAAGAGCGCGAAGGACGTCGCCACCCGCATCGACAGCTGGATGGGCTCGAAATCGTGAGAGCCCGTCTGACGACCATCAGTATGGTCGGCCCCGCCCTGGTGCTGTTCGTCGTCATGCTGGTGATCCCGGTCTGTCTGTCGCTGTACCTCAGCCTGACCGACTGGGACGGCTACAGCGCCAACCCGGCATTCGTCGGACTGAAGAACTACGTCAACCTGACGCACAGCGCCGAGGCGATCCGGGCCGGCTGGGTGACGCTGCTGATCGCTGCGGTGGGCACTGTCCTGCTCAGCGTGCTGGGGCTCGGCTTCGCTCTGCTGGTGAACGCCGCCTCTCGGCTGAACGCGTTCTTCCGCATCGTGCTGTTCTATCCGCACGTGCTGAGCGCACTGGTCGTCGGCTTCCTCTGGAGCGCAGTGCTCGGTACATCGGGTGTCGTGAACGGATGGCTCACGTCGAAGGGCGCTGAGGTGCTGCCGTTCCTGTCCGACCCGAACTGGGCGCTCGCCAGCCTGATCGGCGTACTGGTGTGGGCTGGATTCGGCGTGAACGTCGTCCTGTACCTGGCCGGCCTGCAGACCGTCTCGCGGGACCTGCTGGAGGCCGCGCGGATCGACGGTGCATCGCCCAGGCAGACGTTCTTCAACGTCACGCTGCCCGCCCTCGCACCGGTCGTCACGGTCAACCTCGTGCTGTCGCTGGTGACACTGCTCAAGACGTACGACCTGGTCGTGTCGCTGACCGGTGGCGGCCCGGCCGGGTCGACGCAGACGGCGGCGTACCTGATCCTGTGGGACTCGTTCCACAACAACGCGCTCGGGTTCGGCTCGGCGCAGAGCGTCGTACTGATGGTCATCACCGCAGGGCTCGCTCTCACCGTCGCCCGGCTGCGAGCGCGTGCGGACCAGGGGGTGCAGGCATGAGTGCGCTCCGGATGCCGCGGTTGGCGACGCTGCAGCTGAAGCAGCCGAGGACGAAGGGCTGGGGACGGATCGCGTTCCTGGTCGTCACGACCGTGCTGATGCTGGTGCCGATGTACCTGCTGGTGGTCAGCGCGTTCAAGTCGCAGCAGGACATCCTGGCGCATCCCTTCTCGCTCTCGCCGGACCAGCTCACCACGGAGTACCTGAAGAAGGCGGCGACGAACCCGGACTTCAACATCCTGAAGGGGTACGCCGTCACGATCCTGTTCGTGGTGTCGGTCAACGTGCTGTCCGTGGCGCTGGCCGGCCCGGTCTCGTACGTGATCGCGCGCCGCAGCGAACGCCGGTACCGGATGCTGCTGCTGCTCTTCGTCGGCGGGACGTTCATCCCCAGCCAGGTGCTGGTGATCCCGGTCGTCTACACGCTGAAGTTCCTCGGGCTGATGGGCACGATCCCCGGCTTCGTCCTGTTCGAGACGACGCTGACGCTGCCGTTCTCGATCTTCCTGTACGCCGGGTACATCATGACGATCCCCGCCAGCCTGGACGAGGCGGCCGCGGTGGACGGCGCCGGCAAGCACCGGGTGTTCTGGTCGATCGTGTTCCCGCTGATGAAGCCGGCCGTGGTGACGATGGTCATCCTGAACACGTTCTCGGTGTGGAACGACTTCGTGAACCCGCAGATCATCCTCGGTCCGGGCAGCGGCCTCTACACCGTGACGACCGGCGTGTACGCCGCCGTGAGCCAGTACTCCACGGACTACACGGTGGTCTTCCCGACGCTGCTGCTCGCGGTGGCTCCGTTGCTGGTGGTCTTCGTGCTGCTCCAGCGGCACGTGATCAGCGGCCTGACCGCGGGAGCGACCAAGGGATGACGAACCGACCGATCGTTGCCGAGACGCCCATCGGCACACCCCCGGCCTGGGCGATCATGCAGCGCCGCCTCTTCGACGTGATGGACGAGGGCTGGTGGCTGTTCCGCGAACGCTACTGCCGGCCTGACGGCAGCCTGCGGTACGCCGGCCCGGTGCAGAGCCGGGACGGCGCGGACGACTTCTACGAAGCGTTCGTGAACTGGCCGGTGCTCTACCAACTCGGCGGCGCGGACGACCTGATCGACGTCTGCAAGTGGCACTGGGAAGGCGTCACCCGCCAGCTCACCGATCTGGGCTTCCTGGTCGGCGAGTTCGAGCGCGGGTACGACTGGTTCCACATCGGCGAGTCGATGATCTTCTTCTACTCCCTGTGCGCCGCCGACCCGACCGACGAGGTGTTCCGCGAACGTGCATACCGCTTCGCCGAGCTCTACCTACCGGGCTCACCGGCCGGCAACTACGACCCCGCCACCCGCACCATCCGCGCGCCGCACAACGGCGCCGGCGGCCCGCGGTGGGGCATCAACGACGAGTGGCGCACGTACGGCGCGGACCAGGCCAAGATGCGGATCTTCGGCCTGCCGCTGTCCGGCGTACCAGGGATCACGAGCTGGGACGACCTGCGTGATCCGGCGAACGCGGACCTGATGGGCGCGGAGATGATCCGCCGACTCGGTGCTGGTGACACCGCGGTCAACCTGGCCGCGACCACGCTGACCGCGAACGCCTGGCTCTACGACCACAGCGACCGCTTCGCCGCGTGGACCCTGGAGTACCTGGACGCGTGGGAGGAGCGGGCCAAGGCGAACGGAGGCCTGCTGCCCGACAACGTCGGCCCGAACGGCATCGTCGGCGAGCTCCACGACGGACGCTGGTACGGCGGCACGTACGGCTGGAACTGGCCGCACGGTGTCTACAGCGTCGGCTCGGCCGCATGTGTCGCAGCGTTGAACGGCGTCGTACTCACAGGTGACTCGAAGCGACTGGACTTCGCTCGTCAGCTGCTCGACCACCTGTACGAGCGTGGCGTCAGCGGTGCGGTCGACGAGACCGAGATGAGCATCCGGGACCGCTGGCAGGCCGAGCTCGGCGAGGACTGCGCGAACCCGACCCTGCTGATCCCGAACCGGCACAACGACGACGGCTGGTTCGACTACCAGCCGCCGCAGCTCGGACTGCCGATGTGGTTGTGGCAGGCCGCGTTCGAGTCGGACGACCGCGACCGGCTGACCAACCTGCGCGAACGCAGCGGCTACGACTGGCGGACCGTCCGCGACTTCCGCAACAAGGAGGACGCCGGCCACGAGGCGCCATGGCTCGCCTACCTGGCCGGCGACAACCCTGGCTACCCGGAGGCGATGCTGGGCGTCGCACTGTCCCAGGTGCAACGCCGGATGGACCTGATGGCCGTCGATACCGTCGACCCGGCCGACCTGAACATCCACCATTGGCAACGCCACAACCCAGTGGCGACCGAAGCCCTGCTGCAGTTGACCACCGGTACGCCACAACTGCTCTACAACGGCGGCCTGTTGCCGTTGAGAATCCTGTACCTCGACCCGGACCGCGGACGGCCCGGACTGCCGCCCGACGTCGCCGCACTGGTCGACACCGTCGAACCGGACCGCACTGGCCTGCAGCTGGTCAATCTATCCGCCACCCAGACCCGTCGTGTTGTCGTCCAGGCCGGCAGCTTCGGCACCGACCGGATCGACGAGGCGACCGTCTCCACCGCGACGGGGGAGTACCCAGGTCCGTCCCCCGCCTACACCTCGACTCCACCCACGCCTGGCAGCCGCACTGTCGTTGTCGGCAGCAACAGACTCGAAGTGACGATGCCGCCCGGCCGGACCATCCGGCTCGATCTGCGGCTGACCAGAAACACCTATCGCGCCGGTCACCTGGCGCTTGGCCAATAAGTCTACTGAGGAGACATATGAGCAGCACGGAACAAGCTCCGGTGACCCCGGTCTGGGACCTGCCGGTGCGCGGCGACACCCCGCCGGCGCCGGATCCCGAGCTGGTGGCGCGGTTGTCCGAGATCGGGTCGGCCACCGCCTGCGCCCGGCTGCACAACCAGGGCATCCGCCGGACCTTCGTCGACGGTCCGACCAGCATGTTCCCCGGCAAGAAGATCGTCGGCCGCGCGCTGACCCTGCAGTTCATGCCACAGCGTGAGGACATCGCCGACGGCCAGTCCCAGGAGTACATCGAGCGCAGTACTGCGCTGTGGGCCGTGCTCGACGAGATCCAGCCCGGTGACGTGCTGGTGGTCCAGGCGTACGGCAGCCACACCACCGGCTGCTTCGGCGACATGCTGGTCCGCTACTTCAAGCTCCGCGGCGGCGCCGGCATCGTCGTCGACGGCCGGATCCGCGACGTGCCCCGGGTGTCGGAGCTCGACGTCCCGATCTGGTCCACCGGAGCCACCCCGCACTACGCGTCCCAGTCCGAGCTGTTCCCGTGGGCGTACAACGTCCCGGTGGCGGTCGGCGGCGTACTGACGCTGCCGGGGGACCTGGTGCTCGCCGACGACGACGGCGCGGTCGTCGTACCCCGGCGCCGTGCGGAGGCGGTCGTCGAGGCGGCTGCCGCGCACGACGCGTGGGAGAAGTTCAGCCGGCGCCGTATCGACGAAGGCGCCCCACTGCGTGACTACTACCCCCTGACCGAGAAGACCCGTCTCGAGTACGAGCGCTGGCGCGCCACGCAGAACGGCAACGCCAGCGACTGATCCCTCCGAGAGAGGACCCCGCCCAACATGTCCAAAACAACCAGGCGTACGACGCTCAGCGTCGGCGCCGGGGTGGTCGCCGCTGCCCTGGTGGCGGTCGCCGCCATCAACTTCAACGCCCAGCCTGCCGGTGCGGCCAAGTGCGACAACTTCTGGGTCGCGACCGATGGCAACGACGCCGCCAAAGGCACCGAGAAGAGCCCGTGGAAGACGATCACCCGGGCCCGTGACGAGATCCGGAACAAGCACCTCAACGACCGGATGAACTGCGACATCACCGTCAACCTGAAGGCCGGCGACTACCCGGTCTCCTCGACCGTCGACCTCGACCAGCGCGACTCCGGGAAGAACGGCCACCGGGTCGTCTACCGCAGCGTGGACGGTCCCGGCAAGGCGAACCTCGAGGGCGCCGAGGAGATCACCGGCTGGGAGCCGTACAAGGACGGCATCTACAAGGCCAAGGTGGACGCCTCGAAGCCGTTCTACACACTCTTCGAGGACGGCACCCGCGCGACCAACGCCCGGTACCCGAACCGTGGCAGCGACGAGCAGTGGTCGCCGTACCTGCGCTCTGTTCTCTACGAAGAGGACAAGATGGACGTCCACAACTGGCTCTACGGCAACCCGGGCGACTGGGACCCGAGCTGGGACATGAGCCAGGCGTCGGTGACGATCTGGTCCGGTGGCTCGTGGTCGTGGTTCACCGACACGATCCCGTTGCTGGACACCAACTTCAAGAAGACGCAGACCACGCTGAAGTACTGGACCCGCTACGCCATGGTCAACAGCAACGGCGGCTCGCGGTACTTCTTCCAGAACTCACTCAGCTTCCTGGACCAGCCGGGGGAGTACTACCTCGACTACAAGGCCGGTGAGGTCTACTACAAGCCACGCGGCGGCACGATGGACGGCGTCAAGGTACTGCGGCCGACCGTGAAGACTGTGCTCAACCTGGCCGGCTCCTCACCGCAGGACCGGCTGCACGACGTCACGTTCGACGGTCTGGGCGTGCAGTACTCCGACTTCGTCAGCTGGTACCGCAACGGCTGGGTGGCCGGCGGCGACGCTGGAGTGGAGCACAAGTACCCGGAGTACGACCGGCAGATCGAGATGCCGCGGAACCGGTTCGGTGCGATCACGCTGACCAACACGAGTGGAATCGACCTGAGCCGGTTGCACCTGTCCGACACCGGATTCACCGGCATCTACCTGTTGTTCGCCAACGACCACACCAAGATCACCGACAGCCTGCTGGAGAACATCGGTGCCGACGGCATCAAGGTCGAGGGCGGCTGGCCGGGTGAAGGTGACCTGAGCAACCATCACACGATCTCCAACGTGTTCATCGACCACATCGGCGAGCTGGTGCCGGGTGATGCCTCGGGCATCGAGTTGATGGACACGGGCAACAACACGGTGACGAATGTCGAGGTGAAGCACAGCGCCCGCTACGGCATCAGCCTGGAGTCGCGGCCGGAGGTGACCGACGGCGACCAGTACGCGAACGGCAACACGTTCAAGTACATCAAGCTCGAGGAGATGGGCCTGGACAGCGGCGACATGGGGGCGTTCTACACCTACGGCGTGGACAACCAGGAGCCGCACCCGATCCAGAACTCCGTCGACCAGATGGTGATCGGCGACGTCATCCCCGACCCGTCGATGCCTGACGCGGGTGGCACACGTGGCGTGCACATGGACGCCGGCGGGTGTGGGTTTGCCTTCAGCAACGTCCAGGTGGGCAAGGTGACCGACCAGAAGTACCAGTCCTACCAGTGCAACCAGGTGACCAACGCCGACTGGGACACGGGCTTCGACGCGTCGAAGATGGAGTACGACAAGATCGGCGTACTGCCCAGCTTCCCGTACGACGTCGCGGGCCGGTGACGAGGATGAGACTGATCACCGGAGTCATCGCCGGGCTCGCCCTTCCGGCGCTCGTCCTCGGCGGCGGGGTGGCGGCGCGAGCCGCCGCCCCGGCCGGGCCGGGCTGTACGTCGTACTGGGTGTCGCCGAGCGGGAGCGACTCGGCGGCCGGTACGCAGCGGAAGCCGTGGAAGACGGTTGAGCACGCGCGGGACACGCTGCGCCTTCACAGGAGCGCCGGATGTACGCCGGTGGTGAACCTGAAGGCCGGCACGTACCAGGTCGACAAGACGATCACGTTCGACGACCGGGACTCCGGCGTGACGTATCGCAGCGTCGACGGCCCGGGCAAGGCAGTCTTCGAGGCGGGGCAGGAGGTGACCGGCTGGACGCCGTACAAGGACGGCATCTTCAAGGCGCCCGTCGACGTGGACCAGCCGTTCTACAGCCTGTACGCCGAGGGGAAGCGTGCCACGACGGCGCGCTACCCGAACAAGGAGTCCGACGACAAGTGGGCGCCGTACCTGCGGTCGATCCTGTTCGACCCGACCAAGGAGGCGGTGCACGACCAGCTCGGGTTCAACACCGGCGACATCGACCCGTCGTGGGATCTTCGGCTCGGTACGTCGTGGCCGGCGCAGGTGACGGTGTGGTCGGGCGGCTCGTGGTCGTGGTTCACCGACACGATCCCGATGCTCGACATCAACTTCACCAAGAAGCGGACCACGCTGGTCTACCCGGCGCGGTACGGGTTCATTAACTCCGGCGGCGGCTCGCGGTACTACGTCCAGAACTCGCTCAGCCTGCTCGACCAGGCCGGTGAGTACTACCTGGACTACCCGGCGAAGACGCTGTACTACAAGCCGGCCGGCGGCACCATGGACGGCGTCAAGGTGTTCCGGCCGACGCAGACGCAGGTGTTCTCGATCGAGGGCGCGTCCGCCACCCGCCGGGTGGAGAACCTGACCCTCGACGGCCTGACCATCCAGCACACCGACTTCATGGACTGGTACCGGTACGGCTGGAACGGGACCGGCGACTCGGGCGTCAAGCACAAGTACCCGAAGTACGACACCCAGATCGAGATGCCGCGGAACCGGTGGGGCGCGATCACGCTGACCAACACCCGTGGCGTCAAGCTGACCAGGCTGCACATCCAGCAGACCGGGTTCACCGCGATCGAGCTGCTGTTCGCGAACGAGAAGACCACGGTCTCGGACAGCCTGATCGAACACGTCGGCAACGACGGCATCAAGGTCGAGGGTGGCTATCCCGGCGAAGGCGATGTTGCTCATGGCAACACGTTCACCGACAACTACATCCACCACCTCGGCGAGCTGGTGCCGGGCGACTCGGCCGGTGTCGAGATCATGAACAGCGGCGGCAACGAGATCAGCCACACGGTCGTCGAGCACGGCGCCCGGTACGGCATCAGCATCGAGTCCCGGCCGGAGATCCCGAACGCGGACAACTACACCGGCGGGAACTCCGTCAAGTACGTCCGGCTGTCGCACCTGGCCCAGGACAGCGGGGACACCGGCCCGTTCTACGCGTACGGCGTCCGCAACGAGCCGCCGTACACGCCGGACGCCGAGGTCTCGCAGCTGATCATCGACGACGCGAACGCGGACCCGTCGATGCCGGACGCGAAGCCGTACGGCGTGCACATGGACTTCGGCGGCTGCGGGTTCGCGTTCTCCGACATCAAGGTGACGAACACCGAGAGCGACCCGTACCACGGGCCGTCGGCCGGACCCTGCGACACGTTCGCCAACGTCAGCTGGGAGGGCGGCTTCGACGACTCCCGGATGCGGTACGACCAGATCGGCGTACTGCCGTCCTTCCCGTACGAAAAGCCATGATTCCGTAAAGACACTCCGGGCGAAGCTGCACGAACCCCCAAGACGCGACATTGTCGAACACAGGAGAACGGAAAGCGCTCTCCAGCGAGGGAGCGACGACAACGACCTTGGGAGTGTCGCGTGGCTCGAACAGATGGAGTCCTCAGCCCGCAAACCACACGGAGCACGGTGGGCGACCCGTCCGGCGTAACCGGTTCCGGACCGCCGGGCGCTACGGAGAGTAGGTCCGCGTCCCGCCCGGGCAGCAGTTCGCTGTCCTGGTGGGCGCGGGCCCGGCGGGACAAGGTCCTGCTGCTGATGGCCCTGCCCGGGCTGGTCCTGTTGCTGGCGTTCCACTACCTGCCCCTGCTGGGGAACCTGATCGCCTTCCAGGAGTACCTGCCGTTCGTCCCGTTCGGCCGGAGCGCGTGGGTCGGCCTGGACAACTTCGCGGTCATCTTCAACGGCGACGCGGAGTTCCTCAACGCGCTCAAGAACACGCTGCTGATCACCCTGGTGCAGGTCGTCTTCGTGTTCCCGGCGCCGATCGCCCTGGCGCTGGTGCTGAACAGCCTGCTGTCGGAGCGGATCAAGCGGATCGTGCAGTCGGTGCTGTACCTGCCGCACTTCCTGTCCTGGGTGATCGTGATCGCGATCTTCCAGCAGCTCCTCGGCGGCAGCGGAATGATCAACAACTTCCTGCGCTCGCACGGGATGGGCACGATCGACTTCCTCGGCAACCCGGACAGCTTCATCGCGCTGCTGACCAGCCAGGTGATCTGGAAGGACACCGGCTGGGGGACGATCCTGTTCCTGGCCGCGCTGACCCAGATCGATCCCGGGCTGTACGAGGCGGCCCGGGTGGACGGGGCGTCGCGCTGGCGGCAGTTGTGGCACGTCACCGTGCCGGGCATCCGCGGGCTGATCATCCTGCTGCTGATCCTGCGGCTGGGCGACTCGCTGACCGTCGGCTTCGAGCAGATCATCCTGCAGCAGAACCTGGTCGGCAGACCGGCGAGCGAAGTACTCGACACGTACGTCTACAACAACGGCGTACTGGCAGGCCAATGGGGTGTGTCGGCCGCGGTCGGGTTGGTGAAGGGACTTGTTGCCGTCGTCCTGGTGGTTGGCGCCAACAAGATCGCGCACATCTTCGGTGAGGCGGGGGTGTACCAGAAATGAGCACGATCCAGAAAGGCATCGACGACGGACCGGCGATGTCGTCGCGGGTACTCAAGACGGTCGTACTGCTGGTCTGCTGCGCGGTCGTCGTCGTCCCGTTCCTCGGGGTGATCTCGACCAGCATCGCCAGCCAGGAACACGTCACGAACTCTGGTGGGTTCGTGCTGTGGCCGGACACGTTCAACCTGAGCGCGTACAAGGCGATCTTCAACGGTGGAGTGGTGCAGCGGGCGCTGATGGTGAGCGTCGTGATCGCCGTCGGCGGCACGCTGATCAGTCTCGCCGGGTCGACGATGCTGGCGTACTCGCTGAGCCGGCCGGGCTCGTTCGGGCAGCGGCCGATCCTGATGATCGTGCTGTTCAGCATCCTGTTCAGCCCGGGCCTGATCCCGAACTACCTGGTGGTGAAGCAGTTCGGGCTGCTCGACTCGCTGCTGGCGCTGATCCTGCCGACGGCGATCAGCGGCTTCAACGTGATCGTGCTCCGCTCGTTCTTCATGGGCATCCCGGACTCGGTTCTGGACTCGGCCCGGATCGACGGCGCCGGCGACTTCCGGATCTTCTGGTCGATCGTGCTGCCGCTGTCCCGGGCGGTGCTCGCGGTCGTCGGGCTGTTCTACGCGGTCGGGTACTGGAACGCGTTCTTCAACGCGATGCTCTACATCAGCGACACCGCGAAGTGGCCGTTGCAGCTGGTGCTGCGGACGTACGTGATCAACAACACCGAGCTCAGCAGCGGTGATCTCGGTGGCGCGGCGGCCGATCAGCTGCCGCCGCAGGAATCGATCCAGATGGCGATCCTGGTGGTGTCGCTCGTCCCGATCCTGATCGTGTACCCGTTCCTGCAACGGCACTTCGCCAAGGGCATGCTGACCGGGGCGGTGAAGGGATGACCCTCAGCAGAAGGACACTTCTCGGTGGATCGCTGGCCGCGGCCGCGGTCGGACTGAGCGGGTGCTCGACAGTGACCCGCTCGACCGACATCGCCGCCTTGAACAAGCCGGTCGCGTTGCCGACGTACAAACGGTTCGACGGGCCGAAGCCGGACCTGCCGCGGAGCCATCCGTTGATGCCGGACTGCTTCTACCGGTTCCCGGCCCATCCGCAGAAGGTGACCAGCGCGGCGCCGGGCGACGGGAGCGACGTGTCGGGAACGACGCTGACGTCGAACCCGATTCCGCCGACGGCCGATCGCAACAAGTACTGGCAGGAACTGAACCGGCGGCTCGGGTCGCCGCTGGACCTGACCATCACGGCGGCGACCGACTACGTCAACAAGTTCGCCACGTCGGTTGCCGGTGACACCTTGGGTGACGTGTTCAACGTGGACGGGTCGTTCGCGTACCTGCCGCAGTTCCTGGAGGCGCGGGCGCAAGACCTGACCGAGTTTCTGTCCGGCGACGCGATCCTCGAGTACCCGTTCCTGGCCAACGCCCCCGAGGCGTCCTGGCGGGGCTGCGTGTTCTCCGGCGGTATCCGGGCCGTGCCGATCCAGCGCGGCGTGATGTCGTCGAACACGTTGCTGGCCCGCCAGGACCTGCTCGACAAGCTCGGCGTCGAGCTCGGGTCGCCGACCGTCGCCGAATTGCAGAAGGTGGCGAAGGCGGTCACCGACGGCAAGAAGAACCGGTGGGGCTTCGCGGTGCCGCCGACCGCCGCGGTGAGCGCGATGCTCGGCCTGCCCAACGGCTGGGAGGTGCGCGACGGCAAGCTGGTGCACAGCCGGGAACTGCCGGAGCACAAGGAGATGCTGGCGATCACCCGGCAGATGGTGGTCGACGGCGTGATCCATCCGGACGGGGTCGCGAAGAACAACCAGAAGGTCTGGTTCACCCAGGGGTCGGCGGTGATGACGCAGGACACCTACTCGTCGATCCAGAGCTTCTACCGGCGGGCCACGGACCAGGACTTCAACATCTCGATCCCGGTACCGCGTGCCGACGGCGGCAAGGTCGGGCGGGTACTGCTCGGTTCGCCGAACAACTCGATCGCCGCGATCAGGCCGGGCCCACCCGAGCGGACGAAGCTGCTGCTCCGGATGCTGAACTGGATGGCCGCGCCGTTCGGCACCGAGGAGTACCTGTTCCGCAAGTTCGGCCTGCCCGGGCGGCACTACACGCTGGACGGGACCGATCCGGTGCTGACCAAGGACGGCGGCAGCGAGGTGTGCCTCGGGGAGTTCCCGATCCAGTACCTGTCCGACGGGCCCTACCCGGCGTACTTCCCGGGTCATGCCGACGCGGTCGACAACCTGTACGGCCATCTGAAGACGGTGCTGCCGACGGCGATCCTGTCGCCGACGTACGGTCTGTACTCGCCGACCCAGTCGACCAAGGGCAAGATCCTCGACACCCGGATGGACTCCATCACCAAGGACATCCAGCTGGGCCGCGCCGATCTCAACTCCTGGGACGATGCCGTCGCGGACTACCGGAAGTCCGGCGCGGACGCCATCCGCGACGAACTCGAACAGGCCCTGGCCATCAAGGGCGAGAAATAGAGACGGCCGCGTGCACCGCCTGTCCCGGCGGTGCACGCGGTCCCGCTACTTGCAGCGCAGAGAATCGAGGCCGGGTGCCTCGCCCATCGCCTTGTTTCCCGCGTCGTTCGGGTGCAGGCCGTCGCCGCCGTCGTACTCCGCCTTCAGCCGCGACGGATCAGCGGGATCACGTGTCGCCGCGTCGAAGTCGGCCACCCCGTCGAACTCGTGGCTGCTCCGGATGAACGTGTTCACCGCCTGCCGGACAGCCTCCTTCTCCGGCGTGTACACGAACGAGCTGCCCATCGGCGTCAGCGTCCCACCCACGATGCACCGCCCGGACGCGTGCACCCGCGCGATCAACTGCCGGTACCCCGCGAGCAGCTCGTCCGTCGTCGCGCCCGCGTAGATGTCGTTGATCCCCTCGAGCACCAGCACCGTCCGTACGCCCGGCTTCGTCAACACGTCCTTGTCCAGGCGGGCCAGCGCGCTCGCCCCGGCGCTGCCCGCCTTCGCCACGCCACCGAGCACGCGGTTCCCCGAGATGCCCTCGTTGGAGATCGCCAGCCGCCGCGGCTCCGGCAGCTTCGCGTACCGGTCGGCGAGCACGTCCGGCCAGCGCCGGTTCGTGTCGATCGTCGTACCGACCGACGACGTGATCGAATCGCCGAGCGTCGCCACCGTCTCGACCTGCCGCGGCGCCTCGACGATCGCCGCGTTCACGAAGTACCACGCCGACGACTCGGTCTGGTACGCCGTACTCGACTCGTCGGCCGCATGATCGCCGGACGTGGACTTGTAGCTGTGCTGCATCGCGCGGTTGTGCGCGGTGATCACGCCCGTCGTCCCGACCACGTGCAGGCTCACGGTCAGACTCGTCACCGCCGGTGCGTTCCCCGGCAGCGGATCGCTGATCGCCATCGCCCCCGGCGGCACCGTCACCGACGTACTGCCGCCGAACGTCAACCGCCGGCTCGACCCAGGCACGACACTCGCGCCGGTGTCCTGCCGCCCGACGTACGCCGAGTCCGTCACCAAGGGCTGATCCCCGTTCGCGTTGGAGATCCGGATCCGCAGATCACGCCCGCCGACACTCGTCCGCAGCACATTCCGCACCGTCACGTCGCTCAACGTCCCGCCCGCGATGTCATCGGCCGCGCCCCAGGTCGTCACCAACTCCGACCCGGGCGGGTCTCCATCGGGCGAAGCGGCAGCCACCAGGCCCGCCGCTCCCATCGCCGTCACCAGCAAACTCGCGCCCATCCGGCGCCACGTGGAAGAAGTCATGCTCATCAAGTCACTCCCGAATATCCATACGTGCAATCGTTTGCACATCGTAGGTCGCCGAACGGTCCCTGCCCAGAGCTGAACGGTCGCGGACCCGGCGGAGCCGGGGGCCCGGTTGGTCAGGGACAATGGGATGCGATGACGCTGACTGAGCAACTGCCGGGGACGACCGAGCCTGACGACCTGTACGACGTGTTCGCGCGTTGGGTGGGGGAGCAGGGGATCTCGCTGTACCCGGCTCAGGAAGAGGCGTTGATCGAGGTGATGACGGGGTCGAACGTGATCCTGTCGACGCCGACCGGGTCAGGTAAGAGCCTGGTCGCCACCGGCGCGCACTTCGCGGCGCTCGCGCACGGGCAGCGGACGTTCTACACGGCGCCGATCAAGGCGCTGGTGTCGGAGAAGTTCTTCGCGCTCTGTGACGTCTTCGGTGCGGACAAGGTCGGCATGCTGACCGGCGACGCCTCGGTGAACGCCGGCGCGCCGATCATCTGCTGTACGGCGGAGGTCCTGGCCAACATCGCCCTGCGCGAAGGACCGGCGGCCGACGTCGGCCAGGTGGTGATGGACGAGTTCCACTTCTACTCCGAGCCGGACCGCGGCTGGGCCTGGCAGGTCCCGCTGCTGGAGCTCCCGAAGGCGCAGTTCGTCCTGATGTCGGCGACCCTCGGGGACGTCGAGCGGTTCAAGATCGACCTGTCCCGCCGCACCGGCCGGCCGACCGCGATCGTCGCGTCCGGCGAGCGCCCGGTCCCGCTGATCTACAAGTACGTGACCACGCCGCTGCACGAGACGCTTGTCGAGCTCCTGGTGACGCACCAGGCCCCCGTGTACGTCGTCCACTTCACGCAGGCCGCTGCCCTGGAGCGTGCCCAGGCGCTGACCAGCATCAACGTCTGCACGAAGGAGGAGAAGGACAAGATCAAGGAGCTGATCGGGCACTTCCGGTTCGGCTCGGGCTTCGGCCGGACCCTGCAGCGGCTGATCATGCACGGGATCGGGGTCCACCACGCCGGCATGCTGCCGAAGTACCGGCGGCTGGTCGAGCAGCTCGCCCAGGCCGGGCTGCTCAAGGTCATCTGCGGCACCGACACCCTCGGTGTCGGGATCAACGTGCCGATCCGTACCGTCCTGCTGACGGCGCTCAGCAAGTACGACGGGCGCCGGCAGCGCATCCTCAAGGCGCGCGAGTTCCACCAGATCGCGGGCCGGGCCGGCCGGGCCGGGTACGACACCTCCGGCACGGTCGTCGTCCAGGCGCCGGACCACGTGGTGGAGAACGTCCGGTTGCTCGCGAAGGCCGGCGACGACCCGAAGAAGCAGCGCCGGGTCCAGCGCAAGAAGCCGCCGGAGGGGTTCGTCACCTGGGGCGAGGACACCTTCGACCGGCTCGTCGCCGCCGACCCGGAGCCGTTGCAGTCGAAGATGCGGGTCAGCCACGCGATGCTGCTGAACGTGATCGCCCGCGACGGCGACGCGTTCGCGAGCATGCGGCACCTGCTGCAGGACAACCACGAGGACTCCCGGGCGCAGCTCCGGCTGATCCGCCGCGCGATCCAGATCTACCGCACCCTGCTCACCGCGGGGGTGGTCGAGCGCCTGGACGAACCCGACGAGTTCGGCCGGTCCCTGCGGCTGACCGTCGACCTGCAGAAGGACTTCTCGCTGAACCAGCCGCTGTCCACCTTCGCGCTGGCCGCGCTGGACCTGCTCGACCCCGAGGACCCGGTGTACGCGCTGGACGTGGTGTCGGTGGTCGAGGCGACGCTGGAGGATCCGCGCGCGATCCTGATGGCGCAGCTGCATCACGCCAAGGGCGAGGCCGTGAACTCGATGAAGGCCGACGGCATCGAGTACGACGAGCGGATGGAGCTGCTCGAGGACATCAGCTGGCCGAAGCCGCTCGAAGAGTTGCTCGAGGCAACCTTGGAGATGTACCGGCAGACCCACCCGTGGATCGCGGAGGCGGGGCTGTCGCCGAAGTCGGTCGTCCGGGACATGTTCGAGCGGGCGATGACGTTCGGCGAGTACATCCAGTACTACAGCCTCGCGCGCTCCGAGGGCATCGTCCTGAGGTATCTGAGCGACGCGTACAAAGCGCTACGGCAGACCGTCCCGCCGGACAAGGCGAACGAGGACCTGACCGACCTGATCGAGTGGCTCGGCGAAGTCGTCCGTCAGACCGACTCCAGCCTGCTCGACGAGTGGGAGGAGCTGACCAACCCCACCGACGAGGCGCAGGTCGAGGTCGTCCCGGCCGGACCGCGCCGGATCACCTTGAATACAAGGGCTTTCCGCGTCCTGGTCCGCAACGCGATGTTCCGCCGGGTCGAGCTGCTCGCCCTGCACCGCTGGGCCGAGCTCGGCCAGCTGGACGCCGACGCGGGCTGGGACGCCGCCCGCTGGGCCGAGGCCGGTACGGCGTACTACGCCGAGCACGACGTGGTGAACACCGGCCCGGCGGCCCGCGGTCCGGCCCTGTTCATGGTCGAGGAACACCCGGGCTACTGGGAAGTCCAGCAGATCATCGACGACCCCGAAGGCAACCACGACTGGCGGATCACCGCGTCCGTCGACCTCAATGCCTCGGACGAGGCTGCCGACCTGGTCCTGGAGCTGGCGTCGTTCAAGCCGCTCTAGCTCGCATCGCCCGGGTTTGCGACCCCGGTCGGCCGACGGGTGCCCAACCAGATGAGCAAGGCGGCGGCGAGGACGAAACAGGCCGCGACCGGTGTCAGCCAGACGGCGTCGACCCGGCTCAGCAGCAGCCCGCCCACCGCGCCGGACAACGACACCGCCAAGTAGCCGGATGCCTGGTAGAGCGCGGTCACCACGGCCTGGCCACCGGGCGGCGCCACCGCCAGCATCTGATGCTGTTGAGGAGTGGTCACCATGAAGGCCAGCATCGCGTTCACCACGACCGCGACGATGGCCGGCGCGAACGAACTCCGGACCGCGGGGACGACGCAGAACACGACGGTGAGGAGCAAGGTCACGGTCAGCACGACGCGTCGTGGGCCGAAGCGGTCAGCGAGATGGCCGGCCAGCAGGTTGCCCGCAGTACCGGCGACGCCGTAGAGCAGGAGCACCAGGGCCAGCATGGTGCCGTCCGTGCCGACTGCCGGGCCGTAGACCGCGCTCACGTAGGTATAGGGCATGTAGATGCCGATGAAGGCGAGCACGGTCGCCCCGAGCAGAACCAGCACTCGCCTGTCCCGCAGCGGCCGCAGTCGGGCTCGGAGCCCTGCCACCGCGTCGAGACGGACGTCGGGCAGCAGCAGGAACAGCACCAGCACGATGAGAAGTGCGAGCAAGGCGACGGCCCACAACGTCGCCCGCCAGCCGAGCGCGGCCCCGACGGCGGTGCCCAGCGGTGCCCCCAGGGCGAGAGAGGCCGTCAGGCCGGTCATCACCAGGGCGATCGCCCGGCCGCGCTGTTCGTCGCCGGCCAGGCTGGCGGCGGTCGCGCTGGCTCCCGCCGTGTAGAGGGACGCGCCGGCCGCGGCGACGACGCGTGCGGCCAGCACCCATCCGTAGCTCGGTGCGAGTGCCGTGATCGCGTTGCCGACCGCCAGGGTGATCAACGCCGCGACCAACGCGGTCCGTCGGGACCAGTTGCCGGTGAAGGCGGCCAGCACCGGCGCCAGCAGAGCGTAGGAGATCGCGAAGACGGTGACGAGCTGGCCGGCGGCCGCGACGCTGACGTCGAGGGACGCGGAGATGTCCGGCAGCATCCCGGCGATCACGAAGGCATCGGTTCCGACGGCGAACGCGCCGAGCGACAGGACGGCGACAGGCCGGCGCCAGGTGGCCGGACGGGTGTCGAGCATTAGCATGTTCCGATCGTTGTCGTAACTTACGATCGGTATCGTAATACCTGTTCCGATGATTGTCGTAATAGTTGACCGCTATGCTGGATTCCGATGAACGTCGAAGAAGATTTCTTCCTCCCCCAGCCGGACCTCGCCGGGGTCCCGCTGAGCGCGGTGATGCAGGCGCTGGCCGATCCCGTGCGGTTGCAGATCATCCGTGCCCTCGATCAGGCCGGCGAGTCGACCTGCACCGCCCTCGACGTGCCGGTGAAGGTGTCGACCGTGTCGCACCATCTGGGCAAGCTGCGCGAGGCCGGGGTGGTCTCGACCCGGCTGGCCGGCAACACCCGCCCCAGCCGCCTGCGCTACGACGATCTCGACGCCCGGTTCCCGGGCCTGCTGACGTCGATCCTGCGCGCCGAACCGCCGCTCGGCTGAGCCCCGCGCCGGGTTCCTAGCGGTTAGGCCACTCGACGTCGACCTCGGTCTCCGCCTCGTAATCCACACCCGGTACGTCGAAGCCGTACAGCCGGCGTACCTCGGAGAAGAACCACGCGGTGTCGGCGACCTCGCCGATGGTGGTCGGGGTCGCGGACTCCCACTGGGTGCGGACGGCGGACTGGACGTCGTCGGTCAGCTCCCAGCGGTCCAGGCGGATGCGGCCCTCGTCGTCGAGGTCCAGCGGAGACTCGCCGGTGAGCTGGTCCCAGAGCGCGATCGACTGCTCGACGGGGGTCTGCAGGCCGGACACCTTGTGCAGGATGCTGACGTACAGACCGATGCCGGGGATCGCGGACGACGCCTGGGTGACGGCGGCGCCGTTGACCGAGGTCATCGCGGTCACACCGTCGGCGGCCAGCTTCAGCGCGCTCTGCTCGAGGTCGGCCTTCGCCGCGCCGATCGAGCCCTGCCGGTAGATCGGCCCGGTCAGCTCGGAGCCGATGTAGGTCAGGGCGACGGTGCTGAACCCGGGCTTGAGCAGGTCGCGCTCCTGGAGCGCGGTGATCCACCGGCCCCAGTCCTCGCCGCCCATCACCTTGACGGTCTGCGCGATCTCGTCCTCGGTCGCGACGTCGATGCCGACCTCCTGCAGCACCGGCTCGCCGTCCTCGAACGCGAGGCTCTTGGTGGTGTACGGCGCGCCGATCGTCTTCAGCGCGGACTGGTACGTCTCGCCGTTGCGCGGATCGACCCGCCGCGGTGCGGCCACGCTGTAGATCAGGTGATCGATCCCGCCGAGCTGCTCGGCGACGAGATCGAGCACCTCGTCCTTGGTGGTGTCCGCGAAGGCATCCG
This sequence comes from Kribbella sp. NPDC051586, assembly GCF_044453965.1. NCBI lineage: Bacteria > Bacillati > Actinomycetota > Actinomycetes > Propionibacteriales > Kribbellaceae > Kribbella > Kribbella sp. NPDC051586. The sequence goes on along the minus strand of NZ_JBITDF010000006.1, from coordinate 437,511 downwards.
CGTTCACGAAGCTCCACGAGCGACCGAGCTCGGCCGCCAGCGCGGCGGTCTCCGCGGTGCGGTACCAGCCCGCGGTCGCCGTACGACGGGCAGTGGGCGCCTTCTCGAACGACACGCCGATCCCGTCGACGCCGTACCGTGCCAGCCCGGCGATCGTCGTCGCCAGCCCGTACCCGGAGCTGGACCCGATCACGAGCGCCGTACGACGCGCCGGAGTCCGCGGCTCGACCTCCGCCGCCATCTCCCGGACCACCCGTGCACATCCCGCCGGATGCGAGTCGAGAAACAGAAAACCCCGCCCAACCGGCCGCACCACGCGCTCACTCATGCGCACGACCCTAGCCGCGGCGTCAGTTCCAGTACATCTCGGCGTCGTCGGGCTCGACCACGACGTCGGCGCCCAGGCGGCGCAGGTTGCCGGCGAAGTCGGTGTAGCCGCGGTGCACGTGGTGTGCGGCGCTCACCAGGGTCTCGCCCTCGGCGGCGAGGCCCGCCAGCACCAGTGCCGCCCCGGCGCGGATGTCGGAGGCGACCACCGGCGCGCCGGACAGTCGCGGTACGCCGCGGACGACCGCGTGATGCCCGTCGGTCTGGATCTGGGCGCCCAGCCGGGTCAGCTCCTGCGCGAACGTGAAGCGGCCCTCGAACAGGTTCTCGGTCACCATCGCCGCGCCGTCACTGACCGCGTTGAGCGCGATCACGAACGCCTGCAGGTCGGTGGCGAACCCGGGGTACGGAAGCGTCACCACATCCACCGGCTTCGGCCGGTCGTGCATCCGGACCCGGAAGCCCGGGTTCAGCACGGTGATCTCCGCGCCGGCCCGGTGCAGCTTGTCGAGCGGCAGCTCCAGGTGCTCGGCGTGCCCGTTCGCGATGGTGATGTCACCCTTGGTGATGGCGGCCGCGAACGCCCAGCTGCCGGACACGATCCGGTCCGGCACCACGGTGTGGTCCACCGGGTTGAGCAGCCCGTCGACGCCGGTGATCTCGATCCGCGGCGAGCCGGCGCCGTCGATCTGGGCGCCCATCTCGACCAGCATCTTCGCGATGTCCTGGATCTCCGGCTCGCGGGCGGCGTTCTCGATGATCGTCGTGCCCTTCGCGAGCACCGCCGCCATCATGATCGTCTCGGTCGCGCCGACGCTCGGGAAGTCCAGCCAGACCTCGGCACCGTGCAGCCCCTGCGGCGCCTCGGCGATGACGAAACCGTGCTCGATGTGGACCTTCGCGCCCATCGACTCCAGACCGGCGACGTGCATGTTCAGCCCGCGGGAGCCGATGTTGTCGCCGCCCGGCAGCGCGACCTCCGCCTGGCCGCAGCGCGCCAGCAGCGGACCGAGCACCGAGATCGACGCGCGCAGCTTGCGCACCAGGTCGTAGTCGCACTGGTGCTTTACCGTGGCCGGCACGGCGATCGTCGCGAGCTGACCGTCCGCGTCCACCTTCACCGAACACCCGAGGGTGTCCAGCAGTTGGGCCATGAACGTGACGTCCAGGATCCCCGGCACCTGCCGCAGCGTCGTCGTACCCTCCGCCAGCAGCGCTGCCGCCATCAGCTTGAGCACACTGTTCTTCGCTCCGGCCACCTCGACAGCGCCGTCGAGCCGTGCCTCACCCGCGATCCGAAACCGTTCCACCGGTCGACTGTAGCGTTTGACCGGATCCGGCTTTGCGTAGAGTCCTCGCATGGCAGTGAACTTGACGCGGATCTACACGCGCACCGGTGACGCCGGCGAGACCCGCCTCGGCGACAACTCGACGACCTCGAAGACGGATCCGCGGCTGGCGGCGTACGGCGAGGTGGACGAGGCGAACTCCGCGATCGGTGTGGCCATCGCGGCCGGGCACCTGAACAGCACGATCGTGGTGCTGCTGACCCGGATCCAGAACGACCTCTTCGACGTCGGCGCCGACCTGTGCAACCCGATCGCGCCCGATCCGGAGTACCCGCCGCTGCGTATCACGCAGGACTACATCGACCGGCTCGAAGGCTGGTGCGACGACTACAACGGTCGTTTGACCAAGCTCCGCTCGTTCATTCTGCCCGGCGGCACCGAGGGCGCCGCCTACCTCAACGTCGCCCGTGCGGTCGTACGCCGCGCCGAGCGGGCGGGCTGGGCCGCCGTCGAGGCGCACGGCCCGTCGGTCAACCTGCTCGCGATCACGTACCTGAACCGCCTGTCCGACCTGCTCTTCATCCTCGGCCGCGTCGCCAACCTGTCCTCCGGCGGCGACGTCCTCTGGGTCCCGGGCGGCGAACGCGACTAGCTGATCTCCCAGTTGAACGGCATCCGCAGTACTCCGGCCGGCGGGAGCCCCAGTGCGCTGTAGAGACCGCTGGCCAGGCCGTCGAGCGTCAACGGCGCCGCACTGACGGCCAGATCATCGGTCGTGGTGGGTGCGCGCAGCTGGCTGAGCAGGTTCCGATGCGGTACGGCGGCCACGCCGATCTCGTCGCGGTCCAGACCAGCCCGGTTGCAGGCCAGCGTCAGCGCGTGCTGGAAGCCACCTAGCTCATCGACGAGCTTGTGACTGTGCGCGTCCGCGCCGGTCCAGACGCGTCCGCGGGCCAGCGCCTCCAGCCGCTCCTCGGGCAGACCGCGATCCTGGGCGGCCTTGGCCACGAAGTCCTTGTAGATGCGGTCGAGTGTCTCTTCCAACCGTGCCCACTGCTCGTCGGTGAACTCCTCCTGCGCCGAGTACATCTGCGCGTTCGCACCCTCGGACACAGCGGACCGCGAGATTCCGATCCGGCCCAGCGCATCGCGTACGACGCCCTTGCCGGTCAGTACGCCGATCGACCCGGTGATCGTGCCAGGCTGCGCGACGATCACATCGGCCGGCATCGCCACGAAGTACCCACCGGATGCGGCCACGCCGCCCATCGACGCGATGACAGGTCGTCCGGTCGAGCGGAGCCGCAGTACCTCGTTGCGGATCGCGTCGGAGGCGACGTACGAGCCGCCTGGGCTGTCGACTCGCAGTACGACGGCCTTGACGTGCTCGTTCTCGGCCACGGCGCGCAGTGCGGCGCCGACGGTGTCGGAACCGGACCCGGGCCCGCCCATCGGGCTGTTGGAGTTGCGGCCGACCGAGATACCGCCAGTCACCCGGACCACCGCCACCAGTGGCTTCTGCGGCCAGGGGACCGCCTTGCGCAGATCTTCGAGGGTCCGCGGACCACGCCGGATGTACCGCTCGGCCAGCAGCCGATCGTCGTACTGGAGCTGCTTCTCGAGTTCGTCGTACACATCGGACCGGTAGCCGAGTCGATCCACCAGTCCGGCATCTAGACCGTCCTGTGCGGGCAGTGGTGCGCTGTCGACGAGCTCACGGACCCGTGTGGTGTCCAGACGGCGCCGTACGGCGATGCCCTCGACGATCTGCTCGTACGCCGACTCCGCGAGTCGCGACGCCATCTCGCGCCCCGGCTCGGTCATCTCCTTCTCGGTGAACGTGTCGGCCGCTGTCTTGTACTCACGCCGCTTGCCGAACTGCGGGATCACGCCCGCCTTGTCGAGCGCGCCGCGGACGAAGACGGCCTGCACGGTCACACCGGTGATGGCCAGGTCGCCGGACGGCTGCAGCCAGATCTCGTCGAACGCGGTCGCCAGGTAGTAGGGGACAGTTCCCTGACCGGTCTCCCCGAACGACTCGGTCCAGGCGACCGCAGGCTTCCCCGACGTACGGAAGTCGGCCACCGCCTCGCGCAGCTCCTGCACCTGCGCCAGCGACAGCCGATGGCCACCCAGATGGGCGACCACGCCGACGACCGCGTCGTCCCGCGCACCCTTCCGCAGCGCCGATACCAGCTCGCGCAGCGTCGGCAGATGACGGGCCCGAAACGCCGCCAGCGGAGAAGCAGGCGGCGTCTCGAGAACACCACGGGTCAGATCCAGCTCAAGCAGAGTCCCCATATACCGACCCTAGACGCTGGACCCAACCGGTCAACGGATGGTTGCAGAGGGCGGAGCCGGCTTGTCGTCGGTCCAACCGGACTCCAGTACGACCGTCGAGCCGGGCTTCGGCCCGCCGAGCGTGGAGCTGAGCAGGCGGCCGGTGGCCGGGTCGATGATGTACGTCGCTCCGCTCCAGAAGAGGCTGGTCCGGTTGCCGCTCGCTTTGCTCAGCGCAGCAACGAGGCTGACCTCGGTGCCGACGCGACCCAGTGGGTCCTTCACGCCGGTGCGGACGCGTGTGCCCGGTAGTGCGGCGAGCACGCGGAGCGCTGCGCCGCGGAGCTTCGGGGGAGCAGGCATCTCGAACAGCAACCGGCCGGCCGCGGCGAAGACGGCGTACTCGCGGTCAGCAGGGGACAGGTCCCGGCCGGCGGTCTTGCCGAGGTAGGCGCGGAGCCGGGCGGGGTCGGTGGGGAGGGCCGCGATCTGCTCGGCGCTGAGCGGCTTGTCACCGGTCAGGTAGTACCCGGGCGGCACGTCCTGGAACGACATCTTGTTCACCACCGGTACACCGTCCGACATGCTGATCGGCGTGCGCTCGTACGGGAGCTGCCAGGACGTCGGCGACCCCTGCGCCCGCCACTTGGCTGTGTCGGCCGGCCCGGCCAGCCGGTAGCCGAGGTTCACCCAGCCGAACCAGGACTCCACTCCCGGCTTCATCGGCATCCAGCTCTCGGTGACCGACCGCCGCTCCAGCGTGTACTTCGGATTGCCGACCCGCGTCGTCGGGTTCAGCTGCAGACTCCGCACCCGGAAGTACGTCCCCGAGATCCTCTCGTCCTTCTCCTGCCGCACAGCCGCCGCGATCAGCACCTCGGCCGCTGCCGTCAGCCGAGGCGCGGTAGTAGTGGTCGGCCCACCCGGCTGTGACCCACCACCGCCGTGCCCCACGACCAGTGCGCCACCCAATCCGACCACCGCGACCAGAGCAGTCGCTGCGGTAACAGCTGTGCCCAGCCAGCCCGCCCGGACGAAGCCGGCGAAGGACCGGGCCGGTCTTGCCTCGTGGATCAGCTCCTCGACCTGGCGGCGTGCTGCGTCCGTGGCCTCCGGCGTCGGACCGTCTGCCTCCGGGAACGCCTTCCGCAGTACGTCGAACTCGTTCATGCCGGATCCTCCGCGGGATTGGTGACGGCCGCGCGTACTACCCGGCGCGCACGCGACAACCGCGAGCACACCGTCCCATAGGCGATGCCGAGCGCCGCCGCCACCTCGTCGTACGTCAGCTGCCCGAGCGCCACCAGCAACAGGACCTCCCGGTCCTTCGCGTTCAGCTTCGCCAGCGCGGCGGCCAGCTCACGTGAAGCCCCTTGTGCGGTCATCTGTGCGGCAACCCGGTCCTCATGCGCCGCGGCCGGCACTGGCAGCGGCAGCTTCGCCGCCGTGCGCCACGCCCGTACCTCGTCCCGGCGGTGCCGGCGGATCAGATTGGTCGCGATGCCGTACAGCCACGCCCGCACCACCCCGGTGCGCCGGTCGAACCGCGCCCGCTGCCGGAACGCGATCAGGAACGTCTCCGCGGCCAGATCGTCCGCGACATCGCTCCCGAGCCGGCGGGCGACGTACGAGTGCACCTGGCCGAAGTACCGGTCGAAGATCGCGGCGAACCGGTCCGGCTCCAGCACCGACGCCTCCAGCTCCCACCCGTCGTCATCCGCAGGGACGGCATCACGCTCGACCTGCGCTGGAATTGTCAGAGCCACGGTGGAAGGACGCACGGGAGCGCTCTCCGGATGACAGCCGGAGAGATGTTCGCGGAAGCTCAGGAGGAGTTGAGCAGTCCGCGGGCGGCGGCCTCGTCGCGCGGCCAGACGTAGATCGTCCAGCCGTCCTTGGTCCGGGCCGCGGTCGCCTTGATGCCGAAGTCCTTCAGCCGCGCCACGAGCACGCGGGCCTCGTTGTAGTTCGCCACCGTCCGGATGTCGGTCAGCAACCCGAACGCGTCCCGCTCGGCCGGGCGCTGGTCGACGCGCCGCACCAGCGAGCCGCCCTTGGCCTTCGAGAAGGCCCAGCGGCACAGCAGCACCATCACGCCGGCCAGGGCGATGGCCACCACCGGGAACAGGAAGTAATCCTCGGCGAACACAGACACCATTGTCTCGCGAAACAAAAGATCGCGAGACCTTGGCAACCTTCCGTGTCTCCGGGGAGTCTTTACCATCAAGACCCAGCACGACGCTGCCACGCGGCCGATCACTCGGGGGCCGCCGGAAGAGCGGAGGGCACGGACATGCTCGCACCGACCCACAGAACGTCAGCTGAGCCTGACAACGTCATACACCTGACCGGCATCCTCGACGTGCGCACGGTGGGCGACGTCCGCCAGACGCTCAACCATCTGATCGACACCTCCGACGGCGACGTGATCGTCGACCTGGAGGAGGTCGACGCGGTCGACGCGACCGGCCTCGGCCTCCTGGTCGCGACCCACCGCCGCACCCAGTCCCTCGGCCGGCAACTGGTGCTCTGGCACCCGCTGCCCTCGGTCGTCCGGATCCTCGCCGTCACCCGCCTGCACCGGGTCCTCAAAGTCGAGCGAACGCCGCTACCGCTCAGCGCCTGAGTGTGATCCACACCCCTGGTGACACCGGTCACGAGGTGCGGACTCACAAGGGCACACAGTCCTACTCTCGGGTACATGGCGACCTCGGATCGACCCTGGGTGATGCGCACGTACGCGGGCCACTCGTCCGCGGCGGAATCGAACGCGTTGTTCCGCCGCAACCTGGCGAAGGGGCAGACCGGGCTGTCGGTCGCGTTCGATCTGCCGACGCAGACCGGGTACGACGCGGACCACCCGCTGGCGAAGGGCGAGATCGGCAAGGTCGGCGTACCGGTCGCGCACCTCGGTGACGTACGGGCGCTGTTCGACCAGATCCCGCTCGCGCAGATGAACACGTCGATGACGATCAACGCGCCCGCGATGTGGCTGCTCGCGCTGTACCAGGTCGCGGCGCAGGAGCAGGGCGCGCTGCCCGATGAGCTGACCGGTACGACGCAGAACGACATCGTGAAGGAGTACCTGTCGCGGGGGACGTACGCGTTCCCGCCGGACGCCTCGCTGCGGCTGACGACCGACGTGATCGCGTACACGGTCGCGCAGATGCCGAAGTGGAACCCGATCAACATCTGCAGCTACCACCTGCAGGAGGCCGGTGCGACACCGGTGCAGGAGCTGGCGTTCGCGTTGTCGACGGCGACCGCCGTCCTCGACCGGGTCCGTGACGGCGGGCAGGTGCCGCCGGAGCGCTTCGGGGACGTCGTCCAGCGGATCTCGTTCTTCGTGAACGCCGGGGTGCGGTTCATCGAGGAGACCTGCAAGATGCGCGCGTTCGTGCAGCTGTGGGACGAGCTGACGCTGGAGCGGTACGGCGTGACGGACGCCAAGGCGCGGCGGCTGCGGTACGGCGTACAGGTGAACTCGCTCGGGCTGACCGAGGCGCAGCCGGAGAACAACGTGCAGCGGATCGTGCTCGAGATGCTCGGTGTCACGCTGTCGAAGAACGCGCGGGCGCGGGCGGTGCAGCTGCCCGCGTGGAACGAGGCGCTCGGGCTGCCGCGACCCTGGGACCAGCAGTGGTCGTTGCGGATGCAGCAGGTGCTGGCGTACGAGTCCGACCTGCTCGAGTACGACGACATCTTCGACGGGTCGCACGTCATCGAGGCGAAGGTGTCCTCGCTGGTCGACGGTGCCCGCGAGGAGATCGACCGGGTGCAGGCGATGGGCGGTGCGGTCGCGGCGGTCGAGAGCGGCTACTTGAAGCAGGCGCTCGTCTCGTCGCATGCCGAACGACGTCAGCGGATCGAGTCGGGCGAGCAGGTCGTGGTCGGGGTCAATCGGTTCGAGAACACCGAGCCGTCGCCGCTGACGGCCGATCTCGACACCGCGATCCAGACCGTCGACCCCGCCGCCGAGGCTGCCGCGCTGGAATCACTGCAGAGCTGGCGTGCCTCACGTGACGCGGCGGCGGTCGACGCCGCGCTGGGCAAGCTGCGCGCCGCCGCGAAGACCACCGACAACCTCATGCCCGTCACCCTCGAATGTGCGCGCGCCGGTGTCACGACAGGGGAGTGGGCGGGGGTGCTCCGGGAGATGTACGGCGAGTACCGCGCGCCGACCGGCGTGTCCGGGTCGGTCGGCGTCTCCGGCGGTGGCGCCGAGATCGCTGCGGTCCGGGCGAAGGTCGCCGCGACGTCGGAGGAGCTCGGCGGACGTCTCCGCCTGCTCGTCGGCAAGCCCGGGCTGGACGGCCATTCCAACGGCGCCGAGCAGGTCGCGGTCCGTGCGCGCGACGTCGGCTTCGAGGTCATCTACCAAGGCATCCGTCTGACCCCCGAGCAGATCGTCGCCGCGGCCGTCGCCGAGGACGTCCACTGCGTCGGCCTGTCCATCCTGTCCGGCTCCCACATGGAGCTGGTCCCGCAGGTCGTGGCAGGTCTGCGCGAGGCCGGCCTGGAGGACGTCCCGGTCGTCGTCGGCGGCATCGTCCCCGACACCGACGCCAAGTCGCTGCGCGCCGCCGGAGTAGCCGCGATCTACACCCCCAAGGACTACGACCTCACCGGCATGATGGCCGACGTCGTCCAAGTAATCCGCCACGCCAACAAGCTGTAGGTCGGGCGTGGTAGAAGAAGTACATGACCGTGACGACTCGCACGCTTTCCAATGGAACTGAGATCCCTGTGCTCGGGCTGGGGGTTTGGCAGGTCGACGACGGCGCTCAGTGTGAGCGGGCCGTCACGTGGGCGCTCGAGGCCGGTTACCGGCTGATCGACACGGCCCAGGCGTACCGCAACGAAGCCAGCGTCGGGAAGGCGATCCGCGAGAGCGGGGTCCCGCGCGAAGAGATCTTCCTGACCACGAAGTTCTACCCGGGCGGCAAGGACGCGCGGGTCGAGGCGGAGAAGAGCCTCGAGCGGCTCGGCACCGACTACCTCGACCTGTACCTCATCCACTGGCCGCAGGGCGGTCCGACGTGGGCGTGGCCGGGCATGGAGGCGGCGGTGGAGGCCGGGCTGACCAAGGGCATCGGCATCTCGAACTTCGGCGCCGACGAGATCCAGGAGCTCGCCAAGGTCGCCTCGATCCAGCCGGCCGTCAACCAGATCCAGTTCAGCCCGTTCGAGTACCGCGCCGCGCTGGTCGCCGCCGGTGAAGAGGCGGGCGTCGTCGCGCAGGCCTACAGCCCGCTCGGCACCGGCCGTCACCTCGACGACCCGGCCGTCGCGCGCATCGCGTCCGCCACCGGCCACACCCCGGCGCAGGTCCTGATCCGCTGGGCGATCCAGAAGGGGCTCTCGGTCATCCCGAAGTCCGTCCACCAGGACCGGATCGCCGAGAACTTCAACGTCTTCGACTTCGAGCTCGACGACGCCGCGATGGCCGGCCTCGACGCCCTGGACTCCACTCACCGGACCGCGGACGCCCTGTCCAGCAGCGGGAAGTGGTGGTCCTGATTCAGGAGGTACTGCGCGAGCCCGCGAAGGCGGCCGTCTTCCTGGTGCTCGCCGTACGTCCTGGATCCGAGGACGTGGCGCGGGGTCTGCTGGCGGACGTCGCCGGGCTGGCGCGCGCCGTCGGGTTCCGCGCTCCAGATGACCAGCTGAGCTGCGTCGTCGGCATCGGCGCGTCCGCGTGGGGCCGGCTGTACGACGCGCCGGCCCCGCGCGAGCTGCATCCCTTTCGGGCGTTGTCCGGCGCTCGGCACACCGCGCCGGCAACCCACGGAGACCTGCTGTTCCACCTGCGTTCCCGCCGGCTCGACCTGTGCTTCGAGCTCGCCCGCCAGGTGATGGCGCGGCTCGCCGGGCACGTGAAGGTGCTCGACGAGGTGCAGGGCTTCAAGTACTTCGACGAGCGCGACCTGCTCGGATTCGTCGACGGGACCGAGAACCCGACCGGCTCCAAGGCGGTCGCCGCGATCACGGTCGGCGACGAGGACCCGGCGTACGCGGGCGGCAGCTACGTCGTCGTCCAGAAGTATCTGCACGACCTCGATGCCTGGCAGGCGCTGCCGGTCGCCGAGCAGGAGCGCGTGATCGGCCGGGAGAAGCTCAGCGACATCGAGCTGACCGACGCGGACCAGCCGGCCAACTCGCACGTCACGGCGACGACGATCGTCGACGCCGACGGCACCGAGCGGCAGATCGTCCGGGAGAACATGGCCTTCGGCTCACCCGGGGCGGCCGAGTTCGGCACGTACTTCATCGGGTACGCCGCCACGCCGGACGTGATCGAGCGGATGCTGCACCGGATGTTCGTCGGTGCGCCGCCCGGGAACCACGACCGGATCCTTGACTTCTCGACCGCGGTCACCGGCAGTCTGTTCTTCGTGCCGACCGCGGAGTTCCTCGAAGACCCGACGCCCGCACCCACGACGACCACGCCCGCCAGAACCACGCCCAGGACCGTGCCCAGGACGATGCCCAGGACAATGCCCGTTGGGAGTACGGCGGACGGGTCGCTGGGAATCGGCAGCCTCAGAAGGAGTCGCACATGACGAACAACCTGCACCGCGAGCTGGCCCCGGTGTCCGATGCCGCGTGGGGCGAGATCGAGGAGGAGGCCCGGCGTACCTTCACCCGCGACATCGCCGGGCGGCGGGTCGTCGACGTGGTCGGCCCGTCCGGACCCGAGCTGTCCTCGGTCGGCACCGGGCACCTCGAGACGGTCGAGGCGCCGGGCGACGGCGTGATCGCGCATCGGCGGCTGTCCCAGCCGATCATCGAGCTGCGGGTCCCGTTCATCGTCACCCGGCAGGCCGTCGACGACGTCGAGCGCGGCGCGAAGGACTCCGACTGGCAGCCGGTCAAGGACGCCGCCAAGCAGATCGCGTTCGCAGAGGACCACCTGGTCTTCCACGGGTCCGGGCCTGCCGGGATCGAGGGTCTCGCGCCGAGCAGCTCGAACGCCGTACTCGCGCTGCCGGCCGAGGCGAAGGAGCTGCCCGACTCCGTCGCCCAGGCGCTGCGGGTGCTCCGGCTGGCCGGCGTCGACGGGCCGTACAGCCTGCTGCTGTCGGCCGACCTGTACACCGCGGTCGCCGAAACGACGGACCATGGCTACCCGATCCGCGATCACCTGGCCCGGCTCGTCGGCGACGGCGAGATCATCTGGGCGCCGGCCCTCGACGGCGCCCTGCTGGTGTCGACGCGCGGTGGCGACTACGAGCTGCACCTCGGCCAGGACCTGTCGATCGGTTACCTGTCCCACGACGCCGACACCGTCGAGCTGTACCTGCAGGAATCCCTGACCTTCCTCGCCTTGACCGCGGAGTCGAGCGTCGTCCTGCGTGGCTGATCACTTCGGCTGGTAGGTCCAGAAGTAGCCCTGGCGGCAGGTCTTCGGGTCGGGATGCGGGTTGCCAGTCATCCAGGCGGTCAGCTTGCCGTTGGGGTTGAGGTAGCACGAGTTGCTGAGCGCCTTGAACTCGCCGTCGGTCTTCGGGCTGGTGTACACGAGCTTGCCGGCGGCGTCGTACCCCCGGACGACGTACTCGCGTGGGGTCGAGTCGGCACGCGGGCCACGGACCCGGACGTACGGTGTCGCGGTGTAGTAGAAGCCGTGCCGCAGGACCGCCTCGACCGGGGTCTGGTTGCCGACGGCAACCGTGATCCTGGTGATGTGGGCGGCGTAGGAGCCGGCGCCGATCATCCGGGTCTCCACCGCGCGGTACTGATCCTGGTTCGCGCCCTCCGGAAGCGCCTGCCGAACCGTTCCCTTGGCGTCGAGTCCGCAGGTCGTCCACAGACCGAAGGCCTTGATCACCACCCAGGTCGGCGTGTAGGCGTCGGCAGGTGGGGTCGTGAACGTGAAGCCGTCGAGGACCTGGTATCTCCTCGACGATCCCCGGTGGATCGGCAGGCCGGCCTTGTCGAAGCAGAGCTTGCCGAACCGGGCCTTGTCCGCGGCACTCAGCGGCGTCACGGCCGGCGCCGGCGAGGGCTGATCGGCCGGCGCGGGGGCGGTGCGCTGATGGAGCGCTGGTATACCGAACGCGAGACCGGCCGTGACGGCGAGAACGGCTGCCGCGGCAAGCAACGGGACCAGGCGACGGTGCGGCACGGGGGTGGTGGCCTCGTGAGCCACGATCGCGGTGAGTTCGGCGCGCTGGCGGGCGCGGACCTCGGGGCGGAGCTCCGGGGGAGGAGTGATCATGCCGGCGACTCCAGGCTGGATGAGAGCTTCAGCTCGCGCAGGTGTTTGCGGGCCCGGGAGAGCCGGGACTTGACGGTGCCGAGCGGTACGTCGAGCGTGACGGCGGCCGCCTGCTGGTCGAGGCCGGCCCAGATGCAGAGCTCGACGATCTCGCGTTCGTGTTCGGGGAGGCGCCGCAGCGCGGTGCGGGCCTCCTGGATCCGGCGGTCGTCGTCGAGCCGTCCGGCGACCTCGTCGGCGTGGTCGCGGACCTGGTCGACCAGGATGTGGGCGGCGGCGAGGGCCTTGCGGTACCTGAGCTTGGCCCGCCACTCGTTCCGCACCGTGTAGTCCGCGGTCCGCAGCAGCCAGGGAAGTGCGGAGTCGCGGTCGAGCACGACGTCGGCGCGGCGTCGCCAGGCGTGCAGGAACACCGTCGACGTCAGGTCCTCCGCGTCGCTCCAGGACCCGGTGCGTCGGTACAGGAAGGCATAGATCGCCTGGGCGTGCCGGTCGTACAGCAGCCCGAACGCCTCGGAGTCGCCGTCGGTCGCGCGGTCCCAGAGGGCCCGGTCACCGGCTGTCGTCATCCGGCACCCATCGGCCACGGCCGAAGGGTCGCTCACGAGGTGGTTCCCGGACTGCTGCCGTGCATTCAGACTCCGATCTCGATCGCCTACACACCTGTTGTGTCGGGCGATCGGGATTGGTTCCCGCCGAGCCGGCCGTCGAGCTAGTCGTCGAGGAGGAGCGCCAGAACGGCGGCTTGGCTGATCGCGAAGTCTTTCGTCGCGGTGAGAAGCGTCAGCCTGCCGTTCCCGGCCAGCTCCCGCAGGTGGCTGAGTGCTTCGGCCCGGACCGGGTCGTCGAGCTCGCCGCGGTACCGCCGCGCGAACTCGTCGTACCGGGTGGGCTCGTGCCCGTACCACTCGCGCAACTCGGTGGACGGCGCGACTTCCTTGCACCACTCGTCGATCCGCGCCTTCGACCGGCTGAGCCCCCGCGGCCACAGCCGATCCACCAGAACCCGCTGTCCGCCGTCGTCCTGCACCGGGTCGTAGACCCGCCGAACCCGAACCCGATCCGCCATCGGCCCTCCTTCAGCTGGGGATCACGGAGCCACGGTAGTTCTTTCGGTGGCCCGACTGCCGCCGTAGCGCAGGAGCGCCGGCGTCCAGCTGGCGAGGACGGCGACCAGGAGGACGAGCAGGAGAGCGCTGACGAAGGTGGTGATGCCGACGCCGTAGTGCTCGCTGAAGGCGCCCAGGACCAGGGACGCCGCGGGCATGATGCCGATGGCAAGCTCCTGGACGCCCAGTGCGCGGCCGTGGAGGGATTCCGGCGTGGTCATCAGAACAAGTGTGGTCTGCAGTACGCCGAAGGCCGCGCTCATCACGCCGATCGCGGTCATCACCACGAATGACACGACGACGCTGTGGGACAGGGCGAACACCGACCACAGCAGTCCCCACGTGGCGGTCCCGACGATGAACATGCCGCCCTTGAACCGGAAGTCGCCGAGCCAGGCGATCACCAGCGAGCCGCCCAGCCCGCCGACGCCCGCGCAGGTCAGGAGCCAGCCGAGGCCGGCGGCGTCCAGGCCGAGCGACTCGTGCGCGAAGACCGGCATGAACGACTGCGCCACCGGCCAGAGCAGGGTGTTCGCGGCCAGGGTGATGAGTAGGGCGGTCGAGGCGAGCCGGTTCCGGGCGAGTTCGCGCAGACCGCTCGTGACCATCCGGATCGCCGATTCGGCGTGCCCGCCGACGACCCGGCCGTACCGGCGCAGCGGCAACAGGGTCGCGAGCGAAATGGCATACCAGAATGTCGAGACCCACAGTGCGGCCGGCGCACCCAGCCCGGTGATCATCAGCCCGCCGACCGCCGGCCCGATCACCTGCGTCATGTTCAGCGCCATCGAGTTGAGCGCGTTGGCGTTGCTGAGGTTCTGACGCCCGACCAGGTCCATCACCAGCGAGGCACGCGCCGGCTGGGACGGTGACTGCGCGAGCCCGATCGCGAATCCGCCGAGTACCAGCACCCAGTACGTCGCCCGCCCGAGCGATGCCAGCGTGGCCACCGCACTGACCGCGACCAGCGCCCACGAGGCCGCGATGATCAGCAGCCGGACCCGGTTGTGCCGATCCGCGAACGCTCCCGCGAACGGCCCGAGCAGCAACGGGGCCAGCCGTACGGCGGTGAACACCGCGACCAGGAAATCGGAATGCGTGGTCTCGTACGCGAGCCAGCCGAGCACGAGTGTCTGCGTCCACACGCCACCGAAGAAGAACAGGTTCGAGAACCAGAACAGCCGGAATGCCCGGTTGTCCCGCAGCGAGCCGAGCGTCCGTTCGACGACTGTCCCGGTACTCACACCTGGAGTTCGCCGTCGCGTACGACGACCTGCCCGCCGGCGACCACCAGTTCACGACGCGGCGCGCGGACGAGCACGTCCGGCACGTTCTCGGCGTCGAGCAGTACGACGTCCGCGCGTGCTCCCGGCGTGAGGCCGTAGTTCTCGCGATGCACGAAGGAGGCGCCGTACGTCGTCGCGAGCTCGATCGCGTAGGTGAGCTCCTCGTCGGCGCGCAGCCCGTGCAGCCGGGCGAATCCGCGGGCGACCTGCAAGAGGTCACCGTCGCCGTACGGCGACCACAGGTCGCGGATGCCGTCGGTGCCGAGGCCGATCGCCACCCCCGCCGCACGCATCTCGCGCCAGGGCAGCGGGGCCGAGTTGGCCGGCGCGACCGTCGTCCACGAGATCCCGGCCTCGCCGAGTCGGCCTACCATTTCGGCCCGTCGCTCGGCGGGCAGCTCGCCCAGCGCGAACCCGTGGGACACGTTCACCGTGCCGCCGAGGCCGGCCTGCCGGGTGCGCTCGATGATCAGCTCGTACTGGAACGCGCCGAGCTCGCCGCGGTCGTGCAGGTGGATGTCGATCCCGACCGCACGCCGCGCCGCGATCTCGAACAGCGCGTCGAGCTGGCCGACCGGATCACGGTCGATCGACGCCGGGTCGAGCCCGCCGATGCTGGTGGCGCCCTCCGCCGCGGCCTTGTCGAGCAGCTCGAGTACGCCGGGCCGCCGGAGTACGCCGTCCTGCGGGAACGCGACGATCTCCACCTCGACCGCGCCGCCGAGCGCGTCCACGGCGTCGCGCACGTTCGCGATCCCGGTCAGCCCGACGCCGAGATCGACGTCGACATGCGTGCGGGTGGCCGTCGTACCGTGCCGCAAGAACTCACGCAGTACTGCGATCGCGCCGGCCACGCTCGGGATGCCGTACCTGTCGCGCTCGGCCCGCTCGTGGGCGATCCGGCCCTGCGTGGTCGGTTGGCCGCCGTACGAGACCCAGGGCTGCCCCCACCAGCTCTTGTCGACGTGGGCGTGGGCGTTGACGAAGCCCGGGAGCGCGAGGAGGCCGCGGCCGTCGACCCGCTGCTCTGCGACGGCTGCCTGGCTCCCGGCCGGGGTGACGTCCGCGATGACTCCGTCGGCGATCAGGAGGTCGACCGGATCACCGCCCCACGGGCGCACGTCAGCTAGCAGAAAGGCGGTCATGGCGAGAATGGTATACCAAATTGACCCACCGGCTGACGGCCGGGCAGGAGCCCCGTTTGCCGTCAGTCCATGCCGCGGCCGACCCGGAACAGGGTCTGCGACCGGGCCAGGTGGTCACTGGCCAGTCGCTCGGCCTCGGCGACGTCGCGGTTCGCGATCGCGGTGTACAGCTCGAGGTGCTGACCGGCGACGGCGATCAGGTCGTCGTGCTGCGTCAGCAGCCACCGCATCCGGCTCCGGAGTGGGCGTTCGATCTCGATCAGCAGCTCGTTCGAGGCCAGCTCGGTCACGATCTCGTGGAAGTCGGCGGCCTTCCGCCGCGCGACCACTGCGTCCTGGGATCGCGCTGCTGCAAGCTGTTCGTCCAAGGTCTGCCGCAGCCGGCCGAGCCCTTCGCGGGTACGGCGCTCGGCCGCCAGCCGGAACGTCAGCGGCTCGAACGCGGTCCGGACCTCGGTCAGATCCGCGATGTCGGAGTCGGTGAACGTGCGGACCACGGACCAGGATCGAGGGCGCGGCGTCACCAGCCCTTCGTTCACCAGGGCCTTCAATGCTTCCCGGACCGGCACCCGGCTGACATCGAGCGAGGCGGCCAGTTCGCGCTCCACCAATCGCTCACCGGGTGGTCGCACGCCGTCGAGGATCTCGTCCCGCAGCTGCCGCGTGACCCGCTCGGTCTCGGATTCCCGACTGTCGTTCATCGACTTCTCCAGGGTTTGGTATACCACCACCCCAGCATGCCGCACCCCGCCGGCAAGGTGCGGCACCGGCGTCCTCAGCCGGCGGACTTCTCGGTGATCAGGTCCTCGACGGCCTTCGGGATCGTGGTCTCGAAGTCGAGCAGCTTGGCCCAGGTCGGCGTCACGGTGATGACGACCATCTCGTCGTACAGCCCCTTCACGCCCGCCGCCCAGTCCGGGTACTGCTCGTCGGTCATGACCTTGTGGCCGGCCTGCAGATAGCCCTCGGGCACACCCGGGACCAGTTCGACGGCGGCGGTGCCGCGGATCAGCAGGACCTTGGGCGGGAAGGCGCCGGTGTCGATGGTCAGCGCGACCTTCGGGTTCTGGCGCAGGGCCGCGACCTTGGCGGACTTCGGCACGGTGGCCATCAGGATCTGCTCGCCCTCGGTCCAGAAGCCGATCGGGATGACGCGCGGGTCGCCGTCGAGGCCGTCGTAGGCGAAGCGCGCGGGCTCGGAGCCGTTGAGCAGCTGCTGCGAGTACGGCTTGGCGAGGATCTCGGCGATCTGCTGCGTGTCCATGGGGGTCAACCTTTCAGCTGGGGTGCGTTGTCATCAGGGGGACGGAGCCACCGAGCGGTTCTCGACATCGATAGGTTGGCGAATCGTGGAGAGTTTTGACTTCGGTCCCGGCAGCGTCCAGCTTTTCGACGACGGTGCAGTGGCGCGGGTCGTGCATCCCGACGGCCGCGCGGTGCTGCTGGACGACGGCGTGGTGCACGACAGCCTGCATGCCTGGGGCAAGGGGTTCGTGATCACCGACCGCGGGTCGTACCGCTTCGACAACCCTGCGTTCACCCGGTGGCGCAGCAGCGGTATCGACCTGATGTACCGGTTCGGTGAGCTGGAGCTCCGGGTCGGCCGCCGCTTCGGTGAGCACTGGACCGAGACGTACGAGCTCCGCAACACGGGCGCCGACCCCATCGAGATCGGCTCCCTCGCGATCAGTACGCCGTACCGCGACGTCTACACGTCCAGCCGCGAAAGCCTCACCGGCGCCGTCCACGCGCACGTCTGGACCGGCGGCGCCGACGCCTGGGTCTGGGCCGTGCCGATGGACGGCAGCGGGCCGGGCCTCGGCCTGCAACTGAAGGAGGGCGAGCTCCGGGCGTACTCCGTCGAGTCCCGCGAATCCGGCACGAGCAGCAACATCCGCGGCCACATCTACCTCCACGTCACCGACCACGCCCGCGCTCCGCACGCGATGGGCGGCCAACCAGCCATCACCCTCGAGCCGGGATCGTCGTACCGGTGGACCTGGCAGCTCGCCTGGTACACCGATCTGCCTGCCTTCCACGCGGATCGTCGGCCACTGATCGGGGCCGACCGCCTGGCCGCCGAGCTCACCGAGACGATCCGGCTCCACGACGGCAGCGAGATCACCGGCACCGAGCCCGGCATCAAGTACGTCGAAGCCGCCGACGGCAGGTCCCGGATCGCCGTCCTGTTCCACGAACCGCTCCAGCAGATCGCCGAGCGCCGTGTCCGCTTCGTCCTCGACCACCAACGCCGCCCCGAGCTTTCCGGCAGTCGCCAGTACGCCTTCGTGCCGTACGACAACGACAGCGGGCTGACCGTCCTGTCCAGCGCGTGGCGAGACTGGTCGGACGCGCGCGAGCGGGTCGGGATGGCCCTGCTCCTGCAGGAGGTCCGCGCTCGCGGCTGGGGCGATCGCGCCGAGTTGGACCAGGCGCTCGACGGGTACGAGCGGTTCGTCCGCGAGTGCCTGCTCGATGACGCCGGCACGATCCACGACGACAGCGTCCACCAGAACGCCGTACGCCTGTACAACTTCCCCTGGTTCGCGCGCTTCCTGCTCGGACAGGGCGATCGGGCCGGGGCCACCCGCATCCTCAACCGGTACTACGAGCTCGGCGGCGACCACTTCCTCGCGTTCGACCTCGGGCCGTTGCTGCGCGAGCTCGGCCTCCGCGAGCATCTCGTCCGGCACGCGAAGACCTTCATCGGGTACGGCGACGAACTGCCGCCGCACGAGGTGAACTACGAGCAGTCGATGGTTGCCCCGCTGCTCGAGCTTCTCGTTTCGGCCTACCAGATTGCGCCGGACGAGATCGACGGCGACGAACTGACCCGTCGCCTGCCCTGGCTGACCGCGTTCGCCGCCGACCAACCCGACGTACGGCTGCGGCACGTTCCGATCCGGCACTGGGACGGCTACTGGTTCGGCCGGCTACGGCTGTGGGGCGACGTCTTCCCGCACTACTGGTCCGCCCTGAGCGCGGTCGTGTACGCCGCTTGGCCGCGGGAGCTCGTGACGCCCGAACAGGCCGCCTGGCTGGACGCGGCCGAGGACGCGATCCTCCGCGCGAACCTGGTCAGCTTCGGCACGGACGGATCGGCGACCTGCGCGTTCGTCTACCCCAGCTGCGTCAACGGCCAGCCGGCGCACATCGCCGACCCGCTCGCCAACGACCAGGACTGGGCTCTCGTCTATGCGCTGAGGAGCGCGGCGTTCTGACGTTCGAGCGCCTTCACGGAGCCGCTCGCCCAGCTCGGAGCCAGCATCGCGGACATCGGATCGGGGAAGATCTCCTCGTCACCGGCCGCGACCCCGTCGAAGATCGCCTGCGCGACCGACTCCGGTGACGCCTTCGGCACCTCGAGATCGCGCGACATCTCGGTGTCCGTCGGCCCGGTCAGGACGGCATGCACCCGCACACCGTGCGGTGCGAGCAGCGCGCGCTGCGACTGGGTGAGCGAGAACGCGGCCGCTTTGGAGATCGAGTACGCCGGGATCATCGGCAGGGATGCGAGCGCCGCCACGGACAGAACGTTGACGATCGACCCGTGCGACTCGATGAGCTGCGGGAGGACCGCCGTGGTCACGGCATGCGGCCCGAAGAGGTTGACCGCGAGGTGCTGTTCGAGCAGTGCGCGATCCCCGAGGTCGTCGTACGCCGCGAGGCCCGCGTTGTTGATCAGGAGGTCGAGGGAGTCGATGGTCTTCGCCGCCGCCTCGATCTGGGCCTGGTCGGTCACGTCCAGGCCGAGGTAGGTCACCCGTGCGTCCGCGTGGGTGAGTGGGAGGCGCGTTCCGGCGTACACGCGCTCGACGCCTCGGCGCAGGGCTTCCTCGACGAGCGCACGTCCGATGCCTCGGTTGGCGCCGGTGATCAGGACCGTGCGGTTCTCGATCGACATGGTGTTGTCTCCGTTCGGTTCTCAGGTGCTTGCACATTGGCTTGTACGGGAGACAGACCGCGCGGACGACGGGAACTGCTCGCTCCGGGACCGATCAGTTCTGGCGTGCATCGGTGTCAGAACCAGTGCGAGGAACAATGGCGACGGAGGTGACTCATGCCGGACGAGCTGCTCCAGCGTGCGCGGGAAGGTGACCGGGAGGCATTCGCGGCGCTGGTCGAGCCGCATCGCGGGGAGCTGCAGGTGCACTGCTACCGGATGCTCGGATCGTTGCAGGACGCGGAGGACGCGCTGCAGGAAACCTTGCTCTCGGCATGGATCGGGCTGAGCGGGTTCGAGGGACGCTCGTCGGTCCGCACCTGGCTCTACCGGATCGCGACGAACCGGTGCCTGAACGTACTGCGGTCGTCGTCACGCCGGCCGGTGGCCGCCGTACCGCTTCCCGTTCCGGCGCCGGAGCCCTACCGATCCGGCGAGGTGCTCTGGCTGCAGCCGTATCCGGATGTCCTACTCGAAGGCCTTCCGGATCAGCTGCCGGGTCCGGAAGCGCGGTACGAGTCCCGCGAGGCGATCTCGCTGGCGTTCGTCACCGCAGTACAACTGCTACCGCCGAATCAGCGCGCGGTGCTGTTGCTGCGCGACGTGCTGGGCTATCGCGCCAGTGAGACCGCGGAGCTGCTCGGTCTCACCGAGGCCGCGGTCAACAGTGCGCTCGCCAGGGCTCGGGCGACGATGGACGCGGCCGATCGACCGGCCGGCGTCGGTGGTGCGGAGGAACGCGCCTTGATCGACCGCTTCGTCGAGGCGTTCACGGCGCAGGATGTCGATGCGCTGGTCGCACTCATGACGAGCGATGCGTGGGTGCGGATGCCGCCGCTGCCGTTCGAGTACCACGGCACCGAGGCCGCGCACCGCTTCTTCACCGCGCTGGCCGCGCACCAGAGGCAGATCGCGGCGATGGTCCCGGTCGGCGCCAACGGCCAGCCCGCCTGGGGCGAGTACATCCGTGATCCGGTCACCGGCGGCCTGCACCTGATCGGGGTGCTGGTGGTCGGCATCGCCGGCGACCGGATCCATGAGGTCGTGCACTTCGAGACAACCGTCGCGGCGTACTTCGGTCTGCCGCGGACGCTCGACGGTTAGCCCAAGGTCGGCAGCAGTTCTTGCAGCTTGGTCATCAGGTAGGCGTGCACGCTGGTGCCGTACGAGATCCGCGTCGCACCGGCCGCGGCAAGCTCCGCCGGTGTCGGTCCGGCCGGCCCAGCGTGGCCGTTGATCGGCCCGCCGACGCCCTCGGCCACCTGAGTGAGCTGATCGACCGGCGCCATGATCGGGTAGACACAGTCGACCCCGGCCCGGCGGTACTCGTGCCCCCGGCGTACCGCCTCGGCGACCGGATCCTCGACGGGCCGGATGAACGTGTCCACCCGGGCGTTGATCACCAGTTCGGCCCCCGCGGCGGCGCGTACTTCGGCCAGGTAGTCGGCCTGCTTCGCCACCTCGACGAGCCCGCCGCCGACCGAGTCCTCCAGGTTGCAGCCGACCGCGCCGGTCTCCAGCAACCGCTCGGCGAACTCCTTCGCCGGCAGCCCGTACCCGGCCTCCATGTCCGCCGTCACGGGTACGTCGACCGCGCGGACGATCCGTGCGACGGCGGCGAACATCGTGGCGGGCGGGGTCAGCTGCCCGTCGTCGTACCCGAGGACGCGGGCGACCGCCCCGCTGCTGGTGGCAACAGCGGGGAAGCCGGCCTCGGCGATCAGTCGGGCGCTCACCGGGTCCCAGGCGTTCGGGAGAACGAGGGGGACGCCGCCGTGGTGCAGCGCTCTGAACAGCTCGGCAGTCTGTGTCATCGACTGGTCCTCACGGCTTGTAGTGGCCGGGTTCCATCCGCCCGGTAACGCCGACCCGGGTCCACATGTTGATCGTGATGATCAGCGAGATCAAGCGGGCCAGGTCCTTCTCGTCGAACGCCTCGGCGGCGACCTCGTACACGTCGTCCGGCACGTGGTCGACGCTGATCAGCGTGATCGCCTCGGTCAGCTGCAGCGCTGCCTTCTCCTGGTCGGTGTAGAACTTCTCCGCCTCGCGCCAGACCGGGAGCAGCGCGATCCGCTGCTGCTGCTCCGCACCGAACTCCTGCAGGTCGAGCGAGTGCATGTCGGTGCAGTATGCGCAGCCGTTGATCTGCGAGGCCCGGATCCGGACCAGGTGCGCCAGCTTCGGGTCCAGCCCGGTGTCGGACACCCTGTCCAGCTCGATCATCGCCTGGTAGAAGTCCGGCGCCAGGTTGGCCAGCTTCACTCGTCGCGTCGTTGATGTGCTCATGTCATCAAACCTAGGCGGGAATCGGCCCAGGTACGTGGTCCACTTCCGTGGGGAATCCTGGGGCCATTTCAGCCCAGTGACCGGGCCAGTCCGTCGAGGATCAACTCGAGGCCGAAACCGAACTCGTCCCCGAAGTCGTAGCCGGGCTCGAGGTAGTAGCCGGTGGCCATCTCGACCAGATGCGGGTAGTTGCCGGCGGCGAACCGCTCCATGATCGGCTCGGCGACAGTGGCCACGGTTTCGGGACCTTCGAACGGAAGCGCTGCTTCCTGGAGCGCGAAGCCGTAGGTATAGCTGTCGATCAGGGCGTACGCGTGGGCGGTCATCTCCTGCGAGAAGCCGGCCGCTCGAAGGGTCGCGATGACCGCGTCGTGGTGGCGCAATGTCGCGGGCCCTGGCGTCGACCGCGATTCCAGCAGACCGATCGCCCACCGGTGCCGTCTCAGCACGGCCCGGGCCGACGTCGCCCGCCGGTGCTGAGTCGCGGGCGCTCGGGCGGTTTCACATCGTCCATCGTCGGTGCTGGTCCAGGTGCGGGCGGCCGGCCTGGATCGCGGGACGTGGCACTTGATGACGGGTACGCCGTCCGTCGTGCGCCTCGCCATCGGGCTCCGCCGGCCGCGGAATCCGGTCCCGGGACGAGATGTCGCGGGCATCGTGGCAGCCGTCGGGTCGGCGGTGACGACGCTCTCGGTCGGCGACGAGGTGTACGGCGTGGCGCCGGGCTCGTTCGCGGAGTACGCCGTGACCCGCGCGGACAAACTGGCGCGGAAGCCGGCGTCGCTGTCCTTCGAGGAGGCGGCCGTCGTGCCGATCTCCGGGCTGACCGCTCTGCAGGCGTTGACTGCTGGCGGCGTCAAGGCGGGGCAGCGGGTGCTGATCATCGGGGCATCCGGCGGCGTCGGCAGCTACGCCGTACAACTGGCCAAGGCCCTCGGGGCGGAGGTCACCGGGGTGGCCAGCGGTCCCAAGCTGGACCTGGTGCGCTCGCTCGGCGCCGATCACGTCATCGACTACACCAGCGAGGATTTCGCCGAGACCGCGGACCGGTTCGACGTCATCCTCGACATCGCCGGCAACCCGTCGCTGTCCCGGCTACGGCGTGCGCTGACATCCACCGGGACGGCCGTCATCACCGGCGGCGAGGACGGCCGCGGCCCGACCGGCGGCATGAACCGGCAGCTCCGCGGGCTGATCCTGTCGGTGTTCGTGCGCCAGCGGTTCCCGTTCTTCCTCAGCTCGGAGAGCGGCACCGACCTCGAGCGGCTCACCGGTCTGATCGAGGCAGGTAGCGTCGTACCGAGCCTCGACCGCACCTACCCGCTCGACGAGACTCAGGACGCGATGCGCCGGCTGGCCTCCGGGGCGGTCCGCGGGAAACTCGCCATCACCATCGCCTCCGCATGAACGCCGACGTGTGCCTCGGGGCCCGGGGTTCGGGGCCGCGATAAGGTCCCGTTTCATGGAGAGCTCGGGGGAGCGGGGGAGTGATGCCGGCGCGGCCGGGGCGGATCTGCATCTGGATCTGGCGGCAGCGCGAGGCCGCAACGAGCTCGTCCACGCCCTGCACGAGTCGATCCGGACCGGTCGGTTGCCCGCGGGGACGCGGCTGCCCTCGTCGCGGTCGCTGGCGAAGGACCTGGGGATCGCGCGGAACACGGTCGCGGATGCGTACGGGCAACTCGTCGCCGAGGGATGGCTGACCGCGCGACAGGGCTCCGGGACGGTCGTTGCCAACCGGGCCGCCGTACCGTCGACGCCGGCCGTGGTGCTGTCGGAGGAGCGGTCGTACCGGTACGACCTGAGGCCTGGGGCTCCGGATGTCGCGACGTTCCCGCGGACGGAGTGGCTGGCCGCGGCTCGGAAGGCGTTGACGCAGGCGCCGAACGAGGCGTTCGGGCTGGGTGATCCGCGCGGCCGGATCGAGCTGCGGCGGGTGCTCGCGGACTACGTCGCCCGGGCTCGCGGGGTGCGGGCGGATCCGGAGCGGATCCTGATCTGCTCGGGGTACGTGCAAGCGGTGAGTCTGCTGTGCGAGGCGATCAAGACGCTCGGCGGTACGACGATCGCGGTGGAGGAGTTCGGGTACGGGCTGCATCGCGATGTGATCCGGGCGCGTGGCCTTTCGGCTGTGGCTGTGCCGGTCGACGAGTTGGGCGCGCAGACGTCGCGGCTGGCCGGGCAGGGGGTGTTGCTGACGCCGGCGCACCAGATGCCGACGGGTGTTCCGCTCGCCCCGGAGCGCCGCACCGCCGCCGTGGAGTGGGCGCGGGAGACCGGGGCGGTGCTGATCGAGGACGACTACGACGGCGAGTTCCGGTACGACCGGCAGGCGGTGGGGGCGTTGCAGGCGCTCGATCCGGAGCGGGTCGTGTACACGGGTACGGCGAGCAAGAGTCTCGCGCCGGGGCTCCGCCTGGCGTGGATGGTGCTGCCGCAGCGGCTGATCGAGCCGGTCGTCGCCGCGAAGCGCACCGCGGACTACCAGACCGCGACGCTCGACCAGCTGGTCCTCGCCGAATTCATTGCCTCCGGCCACTATGACCGGCATGTACGGCGTTCCCGACTGCACTACCGCCGCCGCCGCGACCGCCTGGTCGAACTCCTCGCCGTCCGCGCCCCGGACGTCAAGGTCGCCGGCATCTCCGCCGGCCTGCACGTCCTCCTCGACGTCCCCGGTGACGCCGAAGACATCGTCACCCGAGCCGCCCGCCAGGGCCTCGGCCTCGCCAGCCTCTCCACCTACCACTTCAACCCGACCCCAGCCACCCGCCAAGCCGTCATCGTCGGCTACGGCACCCCAGCCGACCACGCCTACCCCGGAGCCCTAGACCTCCTCTGCCAGGTCCTCGGCGTGTAGCGCACGAATGTCGTCGGGACCGACGCGGCAGCAGCCGCCGATGTAGGTCGCACCCGCGGCCGCCCAGGCGCGTGCGAAGCTCGCTGGGCCTGAGCCGTCGCCGATCCAGTGCCTGGCGACCGGGTCCCAGGACTCGCCGCGGTTGGGGTAGGCGATCGCCGGTTTGCCGGTCACCGCCACCGCGGTCTCGACGGCGGCCCGCACGTCGCCGGGTGGGCAGCAGTTGATGCCGATGGCAACCACCTGGTCGATGGCCGGGATTGCGAAGGCGTCGGCCAGCGGCTGGCCGGCGCGTGTGGTCGCGCCGTGGATCGAGTACGAGAACCAGGCGGGGAAGTCGAGCTCGGCCAGCAGCTCCACCAGGACTTCGGCTTCCTGGGTATCGGGGATCGTCTCGATGGCGAGCAGGTCGGGCCCGGCGTTCATCAGCAGCTCGAGTCGCGGGGCGTGGAAGTCCCGCAGGACCGCAGCCGAAACGCCGTACCGCCCCCGGTACTCCGAGCCGTCCGCGAGCATCGCACCGTACGGACCGACCGACGCGGCGACCAGCCGGCCGGGGAACTCGTCGCGCACCTCGCGCGCGATCCGCACACTGCTCGCGATCAGCCGCTCGGCCTCGGCTCGCTCGACGCCGGCCCGCTCGAAGCCGAGCACGCTCGCCTGGTAGCTCGCCGTCGTCGCGACCATCGCGCCCGCGTCGTAGTACGCGCGATGTACCGCCGCGATCTCCGCCGGAGCGTCCCTCAGCAGCCGAGCGGACCACAGCGCGTCCGTCAGATCGTGGCCGCGGTCCTCCAGCGCGTTCGACAGCCCGCCGTCGAGGATGACCAACCGGTCAGATGCCTTGGACAAGCTCGAAGACCTCGTCCGCGCAACCCCACGACAACGTGACGCCGGACCCGCCGTGGCCGTAGCAGTGGATGACCGGCTCGCCGGTCCGCGTACGCACCAGCTCGCACCGGATCGTCGGGCGAGCCGGCCGCAGCCCGACCCGCTGCCGGATGATCTTCGCCGTGCGGAGTTGAGGCACGAGCTCGGCGGCCCGCTCCAGGATCTCCGAGCTGGTCGACGGCTCGACGGTCAGGTTCCAGTCGGCGGGCTGGCTGGTGCCGCCGACGACCACGTCGTTCTCGCGCGGTACGACGTACGTCAGCTCGGTCGGCGAGCGATCCGCGAGCAGCCACTCGGTCAGCCCGCACGGCTCGAGCGTCATCACCTGACCGCGCACCGGCGTCACCGTCGGATCGCCCGCGGTCAGACGCGCACCAAGGCCCGTGCAGTTCACCACCAGGTCGGCCCCCGTCGGCAACGCGGACAACGCCGCTCGCGTCAGCGTCCCGCCGGCCTGCTCGAGCCGCTTCACCAGCGCGGGCAGGTACGCCGGCATGTCGATCACCGGCGTGGTGAACGCCCACCCGTCCACGAACCCGGCCGGCGGCGACCCCACCCGCGTCAGATCAGGCAGTACGTCGGCCCAGCGCGGATCCGGCGTGCGGTCCACCAGGAACTCGCGCCCGTGCCGCAGCTGCACCGACGGCTCGATCTCCGCCAGCTTGGCGAACTCCTCGTACGACGTCCGCGACCAGGCAGCGACCCGATCCTCGGGCGCCGACAGGTACGGGTACCAGATCGCGGCCGCCACCGACGACGTCGTCTCCAACGGCAGGTCCCGGGCGAACACCGCCACGTCGTACCCGCCCTCGGCGAGCCGGATGGCACAGCTCAGCCCGATCACGCCCGCCCCGACCACGATCACGCGCATTCACACAGTGTTCCCCACACTCCGTGATCACGCCAGGGTGCTACAGCTTGACGGCCAGCGAGTAGAAGCGGGTGATCTGGGTGGCGCCGTTGTTGTCGTCGGACATCAGGTACAGCTGGCGCCGCCCACCCGGGAGGTATCCGCCCAGCGCGAGCGCCTCGACGTTGTCCAGCAGCGGGTTCGGCTGCGGCTGCTTGGCGACCGCGCCCGACGGCGGGCAGTTCACCAGGTCGAACAGCTGCTTCTTCTGCAGGAAGACCTTCGCCGGCGCATCCGCCAGCGACGCCACCTTGGTCACGTCCGTCGCCCGCCGCAGGGAGACGGTGAACACGCGGATCGTGTTCCCGACGCCCGGGGTGAACGTCCGCTCCATCGACACCAGCTCCGTCGGGCTCACCCACGCAAGCTCCACCAGCGCAAGACCCGGGTCCGGCTTGTAGGCGTACTGCGCGATCGGGCGGTACGCGTGCCCGGGCAGACCGGCGTACCGGATGATGCGGTTCCGGGTGCGGTTGTTCGCGTCCGTGCCGTCCGGGGCGAGCGGGCCCTCCATGCCGGCGAACAACGACAGCCCGTCGCGGCTGACCGCGAGCGACTCGAACGTCGCGTTGCTCGTCGCCTCACCAGCCGGCGCGACCTGGAACCGGCTCGGGACCGGCAGCGACGCGATCTCCTTGCCGTCCGACAGCCGGAAACGACGGATCGACGGCTCACGCTCCGAGGTGGCCAGGATAGTCCGGTTGCCCCGCTCGACGACGAGGCCTTCACCGTCGAAGTCGCCACCGTTGTACGGCGTACCGTCCGGGCGCCTGAGGATCGTCATGCCGTCGACGCTGACCGACGTCGGCTTGCCGTTCACGCGCAGGTCGAACACCCGGGCGGGGGTGGTCGCGACGTTGTCCACCAGGGCGACCGCGCTGTGCGAGCCGGTGACGTTGAGCGCCGACAAACCCGCCACCGGCTGACCGTCGAACGTCGTCTTGTCCAGCGCGTCGCTGAACCCGAGGAACGTCGCGTCCGGCGAACACGCTGCGCCGCCACCACCGCCGCCCCCGTGCCTGGCCGGCAGCGCGGACGCGGTCAGCGTCGTGGTGAGAGCGGTCAGGACAACTGCTGCGGCAAGCGGCTTGTGCCAACGCATCGCGGGCTCCTCGGTCGGACGACAGCTGCGATCAGAACCTATCCCGTGCAACGGGAGTTGAACGCCCGGTTACTCGCTCACGCCGCGGCTCAGCAGCACGGTGGCGATGAAGGTCCGGTACAACTCCAGCGGATCATCGTTGCGCAGAGCAACGACCTTGTCCTCGCGGCGTTCGACGTGCCGCAGTGCGCAGGCCAGCTCGGCGAACGCCCGGCCGTGGAACCGGACCGTCAGCTCCGCGGGCATGGTGATGCTCGGCGGCCTGATGTCGGTCAGCCGCGCGAGCGCGCGCCGGGCGCCGTCGTGGATCAGCTCGCGCGCCTGCTCCGGGTGGACCGACAGAGCGGCGTTGTGCGAGATCGAGTCCTTGACGACGACGGACTCGATGTCCGGGCAGAAGGGCTGGGCCTCGTCGATCGTCACCCGGTCGCCGGAGATCAGTACGACGGGAACCCCGTGCGCGAGCGCGACCAGCGCATTGATGCCTGCCTCACCGGTGATGACCCCGTTCAGCCGTACTTCGGCGATCGCCCGCGGGTTGTACGTGTGGTGCAGCACGGATCCCGTCGACCCGGCCGACCCGTGGTACGAGACGAAGAACGCCGCGTCGAACGAGTCGTCGAGGCCCTCCATCATGTAGAGCGGCTTGTGCTTCCCGGACAGGTAGCCGGCGCGGCCGTGCAGCTCGTCCGGACGCAGGTTCTGCATGGTCGAGTGCGAGTCGTTGACCAGGAACTCGGTCCCGCCCGCGGCCAGCGCGCCGTCGATGGCGGCGTTGACCTCGGCCTGCAACTGGCCCCGGTAGTACTCGTACTCCTGACCCGGCCCGCGACACTGGCTCCAGTCGACGACGCCCGCCGTACCTTCCATGTCCGTTGACAAGAAGACCCTCATCTGGGCGACACTAGCGCACCAAACAGGGCCGTTTCGGGTCGAAGGTCCAGTCGTCGATCAGGTACTGCATCGCGATCGCGTCGTCGCGTGCACCGAGTCCGTGCTGCAGATACAGCTCGTGTGCCGCATCCAACGCGTCCCGGTCGAGCTCGACGCCCAGACCAGGACGTAGAGGTACGGCGATCTCGCCGCCGACGATCTGCAGGGGCTCCTTGGTCAGGGCCTGACCATCCTGCCAGATCCAGTGCGTGTCGAGCGCGGTGATGTCGCCGGGCGCGGCCGCTCCGACCTGCGTGAACATCGCGAGAGAGATGTCGAAGTGGTTGTTCGAGTGCGAACCCCACGTCAGCCCGAAGTCGTGGCAGAGCTGAGCGACGCGCACCGATCCGGCCATCGTCCAGAAGTGCGGGTCCGCGAGCGGGATGTCGACCGCGTCCATCCGGATCGCGTGCGCCAGTTCGCGCCAGTCGGTCGCGATCATGTTGGTCGCCGTCCGCAGCCCGGTGTACCGCTTGAACTCGGCCATCGTCTCCCGCCCGGAGAACCCGGCCTCGGCGCCGCAGGGGTCCTCGACATACGCGAGTACGTCGTCCAGCCCCGAGCAGACCGCGATCGCTTCTCGGACCAGCCACGCGCCGTTCGGGTCGACCGTGATCCGGGCTGACGGGAACCGCTCGTGCAGCGCCCGGACCGCGTCGATCTCCACGTGCGGGTCGAAGACGCCGCCCTTCAACTTGAAGTCCGCGAACCCGTACCGTTCCTGCGCAGCCTCGGCCAACGCGACGACGTCCGCCGCGGTCAGTGCGGGCCGACGCCTCAACTGCGACCAGGTGTCGTCGCCGCCATCCGTCGCGTACGGCAGATCTGTCCGCGCCGCATCCCCGACGTAGAACAAGTAACCCAGTACTGGGACCGTGGTGCGTTGCCGACCGTCGCCGAGCAGTTCGGCGACTGGTATACCAAGATGCTGGCCGAGGAGATCGAGCAGAGCCGATTCCAGCCCGGTGACAGCATGCACCGTCGTGCGCAGGTCGAATGTCTGCAGTCCGCGGCCCCCGGCATCCCTACCCCGGAATGTGGTCGAGACGGTGCTGAGCAGACTGCGCAGCTGGCTGAGGGGCTGGTCGATCAGCAGGTCGGCGGCCTCGCGGATAGTTGCCGCGATCTTCTCCCCGCCGGGCACCTCGCCCAGGCCCGTGTTGCCCGAGCTGTCCGTCACGATCACGATGTTGCGCGTGAAGAACGGGCCGTGCGCACCGCTCAGGTTGAGCAGCATGCTGTCGTAGCCGGCGACAGGCACCACCTCGACGGATGCGATGGTCGGCGTCACTTGATCCTCCCGATGAGCTCGGTCAGCTGCGCCAGCTCCTCTTCGCTCAGATCCTGCAGCGGCGGCCGCACCGGCCCGGCCGCCCGCCCGATCGCCGTCACGCCGGCCTTCACGATCGAAACGGCGTACCCCTTCACCCGATCGCGGATGTCCAGGTACGGCAGCACGAACTCGTTCAGCTTTCGGTATACCGAACTGCGGTCTTGCGCGACCACGTCGGCGTAGAACCCGAGCGCGAACTCCGGCACGAAGTTGAAGATCGCCGACGAGTAGGTGCTGTACCCGAGCTGCAGCAACGGCAGCGCGAAGGTCTCGGCCGTGGGCAGCCCGCCGATGTACGTGAGCCGCTCACCCACCTTTGCGTACGTCCGCGTCATCATCTCGATGTTGCCGACGCCGTCCTTGAGGCAGACCAGGTTCGGATTCCGCTCCGCAAGCTCGGCGACGCTGACATCGGTCAGGATCGCGTTCGCCCGGCTGTAGACAGTCACCCCGAGGCTCGTGCTGTGGCATACCGCCGACACGTGCTCGACCAGACCACGCTGTCCCGCCTCGGTCAGGTACGGCGGAAGCAGCAAGATCCCGTCCGCGCCCGCGGCCTCGGCCGCCTGCGCTCCGATGATCGCGGACGCCGTACCGCCCGTTGCCGGCGCGATCACCGGGACTCGGCCGTTGACCTCCGACACAGCGGCGCGTACGACGGTGTCGATCTCGGCCGTCGTCAGCGAGAAGCCCTCGCCGGTCCCGCCCGCGGCGAACAGGCCCGCGACGTCGTACTGGCTCAGCCAGGACAGGTGCTCGCGGTACCCGGTCTCGTTGAAGCTCAGGTCCGGTTTGAAGTGCGTGACGGGGAACGAGAGCAATCCGGTCTTCAGCTGCGCGGCCAGGTCGCTGGGGGAGTAATGGGTCACGTTGGTCAGCGTAGAAAGGCTGGTGGATACCTGTCCAAGATCGATTTTGGATCTAGTGATGCTCCGGGAGCATCGTGAGCACGCGTCGCAGCACCGGACTGGTCGCGTCCCGGCGCCAGATCGCGTGCAGCTCGACGAGATCGCCCGGCGCTTCGAGGTTGCAGTACGTCACGCCCTCCACGCCGAGGTTGCGCGCCGACGCCGGCACCAGCGCGACGCCGCGCCCGGCCGCGACGAGCAGGATCACGGTCAGGATCTGCTGGACCCGCTGCTCGATCCGCGGATGCGACTCGGCCAGGAACCGGACCGTCAGCTCGTGGAAGTACCGAGCATGTGTCGGCGAGTAACTGATCACCTGCTCACCGGCGAAGTCGCCAGCGGTCAACGGCCGGCCCAGCGCCCCGAGCTGGTGGTTGCCGGGGACAACGGCACACAACGGCTCGCGGAACACGATCCGCGAGTCCAGTACGTCGGTGTCGAACGGCGGCCGCCCGAGCCCGAGGTCGAGCTCGCCGCGCAGCAGGCCGTCGATCTGTGCGGGCGTGACCCGCTCGTGCAGGATCACGTCGACGTCAGGTAGTTCGTCCGAGATCCGGCGCAGCAGCGGACCGAGCGTACGGATCGCCGAGGTCGCGGTGAAGCCGAGCCGCAGGGTGCCCGCCGCGCCCTGGTCGACGCGCCGCGCGAGGTCGCCCGCGGTCTCGGCCAGCGCGAGCAACCGGCGCGCTTCGGTCAGGAAGGCCCTCCCGGCCTCGGTCAGCTCGACCTTGCGGTTGTCGCGTTCGAGCAACCGCACGCCGACGGCCCGCTCGAGCTTCTGCACCTGCCGGCTCAGCGGCGGCTGGGTCATGCTCAACCGCTCGGCGGCCCGGCCGAAGTGCAACTCCTCGGCGACGGCGACGAAGGCGCTCAGCTGATCGAGCGAAAACATGATTCCCGAAAGGTATCACTCAATGCCTTATCGGCCTTGGACACGCATGACCAGTCTTCCTACGCTCGTTCGATGAGCAGGGTTGCGCGGATCGAACTGACACCGGTCGCGTTCGCGGATCCGCCGCTGCTCAACGTATCGGGGGTGCACGAACCGTTCGCGCTGCGGACGATCGTGCAGGTGTGGACGGACGACGGGCTGGTCGGGCTGGGTGAGACGTACGCCGCCGACGACCACCTGACGCGGTTGCGGGCGGTCGCCGACGTACTGCCTGGGCTGGATGCGTTCGACCTGAACGGGCTGCGGCGGCGGGTAGCCGGCGTACTGCGGGCCGGTGGTGGTATACCAGATCGGCAGGACCCGGTCGAGGTGGTGATGTCGCCGTTCGAGGTGGCGCTGCTCGATGCCCAGGGCAAGCAATTGGGGCGGCCGGTGGTGGACCTGCTCGGCGGCGCGGTGCGCGACGAGGTGCCGTTCAGCGCGTACCTGTTCTACAAGTGGGCCGGGCATCCCGGGCAGGAGCCGGACTCGTGGGGCGAGGCGCTCGATCCGGACGGGATCGTGCGGCAGGCGCGGACGATGGTCGAGCGGTACGGCTTCACGGCGATCAAGCTGAAGGGCGGGGTGTTCCCGCCGGCGCAGGAGGCCGAGGCGGTCCGGGCGCTGGCCGACGCGTTTCCCGAGCACAAGATGCGGATCGACCCGAACTGCGCGTGGACCGTGGACACCTCGGTGCGGATGGCGGGGGAACTCGGCGGCGTACTCGAGTACCTGGAGGATCCGACGCCGGGGATCGACGCGATGGCAGAGGTCGCTCGGCAGACGGAGATCCCGCTGGCGACCAACATGTGCGTCGTCGCGTTCTCCCACTTGAAACCGGCTGTGCTCGCGGACGCCGTACAAGTCGTGTTGTCGGATCATCACTACTGGGGCGGACTTCGGCGGTCCCAGCTGCTGGGCGGGATCTGCGACACGTTCGGGATGGGATTGTCGATGCACTCCAACTCGCATCTCGGGATCAGTCTGGCGGCGATGACGCATCTCGCCGCGGCGACGCCCAACCTCACCTATGCCTGCGACACCCACTACCCCTGGAAGACCGAGGACGTCATCAAGCCCGGCGTGCTCGCCTTCGAGGCCGGGAGCGTGCGGGTGCCGAGCGGTCCGGGGCTCGGGGTCGAGTTGGACGGCGACGCGTTGGGGGAGTTGCACGAGCAGTACTTGCGGTGTGGGATCCGCAAGCGCGACGACACGACGTACCTGCGGACGGTCGACCCGGGATTCAGCCCGAATACTGCCCGCTGGTGAGGCGGTGCCGGGTGTTCGCGAGGTGGACCCGCGCCGCCGCGCGGGCCGCCTCGGGATCGGAGCGGGCGATCGCCGCGTGGATGTTCTCGTGCTCGTGGACCACCCGCGTCAGGTGGTCCGGGTCGGACATCTCGTACGCCGGGTCGAGCCGGGTCCGCGGCAGCATGATCATCATCGGGCCCAGGTCGTTGATCAGGTCGCCGTAGAACCGGTTGCCGGAAGCAACGGCTACCTTGAGGTGGAAGGCGAAGTCGGCCTCCACGGACTGTGCCGGGTTGTCGCCGACCCGGCGGAAGGCGTCCAGCGCCCGCTCGATCCCCTTCAATTGATGAGCGGTACGCCGGTCTGCCGCCAGTGCGGCCGCCTCGCTCTCCACGCCGATCCGGAACTCCATCAGCTCCAGCACGTCCCGGTGCGATCGCACCTCGCGCAGCCCGGACGTACGCTCCGGGACCTCCAGCACGAAGGATCCGCGGCCCTGGAACGTCTCCACCAGCCCGGCCGCCTGCAATCGGGAGACCGCTTCGCGGACGACGGTCCGGCTGACTCCGAACTCTTCCACCAGGCTGTTCTCGCCCGGCAGCTTGTCGCCGGGAGCGATCGCCCCGCTCAGAATTCGTTGCTTCAGCTCCTCAACAATTTGGTAAGCCAGACCACTCATCGGAACTCACAGCTGTCCACCGTCCATCGCGCACACTGCTCGCTGGTCGTGAAGCCGAGGCCGGGACGTTCCGGGACGAGCATCCGGCCGTCGACCGTCTCCAGGCGCTCGTTGAACAGGGGATTCAGCCACTCGAAGTGCTCGACCCACGGCTCGCGCGGATAGGCGGCCGCGAGGTGCAGGTGGATCTCCATCGCGAAATGCGGGGCCAGTTGGAGACCGTTGTGATCGGCAAGCGTCGCCAGCTTGAGGAACGGCGTGATGCCGCCGATACGCGGCGCGTCGGGCTGGATGATGTCGGCGGCCCGGGCCTCGATCAGCCGGACGTGCTCACCGACGCTCGACAGCATCTCGCCGGTCGCGATCGGGGTGTCGAGCGCCGCGGCCAACTCGGCGTGCCCCTCGGCGTCGTACGCGTCGAGCGGCTCCTCGATCCAGACCAGATCGAACTCCTCCAGCACGCGGCCGAAGCGCAGCGCCGTCGGGCGGTCCCACTGCTGGTTCGCGTCGACCATCAGCGGTACGTCGTCGCCGAGGTGCTCGCGGACGGCGCGGACCCGGTCGAGGTCGATCCGGGTGTCGGGCTGGCCGACCTTGATCTTGATCCCGCCGATGCCGTCGGCCAATGATTTCGAGGCGCGCTCCTTCACCTCCTCGATCGGCGCGTGCAGGAACCCGCCCGACGTGTTGTACGCGCGGACCGAGTCCCGATACGAGCCGAGCAGTTTCGCGAGCGGGAGATCGGCCCGCTTCGCCTTCAGGTCCCAGAGCGCGATGTCGATCGCCGCGATCGCCTGCGTCGCGACGCCGGACCGGCCGACCGAGGCGCCGGCCCAGAGCAGCTTGTCGTACACCTTCGCGATGTCCGACGGGTCCGCACCGATCAGGTTGGCCGCGATCTCCTTCGCGTGCGCGTACTGCGCCGGACCGCCGGCCCGCTTCGAGTAGCTGAACCCGATCCCGTGCTGCTCCTGCTCGGTCGCGATCTCCGCGAATAGGAACACGATCTCCGTCATCGGCCGCTGCCGCCCGGTCAGCACCTTGGCATCGCTGATCGGCTGATCCAGCGGAAGGACGACCGACGAAAGCTTCACCTGGCGGATGCGATCCATGGCCAGTGATCGTACAAGTTTCCAACTTGTCCAACAAGAGTCCGGCTTGACGCCGCCGTAACACCAGGTGACCCGCGCGGAAACACGAGTTCGGCAGGCTGCTGCCCGCCGACAGCGTCGTCGCGTGACCATATCTGCCTGGGGAAGGAAGCTGCGATGGATGTGCCGGAGTCGGAGCTCTTGCGGACGTTCGTGTCGATGGACAAGGACGACAACGGCCGGGTCTGGGCCTGGGAGCTGCTCAGGTCGCTCGGGCAGGCCGGGATCCAGCCGGACGACCCGCGGGTCCGGGCCGCGCTCGCCGACGTCGGCCGCCCGGCGGGGATCGACATCCAGCCGGTAGAGATCGGCTTCCGGCAGTACGCCGAGATCGCGCGGCACGGCGACGGCGTGGTGTACCGGGCGCTGGCCGGCGAGCTGGCTGTGCCGCCGGAAGAGTTCCGGGAGTACGCGCGCAGCATCGAAGCGATGTACGACAACCTGCTGGCGAACCGCGACGGCGCGGTCGCCGACTACATCCCCACGTTGCGGGACGCCGATCCGGAGCGGTTCGGGATCGCGATCTGCACGGCTGACGGGCAGACGTTCTCGATCGGGGACGCGGATCTCGCGTTCAGCGTGCAGTCGACGTCGAAGCCGTTCAGCTACGCGATGGCGCTCGAGCAGCTCGGCCCGGAGGAAGTGCATCGCTGGGTCGGTCAGGAGCAGAGCGGCGGGGCCTTCAACGATCCTGTGCTGTCACTGGACGCGGTCGGCAAGCCGCAGAACCCGATGATCAACGCCGGTGCGATGGCGACGCTGGCGCTGGTCGATTCCGATCGGGAGCTCTCGGATCGGTTCCGCACGGTGCGGGAGACCTGGACCGGGATGATGGGCCGCGCGCCGGGGTTCGACAACGAGACGTATCTGGCCGAGCGATCCACCGGCGACGGCAACCGGTCGCTCGCGAGCCGGATGAAGAGCCGGCAGATGCTGAAGGCGGCGCCGGGAGAGGACGGGGCCGCGAAGGTCGCCGACTTCTACTTCCAGGTCTGCTCACTCGAGGTCGACGCGCAACGGCTGGCTGCCGCGGGCGCGACACTCGCGAGCGGCGGCGTCGCGCCGTACTCCGGGCAGCGGGTGTTCTCGCAGGAGACGGCCGGGCGGGTGTTGTCGGTGATGGGGCACAGCGGGATGTACAACGACTCCGGGAAGTTCTCGGACCAGGTCGGGTTGCCGGCGAAGAGCGGTGTGTCGGGCAACGTGATGATGGTGGTGCCGTCGAAGCGGCTGGCGGTGGTGACGTTCTCCCCGCGGCTGGACACGGCCGGGAACTCGGTGCGCGGGGTGGAGGTCTGCAAACGCCTCGTCGACGAGTTCAACCTCCACCCTTACCGCGGTCTGGGCGCCACCCGCGCCCGTCAACTCAACGAGGCAGACAGAAGAGCCGAAGCAGCCAGCGCCGCAGACCACGCCCTAGCCGGCCTCACCCACCCCGGCCCAGCCTCGACTCAGGGCACAGACGCCGAGCGGGCCCCCACCCTCGCGACCCGCCGCACCGCACAACCGAGCCACCAGCTCTGACAACCGCCTGCCCCGGATCTCCAGGCCATCACAAATGCAACGGCCCCGCCACGCTGAGCGTGGCGGGGGCCGGGTGGCGCCGTCGTGATGGCCTGCAGATCCGGAGGTCCTACTCGACGGTGACGGACTTGGCCAGGTTGCGGGGCTTGTCCACGTCGTGGCCGAGGGCAACGGCTGCGTAGTAGGCGATGATCTGGAGGGGGATCGTCAGCAGGATCGGGTCGAGTTCGGGCTCGTTCTTCGGGACGACGATCTTCGCCGCGACCCCGTCCGGGACCTCGACGCCAGGGTGCGTGACGACGTACAGCGGGCCGGACCGGGCGCCGATCTCGTGCAGGGCGCCGATGTTGCGGTCGAGCAGTTCGTCGTCGGGGACGATCGCGACGCTCGGCACGTCGGGGGAGATCAGGGCGAGCGGGCCGTGCTTCAGCTCGGAGGTCTGGTACGCCTCGGCGTGCCGGTACGAGATCTCCTTCAGCTTCTGCGCACCCTCGCGCGCGACCGGGTAACCGCGGGTCCGGCCGACGAAGAACAGCGACTCGTGCTGGGCGAGCCGGCCGGCGATCTTGGCCAGTTCCTCTTCCTGCGCGACGATCGCGGCGATGTCCTCGGGCAGCTTCTTCAGCCCGTCGATCAGCCGCCGGCCGTCGGCGGGGGAGACGTCGCGGATCCGCCCGAGGTGGATGCCGAGCATCGCGAATCCGACGGCCATGTTGGTCAGCGCCTTCGTCGACGCGACCGAGACCTCCGGGCCGGCGTGCAGGTACACACCGCCGTCGACCTCGCGGGCGATGCTCGAGCCGACCGCGTTCACCAGGCCGATCACGCGACCGCCTTTGCGCTTCAGCTCCTGCACCGCGACCAGCGTGTCCAGCGTTTCGCCCGACTGCGATACGGCGACGTACAGCGTGTCCCGCTCGACGACCGGGTTGCGGTACCGGAACTCCGACGCGGGCTCGGCGTCGGCGGGGATCCGGGCGACCTCCTCGATGAACTGCGCGCCCATCTGACCCGCGTAGTACGCCGAACCGCAGCCGAGGATCTTGACCCGCTTGATCTCGCGCGCCTCGCGGGCGTCCATGTTCAGACCGCCGAGGTGCACGGTGTGGAAGCGCTCGTCCAGGCGGCCGCGGATGGCCCGGCCGACCGCGTCCGGCTGCTCGTGGATCTCCTTCATCATGAAGTGCTCGTGCAGGCCGCGCTCGTACTCGTCGGCCTCCCACTCGACCGTCTTCGCGGTCTTGGTGGTCGGTGCGGCGTCCTGCGTGAACGTGCGGTACCCGTCGGCGCGGACGGTCGCCATCTCGCCGTCGTCCAAGTACACGACCTGGCGGGTGTAGCGGATCAGCGCGGCCGCGTCGGAGGCGACGTGCATCTCGCCGTCGCCGATGCCGAGGATCAGCGGGCTGCCGTTGCGGGCGACCACGATGCGGTCCGGGAAGTCGAGGTCGATGACGGCGATGCCGTACGTGCCTTCGATCCGGCGCAGGGCGGCCATCACCTTGTCCTCGAGGGTGGAGCCCTCGGACTGCTCGATCAGGTGGGCCAGGACCTCGGTGTCGGTCTCGGAGCGCAGCTTGACGCCCGCGTCCTCGAGTTGGGTGCGCAGCGCGCCGGCGTTGTCGAAGATGCCGTTGTGGACGACCGCGATCCGCTCGTTGCCGCTGGCGTGCGGGTGGGCGTTGTCCTTGCTCGGACCGCCGTGGGTGGCCCATCGGGTGTGGCCGATGCCGAGCTTGCCGCCGAACCGCTTGGGCAGCGACGCCTCCAGCTCACGGACCCGTCCGGCGTCCTTGTGCACCTTCAGCTCGCTGGATCCCAGTACGGCGACCCCCGCCGAGTCGTAGCCCCGGTACTCGAGCCGGGCCAGTCCGTCCACCAGGATGGGCGCAGCCGGCTTGGTGCCGACGTACCCGACGATTCCGCACATGTAGTGGTGCCCCTTCGTAGGTTCGGTTGAGCGGCCCGGTCAGCCGTAGACGATCCGTCGGAGCTGCCGGGCGGAGAGTTCGGGTGAGCGGACCGGCCAGTGCCGGAGCTCGGCGCCGAGGCGGGCGAAGATCTCGTCGTTGCGGGCGCCGTAGGTCTGCAACTCACGGTGCCGGCGCCGGACGTAGTCCTCGGTCGTCTCGGTGAAATAAGCCAGTACGTCGGCGACCACGCGCCGCGCGACATCCGCCGACAGTCCGGTCGTCCGGCTGACCTGATCGGCCAGCTCGTCGACCGGCTCCACAGCCGCCGCCTCACTGATCACCCGTCAACTGTGCAGTGTTCCGGAGGTCAAGGCCAAGGATCTGCCCGAAATCGGGCAAATTTACTGCTTTGTCAGGATCTGGACTGAAATCGGTCGATCCAGGATGAGCCCACTGCGAACAGTGGTCCGGCGTGCAGACGGTACACCCGCTCCCGTCCGCGCAGCACAACCTCCACCAGCCCGGCCTGCTCGAGCACCCGCAGATGCCTGGTCACGGTGGGCCACGAGTAGTCGAACCGGCCGGCGATCTCGCCCGAGGTCATCTCGCCGCCGCGCAGGTGCAGCACGAGCAGGATCGTCCGCCGCGAGTGGTGCGCGAGCGCCGTGAAGACGCGGTCCAGCTCGTCCAGTTCGCGCCCGCCGCGAGCCGTCAAATCTCCTGCCGGCGGTAGTGCGGGAACTCCCACTTCGGCCGCCCGTCGCGCTCCGCCAGCAGCTCCCGGAACGCTTCCTCCGCGTCCTCCCGGACGCGGTACGTGCAGATCACCGTTTCCTTAGCCATATTGCTAAGTAACGCGCTGCGCTCAACAGCTGTCAACGGCTCGTGGGCTCAGAACAGCCGGAGTACGTCGGATTCCATGCCGCGGAGGGCGTCGTAGTCGACGGTGAGGCATTCGAGGCCGCGGTCGGTGGCCAGGAACTGGGCCTGGGGCTTGATGAGCTGGGCGGCGAAGATGCCGCGGACCGGGGCGAGCAGCGGGTCCCGGTTGAGGAGCTCGATGTAGCGGGTCAGCTGCTCGACGCCGTCGATCTCGCCGCGGCGCTTGATCTCGACGGCGACATGCTTGCCGTCGGCATCGCGGAGGAGCAGGTCGACCGGGCCGATCGCGGTCGGGTACTCGCGGCGTACCAGCGTCCAGCCGTCGCCGAACGTTTGGACGTGCTCGGCGAGCAGCTCCTGCAGGTGCGCTTCGACGCCGTCCTTGATCAGCCCGGGGTCGGTGCCGAGCTCGTACGACGTGTCGCTGTGCACCTCCTCGAGCGTGATCCGGAGCTCCTCACCAGCCTTGTTGGTGACGCTCCAGACCCCCTCGTCCTCGGTCAGCTTGCACGGCGGCGACATCCAGTTGAGCGGCTTGTACGACCCGCCGTCGGCGTGGATCAGCACCGATCCGTCCGCCTTCACCATCAGCAGCCGTGGCGCCATCGGCAGATGAGCCGTCAGCCGCCCCGAGTAGTCCACAGAACACGTTGCTATCACCAAGCGCACGACAAAGCACCGTAGTGCACGGGCCGTCATCAGTGGGAGGGTGGTGAGCATGATGCCGAAGGTCAGCGATCAGGCGGTCGCCGCGTACGACGCGGTCGCCGCGGAACTGGAGTCGGCCGGAGTGATCCGGGGCAGCATGTTCGGCATGCCCTGTCTCAAGGTCGGCAAGAAGGTGCTCGCGGGGATGTTCGGCGACGCCATGACGTTCAAGCTGCCGCCGGAGCCGCGGCAGAAGGCCCTCGCGATCCCCGGCGCCGAAGCGTTCGATCCCGGGATGGGCCGGCCGATGAAGGAGTGGGTGGTGATCCCGTTGGCCCAGTCCGCGGTCTGGCCGGAGTACGCCGCCGAGGCATTGGAGTACGTCGGCCGATGAATCTCATGTGTCCGGCGCGGATCCTGCTGCTGCCCGGTGACGTGCAGGAGGCGGCGGTCGGCGAGCGGGTTGCCCAGGTGTACGCCGGGACGTTCGAGGCGGCTGCCGGCTCGCGGCTGGCGGAGCGGCTCGGCGCACGGCTGACCGTCGTACCCGAGCTGACCCAGCACCCCGACCAGGAGCTGCAGTCGATCGCGGACCTGCATCGCGGCGAGACGGTCGTCGTGCTCGGCGTGGACCTCGGCCTCAAGCTTCCGGCCGTCGTCGAGCACACCGGCGACGGCTGGACGCGGGTGCCGACCGACAACGAGGTGACCTTGTCGGCGTACGAGCAGGCTCCGGAGAAGTTCCGCGACTCGATCCCGACGGCGCCCAACGACGAGCTGATCGATCTGCTCGCCGAGCGGGTCGGTCCCGGCGCCCGGGTGCTGGAGATCGGCAGCGGGACCGGACGCGATGCGGTCGAGCTGGAACGCCGCGGCTTCGTCGTCCGCCGGACCGACGCCACGCAGGCGTTCATCGAGATGATGCGCGCCGACGGGCACGCGGTCGACCGGTTGAACGCGCTCACCGACGACTTCGGCGGACCGTACGACGCGGTCTTCGCCGACGCGGTGTTCCTGCACTTCAACCGTCCCGACCTGGCCCAGGTACTGCGGAAGGCGGCACGAGCAGCGACCGTACTGGCGTTCTCGACACGGGAGGGCAAGGGCGAGGAGTGGTCCGATCGAAATCTGGATCTGCCTCGGCACTTCGTCATGTGGCAGGAGGATGCGCTGCGTGAGCTGCTGACGAGTACAGGCTGGAGCGTGCAGAAGTTGGACCGGGGCGAGGGCAAGTTCGGGATGTGGTTCCTGGTGCTGGCGACGCGCGCATGATCCGGGCGGGAGTCGTACTGCTCACCGGCGACGGGATCGCCGCGATCGAGCGGGTGCGGGACGGGATGACGTACTACGTTCTGCCCGGCGGCCAGGTCGAAGAAGGCGAGAGCCCGGCCGAGACCGCGCGGCGTGAGATCTACGAGGAGCTCGGGCTCCTGGTGAAGATCCGCAGCGTCGTCGCGGTCGTGTATTTCGGCGACAGCACGCAGCACTACTTCTGTGCGGACGTCATCGGCGGCGAGTTCGGCACCGGCGACGGCCCCGAGATGGCGAGCCCGGCCGAGTCGGAGCGAGGCAGCTACCGCGCGGTCTGGCTGCCACTGCCCGAGGTGGCCGGGCTGGACCTACGGCCACGGCCGATCGCGACGGCACTCCAGGCCGCCCCGGATCCGCTCTGGCTGCTGGACGGCTGGATGGAGACCCCGGTCGTGTACGACGAGAACGTGTGAGGTTGACCTCGCCGGTGATGCAACTCATGGGCGGACCAGTGTCCGGACTGGCATAGTGCAGAGCATGGCTCGGGAATTGACGACGGTGGGTGTGGTGGGTCTCGGCACGATGGGCGCCGGGATCGCCGAGGTGTTCGCGCGCAACGGGCTGACCGTGGTCGGCGTCGAGCGGGACGAGGAGGCCGTCGAGCGCGGCCGCGGCCACATCCAGCACTCGACCGACCGGGCCGTGAAGCGCGGCAAGCTGTCGGTCGAGGACCAGCAGGCGCTGTTCGACCGGGTCACGTTCGCGACCTCGATGGAGGCGCTGGCCGACTGCGACCTGGTGATCGAGGCCGTCGTCGAGCGGCTCGAGCTGAAGCGCGAGATCTTCGCCGCGCTGGACAAGATCGTGGGCGAGGACGCGATCCTTGCGACCAACACCTCCTCGTTGTCGGTCACCGAGATCTCCGTCGCGACCCAGCGCCCGCGCCGCGTCGTCGGCATGCACTTCTTCAACCCGGCGCCGGTGCAGGAATTCGTCGAGGTGATTAAGACCGTCGTCACCGAGCCGGACGTGGTCGACGACGTACAGGCCCTGGCCCGTCGCCTCGACAAGGTCCCGGTGGTCGCGGCCGACCGGGCCGGCTTCATCGCCAACGCACTGCTGTTCGGGTACCTGAACCACGCCGTCTCGATGGTGGAGTCCCGCTACGCCACGCGTGAGGACGTCGACGCGGCGATGCGGCTCGGCTGCGGGTACCCGATGGGTCCGCTGGCGCTGCTCGACCTGATCGGGCTCGACACGACGTACGAGATCCTCGACACGATGTACAAGCAGGGCCGCAACCGGCTGCACGCGCCGGCGCCGATCCTCAAGCAGATGGTCACCGCCGGACTGCTCGGACGGAAGACCGGGCGTGGCTTCTACACCTACGAAGGGCCGGACTCGCCGGTCGTGGTCGACGACGAAAGCACGCCGCACCGCAACGGCGACGACGTCGCGGTCCGCCCGATCAAGCAGATCGGCGTGGTCGGTTCCGGCACGATGGCGGTCGGCATCGTCGAGGTCTGCGCCAAGGCCGGGTACGACGTGCTGTACGTCGCCCGCGGTACCGAGAAGGTCGAGCGGGTCCGCGCGGCGCTGGAACGCTCGCTGGAGAAGGGCGTCCAGCGCGGCAAGCTGTCCTCGGAGGAGCGCGATGCGGCGCTGCGCCGGGTGACCGGTACGGCGAAGCTCGACGATCTGGCCACGGTCGACCTGGTGGTCGAGGCCGTGGTCGAGGAGCTCAGCGTCAAGCAGGCGCTGTTCGAGACGTTCGACGAGATCTGCAAGCCGGGCGCGATCCTGGCGACCACGACCTCGTCGCTGCCGGTGATCGACCTCGCGATGGCGACCAAGCGGCCGTCCGACGTGGTCGGACTGCATTTCTTCAACCCGGCGCCGGTGATGCAGCTGGTCGAGGTCGTCAGCACGGTCAGCACCGCGCCCGAGGTGGCCGACACCGTGGCCGGCGTGGCCGTTGCCGCCGGCAAGCATCCGGTGCGCTGCGGCGACCGGGCCGGCTTCATCGTGAACGCGCTGCTGTTCCCGTACCTGAACGACGCGGTCCGGATGCTCGAGGCGCACTACGCCGGCGTCGACGACATCGACGCCGCGATGAAGCTCGGCTGCCGCCTCCCGATGGGCCCGTTCGCGCTGCTCGACGTGGTCGGCCTGGACGTTGCGCTGGCGATCCAGCGCACCCTGTACCTGGAGTTCCGCGAGCCGGGCTTCGCCCCGGCCCCGCTGCTCGAGCACCTCGTCACGGCAGGCTACCTCGGCCGCAAGACCGGCCGAGGCTTCCGCGACTACGCGAGCTGACGGTTTACGGCTCGGCCTGCGCGTAGTCGCCGCAAGGACCGCCGCCGATCGCCTCGGGGAGGACTGTCTCGCGGCGGTCGAGCTTGACGAGCGGGTTGTAGAAGGCCGCGATCTCGACGCTGTCCTCGGGGATGTAATGGAAGATCAGCGAACGGCGGAAGCGGTCGTCGGTGCCGTTCGGGCGCGACCCATGGACGACGCTGCCGTGGAAGAACAGGACGTCGCCGGCCTTCATCTTCGTCTGCACCTTGCTGAGGCCGTCCGGGATCGGGACCTCGACGCTGGTGAAGGACTCGGTCAGGTCAGTGGGCTCGGGGCAGACCAGCTCGGTCTTGTGTGACCCCGGTACGACCGCGAGCCCGCCGTTGTCCGCGTCCACGTCGTCTATCGCGATCCACGCGGCCAGACAGGTCTCCGGATCGGCGCGCAGGAACGTGTTGTCCTGGTGCAGCGCTTGTCCGCGGGCGCCCGGCGGCTTGAAGTAGAACATCGACTGGGCGGCGAGCGCGGGACCGATGAGCGCCTGCACGACATCGACGATCCGGCTGTCCAGCATCAACTCGAGCGACAGTCGCCCGGCCTCCAGGTCAGCACGCCGGTGCGGGTGCACGAACCGCGGGTACTTCGCCAGCGGGTCGCCCTCGGGTACGCCGTCGTCGATCGCGAGCGAGTGATCGACGGCGACCTGCTCCATGAACACGGTCTTGATCCGCTCGACCTCAGCGGAATCCAGCAACTGGGGGACCTGGACGATGCCGTCCCGCTGGTAGATGTCCACGACTCTCATATCTCAAGGATCTGTCGGAGGCGGCGGCCGGGCGATAGCCTATCTAGCTGTGAACCTTCGAGATCCTGCTGACTCGCCGATCCCGGTGGTCCGCCGGGTGGCGACCGGTGAGTTCGACGAAGGCCCTGACTACGCGACGTACCGGCGGCGGGGGACGACCGATTGGCTGCTGGTCCAGACCCTCGACGGCCAGGGACGATTCGGTCAGGTCCGCGCCGAGCCCGGCAGCGTCACGCTGGTCCGCCCCGGCACGCTGCACGACTACGCCACGGTCGGCGACCGCTGGCATTTCCTGTACGCACACGTGAACCCGAAACCCGACTGGCTGCCGCTGCTCGACTGGCCGGAAGTTGCCCCCGGCATCGTTCAGCTGCAGCCGGCCGGCCCGACATTCGACCGGATTGCCGACCACCTGCGCGACGCCGTCCGGCATCAGCACAGCGTGATCCCCCAGGCCGAGCAGCTCAGCGCCAACTCCCTGGAGGC
Source organism: Kribbella sp. NPDC051586 (assembly GCF_044453965.1). Classification (NCBI taxonomy): domain Bacteria; kingdom Bacillati; phylum Actinomycetota; class Actinomycetes; order Propionibacteriales; family Kribbellaceae; genus Kribbella; species Kribbella sp. NPDC051586. The sequence continues at coordinate 392,866 of NZ_JBITDF010000006.1, read as the reverse complement.
CGCGCTGCTGTGGTGCGACACCCAGAACCCGAAGGCCGTCCAGATCGACGACCGCTTGCTCCGTGCCATCGAGCTCATCGACCAGGACCTGACCGCCACCTTGGACATCCCGCGGCTCGCGAGGGCGGTCAACCTCTCGGTCTCCCGGTTCGCGCACCTGTTCCGCGATCAGCTCGGCGTCGGCCCGCAACAGTTCGTCGAACGCCGCCGCCTCGACGCCGCGGCCCGCCTCCTGGAGCTCACCAGCCGCTCGGTCGCCGCCATCGCCGTCCAGGTCGGCTACGCGGACCCCCTCTACTTCTCGACACGCTTCCGTCTACACACCGGATCAAGCCCCACGACGTACCGCAAGAAGTCTTAGGCTTCTCGGCATGAGAACGCGTGCGGTGGTGGGGCTGGCGGTACTGGCTGTCGTGGGGTTGGGCGCCTGCGCGCCGGAGGACAACAACTCGTCCGGCTCGTCGACGCCGTCCGGGGCGGATGCCTGTGCGAAGGAGAAGCTGGCGGTGAAGACTGCCGGCACCTTGACGGTCGGCACCGACAAGCCGGCGTACGAGCCGTGGTTCAGCAACAACGACCCGAGCAACGGCAAGGGGTACGAGTCGGCGGTCACCTATGCGGTGGCGAAGAAGCTCGGATTCGAGCAGGCCGAGGTCAAGTGGCGGACGGTGCAGTTCAACACCGCGTTCGCCCCCGGGCCGAAGGCGTTCGACCTGGACGTGAACCAGGTGTCGATCTCGGAGGACCGGCGCAAGGCCGTCGACTTCTCGTCCGGGTACTACGGCGTCCGGCAGACCGTGATCACGACCGCCGGCAGCAAGATCGCCGGCGCCAAGTCCGTCGCGGAGCTCGCCGACGCCAAACTCGGCGCCCAGGTCGGTACGACGAGCTACACCGCCCTGCGGGACCAGGTGAAGCCGAAGCAGACGCCGGCCGTCTTCGACACCAACGACCTCGCGGTCCAGGCGCTGAAGAACAAGCAGATCGACGGCATCGTGGTGGATCTTCCGACCGCGTTCTACATGACCGGCGCGCAGCTCGACAACGGCAAGATCGTCGGCCAGCTGCCGTCGAGCGGGGCCACGGAGCAGTTCGGGTTCGTGCTCGAGAAGGGCTCGAAGCTGACCGGCTGCGTCACCCAGGCGGTCGACGCGCTCAAGTCCGACGGCACCCTGGCGAACCTGCAGAAGCAGTACCTGACCGAGTCCGGCGCTCCCGAACTCTCGTGAGCGAGCCAAGCGAGCGAAGCGAGGCGGAGGCGTGACGGACTGGCAGCCGTCGGCGCTACAGCTCGAGCGGATCGCGTACCGGCGCAGGCAGGCGCGGCGATCGACCACGATCGCGGTCGTCAGCTCCGTGGTCCTGCTCGCGCTGGTTGCCGTCGGCATCGGTTCGACCCCGGGCTGGCCGCGGGTCCGGTCGACGTTCTTCGACCTCCACCGCGGTTGGGAGGCGCTCCCGATCGTTGCCCAGGGCCTCTGGCTGAACGTCCGGGTAATGCTGATCTGCGCGGTGCTGATCGTGATCTTCGGCATGACGCTGGCGATCATGCGCACGCTGCGGGGTCCGATCTTCTTCCCGTTACGCGTGTTCGCGGCCACCTACACGGACGTGTTCCGCGGTCTGCCGTTGTTGCTGGTGATCTTCCTGCTCGGCTTCGGCGTACCGGCTCTGCAGTTGCGAGGGCTGCCGAACCAGGCGGTGATCTGGGGTGGGGCGGCGCTCGTGCTGACCTACTCGTCGTACGTCGCTGAGGTGTTCCGCGCCGGCATCGAATCGGTGCATCCGTCGCAGCGAGCGGCCGCGCGCTCGCTCGGGCTGACGTATCGCCAGACGCTGCGCTTCGTCGTCCTCCCACAGGCCGTACGACGGGTGATGCCGCCGTTGCTGAACGACTTCGTCAGCCTGCAGAAGGACTCAGGCCTGATCGCAGTACTCGGCGTCATCGACGCGATCCGCGCCGCGCAACTGGAGACGGCCGAGGACTTCAACTTCACGCCGTACGTCGTGGCCGGCCTGCTGTTCGTCGCGCTGACGATCCCGCTCACCAGGCTGACCGACTACGTCGCCCGACGCCAGGGCTGGTACGGCGGGGGAGGCGGTCCGGTATGAGCCTGCTGTCCCTGCGCGGAGTGCGGAAGGTGTACGGCGAGAACGTCGTACTGGACGGGTTCGAGCTGGAGGTCGACGCGGGTGAGTGCGTCGTACTGATCGGCGCCTCGGGGTCCGGGAAGTCGACGTTGCTGCGTTGTGTGAACCTGCTCGAGACCGTCGACGACGGCGTGGTCGAGCTGGACGGCGTGGACATCACGGACCCGCGGGTCGACGCCGACAAGGTGCGGTCGGGGATCGGGATCGTGTTCCAGTCGTACAACCTGTTCCCGCATCTGAGCGTGCTCGACAACATCACGCTGGCGCCGATCCGGGTGCACCGGCGGTCTCGGGAGGTGGCCCGGGCGCGGGCGCTGGAGATGCTGGAGCGGGTCGGGCTGGCCGAGAAGGCCACGGCCAAGCCGGACGAGTTGTCCGGTGGTCAGCAGCAGCGGGCGGCGATCGCCCGCGCGATGGTCAACTCGCCCCAGCTGATGCTGCTCGACGAGGTCACCTCGGCCCTCGACCCGGAGCTCGTCGGCGAGGTGCTGGACCTGCTCCGCGAGCTGAAGTCCGAGGGCATGACGATGCTCGTCTGCACGCACGAGATGGCCTTCGCCCGCGACGTCGCCGACCGGGTCTGCTTCCTGCACCAGGGCCGCCCGCTCGAGGTCGGCCCGCCGGCCCAGGTCCTGGACGCGCCGCGCGAGCCACGCACCCGGGAGTTCCTGAGCCGGATCTCCAGGCCATCACAATCGCCCGACCGGCCGCAGGGCCCGCCTGCACGCCGCGAAGACTGGCGATTGTGATGGCCTGGGGATCCGCACCTACCGCGACGACAGGTACGTGAGTACGGCGATCACGCGGCGGTTGTCGTCCTCGGACGGCGGCAGGTCGAGCTTCGCGAAGATGTTGTTGGTGTGCTTGCTGACCGCCTTCTCGGTGACGAAGAGCGCGCCGGCGATCGCGGCGTTCGAGCGCCCCTCGGCCATCAGGCCCAGGACCTCGGACTCGCGCGGCGTCAGCCGGCCGATCGGCTCGTCGCGGGTGTTGCGGGCCAGCAGCTGACCGATCACGTCCGGGTCCATCGCGGTACCGCCGGCCGCGACCCGGCGTACCGCGTCGAGGAACTCGGCGACGTTCGACACCCGGTCCTTCAGCAGGTACCCGACGCCGCCGCCACCGCCGGTGAGGAGCTCCCGCGCGTACAGCTGCTCGACGTACTGCGACAGCACCAGGATCGGCAGGCCGGGGACCTGGCTGCGGGCCTCGATCGCCGCCTTCAGGCCCTCGTCGGTGAACGTCGGCGGCAGCCGGACGTCGACCACGGCGACGTCCGGCCGGTGCTCCACCAGGGCGGGCACCAGCCGGGGCCCGTTGTCGACCGCCTCCACGACCTCGAAGTCGTGCGCCTCGAGCAGGCGGATCAGGCCGTCCCGGAGGAGGGCGTGGTCTTCAGCGATGAGGACTCGCAAGGCAGCTCCATGATCACGGTGGTCGGCCCGGCGCTCGGGCTCACCACGGTCAACGTACCGTCGAAGGCGGCCAGCCGCCGCTCGATACCGTACAGACCGCCACCGGGCCTGATCACGGCACCTCCGACGCCGTCGTCGCCGACGATCATGTGCAGCTTCTCGTCCTCGTGGGTGATCTGGATCCAGGCGGTGGTCGCGGCCGAGTACTTGACCGCGTTCGCGAGGCATTCGGCCACCGCGAAGTACGCCGCGGACTCGACCGGCGCGGGCGGCCGGCCCGGTACGTCGAAGGTGACGTCGACCTTGAACGGGCAGGACATCGCCAGCGCCTTGACCGCGCCGTCCAGACCGCGGTCGGCCAGCACCGGCGGGTGGATCCCGCGGACCAGGTCGCGCAGCTCGGACAGCGCCGTACTCGCCGACTCGCGGGCCTCGGTCAGCAGCGCCGCCGCCTGGGCCGGGTCGCGGGCCACCATCTCCTCGGCCATGCCGAGGTTCATGCTCAGGGCGGCCAGCCGGGCCTGGGCGCCGTCGTGCAGGTCGCGCTCGATCCGGCGCAGCTCGGCCGCCTGGGTGTCGACGGTCTCGGCGCGGGACTCGGCCAGCTCGCGGACCCGCATCGCCAGCTTGGCGCTCTCGGTCGGGCCGAGCAGCGAGCGGGCCAGGAACGCGTTCGCCTTCAGCAGCCGCTCGCCGGCGGCCTGCCAGATCAGGAACGCGATCAGCGCGACCGGCATCACCAGGAAGCTGGTCCAGAAGTTCACGGTCAGCAGCCCGCCGAACGGCTCGGTGAACACGCCCTCCGGCGTCACACCGACGAGCAGCGGGTAGACCAGGTAGAACAGCATCGCCAGGAACAGCACGGCGCTGAGCAGACACAGGGTGAAGCCGAGCACGGCGTTCACGAGCAGCCAGACGATGTCCCGCCAGGTCTGCGGGTCGGTCAGGATGGTCCGCAGCCGCATCAGCATGCCGGGCATCGGCGGCTTCTTGTACGGGCGGGGGATCCGCTCGCCGAGGAAGCCGGCCAGGATCGTCCGGTGGCAGTTGGCGAACCAGCGCGCGGCCGGCACCACCACGAGCAGCAGCGGGATGCCGACCCACACCGCGATCAGCGGGACCGACACCACGCTCAGCACGAACAGGGCGATCCCCAGCTCGGCCAGGATCGCGAGGAACAGCGCGATCCAGGGCTGGGCGAGCTTCGGGTACCGCATCGGCGGTGCTTCGGTGGTCGCGACGGTGCTCATGCCTCCATCATGACCGAGGGTGAGCCGCGCGGCAGGGGTGTTATCCCTACTCTGCCCCGGGCATCAGCTCCCCGGTCACTCCGGGTAGTAGCACTCATGTGTGCGGCCGCGATCGCGACCAGGCTGGATCCCATGACAGCCACAGTGACCACGACCGGGACCACGACGGGGACCACGACAGGGACCAAGGGGAGCGATTTCTCTCCACTGCTCCGGGAGATCAAGGCCGCCGGCCTGCTCGAACGCCGTACGGCGGCGTACGCGATGGCGATCGGGATCAACGTGGCCCTGATGGCGGTGACCTGGGCCGCGATCGCCGCGATCGGGGCCTCGTGGTGGGTCGTCCTGCTCGCGCTCCCGCTGGGGATCCTGACCACCCGGGCCGCCTTCTTCGGGCACGACGCCGGTCATCAGCAGATCGCGAGCTCGCGCCGGTTGCACGACTGGATCGGGATGCTGCACGGCAACCTCGTGCTCGGCATGAGCTATGCCTGGTGGAACGACAAGCACAACCGCCACCACGCCAACCCGAACCACACCGACAAGGACCCGGACGTCGGCGAGGGCGTGTTCGTCTGGACGCTCCAGCAGGCCGAGGGCCGCAAGGGTCTGGAGGGCTGGCTGACCCGCAACCAGGCGCGGGTGTTCTTCCCGCTGCTCACGCTCGAGGGCTTCAACCTCAAGGTGTCGAGCATCCGCTTCCTGCTGGCCCGCCGCCGTACGGAACGGGTCGAACTCGGCCTGATGGCCGCGCATGTGGTGCTGTACCTCACCGCGCTGTTCCTGATCATGTCGCCGGCGCAGGCGCTGGTGTTCGCGCTCGTGCACCACATGATCTTCGGGCTGCACCTCGGCAGCGTGTTCGCGCCGAACCACAAGGGCATGGAGATGCCCGATGCCGACAGCAACTGGGGCCATCTCGAGAAGCAGGTGCTGACGTCCCGCAACGTGAACGGCGGTCTGGTCACCGACTGGATGATGGGCGGACTGAACTACCAGATCGAGCACCACCTCTTCCCGAGCATGCCGCGGGCCAACCTCCGGTTCGCCCAGCCGATCGTCCGCAAGTACTGCGAGAGCATCGGTATGCCCTACATCTCGACCGGTCTGATCGAGTCGTACCGGATGGGGTTGCGCCACATGCACGAGGTCGGGGCGGAGCTTCGTGAGGTGAGCTAGGTCATACGACTAGCCTTGAGGGGTTATGTCGCGCAGAAGGCCTTCCAAGTGGCAGCGGCCGGTCAACGACCGGCCGCTGCTCGGTGGTACCCAGAGGCGTGAGCAGAAGTCGGGCGGTGAGTGGAACGTCCGGCGCGTGTCCGGCTCCGCGTCGGCGAAGTCGTACCGCTGCCCGGGCTGCGACCAGCTGATCCCGCCCGCCACTCCGCACGTGGTGGTGTGGCCGGACAACCCCAGCCTGCTCGGCGCGATCAGCGGCGCCCAGTCCCTCGACGAGCGGCGCCACTGGCACACCGCGTGCTGGCAGCGCCAATCCTGAAGCGCCAATCCTGAAGCGCCAGTCCTGAAAGGTCGCGGATGAAACTGCCTGTCACGTCGTACGGCGACACCGGCACGCCGGTCGTGGTGATGCACGGACTGTTCGGCTCCGGGCGGAACTGGATGACCGCCGCGCGCCGGCTCGCCGGCGAGCACCGGGTGTTCGCCTTCGACCTGCGCAACCACGGCACCTCGCCGCACGTCGACTCGATGAGCTACCCGGAGATGGCCGCCGACGTCCACGAGACGATCGAGTCGCTGGGGGTCGGGCCGGTCGCGCTCGTCGGGCATTCGATGGGCGGCAAGACCGCGATGCTCACCGCCCTGCAGTACCCGCAGGTCGTCGAGCGCCTCGTCGTGGTGGACGCGGCTCCCGTCGCGTACCCGCCGGCCTTCGTCGACTATGCCCAGGCGATGCGGAACGCCGACCTGTCGTCGGTTGCCCGCCGCGCGGACGTGGACGCGCAGCTGGTCGCCGCCGTACCCACGCCAGGGACGCGCGCGTTCCTGCTGCAGAATTTGATCCTCGACTCGGACGGGGCGCGCTGGCGTCCCAACCTCCCGGTCATCGAGGCCGCCCTGCCCGCGATCTCCGGGTGGCCGGCCGTCGAGGGCCTGCGGTACGACGGACCGACGCTGTTCATCTACGGCGGGAAGTCCGACTATGTGCAGCAGGACCATCGCGCGACGATCGCGGCGTACTTCCCGCAGGTCCGGTACGCGGAGGTTCCGGAGGCGGGGCACTGGGTCCACGCCGAGCGGCTCGACGACTTCCTGGCTGCCCTCGTCCCGTTCCTCGGCTGACGATGGTAAACGTTTGTCCGTAATCCATTGACCTTTGCGTGACGGCATCGGTAAGTTTTCAACTCAGTTCCTGTGGGATCCATGATCTGGGTTGGTGGTGTCGATGGTGGTCCGGACCGGCGCACAGCGTCTGGCCGAGGACCGGGGGCTGGCGCCCGACGGGCGCCTGGGACTGATCACGAACTTCACCGGCGTGCTGCCGGACCTCACGCCGACCTCGGTCGCGTTGCGTGCGGCCGGGCTGCCGTTGACGGCGTTGTTCGGTCCCGAGCACGGCCTCCGCGGTACGGCGCAAGCGGGCGCGAGTGAAGGTGCGGGCGTCGATCCCGACACCGGGCTCCCGGTCTTCGACACCTACCTGCGGCAGGGCGAGGCGCTCGACGAGCTGTTCTCCGATGTCGACGTGCTGCTCTTCGACATCCAGGACATCGGGACGCGGTTCTACACCTACGTCTGGACGATGTACGACTGCCAGCAGGCGGCGGCGCGGCTCGGTATGCCATTTGTCGTCCTCGACCGGCCGAACCCGCTGGGCGGTGTCCGGGTCGAGGGGCCGACGCTGCAGGCCGGGTTCGAGAGCTTCGTCGGGCGGGCGCCGATCCCGCTGCGGCACGGGCTGACCGTCGGCGAGCTCGCGCGACAGTTGGGGGAGGCAACGGTCATCCCGGTGGAGGGCTGGAGCCGGACGTCGACGGACACCGGTCTGCCATGGGTGCCGCCGTCGCCGAACATGCCCACGCCCGACACAGCTTTGGTATACCCGGGGACCGGCCTCTTCGAGGGCACGAACCTCAGCGAGGGCCGCGGTACGACGCGACCGTTCGAGACGATCGGGGCGCCGTACGTCGACGACCGGTTCGTACCGGCGTTGTCGGACTGCGCCCTGCCTGGCGTGATCTTCCGGCGGACCTGGTTCGAGCCGGTGTTCAGCAAGTACGCCGGTCGGCCCGTGTCCGGCGTACAGCTTCATGTCGTGGATCGGGATGCGTTCGAGCCGGTGCGGACCGCCTTGGTGATGCTGCGCGTGCTGAACGAGCTCTACCCGTCCGACTTCGGCCTGCTGCCGTCGCTGGACCGGCTGTGGGGCTCGGACTCGCTCCGCAAGGCACTCGAGGCCGGCGACGACCCGGTCGATCTCTTGCCGGCGGCAATCACGCCTGCCGGGTGGGTAAGCCCTGACGTATTGCTCTACGAAGGGACTGCTTGATGATCCGTTCGTTCCAGGTCGGCGACGGGCCGGCGTTGGCGGAGGTGTGGACGGCCGCCGCGCCGGCCGATCCGATCAGCTACCAGCGATTCCGCGACCTGTTCCTGCTCGATCGCAACTTCGACCCGGCCGGTCTCCAGGTGGCCGTGATCAATGATCAGATCGTCGGCGCGGCGTACGCGGTCCGGCGGCTGATCGCGGTCGACGCCGACGACCTCGAGCCCACGTCCGGCTGGATCCCGTTCTTCTTCGTGCATCCGGAGCACCGCGGCCGCGGTGTCGGCCGCTCGTTGTTGTCCGCGGCGATGGATTGGCTGCGGTCGCACGGGCGCTCCGAGGTCTTCTTCTCGTCGTACACGCCGAACTACTTCCTGCCCGGGCTCGACAGCGCCCGCTATCCGTCGGCGGCCCGGCTGCTGGCCGAGGCGGGGTTCGAGCGGCAGTACGACGCGGTCGCGATGGACCGCGGTCTGGTCGGGTATGCCGTTCCGGACGAGGTCCGCAAGCGGATCGACGCGCTCACGGCCGAGGGCTACAGCTTTGGTACACCAACCGATGACGAGCTGACCGCGCTGATCACGATCGCCGGCGCGGAGTTCAACCCGGACTGGGCGCGCGCGATCCGCGAGGGTGTCGTCTCCGGGCTGCCGACGGATCGCATCGTCGTGGCGCGCCGACCCGGTGGAGCACAGTCGGGCCGGGCGATCCTCGGCTGGGCGATGCACGGCACGTACGAAGGGGTGATCGACCGCTTCGGGCCGTTCGGCGTACTGCCGGCCTCGCGCGGCACCGGGCTCGGGAAGGTGCTGCTGCACCTGACGCTCGAGCGGATGGTTGCTGCCGGCGCCCACTCGGCCTGGTTCCTGTGGACCGGCGAGAAGTCCGCGGCCGGACAGCTGTACCTGAAGACGGGTTTCGGCATCACCCGCACGTTCACCATCCTCCGGGCGCCGCTTGCCCGGTCCGACGCTTAAGGGACAGACATGGGTATCTCGAAAGGATTGCGACTCGCGGTCGTCGCCGGGCTCCTCGCCACGGCCGCCGCGTGTGGCGGTGGCAGTGACTCGGGCGGTGGCGGCGGCAAGGTCGAGCTGACGCTGCTGAGCCACTACAGCGACGGCCCGTCGGAGGACGGGCTGGACAAGATGATCGCGGAATGGAACAAGGACAACCCGAAGATCCAGGTGAAGGCGCAGGTGGTCAAGTTCGACGACCTGCTCACCACCATGACGGTCCGGCAGACCGGCGGTCGCGGCGCGGACATCGTCAGCGCGTACGGCCTGTGGGGCGGACAGCTGATGAAGGCGAACGTCGTGGCGAAGGTGCCGGACGACATCGCCACCAAGATCAAGGCGGAGTACAGCCCGGCCGCGCTCGGCGCCGTCACGACCGGTGACACACTGCTGGGCTACCCGACCGAGCTGAACACCTACGTGCTCTTCTACAACAAGAAGATCCTCGCCGCGGCCGGCATCACCAAGCCGCCGACGACCTGGGCCGAGCTCGCCGACGACGCGAAGAAGACCGTGAAGCGCGATGCCAAGGGCAACATCCAGGTCGAGGGCCTGAGCCTGATCCAGGACGGCGACAACAAGTCGGTGCACCCGTTCCTGTCGCTGCTCGACTCGGCCGGCGGGAAGTTCCTCGGTCCGGACGGGACGCCGCAGTTCGACAACGAGCAGGGCAAGGCGGCGCTGAAGTTCGAGGGCGATCTGGCGGCCGCGAAGGCGTCGAACACCTCGATCTCGCCGACCAAGCAGTTCCGCAGCGGCGGCGTGGCGATGGCGATCCAGGCCGGCTGGTGGATCGGCAGCCTGAAGACCCAGATGAAGGACAAGTACGCCTCGGACGTCGGCGTGGCCGCGATCCCCGGCCCGACCCCGGGCAGCAAGGGCTCGCTGGCGTACGGGTTCTTCATGGGCGTCAACCAGCGCAGCAAGCACGCCGACGAGGCGTGGAAGTTCCTGACCTGGATGAACGAGCACAAGGCCTCCCCGGACAATGGCACTGGCAGCAACGTCACGGAGACCGGCAAGTGGCTCGCCGACCAGGGGCTGATCCCGCCGCGGACGGCTGACCAGACGGAGTACAAGAAGACGCTCTCCGACCCGAACCTCGCGCCGATCTACGACGCCGCGACGTACGCGATGGCCGAGCCGAACCAGCCGGGTGCGTACGAGGCGAAGACCGCGCTGCACAACGCGATCATGACGGTCCTTGCCAATGGCAAGAATCCGGACGACGCGCTGGCGCAGGCGGCGAAGGCCGTCAAGCCGCAATGACGACCGCGGTCAGCGGGGTCGGCGCTCTGGCGGCGCCGGCCCGGCGGGTCGGGAAGCTCCACCGCGAGGGGTTGGCGGCGTACCTGTTCCTCTCGCCGGCGCTGCTGTTCTTCTGCGTGTTCCTGATCCTGCCGTTCATCTTCGCGATCGTGCTGGCGTTCTCGGACTGGGGCGGGTTCGACCTGGGCACGCTGAAGTGGGCGGGCTTCTCGAACTTCGGCGACGTGCTCAGCTTCGACGGGACGTTCGTCAAGCCGATCCTGGTGAACACACTGCTGTTCGCGTTCGGATCGGTGTTCCTGGCCACGTTCGGGTCGGTGCTGGTTGCCTACTGCATCGACCGGTTGTCGTTCCAGGGGTTCTGGCGGGTGCTGTACTTCCTGCCGGTCGTCGCGACGGTGGTGGCCATCGGCAACGTGTGGAAGATGATGTACCAGCCGGCCGGCCTGATCAACGCAGTACTGAACAAGCTCGGCGTGAACAGCGTCGGCTTCCTGTCCGACTCGTCGTACGCGCTGCCGTCGGTGACCGTCGTCCACGCGTGGGCCTCGATCGGCGGCGCCGTACTGATCCTGACCGCCGGCCTCAAGGCGATCCCCGAGATGTACTACGAGGCCGCCGAGGTGGACGGGGCGAACGCGTGGCACATGTTCTGGTCGATCACGTTGCCGCTGCTTCGGCCGGCGCTGCTGTTCGTGCTCATCACGCAGTTCATCGGCGGGCTGCAGTCCTTCGCGCTGATCATCGTGATGACCGGTGACGGCGGGCCGGTGAACGCGACCAACGTCGCGGCGTTCGAGATGTACCAGCGGGCGTTCAAGTTCGGCGCCTGGGGGACGGCGAGTGCGATGGCGATGGTGCTGTTCGTGATCATCCTCGCGATCACGCTGCTGCAGTTGTGGATCGCGCGGCGGCGCGGAGAGGAGACCTCGTGAAGCGGCGCGGAAAGTTCCCGTGGTTCGCCTACCTGGTGGTGATCCTCGGCGGGGTGGCGATGGTGATGCCGTTCCTCGACATGGTGATGAGCTCGTTCAAGGGTCCGGGCGAGTACGGCGTGATCCCGTACAAGCTGCTGCCCCAGTCGTTCAACTTCGACAACTATCGCGACGCCTTCTCGCAACTGGAGCTCGGCCGGCTGTTCCGCAACAGCGTGATCGTCACGGTGTCGGTGACGATCTCGGTGCTGGTCACCTCGTCGATGGCCGGGTACGCGCTGGCGAAGCTGCGGTTCCGGGGGCGGGCGGTGATCTTCCGGTTCATCCTCGCGACGATGATGCTGCCGCCGTTCCTGCTGCTGATCCCGACCTTCCTGATCATGCTGAACTGGCCGCTTGCCGGCGGCAACGACATCCTCGGGCGCGGCGGCGACGGCGGGCTGACGACCAGTCTCATCTCGCTGATCCTGCCGTTCGCGGTCAGCGGTTTCGGCATCTTCCTGATGCGGCAGTTCATGGTGTCGCTGCCGGACGAGATGCTCGAGGCGGCCAAGATCGACGGCGCGAACCAGTGGCAGACCTGGCGGCTGATCGTGCTGCCGCAGACCAAGCCGGTGGCGATCACGCTCGGGCTGATCACGTTCATCGGGACGTGGAACGAGTACATCTGGACGCTGCTGATCTCGTCCTCGGATCCCGACCTGCAGACGCTTCCCGTCGGTATCCAGCTGCTGCAGAGCTTCCTCGATCCGGACCGGACGATGCCGATCGTGATGGCCGGCCTGGTGATCAGCACGCTGCCGGTGCTGGTCGTGTTCCTGCTGTTCCAGAAGTACTACGTGCGCGGCGTCGTACTCAGTGGCCTGAAATGAGGAGCCTGAATGAGGAGACCGTTGTGAACAGAAATGTGCTCGCCATCGGGGCGCACATCGGCGACATGGACCTGACCGCGGGGCCGACGCTCGCCAAGCTGATCCTGGAAGGCGCGTCGGCCACGATCGTCGCGCTGACGCCGGGCGAGCGCGGTCACCCGCGGATGTCGCCGGCGGAGTACAAGAAGCAGAAGATCGCCGAGGGTACCGCGTTCGCGGACGCGATCGGCGCGGACTTCGTGGTCTTCGACCAGAGCGACGGCTTCCTGCCTGCCGGCGACGACGTGGCGCTGGAGCTTGCCCGGATCATCCGCGAGAAGCAGCCCGACACGATCATCACCCACTGGAAACACTCCATCCACAGCGACCACGAGAACGCGGCCGTGTTGGCCGAGCGTGCCCGCTTCCTGGCCGGTCTGCCCATCGATCCGACCGACGATTTCGCCGCCGTGACCCCGTACCCCGCGCTGGCCGCGAAGCTGGCCGAGCTCCCGCGCCACGGCGTACGCAGCTTCCTCCACGCGGAGAACTGGGAGGACATGGAGGGCTTCACCCCGTCCCTCTACGTCCCCATCCCCGACGAGGCCTTCTACCGCTGGGTCTCCGCCATCCGCCACCAGGCCTTCGCTCGCGGCGAGACCTACGGCTTCCGGTACATCGACTACTACACCGCCCTCATGACCACCCGGGGCTGCCTGGCCTCCTATCCCCGAGCCTGCGCCTTCCACACCAACCAGGCCCCCGAGATCACCAAACTCGCCGGCCCGTAGAACTGAGATACCTGCGAGATCCTCGGTCCCGCGCTCCGGTAGGAAGTACGGTCGTAGGTGGCTCTGTCGGCGGATGAGTGGAGTGGGCGTGGCTGAGTTTCGGTTGGTTGTGCAGGGTGACGACTTCGGGATGTGTCATGCGGTGAACGTCGGGACGATGCAGGCGTTCCGGGAGGGGATCCTGACGCAGGCGTCGACGATGGCGGCTTGTCCTTGGTTCACCGAGGCGGCTGATCTGGCGCGGGAGTTCGGGATTCCGTTGGGGGTGCATCAGACGCTGACGTGTGAGTGGGACTTCCTGCGGTGGCGGCCGTTGACGGACGGGGCCTCGTTGGTGGGGGAGGACGGGACGTTCCGGCGGACGGTGGCCGAGGCGCAGGCGTCGATCACCCCGGAGGACTCGGTGGGCGAGCTGACGGCTCAGGTCGCGAAGTTCGCGGCGGAGGGGCTGACGATCGACTACCTCGACGTACACATGGGGCAGTCCGCGACGCCCGCGGCGTACGACGAGGTCTCGAGTGCGGCGGGGAAGCCGTTCATCTACGGGGCGGTGGAGTCGCAGCGGTTCGGGTCGATCGAGACGTTGAGCGATCGGGACGCGGCGGAGAAGAAGCCGTGGGTGATGGAGTACCTCGACAACCTGACGCCGGGGGTGCATCTCCTCGTCACGCACTGCGCCGCTGCCCAGCCCGAGTTGGCGGCGCTCCACAAGCCCGGCTCGGACACGTATCGCTGGGCCGAGGAGTACCGGCTGTCGGACCAGGCGATCGTCACCGACCCCGAGATCCGCAAGGCGATCGAGGAGCGGGGGATCGAACTCACGACGGTCCGCGCCGCGTTCGCGTGATCGCTGCGGGGCGCCTGCGCTTGCGGCCGTTCACGATGGATGACGTCGCGTGGGTGTTCGAGGTGTCGCAGGATCCGGCGCTCCAGCAGTACGTCCAGGTGCCCTCGCCGTACCTGATGGAGCATGCGCAGTTCTTCGTCGAGCACCTCGCGATCGAGCAGGGCGCGAGTGGTCAGCGGGCCGAGTTCGTGGTCGAGGACGCCGCGACCGGCGAGCGGCTGGCGCGCGTCGGGCTCGGCATGCGAGGCGACGGTACGGCGGAGGTCGGCTACTGGACCGCCCCGGCGGCGCGCGGTCGGGGCGTCGCGCCCGAGGCGGTGTGGGCGGTGTGCCGGTGGGCGTTCGAGGCGACGGACCTGGAGCTCATCGAGTGGCGTGCGGAGATCGGCAACGAGGCCTCGCGCCGCGTTGCGCAGAAGGCCGGCTTCGTGATGGAGGGGCAGTTGCGGAAGCGACTCGTACATCGGGGGCAGCGCGTCGACGCGTGGATCGGCTCACTGCTCAAGGACGAACTCGGCCGTGCGGAGGGCACCGGGCGGTGAGCCGGTCGCTGCCTTGATGTGGCGGGTCAGGTGGCTGACGGAGTGGTAGCCGGTGAGGTCGGCGATCGCCTGCAGTGGCAGCGTGGAGTTGCGGATGTGGGCGAGGGCGTGGCGCAGGCGGACCGCTTGGAGCGCGGCTTGCGGGCTGGTGTTGCGGAGGCGGGTGAACGCGGCTCGCAGGCCGGACGGCGAGATGCCCAGATCGGCGGCGACGGTGGTGATCCGGAGGCCGGTGGCGAAGCGTTCCTCGAAGATGCGCTCTGCTTCGAGGACCAGTTGCTCGGCCGGGGTTGTGGGCGGGGTGGCGGCCGCACGGCGTAGGCGGAGGTCGAGCTCGGACAAGAGCAGGGCGCGGAGTTCGCCGTTGCTCTCGCGGACCAAGGCGTCGAACACGCGGCCCAGGGTGTGGTCGGCGTCGTCGTAGCACAGGCGCGGCCAAGGGTGGGCGGCGCCGGCGTCCACCTGGAGGAAGCGGTTGGCGTAGCCGGTGCGGCTTTGCTCGGCATGCCACGTGCTCGGCGGAGTCAGCAGTACGGTGCCCGGCGTGGCGGCGTACGTCTCCTCGCCGACGGGGCAGGTGATCCGGCCGCGAACGTAGTACACGAGCTCCCACGACGTGTGGGCGTGCAACGGGTAGTCCTTGCCGGGCGCCGCGGTGTGGACGCCGGCACCGAGCAGTCGTAGCGATTTGTGCATAAGCGCTGTCGCCTTCTGCATTGTTTCCTGGGTACGCCGGATCGATGCTGGCATCGATTCGTGCATCTTGGGAAGGAGCCCCTGACGGATATGGCGATGGATATGACGACCGCGCTGCGGGATCTCGGCGTGACCGACGACGTACTCACCCAGGCCGAGAAGGACCAACTCGACCGCGACGGGTACCTGCCGCTGGAAGGCGTCCTCAGCTTGGAGGAGGTGTCAGCACTCAACAAACGGCTGGCCGAACTCACCGCGGCGGAGGGCGACCGAGCGGGCCTGGAGGTGCATCAGGAGAAGGGCACCGACCGGCTCGCCGACCTGGTCAACAAGGATCCGAAGTTCGAGGTCTGCTTCAGTCATCCGCGCGTGCTGGCCGCGATGCGGCACGTACTCGGCGAGTTCAAACTCTCGTCCCTCAACAGCCGCGCCGCTCTCCCCGGCGAGGGTCACCAGGCGCTGCACGCGGACTCGGGGCATCCCGTTCGACCGGGCGAGTACGAGGTCTGCAACTCGATCTGGCTCCTCGACGACTTCACCCCCGAGAACGGCGCCACCCGCGTAGTCCCCGGCTCCCACCGCCGCGGCACCATGCCCGCCGACGAAATGCCCGACCCCGCCGCCCCCCACCCCGACCAAGTCCAGCTAACTGGCAAAGCCGGCACCGTCGTCATCTTCAACAGCCACCTCTGGCACGGCGGCACCCAGAACCACACGGACCGCCCCCGCCGCGCCATGCACTCCTACTTCGCCCTCCGCCACCTACCCCAACAACTGGACCAGCAGGCTCACATCCGAGTCGAAACCTACAAACGCCTAACCCCAGCCCAACACTTCATCCTCGACGTCACCAACTGACCAGCATCCGTCTAGCTGATTTGCCTTGAAAGTGTCTATCTCCCTAGACTAAAGTCATGGTCAGTGAGCAGCCGACACGGAAGGTCGTGAAGCGTTCAAGGACGCTGGTTGGCGGCAGGTCAGGACGGAAGGGTCGCACAGCTTGTACGAGTGTTCCTGTGGTCAGCACACGTTCGCATTGCCGGATGGTCATCGGATGATCTCGCCGGGAGTCGTGCGGAAGGCCGGCAAGGCACTCGCTGAATGTGAGGGGACGGACCAGTGAAGACCTACGAGGTGACGGTCGAGCGCGATGGCCGCTGGTGGATGGTGGCGGTGCCTGAGCTCGACGGGTTGACCCAGGCCCGCCGGCTGGACGAGGTCGAGCAGATGGCTCGCGAGTACATCGCGGTGACGACCGACGTTCCGCTCTCGCGGGTCGCGGTCGAAGTCACGGGGATCGCAGCCGACGGGCAGGATCTGCTGGAAGCGAAGGTCCTCGTCGACGGATTGCGTCGCCGCGCGAAGGAGCTCGAAGCGCTGGTCGCGGAGCTCACCCGCGAGGTCGCATCGGCGTTGACGGGCGCAAGCGTCCCGGTGAGAGACGTCAGCAGCGTGCTCGGAATCTCCCACCAACGCGTCTCGCAGTTGGTCCAGGCCGCCGCCGAGGCCAGTGGCGCCAGGTCGGCGAAGGCCATACGAAAGTCCCGCCAAGAGTTCACTCACGACCTCGTCATCCCCTTGGCCAACGGCCGCGCCGTACGCCTGGTCGAAGTCACCACGCCGAACACGACCCGACCCGAGAGCAAGTCCGCGGCCACGCGCCCGGCCCCGCACGACGGCGACCATCCGACCCGGAAGAAGACCAGTCCTCGTGTCCGATCACCCAAACGACCCGCCGCGACCAGGCGCTCGGCCTCCTGAACGGAACGGCCGAGCGGCAGCCGCGACTGCGGATCCTAGGAGGCGTCGGCTTTGCGGACCCAGACTTCTCGGATTATGAGGAGGATGGCGGCGGCGGAGGGGATGGCGAGGAGGGCGCCTACTACGCCTAGGAGGGCGCCGCCGAGGAGGGCGGCGATGACGGTTACGGCGCCGGGGATGTCTACGGCGCGGCGCATGATGCGGGGGGCTACGACGTAGTTCTCGATCTGCTGGTAGATGACGCCGTAGATCAGGCAGCCGAGGCCGGTCCACAGGCCGCCGGTGAAGCCGATCAGCGCGACCACGACCACGCCGATCAGGCCGCCGACCATCGGGATGAAGTCGCAGAACATCACCACGATCGCCAGCGCCACGGCGTAGTCACGCAGGCCGATGATCTCCAGGAAGATGAACATGCAGACGCCCGCGCACAGCGCCACCATGAACTGGCCGCTCACGTAGCCGCCGACCCGGCCGAGGACCTCGTCGCCGAGGATCGAGACGCGGGTACGGCGGGTGCGGGGGACGAGGCTGTACGCCGCCCGCTTGACCGACGGCAGCGACGCCAGGAAGTACAGCGTCAGGACCAGGATCGTGAACGTGTTGAACAGCGCCCCGGCGACCACCCTGCCGACGCCGAGGATGCCGCCGAACGCACGCTGGGCGAGCGCCGGGTCCTGGATGTAGTCCTGGGCCTTCTGGATGAAGTGGTACTTGTCGTTCAGCTGGTTGAGCGTCTTCGACTTCTCCAGCAGGTCGAGGTAGCCCGGCGCGTTCTTGATCAGGCTGTTGATCTGGTCGGTGACGACCGGCACGATCGCGAACCCGACGCCGACGACCGCGAGGATCATCAGCACGAACACCAGGCCGACCGACAGGCCGCGCTTCACACCGCGGCGCATGAACCACTCGACCAGCGGGTTCAGGCCGACGGCGATGAACATCGACACCAGCAGCAGGATCAGCACCGAACGGGCCTGGCCGAGTGCGTTCCACAGGCCCCAGGCGACGAGTACGCCGAGCGCGGCGAAGAACCCGAACGTGAACGGGTTCCCACGGCGGATCGGCGGGCCGGGCACGCCCATGCCGACGGACGGGTGCCGCTCCTCGATCAGCAGCTCGTCGGCGATGTCCTGGTCGGCGTCCTCCGAATTCTCGGTGGCCGCCTCGGCCTTGTCGGCAGCATCATCCGCTTCCTGCGCGGATTCGTCTGCCTTGTCGGCCGAGGTGTCGGCTTCCTGCGCGGACTCGTCTGCCTTGTCGGCCGAGGTGTCGGCCTGCTGCGCGGACGTCGCGGCTTCGGTTGCGGCGTCTTCGCTCTTGCCGGCGGCGGCTTCGGCCTGCGCTGCGGCGGTCTTCGCTTCGCGAGTAGCTTCGGCGAGGTCCGGGTCAGTCGCTGTGGAGCTGTCGTCGCCGGGTGGCGTCACATCTTGTCCTTCGGGGATCGCGCGCTCGAGGTGGCCGCATCGGTCTTCGCGTCGTCCGCGGACGACTTGCCCTCGGAGGACTTCGCCGAGCCGGCCGACCGCGTGTGCGCCCGAGTCTCCTCGTTCGCGAGGTCATCCAGGCGGAACTCGTCGACCCGGGTCGCATCCTTCGGCTCGTCCTCGTCGTCCGAACCAGCGGCGTCGGACTTGGCGTCGGACTTGGCGTCGGACTTGGCGTCGGACTTGGCGTCGGACTTGGCGTCGGCGTCCGTGTCGGAGCCGGCGGTGGAATTCGACGTGGAGCGGCCATTCGAGCTCGCGGGGCTCGTGGGGGAGTCGGTGTCGGCGGGACCGCCGGCGGTCTTGCTTGCGGTCTTCCCGGCGAGGTCAGGGGTGTCCTTGGGGTCGACGCGCAGGGCGGTGTCGATCCGGGTCTCGTCCACGCGGGCGTCACCCGCGCCGATCCCGACGAACGGGCTGGAGCCGGTGAACGGTCCCTCCTCGTCCTCCTCCTCGTCCTGGTACGACGACTGACCCGGGAACGGGCTGGCACCCGACGGGCTCGACGGCGCGTACCCACCGGCGGCGGGCGTCGCCCCCGGGAACGGGTTGTCGTCCTCAGCCGATCCAGGCGCGAACGATCCCGCCGTACCCGAGCCGAGCCCGGACTCCGCCGCATCGTCGCCGAACCCGCTGTCCGGCGACGTCGACGCACCCGAGCTGAACGCGTTATCGCCCTGCGACGTAGCACCGGAGTTGAACGCGTGGTCGCCCTGCGACGTAGGACCGGCGTTGAACGCCTGGTCGCCCGACGACGCAGCTCCGGAGTTGAATGGGCTGTCTGCCGGGCTCGGCGCACTGGGGGCGTAGGAGCTGTCGGCCGGGTCCGAGGCGAACGGGCTGCCGGCGCTAGCGGTGGTGGCGGTGCCACCAGTGGGGCCGGTGTTCGGTCGGGCGAAAGGGTTGACGTAGGGCCCAGCCGCGGTCTCGGAGTCGAGCTCGGCGGCCTGGCGGGCGATGTTGCTGGCGATCTCGTTCAGCCCGGCGATCTGGGTGAGGATGCCGTCGCGGCGCTTCGCGAGCCGCTCGGTCTCGCGGGCGACGACCGTCCGGGACCGCTCCGCCTCGTCGGCCGCGTTCGCCAGCTCGGCCTCGGCGCGGGTCCGCGCGGTGGTGAGCAGCTGCTCGGCCTCGCGCCGGGCGCGGGACAGGGTGCGCTCGGCCGACTCCTCGGCCTCGGCACGGATCTTGCGGGCCTGCTCGGTCGCCTCGGCCACCCGGCGCTCGGACGCCTCGGCGGCCTCCTTCATCTGGGTGGTCAGGCTGTCGGTGTCGGCCGCGATCTGCTGGTGCTTGTCGGCGAGCTCCTTGGCCTGCTGCTCGCGCTCGTCCGCCAGCCGCGCCCGCAGCGCCGCCGACTCGCGCTGGATCGCGGTCCGGATCTTCTCCGCCTCGTGCAGCGCGCCGTTCTTCAGCGTGCTCGCCTGCGACTCGGCCGTCAGCTGCAGCTGCTCCGACTTCCGCCGGGCTGCCTGCAGCACCTCGGCCGCCTCGGTCTCGGCCGTACGCCGGACCTCGGCCGCGTCGCCCTCGGCCGTCCGCCGCATGCTGTCCGCCTCGTTGAGCGCGACGGTCCGGATGTCCTCGGCCTCACGGTCACCGGTCGCCCGCGCGGCGGAGGCTTCCTTGGCCGCGTTCGCACGCAGCTCCTCGGCCTCGCGCTTGGCCTCCTCGAGCGCCTCGGACGCCTGGTCCTGGGCGAGCCGGAGGATCTGCGCGGCCCGGTCGCCGAGTCCGGCGTACGACGGGTTGGCGCTGGCCTCGAGCTGGCGCCGCGTCTCCTCGAGCTGGTGCTGCATCGGCGCGACACTGTGCTGGAGCTCGTCGGCGCGGTTGCGTGCCTGGACGAGTTGCATCTCCAAAGCGCGGACGTAATCGTCCACGGCCTGCTTGTCGTACCCACGGCGACTGACCGGGAAGCCCCCGGCCGCGGTCGCCGTGCGGTCGAAGAACGGCAGGCTCGACTCGTCAGGCATCTCCCGAGATTCCCTTCTGGCGGCTCAGCGTGAATCCCCCACCATAAGCCTGTCAGAACCCACCCGAAACCAGCCAATCGAGTGCTGTGGACAACTACCTGTTACGGAAGCGATTTATTGCGTCCGCGTGCTCGGCGCGCAGGGCAGGATCGCGGACGCCGAGGCCCTCCGACGGGGCGAGGGTGAGGACGCCGACCTTGCCCTGGTGCAGGTTGCGGTGGACGTCGTACGCAGCCTGTGCGGTCTCCTCGAGCGAGTAGACCTTGCTGACCGTCGGGTGCACCATCCCGCGAGCGATCAGCCGGTTGGCCTCCCAGGCCTCGCGGTAGTTGGCGAAGTGAGAGCCGATGATTCGCTTCAAGTTCATCCACAGGTACCGGTTGTCGTACTCGTGCATGAATCCGGACGTCGACGCACACGTCACGATCGTCCCGCCGCGCCGCGCGACGTACACCGAGGCTCCGAACGTCTCCCGGCCCGGGTGCTCGAACACGATGTCCGGGTCGTCCCCGCCGGTCAGCTCGCGGATCCGCGCTCCGAACCGCTTCCACTCCTTCTGGTCCTGGGTGTGCTCGTCCTTCCAGAACTTGTACCCCTCGGCGGACCGGTCGATGATCAGCGAGGCCCCCATCGCCCGGCAGATCTCCGCCTTCTCCGGCGACGACACCACGCAGACCGGGATCGCCCCGCCGTTCAGCGCGAACTGCGTCGCGTAGGACCCGAGTCCGCCGGAAGCGCCCCAGATCAGTACGACGTCGCCCTGCTTCATGTTGGCGCCGTTCGCGGACACCAACTGCCGGTACGCCGTGCTGTTCACCAGCCCGGGCGACGCGGCCTCCTCCCAGGTGAGGTGGGCCGGCTTCGGCATCAGCTGGTTCGACTTCACCAGCGCCAGCTCGGCGAGACCGCCGAAGTTCGTCTCGAATCCCCAGATCCGCTGCTCGGAGTCGAGCATCGTGTCGTTGTGCCCGTCCGGCGACTCCAGCTCGACCGACAGGCAGTGCGCGACCACCTCGTCGCCCGGCTTCCACGCGTTCACGCCGGGCCCGGTCCGCAGTACGACGCCGGCCAGGTCGGAGCCGACCACGTGGTACGGCAGGTCGTGACGGGCCGTCAGCGGCGACAGCTTCCCGTACCGCTTCAAGAAGGAGAATGTCGACACCGGCTCGAAGATCGAGGTCCACACGGTGTTGTAGTTGATCGCGCTCGCCATCACCGCGACCAGCGCCTCGCCCGGGCCGAGCTCGGGCGTCGGCACGTCGTCCAGGTGCAGACTCTTGCGCGGATCCTTCTCCTTGCTGTCCAGACCCTCGAACATGGTCGCCTCGTCGGCATGCACGGTGATGCCGCGATAGTGCTCCGGTACGTCGAGCTCGCCCACGGCGGCGGTGTCGCCGGACAAGATCGCTTCGAGGATCTGCTTCACGGAAGTACCTCCTGCAACGGCGGCCAAGGTCAACGCGGTGAGCGGAACTTACCGCTGAGTATGCACGCCTGGCTGTGCCCTGTAACACAGCGAGCGACGGTTGAGACGACCGTCACTCCACCAGTCCACCGTTGTCAGTGGTCTTACCGCAGTCCGGTCCGTAGCCGCACCTGGGTGAAGTCGTCGCCGGATCGCAGCTGGACCAGGTCGCACAGCTGGTTCGCCAGCCAGACGCCCCGGCCGCCGAGCCCGTCCAGCGGCGGCAGCACCCGGCCGACGAGCAGGTTGTCGATCCGGCCGCGGTCGGTCACGTCGCAGATCAGCGCACCGTCGGCGATCCACACCGCCAGCGCCCCGCGGCCGCCGCCGAACCGGATGCTGTTCGTGCAGATCTCGTGCAACGCCAGCGCCAGGTCCTCCAGCCGGTCCCGCGACACCCCGTGCGAGGACGCCTGCCCGCCGACCCACTGCCGCACCTGCCCGAGCTCGTCCGCCCCGAACTCCCACCTCTCGGCGCGATCCGGTACGTCGGCCAGCGCGGTCCGGAACGTCTTGTCCGCAAGGGCTCCCAGGTCGCTCCGGCCGGAATGGGTCGCGGTCGGATCGATCCCGACCGAGGCCTCGTACGCGCAGACGAGCCGGAACGAACGGTCCGCGGCGAAAGCGATGTCGCTCAACGCCTCGTGCAGCAGGACCTCGTCGTACTCCGCCGCGCGCCGACCCGGGTACGCCGCCTCGATCAGACCTCGCACCGGCCGGCCGGCATGCTGCTCGAGGATCGCCCGCCAGAACGGGACCAGCCGCGCAGGGTTGCCCCCGGCAACGGTCGCGTCCACGACGGTCAGCTCGTCGGAGGCCGGCCGGTCCAGGGCGTCGCGCATGACCGCGATCCGCTCCGGCGGCAGCACGGCCACGGTCTTTTCCCCCGCCGCCAGGCCCTCGCGCACGAACGCAGCCGCGCGCAGCACGAACTCCTCGTCCGATCCGTGGACGAAGGCGTCGTGCTTGAACCCGGCCGGCGCACCGTGCAAGGAGTCGGTGGCGCTGTCCCTCAGCACCTGAACAGAGTAGTCCGCCCGGGGCAACCGAGGAGGGTGTCAGCGCGCGCCGTCACCGGCTGTTCTGCGCCGGTGGCTCAACGAGTTCGACCAGTACGCCGCCGGCCGACTTCGGGTGAACGAAATTCACTCGCGATCCGGCCGTCCCGCGCCGTGGTTCGTCGTACAGCAGCCGGGCGCCGCGCTCGCGCAGTACTCCGCAGACCGCGTCGAGGTCGCTGACGCGGTAGGCGAGTTGCTGGATGCCGGGGCCGCGCTGGTCGAGGAACTTCGCGATCGGCGACGCGTCCGACAGCGGCGCCAGCAACTGGATCGAGGAACCGGAGTCGCCGACCGACAGCATCGCCTCGCGGACGCCCTGTTCCTCGTTGATCTCCTCGTGCGCGACGGTCATGCCGAACACGTCCGCGTAGTACCGCACGGCCTCGTCGAAGTCGGCGACCGCGATGCCGACATGGTCGATCGCGTCGAACAGCTGATCCATCCCGCCAGCGTGGCGCAGACCGATGCCAGGAGGCCATCGAAAGTGGCCCAGCCGACACCATCCGTGTGACCCGTCTGACGCGTCCGGGCAGCGGCGTACCAGTGCCGCCGCAGGTATCGTGACGATATGTCTGACACGCGGAACACCACCGTTATCGTCGCCGGCGCGCGGACCCCGATCGGGCGGCTGCTGGGCGGACTCAAAGGCTTCACCGGCGCCGAGCTCGGCGGCTTCGCGATCAAGGGCGCGCTGGCCAGGGCCGGCGTCGCGCCGGACCAGGTCGAGTACGTGATCATGGGCCAGGTGCTGCAGGCCGGCGGCGGTCAGATCACCGCCCGTCAGGCCGCGGCCAAGGGCGGGATCCCGATGGACATCCCGGCCATCACGATCAACAAGGTCTGCCTGTCCGGGCTGAACGCGATCGCCCTGGCCGACCAGCTGATCCGCGCCGGCGAGTACGAGATCGTCGTGGCCGGCGGGATGGAGTCGATGACCAACGCGCCGCACCTGCTGCCGAAGTCCCGCGAGGGTTTCAAGTACGGCGACGTGCCGCTGGTCGACTCGATGGCGTACGACGGTTTGTGGGACGCGTTCACCGATCAGGCCATGGGTGCGTTGACGGACCAGGCGAACAACACCGGCCTGAAGCTGAGCCGCGAGGAGCAGGACGAGTTCAGCGCCCGTTCGCACCAGCGTGCCGCCGAGGCCTGGAAGAACGGCGTGTTCGCCGACGAGGTCGTGCCGGTCGAGGTGCCGCAGCGCAAGGGCGACCCGATCGTGGTCGACAGCGACGAAGGCGTCCGCGGCGACACCTCGGTGGAGGCGCTGGCCCGGCTGCGGCCGGCGTTCGGCAAGGACGGCACGATCACGGCCGGGTCGGCGTCGCAGATCTCCGACGGCGGCTGCGCTGTCGTCGTGATGAGCAAGGCGAAGGCCGAGGAGCTCGGCCTGAGCTGGATCGCCGAGATCGGCGCGCACGGCTCGGTCGCCGGGCCGGACTCGACGCTGCAGAGCCAGCCGGCCAACGCGATCGCCAAGGCCTGCAAGAAGGAAGGCATCCAGCCCGCGGACCTCGACCTGATCGAGATCAACGAGGCGTTCGCCGCGGTCGGGATCGCGTCCACGCGTGAGCTGCAGGTCGGCGACGACAAGGTCAACGTGAACGGCGGCGCGATCGCGCTCGGCCACCCGATCGGGATGTCCGGCGCGCGGCTGGTGCTGCACCTGGCCCTCGAGCTGAACCGTCGCGGCGGTGGCGTCGGCGCGGCCGCGCTGTGCGGTGGCGGCGGCCAGGGTGACGCGCTGATCGTCCGGGTGCCGCAAAAGTCGACGCAGAACTGATGCCGGGCCCGATCCAGCGACGAGGAGCCTGATGCCGCGACGGACCGCGCCGGTCGGCGAGTTGGTCGAGCGCGCCCGCGAGGAGGACTCGCGGGCGGTCGCTCGGCTGATCTCGCTGGTCGAGGACGAGTCCCCGCTGCTGCGTGAGGTGATGGCCGCGCTGGCACCGCACGCCGGGCACGCGCACATCGTCGGCATCACGGGTTCGCCCGGCGTCGGCAAATCCACGTCGACGTCGGCGCTGGTCTCGGCGTACCGCGAGACCGGCAAGCGCGTCGGCGTACTCGCGGTGGACCCGTCGTCGCCGTTCTCGGGCGGTGCGCTGCTCGGGGACCGGGTGCGGATGCAGGACCACGCCACCGACCGTGGGGTGTTCATCCGGTCGATGGCATCGCGCGGGCATCTCGGCGGACTCTCGTGGTCGACGCCGCAGGCGCTGCGGGTGCTGGATGCCGCGGGGTTCGACGTGGTGCTGGTCGAGACGGTCGGGGTCGGGCAGTCCGAGGTCGAGATCGCCGGTATGGCGGACACGACGCTGGTGCTGCTGGCGCCCGGGATGGGCGACGGCATCCAGGCGGCCAAGGCCGGGATCCTCGAGGTCGGCGACATCTACGTGGTGAACAAGGCCGACCGGGACGGTGTCCAGTCGGTCACGCGGGATCTGCGCTCGATGCTGGCGCTGGCCGAGCGGGCCGAGGGCGCCTGGACGCCGCCGATCCTGAAGACGGTTGCCTCCCGCAATGAAGGGGTGGCCGAGGTGGTGCAGGCGATCGAGGACCGGCTGGTCTGGATGCGCGGGAACGGCGTCCTGACCGAACGCCGGCAGTCGCGGGCGCGGGACGAGATCGAGGCGATCGCGACGACGGCGCTGCGGGCCCGGTTCGCGCACCTGCACGGCGACGCGCGGCTCGACGTACTGGCGGCCAAGGTGGCCGACGGCGGCACCGACCCGTATTCTGCGGCGGACGAGTTGATCGCGGCTTTGTGACGTCTGTCTCGCCGAAGAACGTCATGGAACACTCGACCACGCAGTGTCACATTGTGTCTTCGCTTTCCGTTCACCGGAAGTTGTGCCGAATTCGGGCAAATGCCGCAGGATTTCCGCGGCGCGGCCCGATCGGCGTCTCGGGGCGGCGCGCCGGTGGGTGCCATGCCCCCGAATCCGTTACAGAATGGACCTTGTAGCTGGTGAGCATTGTGCGGTGGGCTGTGTTCAGTCAGTGACAATTGGTGACGGTCCGTGATACAAATTCCAACACAGTCGACCGAGTGGTTAGGAACAAGGAGTGGCGACATGCCGAAGAAGCTGTTGATCTGGTCGCTCATCGCCTTTGCCGGCTTCTATCTGTTCACTCAGCCGACGAACGCCGCCAACGCGGTGGGCGGCGCGTTCTCGGCCGTTGGTGATGCGTTCGGGAGCGTCATCACGTTCCTGACCGCGCTGTTCAGCTGATCTGCCGGTCACGTGTCCCGTTGCGAGCGATCGTGCGGGACACTTGGCTGTACGGGGTCACACAACGGCGCGCCAGGGGAGTGAGTGGATGGCCGGAATAGGCGTGTTCCGGATCTTCGACCCGAAGGTCCGGCGCCATCTGATCTCGGACGAGGGCGAGGTCGTCATCGACGAGGTTCGGCAGCACTGGGTGGTGTACTCGGTGCCGATGCTCGAGGTTGCGCTGGCGGCTGCCCTGCTGCTGACGATGGCGGCCACCGAGATCGGTGGGCAGCCGGTGCTGCTCGCGATCGTGCTGGTGTTGCTGACCCATGCCTTCTGGCAGTTCCTCACCCACCATCGGGACCGTTTCGTGGTCACCAACATGCGAGTCATGCGGATCCGTGGCGTCTTCTCCCAGACCGTCGCGACCACCCCGATCGCCCGGGTTCTCGACATCACCCTGCAGAAGCCGATCATCGGCCGGATGCTGGGCTACGGCCACTTCGTCTTCGAATCCGCCGCGCAGGACCAGGGCTTCCGTGAGATCAAATGGGTCAGCCGGCCCGACGACCGCGACCTGACCATCCAGCGCGTCATCCAGCGGACCGGTCTGCGGGCGTCCGCGAGCGTCGACGTACTGCAGGGCGACGAGGACTCCGACGACGACGGCACCGGCCCGATCGGGATGGACTCCGCGCAAGAGGTCAGCGGCGCCTACGCCCCGGTGACGACCACCACGAAGACCACCCCCGAGGCGCGCCCCACCCCGCCGTCCGGCGCCAAGTCGATCTTCAACAGCGAACGCGGCAACTGGACCGACGACGACTGATCCCGCCGCGTGTCGGGGGCCATTTCAGGGGTTGACCCCTGAGTTGGTGGGTTGCGCCCCTGCAGGCGAGGGGCCAACCCTCAAGCTGAGGGGTTAACCCCTCAGATGGTCCACGGTGGGTCGGGCGGTCCTGTTGGCGGGTCTGGCAGGTCTGGCGGGTCGGAGGGCTGTCGGGCTGGCGGGGGCGAGTTGGCGAGGTGCAGGAAGTGCTGGCGGCGGCGCTCCCGGTGCGCTCGCTCGGGATGGCTTGCGGGTGCGGTCGCCAGGGCTTCGTCCAGCTCGGTGACGGCTTCTGCGTAGCGGGACTTGCGGGCCAGGAGTTCGCCGCGGATCGCGTGCCGGCGCGAGCCTTGCGGGATGGCGTCCAGCAGCTTGAGCGCGGCGTCGACCTCACCGGTCTCGGCGATGGCGACGACGCGGGCCAGTTCGGCCGCGGGGCTGGGGGAGACCTCGACCAGCAGGTCGTACAGGCGGACGATCTCGCGCCAGTCCGTGGCGGCGTAGCTCGGGACGCGGGCGTGCTCGGCCGCGATCGCAGCCTGGAGTTGATAGGCGTCCGCCTGCCGATCGGAGCGCTCCAGCGAGTCGTTGAGCAGCGCGACCCCGCGGGTGATCAGGCTCTGGTCCCAGCGGGAACGGTTCTGCAGGTCGAGCGTCACCACCTCACCGGACTCATCCACGCGCGCCGGGCGCCGGGCCTCGGTCAGCAGCAGGAGCGCCAGGATCGCAGTCGGCGTCGGTTGGTCGGGCAGGAGCGTATGCAGGAGCTCGGCCAGCCGGATCGCCTCCGCGCACAGGTCGACGTCGTACGCCGCCTCGCCCTCGGCGGGAGCGTGGCCGGCGGTGTAGAGGCTGTGGATGACCGCACAGACCGCAGGCAGGCGGCCGGCGAGCTCGTCCTGCGGCGGGACCCGGTACGGGATGCGGGCGGCGGCGATCTTCTGGCGAGCGCGGACGAGCCGCTTGGTGGTGGCGACCTCGGTGGTCAGCAGCACACCGGCGATCTGCGCGGCCGACAGCCCGCAGAGCGTGCGCAGGGCGAGTGCGACGCGGGTCGGCGGGGAGAGCGACGGATGGCAGCAGGTGAAGATCAGCCGCAGCAGGTCGTCGTGGACGACCTCGTCGGAGTCGGGCTCGCGGCGCGACAGCTCGATCAGGTCGGCGCCGGCACGCTCCTTGGCCGTGCGGGACTGCTCACGGCGGATGATGTCGATCGCCTTCCGGCGCGCGGTCACGGTCAGCCAGGCACGCGGCTCGGGCGGTACGCCGGTGACCGGCCACGCCCCGAGCGCCGCCAGCGCGGCCTCCTGGACGGCGTCCTCCGCGAGCTGCACGTCGCCGACGGTCCGGATCAGGGTGGCGAGGATCCGCGTCCCCTCGATCCGGATCGTGTCGGCAACGGCGTCGTACCGCTGGCTCATTCAGCGACTCATCCAGCGACTCATCCAGCGACTCAGTTGGCGACGATGACCGGGCGGACCTCGACCGCGCCGCCCCAGGCCGCCGGGATCTCGGCCGCGATCTTCACCGCCGCCTCGAGATCCTCGGCCTCGATCAGGTAGTAGCCGGTCAGTGCTTCCTTGGTCTCGGCGTACGGGCCGTCGGTGGTGATCACCGGCCCGCCGCGCGCACCCTCGACCCGGACGACGGTCGCCGTCGCGGTCGGGTGCAGCACGGCGCTCGCCTTGACCTGTCCGGCGTACTCGACGCCGAACCTGCGGTACTCGGCCAGCTCTTCGGCCTGCTCGGGCGCCCACCAGTCCACGTCCGCGGTGTAGGTCAGTGCAAGGTACTGCGCCATCGGAGTCCTCCTTCTCGCTGGGACCACTCTGGTCCCTCGTCAAAGGAACGAACAGGCAGACCCACAGAGGACATCGGAGAGGACATCCTCACTGCGTGGCTTCCGAGATCCGGCCGCGGAACGCGCGGACCACAGTCGGATCGCCGACGGTCTGGATGGCGTCCTCGCCGGACCGGCCCCACAGCCAGAGGTAGATCGGCGCCGGATCACCGAAGATCTCCGCGGCCGCCTCGCCCTCGGCGCCTTGCTGTACGTCGACGGCCGTCGCGTCGGCGCGGATCGTCCAGGACCGGCCTGCCGCGGTGATGCGGACCGTCGCGTCGATCGGGAACTCGGTGTCGCCCTCTTCCCACCACGGGCCGCCGACGTTCGGGTACAGGACCTCGTCGATGCCGTCGAGCGCCAGGTCGGGGTCGATCGGCGTGATGACCTCGTGGGCCTGCTCGACGTCGATGCGATGGACGAGGCTCTCGTGCGCCATCCGCCGGAACCAGAAGGCGGAGGTCGAGTCGCGCGGGTTGAATGTCCACGTCTGCGTCTCGGTCCCGGCCGCTTCGAGCGCGGCGATCAGGGCTGTGCGCGCATCGTCGTACCACTGGAGGGTTTCCAGGTCGGAGAAGTCCGGCGGCCACGGGTCCGGGAGGGCGCCGCGCTTCAGCACCTCGACCTTGTGGACGTAGACCTGCGCCACATGGCGGACGACGTCGTCGACCGTCCACCCCGGACAGCTGGGCACGGCCGCGTCGAGCCCCGTCCGCGCCACCTCGACCAGCCGCGCGCTCTCGGCCTGCACGTGCTCGAGAAATCTCATGCCCGCACCTTCCCAGACCCCGTGGACAGTTTCATACACTCCGCGCCTTGAGCGCCTCCTCCCAGTCCGAAGTCTCCGAATGGCTGATCTCGACCACCCGCTGGGTCAGCAGCTTCCCGGCGTCGCCGGCGGTCGCGTACTGCCCGGCCCGCTGGACGTACAGCCACGCCTCGTTGCGCAGGTCCTCGGCGGTCCGGCGGTAGGTCGGATACGAGTCCTTGAACCCGAACAGCGTCCGGATCCCTTCGGCCAGGGCGATCACGCCGCCGAGTGCCGGCGCCAGCCACCTGGGTACGTCGAAGGCGACCGAGATCGCGATCAGCAGGGCAGCGACCAGCTGTACGGTCCCGAGGCCGCGATAGGCCGTCCGGGCCCAGTTGGCCTGCCGGTTGTACCACTGGAACCGCAGGCTGATCAGTTGTTCGGCGGGGGTCTCGGTCCCGAGGGCGGGGAAGTCCGAATCTCTGAGTTTCGACATGGTCTGCCTAGTGTCGGGCTAATCTTCGGCCCATGGCGAGGAAGAGGGCGTTGCCGTTCGATCCGATCGACGAGGCGTCGCGGCAGTGGGGGCGGCGGTGGGGCGCGGTCGAGCAGATGCGTGCCGTCACGTCGCTGATGCGTGCGCAGCAGATCGTGATCAACGAGCTGGACGACATCCTCCGCAAGCACGGGCTGACGTTCGCGCGGTTCGAGGCGCTGGTGCTGCTCACTTTCTCGCGGCGCGGCTCGTTGCCGCTGGGCAAGATGGGCGAGCGGCTGCAGGTGCATCCGACGTCGGTGACCTCGATCGTCCGCCGGCTGGAGGCGGCCGGGCTGGTGACGCGGACGCCGCACCCCGATGACGGCCGCGCGGTCCTGTGCGAGATCACCCCCGAGGGTCGCGAACTGGTCGAGCGCGCCACCGCCGACTTGGTCGCCGCCGACTTCGCCGTGTCCGGGCTCACCGATGAGCAGCTGAAGATGCTCTGGACCGTCCTCGAGCCCCTTCGCCACAACGCCGGCGACTTCTGATCCCGTAGCTGCTCGACCCGCAGGCCCCCCGCGGTTGGAAATAGTTGGACGTCCTAGTATTTTGGGACCAGTTCCCGAGGAGGTCTGACTGATGGATGCCGAATCGATTGCGGCCGGCCGGAGCCGGTGGCAGCAGCGGTACGACGCGGCGCGGAAGCGGGAGGCGGATTTCACCACGCTCTCCGGCACCGAGGTCGCGCCTGTGTACGGGCCTCCCGAGGGGTTCGACGACCCGCGGATGGAGCGGATCGGGTGGCCGGGTGAGTTCCCGTTCACCCGCGGGCTGTATCCGACCGGCTATCGCGGCCGGACCTGGACGATCCGCCAGTTCGCCGGCTTCGGCAACGCCGAGCAGACCAACGAGCGGTACCGGATGATCCTGAACGGCGGTGGCGGCGGCCTGTCGGTCGCGTTCGACATGCCGACGCTGATGGGCCGCGACTCCGACGACCCGAAGTCGCTCGGCGAGGTCGGCCACTGCGGCGTCGCGATCGACTCCGCCGCCGACATGGACCGGCTGTTCAAGGACATCCCACTGCAGGACGTCACCACGTCGATGACGATCTCCGGCCCCGCCGTGCCGGCCTTCTGCATGTACCTGGTCTCCGCCGAGCGGCAGGGCGCGGACATCACCAAGCTCAACGGGACGCTGCAGACCGACATCTTCAAGGAGTACATCGCGCAGAAGGAGTGGCTGTTCCCCCCGGAGCCGCATCTGCGCCTGATCGGCGACCTGATGGAGTACTGCGCGACCACGATCCCGGCGTACAAGCCGCTCAGCGTGTCCGGGTACCACATCCGCGAGGCCGGCTCGACGGCCGCGCAGGAGCTCGCGTACACGCTCGCCGACGGGTTCGGGTACGTCGAGCTCGGGCTGTCGCGCGGCCTCGATGTCGACGTGTTCGCGCCGGGCCTGTCGTTCTTCTTCGACAGCCACCTGGACTTCTTCGAGGAGATCGCGAAGTTCCGCGCGGCCCGCCGGATCTGGGCCCGCTGGCTGCGCGACGTGTACGGCGCGAAGACCGACAAGGCTCTCTCGCTGCGTTTCCACACCCAGACCGCGGGCGTGTCCCTGACGGCGCAGCAGCCGGTCAACAACGTCGTGCGGACCGCCGTCGAGGCGCTCGCCGCGGTGCTCGGCGGGACGAACTCGCTGCACACCAACGCGCTCGACGAGACGCTGGCGCTGCCGACCGCGGAGTCGGCGGAGATCGCGCTGCGGACGCAGTC
Source organism: Kribbella sp. NPDC051586 (assembly GCF_044453965.1). Classification (NCBI taxonomy): domain Bacteria; kingdom Bacillati; phylum Actinomycetota; class Actinomycetes; order Propionibacteriales; family Kribbellaceae; genus Kribbella; species Kribbella sp. NPDC051586. The sequence goes on along the minus strand of NZ_JBITDF010000006.1, from coordinate 360,948 downwards.
GGTGCTGATGGAGGAGGTCGGGGTCACCAACGTCGCCGACCCGCTCGGCGGCTCCTGGTACGTCGAGGCGCTCACCGACGCGATCGAGGCCGAGGCCGAGCAGATCTTCGCGCGGATCAAGGAGATGAGCCCGGACGAGACCATGACCGGCGGCATCCTGCGCGGGATCGAGGACGGCTGGTTCATGGCCGAGATCGCCGACGCCGCGTTCGAGTACCAGCAGAAGCTCGAGAAGGGCGAGAAGAAGATCGTCGGCGTCAACACGCTCACCGACACCGTGTCCGGCGACCTGGAGATCCTCCGGGTCTCGCACGAGGTCGAGATCGAGCAGTGCCGGGTGCTGGCGGAACGCAAGACCCAGCGTGACGAGGACCGGGTACGGCGTACGCTGACGGCTCTGGTGGAGGCGGCCAGCGGCACTGGCAACCTGATCGAGCCCATGCTGGAGGCAGTGCGTGCGGAGGCCACGATGGGGGAAATCTGTCACGTTCTTCGGGAACAGTGGGGAGAGTACCGAGAGCCCGCCCGGTTCTGAGGAGCCGCCACCGCCCGAGCGGGCCGCCGCGATCAGTGGCGCGGCCGGTCCGCCGGACGGGCGGCCGGTGGTGGTCTGCGGCTCGGACCGCACGATGCTGCGGGTCGTCACCGAGCTGGTGAGCTCGGGCGACCGGGTGACCGCGATCGTCAACCCTGACTCGCGGCACTTCGACCGGATCAGTGAGCTGGGCGCGACCGTGATGGGCGCGCGGGTGATCAGCGAGTCGCTGCTGCGGCGGGCCGGGGTCGACGCTGCCGACGACGGGGCGCCGTCCACGGCGCGTGCGCTGGTTCTGCTGGACACCAACGACGTTCACAATGTGCATACCGCGCTGACCGCGCGCGACATGGATCCGGAGCTGCGGATCATCGTGCAGATGGTGAACCCGCGGCTGGGCAAGCAGATGAACAGTCTGCTCGGCGACTGTGTGGTGATCAACGGGCCGTCGCTGGCGGCTCCCGCGTTCGTCTCGGACGCTCTGGAGGACGACGAGCTGACCTGGCTGGACCTCGGCGGTCGTCGGCTGGTGGCCGGTCAGGCCGACCTGATCCGGGAGCCGCACCTCACAGTGCTCGCGGACACGAGCTCGTCCGCCACGCCCGACCTGCTGCCGTTGTCCAGCTCGGATCCCGAGGGCGACATCGTGCTCGGTACCGGCGTACGGACGGTCTGGCGCAGTCACGACGTCCGTCCGGCCGGCTGGTTCATGGCCCTGCGCGACATCCTCGACAGCCGGGTCCGCAAGATCGCCGCGGTGATGGCGTTCCTGATCGTGGCCGGTACGGGGATCATCCACTTCTTCGGCGGGATCGAGTGGTGGCGGGCGTTGTACCTCGCGGCCGGTGTGGTGACGTCCGCGGGGATCGACGACGACAAGTTCAACGACGCCCAGCCGTGGGTGAAGGTCAGCGCGGTCCTGGTCCAGCTGACCGGGATCGTGCTGATGGCGCTGCTGACGGCGGTCGTGGTCGACTCGCTGATCGGCGCGCGGCTGTCGCGGATCATCGGCGGTGTCCGGGGCCGGCCGCGCAATCACGTGGTGGTGTGCGGCCTCGGTACGGTCGGTTCGCGGGTGCTGGAGATCCTCACCGAGCGGGGAGTCGCGGTGGTCGGGGTCGACCAGGACGACGAGGCCCCCGGCGTACAGACGGCGCACCGGCTGCGGATCCCGGTGGTGGTCGGGGACAGCAGCAACGAGGAGACGCTGCGGTCGGCCGGCGTACAGCGGTGTCAGTCGGTGCTTGCGATCACCGACGGGGACATCACCAATCTGGAGTCGGCCATCATGGCCCGGGACCTGAACCCGGACGCCTGGATCACGATGCGGATGTTCGACCACGACCTGGCGCAACGGGTCGAGCGCCGGCTCGGCCTCGGCCACAGCCGGTCGGTGTCGATGCTGGTCGCGCCGGCGGTCGCCGCCGCGGTGGCGAACCGGCGCAGCCAGGTGACGGTCCCCGCCGGTCGGCGTGTTCTGCTGCTGACCGAGGTCACGGTCGAGCTCGGCTCGATCGCGGTCGGGCGACGGCTCGGCGAGCTGGACGAGGCCGGCGGACTGCGGGTGCTCGCACGGCAGGACGCCGGCCAGTCCTGGGACTGGAGTCCGACCTCCGGCCCCGAGCCCCGGCCGGGCGACCGGACGCCCCCGTCCGGGCGGACTCCGGCGTCCGAGCGGGAGCTCCGGGTGGGGGACCGGATCGCGGTCGCGGGCACCCGGAGCGGCCTGGCCCGGCTGTTGATGGCGACCCGGGGGCAGCAGAGTTCGGCCCCGTCGTAGAGGATGGACCTGTGAACGTAGGTAGTGGGCACGGAATGCGAGGACAGTGGTGAGCCAGTCCAACTTCTCCCGTCCCGGGGCGATCGACCTGTCGGGCCTGCGCAAGCCGGCCGGAGCCGCGCCCGGTGCGCCGGGTGCTGCCGGCGGTCCAGGTGCCGGTGCGCCGGCTGGTGCTGCGGGCGGCGCGTATGTGCTGAACGTGACCGAGGCGAACTTCCAGACCGATGTGATCGAGCGCTCCCTGCAGGCGCCCGTCGTGGTCGAGCTGTGGTCGCCGCGCTCGCAGGGCTCCAACGCCCTCGGTGCGGTCCTGGCCCAGCTCTCGACCGAGTACGCCGGGAAGTTCCTGCTGGCCCGGATCGACGTCGACGCGAACCCACAGGTCGCGCAGGCGTTCGGCGTCCAGGCGGTGCCAGTGGTGATCGCGATCCTGCGCGGTCAGCCGGTCCCGTTGTTCCAGGGCGTCCTCGGCGAGCCCGAGGTCCGGCAGTACCTCGACCAGTTGCTGACGGTCGCGGTCGCGAACGGCATCACCGGTCGCGCGGAGCCGGTCGGCCCGGCCGCCCCGGACGCCGAGTCGGACGAAGAGCCGCCGCCGAACCCGCGGTACGAGAAGGCCGAGAACGCGGTCGGAGCGGGTGACCTGGACGGCGCGATCGCGGCGTACGAGGAGCTGCTCAAGGAGACGCCGGGCGACGCCGAGGCGAAGTCCGGACTGGCCCGGGTGCAGCTGGTCAAGCGGACCCAGGACGTGCCGGACGACGTCCGGACGCGTGCCGCCGACAACCCGACCGACGTCGAGGCGCAGCTGCTGGTCGCCGATGTCGATCTGATGGGCGGACATGTCGACGACGCCTTCGCCCGCCTGATCAGCACGGTCCAGGCGACCTCGGGCGACGAGCGGAACACCGTCCGGCTGCACCTGCTGGAGCTGTTCGAGGTGGTCGGCGCGGACGACGAGCGGGTGATGAAGGCTCGCCGCCGCCTGATGTCGGCGCTGTTCTAGCCCGTTCCAGCCTGTTCTATCCCTTCAGGATCGGGTCCGAGGTCAAGGTCTCGGAGACCCTGGCGAGGAGGGTGCGGAGGGTCTCCGCCTCCTCCTCGGTGAAGGCCGCGGCCAGCCGGCGCTCGACGCCGGTGGCCCGCTTGTCGGCCTGATCGAGTGCCTTGCGCCCGGCGTGCGTCGGGCGGGTCTCGATCACGTGCTTGTGCAGCGGATGCGGCGTGCGCTCGATCAGGCCGCCGGCCTCCAGGTTGCGCAGGATCGTCGTCATCGTCTGCGGCGTGACGGCGCAGCGGCGGGCGAGCTCGGCGGCCGAGATCCCCGGCTGCTCGTCCAGCACGAACAGGGCGGCGTACTGCGGAACCGTGAGCCCGGCCGGCTTCACGGCGGCCGACTTCGCCGCCTGCAGCTCCTGCTCGACCCGCTTGAAGTGACTGCCGAGCCGTTCGTCGAAGGACATCCGCATACGGACCATCCTACGAACGGCGGCGATGATATATGCATTGACGATCATCAGACCTCTGATTAGTCTCTGTGCTCGTATCCATTCAGAGGAGGGGTTCTCCATGAAGTTTCGTGTGCTGGCCGCGGCGCTGCTCGCGTTGGTGACACCGTCGGCCACCCTGTCCGTCACCGCTGCTGCGGCTGCCGGTCCTGCCGGCACCGCATCCAAGGCACTACCCGTGCAGATCGACGGGCGGACAGCCGATCGGTACCCGGAGGGGATCGCCTGGGACCCGACCCGGCAGGCGTTCCTGATCGGTTCGCTGGCCACCGGCCGGATCTCCGTCGTCGGCCGGGACGGCGTGCCGCACCCGTTCGGCGTCGCGCCGGGGGTGTCGACGTTCGGGCTGCATGTCGATGCCGTCCGCAATCGTGTGCTCGTCACGTACGCCGACATCGGCAACGGCGAGCGGACGTCGGATGCCACGCTCTACAAGCAGTCCGGCGTCGCGATCTACAACCTGCGCACCGGCCGGCTCGAGCGCAGGGTCGACCTGAACACCCCGCGGCTGAATCCGGCCGGCGGTCGTCACGGCGTGAACGATCTCGCGATCGATGCCGTGGGCAACGCCTACGTCACCGACCCGGCGGCGGACGCGATCTACCGGATCACGCCGGCCGGCACGGCGTCGGTCCTGGTCCGGGACGAGCGGCTGCGCAGCGACACGATCGGTGCCAACGGCATCGTCTGGGACCCGGCCGGCTACCTGCTGACGGTTCGGTACGACGTCGGCAAGCTGTTCCGGATCACTCGCCGGGGTGAGATGACCGAGGTTGGTCTGACCAGTGCACTGGTCGGCGGCGACGGTCTGGCGCTCGCGCGGGACGGGCGGCTGATCGCGATCACCAACAAGCTCGGTGCGGCCGGCGTCGAGCGAGCGACTGTGCTGAGCAGTCGCGACAACTACCGGACCGCCCAGGTGCGGTCGGTCGAGCCGTGGCCGGTCTCCGGTCCGACGACGGCCGCCGTCACGCCGTCCGGGACGTATGTGCTGAGCGGGCGGATCGACGTGCTGATCGCGGGCGGCTGGTCCGACCAGTTCACTGTCCGGCGGATGCGGCAGGGGTGAGGGGCTGACGGACCTGGCCGGAATCGGACAGTGTGAATTCTTGTAATTGGTGCTGAGATGCTCTGAGAATTCTTCACATGAGTGCTGTCGCATCGCCGCCGCCGAGTCTCGAGGCGCGGATCCACGGCCTGCTGCCGGCGTTGAGCCCGGCGCAGGCCCGGATCGCCGCCGAGGTACTGCGGGATCCGGCGGCGGTTGCCGGCTCGACGATCGGCCAGCTGGCGGCCCGGTGCGGTACGTCGCTGCCGAGCGTCACCCGGTTCTGCCTCGCGCTCGGATTGTCGGGGTACGCCGAGCTGCGGCTCACCCTGGCGGCCGAGAGTGGCCGGACCAGTCTCAGCTGGGAGCGCGGGACCGGGTCGGAGGTCGGTCCGGACGACTCGCTCGACGACGTACTCCGGACGTTGCTGCGCGCCGACACGCGGGCGCTCGAGGACACTGTCGCTTCGCTCGACGTCAACGCCCTCGGGCGGGCGGTGCAGGCGATCTCGGACGCGCGGCGGATCGATCTGTACGCCGTGGCGGGATCGGCGTCGGTGGCCGAGGACCTGCGGCTGCGGCTGCACCGGATCGGGCGCGCCGCGAGTACCTGGAGCGACGTACACACCGCGCTGGCCAGCTCGGCCCTGCTCGGGACGGGTGATGTCGCGATCGGGATCTCGCACAGCGGCGAGACGATCGAAGTCCTCGAACCGGTGTCCCGGGCCGGCCGGCAAGGGGCGACGACTGTTGCCATCACCAACTATCCGCGGTCGCCGCTGGCGCGGGCCGCGGACATCGTGCTGGTCACAGCGGCGCGCGATGTCACGTTCCGGACCGGAGGACTGTCCGGACGGCACGCCCAGATGATCGTCCTGGACGCGCTGTACCTCGGTGTCGCCCAGCGCGACTACCCCCTCGCCGAGCAGGCCTTCGACGCGACCGCCGACGCCGTCGCGGATCACCGCCAACGGTCCTGAAAAGTCTGCCGCAAGCTCCGTTCGACCGCCTTACGAAGGAGAACCATGCAGAGTCCGCACGAGATCCTCGGCCCGAGCCGCCGCAGCCTGCTTCTCGGCGCCGGCGCCACCGCCCTGACCGCTGCGGCAGGTGTCGCAACCACCACCACCGCGAGCGCCGCCGCGGCCGGTGCTGCCGGGCCGGCGACTGCCGCGGTGCCGTCGCCGGACACGCTGCCGTTGACCGGTGGCCCCGACTTCCCGATCGGGTTGTTCTGGCCGCCGCATCCGTACGCGAGTACGACTGAACGGTTCGCGGAGATCAGGACCGCCGGCTTCGACTTCATTGTCTCCGGCAACTACGCCGGCGACGGCAACATCTTCCAGTACCAGCTCGGGCTGGCCCGCGACGCCGGGCTGAAGATGCTGATCTCGGACGACATCCAGATCCGCAACATGTCGCGCTGGTTCTCGATCTCCGACACCCCCACCGACTTCCTCAGCGTGACGCCGGCCGAGGCGAGCGCGCTCTACGTCCGGGCCCGCGACGCGTACGGACCGTACTCCTCGCTGGCCGGCTTCAACTTCTACGACGAACCCGGCGCGGGCTGGTTCGCGACGCTGGCGAAGGCGCTCGCGATCTCGCGTGAGCTCGCCCCGCAGTTGCTGCCGTACATCAACCTGCTGCCGTCCGACGACGCGACGTACTATCGCAACTTCGTCGACGTGGTGCAGCCGTCGCTGATCTCCTTCGACCGGTACCCGCTGCTGTCGGAGGGGCGCGAGGACGAGAACTACTTCCACAACTGGGCGATCGTCCGCGACGCGGCGCTGCACGGCGACATCCCGGCGTGGACCTACATCCAGACGCTTGCCTACAACAACCATCGCGAGCCGACCGCGGCCGAGCTGCTCTGGCAGGTCAACATCAGCCTCGCGTACGGCGCGAAGGGGATCCAGTACTTCACCTACTGGACGCCCGAGGCTGCTCGGGGTGAAGGGTTCGGTCCGGCGCTGATCACGGTCGACGGGCAACGCACTCCCCGCTACGCCGCCGCGAAGAAGATCAACACGACCTGGCTGCATCAGGTCGGGCGCGAGCTGAAGCCGCTCGTGTCGGAGTCCGTCGTCCACGCGAACGAGACCCCGCTCCCGAACGGAGCAGTGGGGTTCACGCCGACCGAGTTCGTGACCGACGTCTCGCGGAGTCCGGTGGTGCTCGGCACGTTCCGGTCGCGGGACGCAGCCGTCAAGGATCGCTGGGTGCTGGTGGCCAACCGCTCGCACTCGACGCTGGCCCCGACCGTGGTTTCGGTGAACGAGCAGACGGTCGGGTCGGTCGGAATCTTCCAGCCGGCGAAGCAGGCGTACGCCGCGCGGCGGGTCGGTCCGATCCCGCTGGAGCTGGCACCGGGTGCGGCGACGTTGATCAAGCTCGGCGCGAAGTAGTCAGGTGGTCTGACCGGTGTAGACGCCCATCGCGCGGAAGCGGAGGGCCGGGGCCGCGTACTCCTCGAGGGCGTGCGCGGTCCAGCCGATCATCCGGGCGATCGCGAAGAGCGCGTCGCCGGCGTCGGGACGGAAGTCGTACGCGTGCATGATCGCGGCGATGGCCAGGTCGCTGTTCGGGAACGTCGGGGTGCGCTCGGCGACCGCGGCGATCGTGCCGACGATCGGGTGGTCGCCGAGCAGGCCGAGGAGTACTTCGGCGCGTGGGTCGCGGTGCTGGTAGATCCGGTGCCCGAAGCCGGGGATCGGTTCGCCTGTCCGTAGCTGGTCCGACAGGGCCTTGAGCGGGTCCTGCTGTGCTCGGCGGAGGAACTCGTAGGCGAGGGTCGGTGCGGCGCCGTGGTACTGGCCGTCGAGGGCGCCGAGGCCGGCGGAGATCACGGCGTACAGGTTGGCGCGTGCGCTGGCCGCGACCCGGGCGGCGACCGTCGAGACGGCGAGCCCGTGGTCGGCCAGCAGGATCAGCGCGGCATCGAGCACCTCGGCGCGAGGCGCTTCGCCGGACAGCTTCGGCCACAGGCGCGCGCCGAGCGTGCCGGAGCCCATATCGCCGGGCAGCGCGGTCACCAAGGTCCCGATCAGCCGCCCAGCTGCGGCAGTCACCGATTGCGCAGACAGGTCGAACCGCAACGGATCAGCAGCCCCCAGCACCGCCACCGCCACCCGTAACCGATCCGTCAACCGAGCCCCCTCCGGCACCACCCCCATCGCAGCCTGAGCAAGCTGCACCCCCTCCCGCTCCACCCCGAACACCGCCCCGGCAGTGTTCGGGGTGGAGCGGGCGGGGGGTTGGGCGGTCCAGAGGAGGTCGGCTACCTGCTCGAGTGTCCAACTGGTGGCGAGTTCGCGGGCTGAGTGGCCTCTGTAGTAGAGCTCGTCGTTCTGGAGGAGGGTCAGCTCCGACTCGATGCGCTCCACCACGCCGGAGTGGTCCACCGAGCGGCTGGCGAGGCGGTCGACCTCGGTGGGGGAGAACAGGCTGCCGCGGCGGCCGCGGGCCCGGACGCTGGTGAGCAGGCCGCGGCTGACGTAGGCGTAGATCGTCTCCGGCTTCACCCGCAGCCGGCGTGCGACCTCTGCGGTGGTCAGGTAATTCTCGTCACCTTCGGCCGTCATTCCCCGCTCCTCGAGCCGCTCACATTGACTGGATCAATATTGACAATAGTTGATTGCGTGTCAACCCTGAGGATATGTCCACAACGATCACTGTTCCGCCCGGTCTGCGCAACGTCGTCGTCACCGAGACGACCCTCGGCGACGTCCGTGGTGACGAGGGGTTCTACCACTACCGCCAGTACTCGGCGATCGATCTCGCCAAGTCCAAGACGCTCGAAGACGTCTGGTACCTGATGTTCGAGGGCCGCCTGCCGACCGACGCCGAGCGCGACCGGTTCATCGCCGAGCTGGCGCCGCTGCGCGCCCTGCCCGACGAGGTCAGCGCGGTACTGCCCGCGATCGCAACCGCCGGGGCAAAGTTCAACCCGCTCGCCGGCCTCCGCACCGCCTTGTCGCTCCTGGCGGCCGTCCGTGGCCTCCCGCCGCTGTGGGACGCCGACGCGGCCCGCCGCAAGGCCGACGCGATGCTGGTCTGCGCCGTGACCCCGACCATCCTCGCGGCCCTCTACCGCCTCCGCGAAGGTCAGCAGCCGCTCGAACCCCGCGCCGACCTGTCGGCCGCGGCGAACTGGCTCTACCTGGTCACCGGCACCGAGCCGACAGCGGTCCACACGACCGCGGTCGAGCACTACCTCGTCTCGACCGTGGACCACGGCTTCAACGCTTCTACGTTCACCGCGCGCGTGATCGCCTCGACCGGCGCCGACGTCGTCTCGGCCGTCGCCGGAGCGATCGGCGCGTTCTCCGGCCCGCTGCACGGAGGCGCCCCGGACCGTGCGCTCGCCAGCCTCGACGAGATCGGTACGCCGGATCGGATCGACGCCTGGGTCCGCGCGAAGGTGTCCGCCGGCGACCGGATCATGGGCTTCGGCCACGCGGTCTACCGCACCGAGGACCCGCGCTCGCTGATGCTCCGCGACATCGCCCGCGGCATCGGCGGCGACCTGGTCGACTTCGCCACCACCGTCGAGCAGCGCATCGTCGACGTCCTCGCCGAACTGAAGCCGGGCCGCAACCTCTACGCGAACGTCGAGTTCTACGCCGGCGTGGTGATGGAGCTCTGCGGCATCCCGCGCGCGATGTTCACGCCGACCTTCGCCGTCAGCCGCATCATCGGCTGGTCCGCCAACATCCTCGAACAGTCCGAGGACCCGAAGATCATCCGCCCGATCGCGACGTACGTCGGCCCGCAGCCGCCGGCGCCCATCTCCTAGTCGAACTACTGGACGAACTGCATGACGCCGTCGTCGAGCGCCCTGAACCGGAGGGACACCAGGTCGCGCGGGTAGTTCTGGCGCAGCCGCCAGGGGCCCTGGGTGCCTTGGCGGGGCAGGATGGCGGCGGCGCGGCGGATGTAGCCGGAGGTCAGATCGACGACGGGCCGCGGCGGGGCGTCGTACTCGGCCGGATCGACCTCCGGGACGCAGATCCGTGTGCCAGTGGCGGTCAGGTGGTTGAGGAGCCGGCAGACGTACTGCGACGTCAGGTCGGAACGCAGCGTCCAGGAGTTGTTGGTGTACCCGATGCACCAGGCGAGGTTCGGTACGCCGCTGAGCATCATGCCCTTGTAGACGAACGTGTCGTGCGGCTCGACGGACCGCCCGTCGACCGTCACCTGGATGTTGCCGAGCGCAACCATACGGAGGCCGGTCGCGGTGACCACCAGATCGGCCTCCAGCTCCAGGCCCGAGCGGAGCAGCAGACCGCCCGGAGTGAACCGGACGATCTCATCCGTCACCACCGAGGCCGACCCGTCCCGCAGCGCCTTGAACAGATCGGCATCCGGCACCAGACACAGCCGCTGGTCCCACGGCTTGTACTGCGGGGTGAAGTGCGGGTCGACCGGGATCGATTTCGGCAGCTCCCGGGCCACACCGGCGTTCAGCAGCCACGCCGCGTGCACCGGCCACTTGCGGAAGGCACTGTAGAGCGCACTGCTGACAGCAACGTTCTTCCCACGGATCAACCGATGCGCGAGGTTCTCGGGCAGTACGGCGCGGAGGCGGTCGGAGAACGCGTCGCGGGCGGGACGAGAGGCGACGTAGCTCGGCGTACGCTGCAGCATCGTCACGTGTTCCGCCGTACCGGCCATGGCGGGCACGAGCGTCACCGCGGTCGCGCCGCTGCCGATGACGACCACTCGCTGCCCGGTGTAGTCCAGGTCGGCGGGCCAGTGCTGCGGATGGACGATCCGGCCCTCGAACGAGCTCTGCCCGTCGAAGTCGACCACATACCCCGAGTCGTAGTCGTAGTACCCGCTGCACACGTACAAGAACGAGCAGGTGTACGACGCGCCGGCCGCGGTCTCCACCGTCCACAGCGCGTCCGGCGACGACCACGAGGCGCGCACGACGTGCTGACCGAAGCGGATGTGCTTGTCGATGCCGTACGCCGACGCCGTCTCGTGCAGGTAGTCGAGGATCGACGGCCCGTCCGCGATCGCCTTCGCCGCCTTCCACGGGTGGAACGGGAACCCGAGCGTGAACATGTCCGAGTCCGACCGGACCCCCGGATACCGGAACAGGTCCCACGTGCCGCCGAGCGCGTCACGCCCCTCGAGAACGGCGTACGTCCGGTCCGGGCAGCGCGTCTGGACGCGGTACGCCGCGCCGATGCCGGACAGGCCCGCGCCGACGATCAGGACGTCCAGGTGCTCCACTGAGCTCACGGCAGCCACAGTACTCAACAGTAAGGAAGATTCTTCCCCGGTGTTGTCGATTCCGTGTGGCGGCGATCGTCAGCAAGATGTTCAGTACAAGCCCTACCCGAGGGAGAGCCCGAGATGGCGCAGTACATGTTCCTGCTGTACGACAGCGAAGAGTGGTACGACAACGTCACGCCTGACGACTGGCAGCAGACGATGAAGCTGCACGGGGCGTTCGCCGAAGCGGTGGAGAAGGCCGGGGCGCGGATCCTCGGCGGGGAGGCCCTCGAGCGGTCCAGCACGGCGAGCACGGTCAAGCAGCGCGAGGGCGCCGAGCCGCTGGTCACCGACGGTCCCTTCATCGAGACCAAGGAAGCGCTCGGCGGCTACTACATCGTCGACGCCCGCGACCTCGACCAGGCGCTGGAGCTGGCCAAGATCTGCCCGTCCGGCAACGTCGAGGTCCGCCCGGTGATGAACACCTCGTCGGACGCCCAGCCGCCGGCCTGACATGCCCGGGACGGGTACGCCGGCGATCCGTCCCGTCGGCGTACCCCGCTCCCGGCCGGAGGAGAGATGGTGACCGAAGCCGTCGAGGTGACCCGGGTCGTCGACCGGGCGCATCGCGAGAGCTGGTCCACGGTGCTCGCGTCGGTCGTGCGGCTGACGCGGGACCTCGACCTGGCCGAGGACTGTACGCAGGACGCGTTCGTGCGGGCGTTGCGGACCTGGCCGGACGGCATCCCGGCGAATCCGGGCGGCTGGCTGACGACGGTCGCGCGCCGGCTGGCGCTGGATCGCCTGCGCCGGGAGACGAACCTGTGGCGGAAGCTCCCGCTGCTGGTCGAGGAGCCCGGCGAGGTCGAACAGCCGACGGATCCGCTGCGGCTGGTGTTCACCTGCTGCCACCCGGCGCTCGCGCGGGAGTCGCAGGTCGCGCTGACGCTCAGGCTGATCTGTGGATTGACGACCCGCGAGGTCGCGGCGGTCCTGTTGATCAGCGAGTCGACGGCGGCGGCGCGGATCACCCGGGCGAAGAAGAAGATCGCGGCGGCGGGCATTCCGTACCGGATCCCGGCGGATCACGAGTTGCCGGCGCGGCTGGAGGTGGTGCTCACCGTCGTACATCTGGTGTACACGGCAGGGCATGTGGCGGCCGGGTCCGAGCTGACTCGGACCGATCTCACCGGTCGCGCGGTGGGGCTGGCGCGGATGCTCGAGCGGCTGATGCCGGACGAGCCGGAACCGCAGGCGTTGCTCGGTCTGCTGCTGATGACCGAGGCGCGGGGTGACGCGCGAGTGAGCGCGGACGGCGAGCTGGTGCTGCTCGCGGATCAGGATCGATCGCGGTGGGACGCGCAGATGCTTGCGGAGGGAGTCTCGCGTGCGACAGCCGCGCTGGAGCGCGGCCACGGGCGGTTCGCGTTGCAGGCGGCGGTTGCAGGGCTGCACGTGACCGCGCCGTCGTGGTCGAGGACGAACTGGGCCCAGGTGGTCCGGATGTACGACGCGATGATGGTCAGCTGGCCGACGCCCATCGTCGCGCTCAACCGGGCCGCCGCCCACAGCCTCGTCCCGCAGGCGGACCTGGCCGCGGTCCTCGACGAGTTGGATGCCTTGAGCAAGGAGCCCGCGCTGGCGACGTACGCCTATCTGCCCGCGACCCGGGCCGACGTGCTCACCCGCCTCGGTCGCGCGGAGGAAGCGGGCGAGGCCTATCGACAGGCGATCGCCCTCACCGCCAACGAGACCGAACGTCGCTTCCTGACGGCCAGGCTTCAGTCGCGCGGGGCCCAGAGCTGATCGGCGTCGCCGGCTTCCATCCGGCCCCGGTACACGTCGATCTTGTGGTCGATGAGCTCCAGGCTCTCCTGCAGCTCGGCCAGCTGGGTGAGCACGTCGGAGCGGTGCACCTCGAGTAGCTCGAGGCGATCCTTCTCGTTGCCACGCCCGGCGATGACGAGCTCGGCGTACCGGCGGATGGTGCGGATCGGCATCCCGGTGGCGCGGAACTTGGTGCAGATCCTGATCCAGTCCAGGTCGATCTGGCGGTAGCGACGACGCCCGCCGGCGGTGCGGTCGACGGTGGTGACGACCAGGCCCGCGCGTTCGTAGTACCGCAGTGTGTGGACGCTGACGCCGGTGCGTTCGGCGGCCTCGGCGATGCTGATCCCGCGTTCGTTGACTTCGAGCACGCTCTAAATCCTACCGTGGTTGGTATGACCCTTCCAACGCTCGAGGACACTGGTCTGACCAGTGCCCGCCGGTACGCCGTCCTCGTGATCTGCTGCGCGAGTCTGCTGATCTCGGTGATGGACATCTCGATCGTCAATGTCGCGCTGCCGGCGATCCGTGACGATCTCGGCGCCTCGACGGCCGGGCTGCAGTGGACCGTCGACGCCTACACGCTCGTGCTCGCGAGCTTCCTGTTGCTGTCCGGATCGACCGCCGACCGGTTCGGCCGCCGGCGGATGTTCCGCCTCGGACTGATCGTGTTCGGGATCGGTTCGCTGCTGTGCAGCCTGGCGCCCGGCATCGGCTGGCTGATCGCCGCGCGGGCCGTGCAGGCCGTCGGCGGCACGATGCTGAACCCGGTCGCGATGGCGATCGTGGTGACCGTGTTCCCCGACCGGGCCGAGCGGGCGCGGGCGATCGGGATCTTCGGCGCGACCGCCGGCCTGTCGCTGGTCCTCGGTCCGATCCTCGGCGGCGCGCTCGTCGACGGCCTCGGCTGGCGGTCGATCTTCTGGGTCAACCTGCCGATCGTCGTCCTCGCGGTGGTCTCCACCAGCCTGTTCGTCCCGGAGTCGCGCGCGGCGCACGGTCGCCGCTTCGATCCGGTCGGCCAGCTCCTCGTCGTACTGGTGCTCGGCGGTGTCGTGTCGGCGATCATCGAGTCCGAGAAGCACGGCTGGGGTACGCCGCTGATCGTCGGACTGCTCGTGATCGCGGCTGTCTCGGCTGTCGCGCTGATCGCGTACGAACGCCGTCGCGAGGAGCCGCTGCTCGAGCTTCGCCTGTTCCGCAGCATTCCGTTCAGCTCCGCCGTACTGATCGCGATGTTCGCCTACACCGGCTTCGGCGTGTTCCTCTTCGTCACGACCCTGTACCTGCAGAGCGTGCGGGACCTGTCCGCCCTCGATGCCGGGCTGTCGCTGTTGCCCGTCGGTCTGCTGATCTGCGTTCTGTCGCCGCTCACCGGCCGTGTGGTCGGCTCACGCGGCCCACGCCTGCCGCTGGTGGTCGCGAGTACGGCGCTGACCCTCGGAGCGGCCACATCGATGACGATCGGCATCGCCACCCCGCTCCCGGTGATCCTCGCGATCTTCCTGTTCTTCGGCGTCTTCCTCGGCACCATCAACCCGCCGATCGCGAACTCGGCGGTCTCCGGGATGCCCGCGTCGATGACCGGTCTCGCGGCGTCGCTCGCGTCGGTCGGCCGGCAGACCGGTACGTCGCTCGGCGTCGCGATCGCCGGATCGATCGTCGGCGCCAAGGCGACGACCGATCCGCAGGCGTTCGTCCACGCCGCGCACCTCGTGTGGTGGCCGATCGTCGGGATGGGGCTCGTCGTACTCGCCCTGGCGTTGGTCAGCACGAGCCGCTGGGCGCTGCTTACGGCGCGGGCGGTGTGAGCGGCAGACCGAAGTGCGTGACCAGGCTGGGTGTGCTGAAGACGTGGATGTGGGTGAGTCCGGTGGCTGTCGGCGTGAGTACGGCGATGCCGTACGCCTCGCCCTTGAAATAGGCGCCGACCGCGGGCTGACCGTTCGCGACGATCGGGAGCATCCGCCAGTCGCCCGGCGCGCCCAGCGCGGAGGCGAGCAGTTGCAGACACATCACCCGGCCGTTGAACCAGGCGGTCGTACCGACCATCTCGATCGCCGCGTCCGCGCGCAACGCCCGCTCGAGGGCAGCCAGGTCCGCGTTCTCGAAGCCGCTGACGTAGTCCGCGAGGAGGGCCTGCGCCTGGGGGTCGTCCGGCTCGACAGCCGCGTCGGCCGGGTTCTCGTCGAGGCGGGCGCGGGCGCGTTGCAGCGTGCTCTTCACCGCTGCGACGGACGTGTCGAGCATGGTCGCGACCTCGGCCGCCGGGAACGCGAGCACCTCACGCAGGATCAGCACCGCGCGCTGCTTCGCCGGCAGGTACTGCAGTGCCGCGATGAGCGCGAGCCGCAGGCTCTCCCGGGTGGCGACGATCGTGGCTGGATCGGCTGACCCCTCGAGCACCATCGAGTCCTCGATCGGCTCGATGAAGCGCACGCTCGGGTCGTCGGGCGGTGTCCCGGGCGACAGGTCCGTAGCCGGCGCGCCCAGCCCGGACGGCAGCGCGCGGCGGCCGCGTTGCTCGCGCGCGGTGAGGCACACGTTGGTCGCGATCCGGTACAGCCAGACCCGCACCGACGAGCGTCCTTCGAACGCCGACCACGAGCGCCACGCCCGCAGGTACGTCTCCTGTACGGCGTCCTCGGCCTCGTGCACGGACGCGAGCATCCGGTAGCAATGCGCCAGCAACTCCTTGCGGAACGGCTCGGTGTCGCTGCCGAAATCGCTCACTTCGCTCCTCGTCGTCACAGACTCCGTCGTCATAGGCCGAGCACCGGCCGTGCCCAGCGTGCCATCCGCTGGATGGCATCGTCGGCCTCCGGCGCGCGGCCGGCCGCCATCTGGAACGTGTGCTGCATCTGCGGGAACACGTCCAGCCGCACGTCGACCCCGGCCTTCTCCGCCGCCGCGGCCAGCGTGTTCGCGTCGTCCAGCAGTACTTCGTCGCCGCCGACCTGGATGTAGATCGGTCCGAGCCCGGTGAGATCGCCGTTCAGCGGGTTCACGAACGGGTCGCGTGGTGAGCCGTCGGGGCCCAGGAAGATCCACGCGAGCCCGCGGACCAGGTCCCGGTGGAAGAACGCGTCGCTGTCCCGATTGGCGTCGTACGACGCGCCGGTCGCCTCGAAGTCGACCGCCGGCGAGAACGGCATCGCGCCGGCGGGGAGCGGCAGGCCGATCGAGCGGGCGCGGAGCTGGGTGGTGACGGCCATCCCGCCTCCCACCGAGTCGCCGGTGAACAGGATGTGCTCGGGGGCGATGCCCTGGTCCAGCAGCCAGCGGTAGGTGTCGACCGCATCGTCGAGCTGGGCCGGATGGATGTGCTCCGGCGCCATCGGGTAGTCGAAAACGAGCGCCCGGGCGCCGACGGCCCGGGCGAGGTGGGCGAAGAGCTTGCGATGTGAATAGCGGGATCCGCCGACGTAGCCGCCGCCGTGGAAGCACAGCAGCACCCGGTCCGCGACGGCGCCGTGCGGGACGATCCAGAGCGCCGCGCGACCGTCGACCGAGAGGTAGTCGACGTCGGCGGGCTCGGTGGTGAGCTCGGCCCAGCGGTGGTCGCTCAGCTCCTGATCCGCGTCGTGGGTGTCCTGTTCGGCGGAGACCCTCGCGGCGGCCCAATGTCGCCGTACCGCCTCCGACTCCTTGCTGGCCATGGTGGTTCCTTCCTTTGCCTGGTCTGACATCGGTATTGACCGGGGAGGTCAGGAAAAGGAATCGGTGCTTCGCTGCTATCCGTTAAGGTCGGGCCGGTGGAGCTCATCGGCCAGGGAATGGAAGGCGCGGTCTACGACGCCGGGGACGGGACCGTTCGAAAGGTCTGGTTCGATCGGCGGCCGGAGGAGGTGCGGCCGCTGCAGGCGTTCCTCGACGAGTTGCCGGAGCTGCCGTTCCGGACGCCGCGGATCCGGGAGATCGGCGCCGGCGCGAACGGGATGGCGGTCAGCGTGGAGGACAAGCTGACCGGGGTGCCGCTGCACGAGGCGGGCCTGCCGGAGTCGCAGGCGCTGGACGCCTTCGTGTTCGTGGTCGAGGCGCTGCGTGGCGCGCGGCCCGGGCCGGCGAGCCGGGCGCTGCCGGTCGTCAATCAGCCGTTCTGGGGTGAGTCCTGGGGCCGGAGTCTGGCTGATTTGGTACGGCGCCGGGCTGGGGTCTCGAAGGTCCATCTCGAGCGCGACGTGCCTGATTTCCCTGGGCTGCTGGAGACGGTGCTGGGCGGGCTCAGGGGACTTCAAGCTGACGAGTTGAGCGTGGTGCACGGGGATGTTTGCCCGCCGAACGTGCTGATGGAGGGGGAGCGGGTGGCGGCGGTGCTGGACTGGGGCTTCTTGTCCACCGCCGGCGACAACACCTTCGAAGCGTCCCTGGCGGCCGGGTTCTTCGACATGTACGGGCCGGACGCGCGACGGCTCGACAACCTGCTGCTGGATCGGTTCGAGGGGCTCGGGCACGACCGCGAGCGGATGCGGCTGTACCGGCACGCGTACGCGATCATCACCGCGACCATCTACGACGAGAACGCCGGCGACGGTCACTACGCCTGGTGTGTCAACCAGCTCACGAGGTGATCGGTACGCCGGCGCGCAGGTTGTGGAGCTGATCCGGCGCGGCCAGCAGCATCGGGAGGCGCCGGGCGTTGAGCGGCGAGACCAGGCCCTCCAGCTCCTCGGGCGCGTGCCACGACAGGCCGCGGATCTCGAACCCGTCCGGCTGCAGTTCGTCGATCAGCGACGGGTCGTGGACGCCGCCGTCGTACAGGATCTCGACGGCGTCGCCCCAGCCCTCCCAGCGCGGCAGCCAGTCGATGGCCAGTACGCCGAGCAGCGGCAGCGCCGTACCGATCTCTTCCTGCATCTCCCGGGACGCACCGGTCGCCGGGTCCTCGTCCGGCTCGACCACGCCACCGGGCAGCTCCAGGTCCTTCTTGTAGCTGACCTGACACAGCAGCACGCGGCCACCCGTGTCTCGTACGACGACGTGGGCGATCACCCGCTTCTTGGGCAGCGTGGAGTCCATCAAGGCTGTCCAGCCGGTCACGGTGTTCGGGCGCGGATCGTCGATGCGCATGCCGTAGACGGCGACGTCCCGGCGCTCGCCCTCCACCAGCGCGGCGCCGCGCAGTACGCCTTCGCGCCGGAAACCGGAGCGGATCGCGATCCGGGCGGACGAGTGCAGCTCCGGGTCCACCTCGACCTGAAGCCGTTCGAACCCGAGCTCACCGAACGCATACTCCGTCACCAGCCGCACAGCCTGCTCCGCCACTCCAGGGCCGCCTTCGAGCGACCAAACGACCAGAGCGACTCCCGGCGTGATCCGGCGCACCTCGACCGTGCCCATGGTGTCGCCGGTGATGCCTGGGCCGCTGTGCTCGACGGTGAACGTCGTCACCTGCCCGTTCGGCTGCGAAGGTCGCAGCGTCAGCTCACCATCTGACAGGGGTTCGGTCACCCCTGAACGCTACCCGGTGAAGCGCAGGTACACGGTCGCCAGGGGTGGCACGGACAGCTCGGTGCTGGTGCTCATCCCGTGCCACTCCGGTCCGTCGGCCTCGACGGCGCCGAAGTTGCCGACACCGGAGCCGCCGTACGTGCCGGCGTCGGTGTTGACGACCTCTTCCCAGCGTCCGGCGTACGGGAGGCCGAGGCGGTAGCCGTGGTGGGGGATCGCGGAGAAGTTCGCGATACACGCCACCGTCGGTTCGCCGTCGTCGCCGTACCGGACGAAGGAGAAGATGTTGTTGCTGGCGTCGTTCGCGTCGATCCAGCTGAACTTCTCGGCCTCATGGTCGGTCCGCCAGAACGCCGGCGTGTCCTTGTAGACCCGGTTCAGATCGCGCACGAGCTGCTGCAGACCCTGGTGGTCGCTGTGGTCCAGCAGCCACCAGTCCAGCTCGCCCTTCTCCGACCACTCCGACTCCTGGCCGAACTCGCAGCCCATGAACAGCAGCTGCTTGCCCGGGTGCGCCCACATCATCGCCAGGTAGGCGCGCAGGTTCGCCAGCTGCTGCCAGCGGTCGCCCGGCATCTTGCGCAGCAGCGAGCCCTTGCCGTGCACGACCTCGTCGTGGGAGAGCGGGAGGACGAAGTTCTCGGAGTACGCGTACATCATCGAGAACGTCAGCTCGTGGTGGTGGAACTGCCGGTGGACCGGCTCGTGCTCCAGATAGCGGAGGGAGTCGTTCATCCAGCCCATGTTCCACTTGAAACCGAAGCCGAGGCCGCCCAGATGGGTGTCGCGGGTGACGCCCGGCCACGACGTCGACTCCTCGGCGACGGTGATGACGCCGGGGACCCGCTTGTAGAGGGTCGCGTTCATCTCCTGCAGGAACGACACGGCCTCCAGGTTCTCGCGGCCGCCGTACTGGTTCGGGACCCACTGGCCGTCCTGGCGCGAGTAGTCCAGGTAGAGCATCGAGGCGACCGCGTCCACGCGCAGGCCGTCGATGTGGAACTCCTCGGCCCAGTAGATCGCGTTCGCCACCAGGAAGTTCCGCACCTGGGGGCGGCCGAAGTCGAAGACCAGCGTGCCCCAGTCCGGCTGCTCGCCGCGGCGCGGGTCGGGGTGCTCGTACAGCGGTGTCCCGTCGAAGCGGGCCAGCGCCCAGGCGTCCTTCGGGAAGTGCGCCGGCACCCAGTCGACGATCACGCCGATCCCGGCCTGGTGCAGCCGGTCGACCAGCAGCCGGAAGTCGTCCGGGTCGCCGAAACGCGAGGTCGGGGCGAAGTACGAGGTGACCTGGTACCCCCAGGAGCCGCCGAACGGGTGCTCCATCACCGGCATCAGCTCGACGTGGGTGAAGCCCATCTCGTTGACATAGGCAACGAGTTCGTCGGACAGCTCGCGGTACGACCGGCCCTTGCGCCAGGACCCGAGATGTACCTCGTAGACGCTCATCGGCTCGGCGTACGCCTCGACCTGCGCGCGACGGTCCAGCCAGGCCGCGTCGCTCCACTCGTACGACGACTCGTGCACGACCGACGCGTTCGCCGGGGGAGTCTCGGCCAGGTTGGCCATCGGGTCGGCCTTCTGCCGCCAGACACCGTCGCGGCCGCAGATGTCGAACTTGTACCGCGTGCCCGAGCCGACGCCGGGCACGAACAGCTCCCACACGCCGGACGAGCCGAGCGAGCGCATCGGGTGCGCCCGGCCGTCCCAGAAGTTGAAGTCCGCGGTCAGCCGGATCCCTTGCGCGTTCGGGGCCCAGACAGCGAACGACGTGCCGGTGATGGTGCCGGTCGGCCCGTCGTAGCGGCGGACGTGGGCGCCGAGCACGGTCCACAGCTGCTCGTGCCGGCCCTCGCCGATCAGGTGCAGGTCGACCTCGCCCAGCGACGGGAGATAGCGGTACGGGTCGTCGACCACGGTCGCGGGACCGTCGGTGTAGGTCACCTCGAGGCGGTAGTCCGGCACCTTCTCGACGTCGAGCACGCCGACCCAGATGCCGTCGTGCTCGTGCCGCAGATCGAGGCGGTGCTCGTCGTAGAGCACCGTGACGCTCTTCGCGAACGGCCGCAGTGCGCGCACCGTCACGCCGTGCTCGCCGAGATGCGGGCCGAGCACCTGATGAGGATCGTGATACGTGCCGGCCACCAGTCGCTCCAGATCGGTCCGATCGACCCGAACCGCTGTCACCACAGGCTCCTCAACCGCCACCACAGGCTCCTCAAAAGCTTCGCGCTCTCCCATGAATCCCATCCTGCCCGATCAGCACCGTCTTCACTGCACCCCGTACCCGCGGAGTCACGACGTACACAATCGTCATCCGGCCTTCGACCGCCGGAGATTCGGGAGACTACTGCTCGGCCAGATGGGCCGCTGCGGACAGTGGGATCTGCAACCAGGTCGGGCGGTTGCGGGCCTCGTACAGCACCTCGTAGATCACCTTGTCGGCGAGGAACGAGTTCAGCAGGACGGTCTGCTCGCGCGGATCGGTGCCTGCCACTTCGGCGTACCCGTCACAGAAGGCCTGCTGGTTCCGCGTGGCCCACTCGGCGGCGCGGTACGCGATCTGCTGGTCGCCCTCGTGGTCCTGCAGCAGCGACCGGGCCGCGTAGTCGAACGAGCGCAGCATCCCGGCGATGTCCTTCACCGGGGTGTCCAGCGCGCGCCGCTCGATCAGCGACTTGGCCGGCTCGCCCTCGAAGTCGATCAGCTTCCAGCCGTCGATGGTCCGCAGCACCTGGCCGAGATGGAAATCGCCGTGGATCCGCTGCACGGTGACGGGCTGGTTGTACGCCGCCAGCGCGTCGAACGCCCGGGTCAGGCCGTCGGCGTACGGCGCGAGGTCCGGGATCGCGGTCGCCGCCTTCTCGAGCCGGCGACGCATCGCGTCCGCGTGCTCGACCAGCTTGGCCGGCTCCCAGATGTCCGTGCCGAGGGCCTTGGCCAGCTCGGAGTGCACCTGCGCGGTGCTCGCGCCGAGCCGGTGCGACTCGCCCGCGAAGTCACCGCCGACCTCCTCGGCGTGCAGGTCGGCCTCGGCGTACAGGTCGCGCACCGACGAGGTCGCGAACGACCAGCCGTCGGTCGCGCTCTTCTGGAACGCCGTCATCATCGCCAGCTCGCCCGAGTCGGTGCCGCCGCCGGCGCGCGGCCACCTACCGCGCGCGGACCCCAGCACCTCGGGGACGAGTTCGGACCCGTACTCGGTGAGCGCCGACTCGATCTCGACGCCGGGATTGCTCCCGGGCTCGAGCCGGCGGAACACCTTCAGCAGCGCGACGTCGCCGAACACCAGCGACGTGTTGCTCTGCTCGACGGTGAGGACCAGCGACTGCGCGTCCTCCGGCACCTCGATGGTCCGGTCCGGCGCCTGGACGGGATGGAACTCCAGCCCGTCCAGCCGGCGTCCGTGCGTGATCCCGTCCAGCCAGTACGGCGTCGCTTCCTTGTCGTGCAGGGCGTCGTACACCCAGACGTCGGCGTCGTCGAGGTCCGGCTCCGCCCACTCACCGACCAGCGCGTGGCCGAGGTTGTCGACCGGTGCGCGGTGGTAGCTGAGCGGGAGCTGGTACACCCGGATCGGGATCTCCACTCCAGGCGGGCCCGCACAGTAGACGAACCCGATCCGGACCGCCGGCCAGGCGCCCTCGTCCGACAGCCACACCGAGGTGGCCATCGCTTCGACGCGGACGTCGTGTCCCTTCTCGCCGAACCACCGCTGGCTCGCGCAGAAGGACTGGACCTGGTCCAGATGCGAACTCACTACATGCTCTCCTCGTGGTCAGCCGGCTTCGCCAGCCGGAACCAGTAGAAACCGTGGGCGCCCAGCGTCAGAAGGTAGGGCAACTCCCCGATGGTCGGGAAGTGCACACCGCCGAGCAACTCGATCGGCTCCACCCCTTGCCACTGCCGCAGGTCCAGCTCGATCGGCTGCGGGAAGCGCGACAGGTTGTTGACGCACAGCACGACGTCGTCGCCGAACTCGCGAACGTAGGACAGCACGCTCGGGTTGGAACCACCCAGATCCGTAAAAGTACCCATGCCGAAACACGGATGCTGCTTGCGGGTCTGGATCATCCGGCGGGTCCAGTGCAGCAGCGACGAGGCGTTCTCCATCTCGGCCTCGACGTTCACCGCCTGGAAGCCGTAGACCGGGTCCATGATCACCGGCAGCGTGAGCTTGCCCGGTGTCGCGGTGGAGAACGACGCGTTGCGGTCCGGGGACCACTGCATCGGGGTGCGGACGCCGTCGCGGTCGCCCAGCCAGATGTTGTCGCCCATGCCGATCTCGTCGCCGTAGTACAGGATCGGGGAGCCGGGCAGGCTGAGCAGCAGCGCGGTGAACAACTCCATCTTGTTGGTGTCGTTGTCCAGCAGCGGCGCGAGGCGGCGGCGGATGCCGATGTTCGCCTTCATCCGCGGGTCCTGCGCGTACTCCGACCACATGTAGTCGCGGTCCTCGTCGGTGACCATCTCGAGCGTCAGCTCGTCGTGATTGCGCAGGAAGATGCCCCATTGGCAGGTGTCCGGGATCTCCGGCGTCTGGGCCAGGATCTCCGAGATCGGGAACCGCGACTCCCGGCGGACGCCCATGAAGATGCGCGGCATCACCGGGAAGTGGAACGCCATCTGGCACTCGTCGCCGCCGGAGTCGCGGTCGCCGAAGTACTCGACCACGTCGGCCGGCCACTGGTTGGCCTCGCAGAGCAGGACGCGGTCCTCGTAGTTCGCGTCCACCTCCTTGCGGACCCGCTTGAGGAACTCGTGGGTGCGGGGGAGGTTCTCGCAGTTGGTGCCGTCGGTCTCGAACAGGTACGGCACCGCGTCCAGCCGGAAGCCGTCCACGCCGAGGTCGAGCCAGAACTTCAGCGCCTCGATCATCGCGTCGCCGACGGCCGGGTTCTCGAAGTTCAGGTCCGGCTGGTTGGAGTAGAACCGGTGCCAGAAGTACTGGCCGCGGACCGGGTCCCAGGTCCAGTTCGACTGCTCGGTGTCGACGAAGATGATGCGCGCGTCGGCGTACTTGTCGTCGGTGTCGGACCAGACGTAGAAGTCGCCGTACGGGCCTTCGGGGTCCTCCCGCGACGCCTGGAACCAGGGGTGCTGGTCGGAGGTGTGGTTCATCACGAAGTCGACGATCACCCGGATGCCGCGGGCGTGGGACTGTTGCAGGAACGCGGCGAAGTCGGCGACCGTGCCGATCTCCGGCATGACCTCGGTGTAGTGCGAGATGTCGTAGCCGCCGTCGCGCAGGGGCGACGGGTAGAAGGGCGGTAACCAGAGACAGTCCACGCCGAGCCACTCGAGATAGTCGAGTTTCTCGGTCAGGCCCTGCAGGTCGCCGATGCCGTCGGCGTTCGAGTCCTTGAAGGACCGCACGAGGACCTCGTAGAAGACGGCCCGCTTGAACCACAGCGGGTCACTCTTCGTCAGTCCGTGGTGCTGCTCCGGCAGCATGTCGGTCACGCTCACCTCCATCGGGTGTCTCCAAACCTAGATCCCGTACCCCGTTCGGGCGCACCTAAAAGGGGAGGGCAGTGCGTTGAACCCGGACGACTCGGGGGTACTCCGGGGGTGCTGCGGGACTACTGCGGGACTACTGCGGTGATGGTGACGCCGTCGGCCGGACGGTTCCGCAAGGCGTTCCGCACAGTCTGACGGCCCTTTGCCAGTACAAGCAAATGGGCTCGCGCACAGTCAGCGACGACGGCCTTCGTTCTGCCGCTCGGACGTCTGCGCCGTACTCCGCCGCCCACCCCCACGCCGCAACCGAGGCCGCCGCTTCACCGCCCCGTTGGCATCCGCGACCCCGATCCGCGGATCCTTCTCCGCCAGCAACTCCTCAGCCGTGAACACCCGATCCGGCTCCATCGGCTCCGAGGTTCCACCTTCCATCGCGACCTCCTTCGAGCCGGATCAGCGGCCGGTGTCGACGGTGACGACCAACTGCTCGGGCACACCGACGGTTTCGGCAAGCAGCGCGATCGCCTTCTTCAGATCCTCGATCGCGGCTTCGCGGGTCGCACCCTGGCCGTTCGCGAACGAGTTGGGGTCGAGCGCCGCCTGGGCGCTCCAGTCGCCGTTCTCGTCCTGTTCGACGAGGAAGGACACAGTGATGTCGCGCTGCAACTCCGCCTCCGGCTACTCGGTGTTGGCGCGATCGTAGGACCGGGGCGGGTCAGTCAGGGGAGGTCGATGACCAGTTGGTCGGGGATGCCGGAATCGGCTGTGGCTTGGGTTATCGAGGTGCGGAGGTCCTCCAGGGCGGCTTCGCGGGTTTCGCCTTCGCCCTGGAGGAAGATGTCGGGGGTGAGGGCTGCTTCGGCCAGCCAGGTGCCGTCTTCGTCTTGTTCGACGATGTACGGGACATGCAGTCGGGGCACGGGGATCCTCAGTCGCGGGGGTCGGCGGACTTGCGGGGGCGGCGGGTGTACTTGGTGAAGCCGGCGCGCTCGGCATCGGCCTCGGTGCGGAACCAGACCTCCGGCTTGGTCCGCCCGTAGTACGGCGAGTCCGGCGTATGGAACAGCATCGACTGCACATTGCCCTTGATCGTGAAGCCGTCCGGCGGCCCCTGATGCGGTACGGCGTCCGCCGAGCCCTCGCCGTACCGTCCGGGCAACACGTCGGAGGTCGCCTGCGGCTCAGGCGCTGCCATGTCGACGTCGAACAGCGTCGGCTCGGCCTCCATCACCCGGGAGAAGACAGGCTGCGGCACTTCTTGAACAGCAGGGGCCTGCTGACCAGCAGGGGCCTGCGGAGGTGTGGCAGGGGCACTCGGAGCCACCGCTGCTCCGACCAGCACGGCTTCTTCCTCCGCCGGCTCGTCCACGAGCGCGGGAGCCGGCCGGCGCCGATCGAGTAGGACCCACGTGATCGCCGCGCCGAGCAGGAACGCGAGCACGGACCACAACCAGTTGTGCCGCAGCAGCCAGCTCATCCGCGTCCCTCCCTGACCACCCCGTGTACGAGTCGGTGGACGAGCCACGCGGCCGCACTGCCCAGCACGAAGGCGACCAGCAGCAGGATCCAGGTCTGGGCGATCAGCCAACTCATTCAGTTCCCCTGCACTACTCGGAGCTCGGCGCGGCGGTTCGCGATCCGCCCGGCGCCGGTGGCGTTGGAAGCGATCGGGAAGGCCTGTCCGTACCCGTTCGCGAGGATGCGGTCCGCGTTGACCCCGAGCCGCACCAGCTCCGCCTTCACCGCGGCGGCGCGGCGCTCGGACAGCGGCAGGCTGGTCGCGGGCGAGCCGAGGTTGTCGGTGTGACCGGCCACCTCGACGCGCACCGTCGTACACGACTTCAGCACGGCGGCAGCGCGCACGACCGACGGTTTCGACGCGTCGTTCACGATCGACGTGCCGGACAGGAAGTTGATCTTGTACTGCCGGCTGAACTCGGCCAGCCGGCTCTGGAACGTGCGGCACGGCTCGCTCACCGCGGACTTCGTTGGCGCCGGCAGCTGCAACTGGTCGGCCACGACCGCGCCGGGCACTGCCTTCGCGGCAGCCCGGCCGACGGTCGCCTTGGTCGCCTGGTCCGGCACCTGACCGGTCAGCGTCACCGTGTCCCCGTCGTACCGCACCGAGGCGTCGCCCGTCCCGATCGCGATCGCCCGCAGCAGCGCGGACACCGCGGCCGCATCGGCGAGTCCGCCGGCCGGGTCGATCGTGGTGCGGTCGTCGTACTCACGGTCCGGGCCGAGCACCTGCTGCACCTCGGCGGAGATTGCGTCCTTGACCGCCTGGCTCTTCACCGGCGCCTGCACCCGGATCGACTGGTCCGTCCGCCCGACCTCGAACGCCGGTACGCCGGTCTCCTCCGCCGGCGCACTCGTCGCGGTCGGCGTCGGCGTCGGCGTGGACCCGCCCTCGATACGAACCGAGCGAACCCCTTCGACTCCCGCGGCGACCTCCCGCGCGGCGGCCGGATCGACGCTGTCCGGTACGACGATCTTCGCGTCCCGGCCGTCGAAATCCACCGACGCGGTCTCGATCCCGCGGGCCTTCAGCGCGGCGACCGTACGGTCGTGGAGGTCGTCCTCGGTGGTGCCGGCCTTGGCGGGAATCAGCACAGCCGTCAGCAGTACAGGGACTGCGAGGGCCGCGAGCAACCAGATGACGAGCGGCCGTCGAACGAGACCGGGCACTGTTCCTCCGTGGATGCGGTCAGAGTGACCGTGCGCGAGGAGACTACTCCGCCTCGCCCGCCCCGCGCACACTCCGGGAGGGAGCGTCGGCGCATTTCCTTCTGCAGCAACGGTCTCGACCGCGGGCCCGGAAGATGTCCAGTCTCGGACAGGACGCATATGTGCCAGCTCGGTGCGCCAGGAATCCCTTGACTTAGTTCGCGCCGTGAACCGTACTTGTGGCGGGCTGGTTCGACTGGGAGGGGCTTGCCGTGAGGTCGTTGGAGAGGTCGTCCGATTCGTCTTTGATCATCGGTGTGGCCGCGTCCACGGCCGAACGGGTGCACCTGGCGCGTCTGCTCGGTGAGACCGACGCACTGCTCCTGGTGTCGAGTGCGGACCAGGCCCGCGCGTTCCTGGAGCTCACCGGAGTCACGCTCGCGCCGAGTTCCGCCGTACTGGCCCGCGCCGAGACGCCGGTCGCCAAGCCGATCAGGGCGGTGCCGGAGCCGGTCGCCGAACTGCGCCTGGACGTCGACCGCCGCGTGGTCCGCTGGAAGGACCGGGAGATGCCGCTGACCCGGCTCGAGCACGACTTCCTGCACTGCCTGGTGGCAGAGCCCGGCCGGGTCTGGACCTACCAGCGCCTGCACCACGCCGTCTGGGGCAACGAGCACCTCGGCCACGGCTCGCACATCCACTCCGTCGTCAAGCGCCTCCGCCAGAAACTCACCAACCTCGGCGCCACCGTCACCATCCACGCCGTCCGCGGCGTCGGCTTCCACCTCCTCCCCACCACCTGAGCTCCCACCACCTCAAAGGGCTCGGCCCCCGGACCAGAGGTCCGGGGGCCGAGCTTCTTACTGCTGGGGTTACTTGATCGACTTCAGGGCGAAGTCGGCGGTGACCGGCGAACCGGCGACCAGTTTGACGCTGCGGGTCTGGGGCTTGTAGCCGTCCTTGGCGGCGATCAGGGTGAGCGGGTTGTTGCGACGGTCGAGCCAGTAGGCGTACTTACCGTCCTTGTCGGTGATGAACGTGTAGGTCTGCGCCCACGAGTCCACCTCGACGATCGCGCCGGGGAGGGCGGCGGTGGCGCCGGACGAGCTGACGCCCGTGACGGTGCCCTGCAGCTTGCTCCACGTGCTCGGCGGGGTGACGTTCATCGTCACGCCGACCGCGGGCACGGTGTACGGCGTGTTCTCGCCGATCGTCACGGCGCCGCTGTAGGCGCCGGGCTGGTCGACGTTCGCGGTGAGCGTGACCTTGACCGTGGTCGACTGTCCCGGGGCCAGCGTGACCTCGGTCTTGTCGAGCGACAGCCAGCTCACGTCCGCCGACGACTCGGAGCAGTCCTCGAGACCCGGCAGGGCCTCACTGTCCACGGTGGCGTTGAAGCTGCCCGACGAGCCACCGATCTTGTAGAAGCCACACGCCGCGCCACCGCGGTACCGCGGCAGGTTGGCGTTCGGCAGGGCGGTCCAGCTGTCCGACGCCGGGTCGTACGAGAACCCTGCGTTGGTCACCGCACCGGCCTGCACGCCGCCGACGATCAGCAGCTTGCCGCCGGCGACGGCGTACGACGCCGCCCAGTGGTCGGCCGGGGCGTCCGCGATCGCGGTCCAGGAGTCTGCTCCCGGGTCGTAGACGTAGCCCGACTTCAGCGAGTTGACGCCGTCGTTGCCGCCGGCGCAGTACAGCTTGCCGTCGATGGCGCCGCAGGATGCGAACGCGACCGACTGCGGGTAGTTCGCCAGCGTCTGCCAGCTGTTGCTGCCCGCGTCGTAGCGCACCACGGTGTTGCTCATCGGGGTGCAGTTCGCCGTGGTGCAGCCGCCGACGGCGTACAGCTTGCCGTCGAGCACAGCCTGACCGGCAGCGGCCCGCGGAGCCGGGTTGGCCGCGACCGCGGTCCAGGCGTTGGCGGCCGGGTCGTACGACCAGGTCTCCGGCGCCGGGCCGGCGTCCGCCCAGCCGGAGCTGGCGATGATCTTGCCGCCCACCACACCGACGGTGATGGCGTTGCGAGCACCTGGCAGCGGGGCGATCGCGGTCCAGGCCATGGTCGCCGGGTCGTACGCGTAGCTGTTCGCGGTCGAAGCGCTGCCGTTGCCGCCGCCGATCGAGTAGACCTTGCCGTCGAGATTGACGACCCGGTTGTCCATCACGGTCGCCGGGTAGTCGGCGATGTCGGCCCACGGAGCCGCCTGCGGCTTCACGGCGACCGGCGCGGCGCCGGTCTTGCCCGACAGCATCCGGGCGAACGAGGTGTTGACGGCGAGCCGCTGCAGCGGAGCGCCGGTACCGCTGTCCACCTGTGCCTTGGTGGTCTTGGTGCCGTTCGCGTTCTCCAGGACGAAGCCGTTGTCCTTCTCACCGAACTTGACGTCGACGTCCGCACCGCCGGTGTTGGTGACCTTGAACGACTTGGTCACGGTGCCGGTCGGCAGCTTCAGGTTGCCGGTGATGCTGCCCGGCGTGACCGCCAGCTGGCCGGCCTTCAGCGTGTAGTCGGCCTGCGTCGTCCAGTCGGCCTCGACCGGGACGGTCGCGGTCGAGCTGACGTAGTTGCCGGCCTTGGCGGTGAAGCCCTGGTCGCCGTCCGCCGACGAGTACAGCCAGTAGAAACCGTCGTTCAGGCCGGTGTCCTCGGGTGTCGCCACGGTGGTCGCGCTGTCCGACGAGCCGTCACGGGTGACGACCGCGCCGTTCACGAAACCGTTCGTGTTGGCGTCCTTGACGTTGCCGACGACGAGGCCGCCGCCGGTCGGCTCACAGGTGATCTGGCTGCCGATCAGCACGCTGTCGACCTCCCACCACCATTCGTACGAGGCGTCGTAGTAATGGAACCGCACCTGTACGGCGGACTTGCCGGCCGCCTGCGGGATCGCGATCTCCTTGACCCCGCGGACGTCCGCGGCCTGCGCGAGCACATTGCTCCAGGTCGCGCCGCCGTCGATCGACAGGTCGACGTCGGCCTTCTCGCCGCCGAGCCAGTTGAGGTCCTGGTTGAACCGGATCACCGGAGCGGTGACCGCGCTCAGGTCGACCACCGGGCTGACCAGGGAGGTGTCCTGCGAGCCGCCGGCGCCGTAGTGGTCGCTGTCGATGATCGCGAAGCTGCCGCTGCCACCGGACAGGTTGGTCCGGTGGCCCGGGTCGTTGAACTGCCAGACCTGACCGTTGCCCTTGTTGTCGACCAGGCCCCAGCCGTCCGGCGTCGTACCGGAGTCGAAGGTCTGGTAGACGCCGTCCGAGCCGTACTTGTAGCCCGGCGCGGTGGTGCACGAGTCAGCGGTGACCGGAACCGAGATGTTCTTGGTCAGGTTGCCGCTGCCGACCGTGATCGGCTGGCTGACGGTCTGGTAGCCCGGGTACTTCGACTCGACCTTGAGCGAGTACGCCGCACCGGACGGGACCTTCAGGCTGTAGCGCCCGTTGCTCGGGGTGGTGTAGTCGAACACGCCACCGGGGCCTTCCACCGTCACCTTCGCGTACAGCGGCCAGCCGTGGCCGGAGCCGTCCGTGACGGTGCCGCCGACACTCACCTGCGGAGTGCTCTCGAGGGCGAAGTTCTTGGTGGTGGTCTGACCGGTGGTGATGGTGGCCGACGCGGTCTGGGTCTTGTACCCGAACGAGGCGACCGTCAGCGTGTAGTCGCCGGCCGGAAGCACCGACGAGAACGTGCCGTTGCTGCTGGTGGTCAGCGACTTGTCGGCCTGACCGTCCTGGTGCACCGTCACGCTGGCGCCGGCGAGAGCAGCGCCACCGGTGGCGGCGGTGACCGTCCCGGACAGCGTGCCGGTGTCGCCGATCGGGGCAGCGTTCAGCAGCGCGAGCGCGTCGAGGCGACCCTGACCGAAGACGTTGTTGTTCGCGTCGGTACCGCCGCACTGGCTGTTCGGTGCGTCGATCGCGGTCTGGTTGAGCAGCGCCCGCGTGGCCGCGACGTCACCCTTCAGCGACGGCGATGCCGACCACAACAGGGCCACGGTGGCCGTCAGGTGCGGTGTTGCCATCGACGTACCGTTGAATGCGCCGTAGGTGTTGCCCGGCAGGCTGGACCGGACGTTGACACCGGGAGCCGAGATGTTCGGCTTGATCGTGCCGTCCTGGCCGACCCCGCGACCGGAGAACGACGCGATGTTGTTGTTGATGTCGTAGGCGCCGGCCGAGTAGTTGCTGGTCAGGCTGCCCGGCGAACCGGAGGTGTTGCAGCCGCCCTCACCACTGTTGCCGTTGGCGAACGCACCGAAGATCCCGGACGCGGTCCAGGCCAGGGTGATGTCCTCCATGAACGGGTCGTTCGACGGCAGCGTCGAGCCCCACGAGTTGTTGATGACGTTCGGCCGCTTGCTCGCGTCCGGGTTCTGCCCGGCGAGGTCGGTCGGCTCCAGCATCCACTGGCCGGACGAGATCAGCGCGGCGTCGCTGGGGCAGCAGCCGTTCGCGGCGATCCACTTGACGCCCGGGGCGACACCGATCTGGTTGCCCGCGCCGTCGTCGCCGACCATGGTGCCCATCGTGTGGGTGCCGTGGCCGTTGCCGTCGGACGGTGCGTTCGGCGAGGTGCCGGCCGCGTCGAACCAGTTGTAGTTGTGGTTGAAGGTGCCGTCGCCGTTGTTGCCGCGGTACTGGTTCACCAGCGCCGGGTGGTCGTACTGCACCCCGGTGTCGATGCTGGCGACGACGATGCCCTCACCCTTGTCGCCGTACTGCGACCAGACCTGGTTCGCCTTGATGTTGGCGACACCCCACTCGACGGCCTGGATCGCCTTCTCCTGCTGGCCCGGCGTGACCTTGGGTACCTCGATCTGGACGGGGGCGTACAGGCCCTCGACCTCGTTGTGGGCGGCCAGGTTCTCGGCCAGGGCCAGTGATCCGCTCTCGATCCGGATCGCGTTGGTGCCCCAGAACGCCTGGTACTTCACGTGCTGCGTGTCCAGTTCGGCGCGGATCTTCGCCTGGCTGTCCGCGGCGGCCTTCTTCAGCGCGGCGGCCACAGCCGTGCCGCGCTCGTTCCAGTTGGTGATCCTGCCGGCGGCGGTCAGGTCGGCCTTCGCGCCGAAACGGACCCAGTAGTCCGTCGCGGACTTGGCGTCCTTTCCGGCCAGCTTGGCCATCAGTTCCGGCTTGATCTTGGCGGCGGGCGATGGCGTGGCTTCCGGTTTGGTCGGTGGCGACGCTTGGGCCTGGCCGGCGGCGGCCATCCCGGTCGCTACGACGGCCAGCGCCGCCAGGGTGCTCACCACGGATCTGGTGAGGCCCTTTCGTGGATGTGACATCTCTGCAGCCCCTCACTTGAACGACCCCGAGCTCGACTCCCCCGAGTCATTTGCTGCAGGAGGGCGTAAGTCCCCTTGAGAACGCTGTGTGCCCCCCAGGTCGCGGCATGTGACACCGCAAGCCTGCCGAGGACAGTAGTTGTCAGAACAACGTGGTAACAAGCACACCTGGTGAGCAAGATGTGACTAGCTGTCGCGCGAATCAAGGCAACCTGGGCAAAGCCTGGCAATTCGTTGACGATCTGAGGCAGCGCTTGACATCGTGATCAGATGGTCACCGCCCGTATAGACCTGACCACCACCGCATCCGATGAAGAGCCGTTCCCGCTGCTGATCGCGGTCGCGGCCTCTGCTGAGCAACGCGTCCGGCTGGCCGAGCTGGTCGACGACGTCGCACCGTTGCTGCTGGTCTCCAGCCTCGACGAACTGCGCAGGCTGCTGGTTCCCGCCCAGCAGCCCCCGCCGGCCGCTCCCGAGCACCCCGAACCCCCGGAGCCCGATGCGGTCGGAGCCGCCACGGTCCGGGCTTCGGGAGGTGAGCCGGACGCCGACGTACTCACCATCGACCGGGCCCGCTCGGTCGCCCGGTGGCGCGGCCGCGAGATCCAGCTGACCGAGCTCGAGCACGACCTGCTCACCCGGCTGATGTCCACGCCGCTGCGTGTCTGGTCGTACGACGCCCTGCACCAGACCGTCTGGCGCGACGACCTCAACGTTCGTGGAACCGCCGACGTCCACTCGGTCGTGAAGCGCCTGCGCCGCAAACTCGACGAACTCGGCACGACGGTCACCATCGACGCGGTCCGCGGCATCGGCTTCCGTCTCACCGATCACCAACGCCCGATGATCACCGATCTCCGCGCGGGGTAGTTTCTGAGATTGTGACCTTCTCTGCGCTGAGTCATCTCGAATGCCCTCGTTGTGGAGCCACCCACGACGCCGACCAGATCATCGGCCTCTGCCCGTGCGGATCGCCGCTGCTCGCGCGGTACGACGTACCCGCGGTGACACTGACCAAGGAGGAGCTCGCCGGGCGTGATCCGGACCTGTGGCGGTACCACGAGCTGCTGCCGGTGCGGTCGCCGGACAACGTGGTGACGCTGGGGGAGGGGATGACCCCGCTGCTGCCGCTGCCGCGGTACGGCGCCGAGGTCGGGGTGGATCGCCTGCTGATGAAGGACGAGGGGCTGATCCCGACCGGGACGTTCAAGGCGCGTGGTGCGGCGGTCGGGGTGTCGCGCGCGTACGAGGTCGGCGTACGGAAGATCGCGATGCCGACGAACGGGAACGCCGGATCCGCGTGGGCCGCGTACGCCGCGCGGGCCGGGATGGAGGCGCTGATCGCGATGCCGATCGCGGCGCCGGAGATCTGCCGCCGCGAGGTGACCGTGGTCGGCGCGCGCCTGCAGCTGATCGACGGGCTGATCGGCGACGCGGCGGCGTACATCCGGGAGCAGCCCGGGTACTTCGACGCGTCGACGCTGAAGGAGCCGTACCGGATCGAAGGCAAGAAGACGATGGGGCTGGAGATCGCCGAGCAGCTGAACTGGCAGCTGCCGGACGTGATCGTCTACCCGACCGGCGGCGGCGTCGGCATCATCGGCATCTGGAAGGCGCTCACCGAACTGCGCGAACTCGGCTGGATCGACGGCCCGCTGCCGCGCCTGGTCGCCGTCCAGTCCACCGGTTGCGCCCCGATCGTCCGCGCCTGGGAGAAGGGCCTGCCCGAGAGCGAGCCCTGGCCCGACGCCCGGACCGTTGCCTTCGGCATCACCGTCCCCAAGGCCCTCGGCGATTTCCTCGTCCTGCAAGCGAT
This sequence comes from Kribbella sp. NPDC051586, assembly GCF_044453965.1. NCBI lineage: Bacteria > Bacillati > Actinomycetota > Actinomycetes > Propionibacteriales > Kribbellaceae > Kribbella > Kribbella sp. NPDC051586. Next base: position 327,349 of record NZ_JBITDF010000006.1, on the reverse strand, counting down.
CGCAGAAACCAACGGCTGCGCGGTCGCCGTCGACGACGAAGACATCCTCGCCGAACAACACCTCGTGGCCCAGTTGGAAGGCGCCTTCATCTGCCCCGAAGGCGCCGCCAACTTCACCGCCATCCGCCAACTCCGCGAATCCGGCTGGATCCACGCGAACGACCAGGTCGTTGCCCTGAACACCGGCGCCGGCCTGAAGTATCCGGAGACGGTGCCGCTCTGAAAGCAGCCCGCGGACTTGCACCACTCATCAACCGGTCGACAGTGCTCGTCTTCACGCTCAACCGGTCGCCCGAACCGGGCGTGACGGCAGGTTGATGAGTGGTGGCGGTCCGCGCGAGGTTTAAGCCTGGCCGCGGCGGACGGCGAGGATGTGGGCGGGCTCGGCGTTGGGGTCGAGTTTGATGTAGTTCTGTTGGCCCCAGCGCCAGGTCGCGCCGCTGATCTCGTCGTAGACGGTGAAGGTGTCCTCGGGGCGCATGCCGAGGGCGGCCATGTCGAGGTGGACCATCGACTCGCGGACCGAGTGCGGGTCGGTGTTGACCACGACGATGACGGTGTCGGTGTGGCCGTCGGGCGCGGTCGAGCGCTTCGAGAAGCACATGATGGCTTCGTCGTCGACCGTGTGCAGCGACAGGTTGCGCAGCTGCTGCAGCGACGGGTGCCGGCGGCGGATGTTGTTCAGCAACGTCAGGTACGGCGCCAGCGAGCGCCCCTCCGCCTCGGCGGCGGCCCAGTCGCGCGGACGGAGCTGGAACTTCTCGGTGTCGAGGTACTCCTCCGAGCCCGGCCGCAGCGCGACGTGCTCGAACAGCTCGTACCCGGCGTACACACCCCACGCGGGTGACGACGTCGCCGCGATCGCCGCGCGGATCTTGAACGCGCCCGGTCCGCCGTACTGCAGGTACGCCGTGAGGATGTCGGGGGTGTTGACGAAGAAGTTCGGCCGCAGGTAGTGCGCGGTCTCCTTGGTCAGCTCCTCGAGGTACTCCTCCAGCTCCCACTTCTCGTTGCGCCAGGTGAAGTATGTGTACGACTGGTGGAAGCCGACCTTGGCCAGCTCACGCATCATCGGCCGCCGGGTGAACGCCTCGGACAGGAACACCACGTCCGGGTCGGACTTGCGGATCTCGCCGAGCAGGTACTCCCAGAAGTTGACCGGCTTGGTGTGCGGGTTGTCGACCCGGAACACGGTGACGCCCTTGGAGATCCACAGCCGCACGATCCGCAGTACCTCGGCGTAGATGCCCTCGGGGTCGTTGTCGAAGTTGATCGGGTAGATGTCCTGGTACTTCTTCGGCGGGTTCTCGGCGTACGCGATCGAGCCGTCGGCGCGGACCGAGAACCACTTCGGGTGCTCCTTCACCCACGGGTGGTCCGGCGACGCCTGCAGGGCCAGGTCGATCGCCACTTCCAGGCCGACCTCGCGGGCCCGGCCGACGAAGTACTCGAAGTCCTCGAACGTGCCGAGCTCCGGGTGGATCGCGTCGTGGCCGCCGTCCTCGGAGCCGATCGCCCAGGGCGAGCCCGGGTCGCCCGGCTTCGGGTCGAGGGTGTTGTTCGGGCCCTTGCGGAACGAGTGGCCGACCGGGTGGATCGGCGGCACGTACAGGATGTCGAAGCCCATCTTCGCGACGGCCTCGAGCCGGTCCGCCGCAGTACGGAAGGTGCCCGACTTCCACTCGTCGGCTTCCTCGTCGTACGTCGCTCCCTCGGACCGGGGGAAGAACTCGTACCAGCTGCCGTACAGCGCACGGGTCCGGTCGACCCACACCGGGTACGTCTCCGACGAGGTGATCAGCTCACGCACCGGGTACCGGCCGAGGGCGGCCCGCACCTGCGGCGAGATGCCCGCGGCCAGGCGTGCTTCCGGCGGCAAGGCGCCGTTCGCCAGGGCGTGCGCGGCGTCGCTCAGCGTGCCGCGGTCGGCGCGTACCGCGGGCGGTACGCCGGCCGCCGCGCGATCGAAGAACGCGGCGCCCTCGGCGAACATCAGGTCGACGTCGAGGCCGGCCGGCACCTTGATCTCGGCGTTGTGCCGCCACGTCCCGTACGGGTCGCTCCAGCCCTCGACCGCGAACGTCCACGCGCCCTGCTCCTGCAGCGTCACGTCGACGGTCCAGCGGTCGGAGCCCTGCCCGACCGGGCTCATCAGCATCCGTCTGGTCTGTCCCGACGGCGAGGTCAGCACGACGTTCGCGTTCACCGCGTCATGGCCTTCCCGGAAGACCGTGGCCGCGATGGTGAACGTCTCGCCGACCGCGGACTTGGCCGGATACGCTCCGGCGTCGACGGTCGGGGTGACGTCGGTGATCGGGATGCGCCCAGTCATGGCGTAGATGAACTCCCTGTCCGGATGGTCTGATGGTCCGATGGCATCGAGAACTGGCCGAGAACTACAGGACTGACGTTATCGGTTCCCAGTGGCCGTCCATGCCACACGGGTCTGCAAAATCTTGCTTGCGTTGCAAGATCGATGCACTCCGAAGGTGTTTTGCGAACCCTCGCCCGGTACGGTGTCCCGGTGCGAGCGATACGACGATTCTCCGTCCGCCCTGTCCTGCCTGCGCCGCTGACCGGCCTGGGCACCCTGGTGAACAACCTCCGCTGGGCCTGGCACCCGGAGACGCAGGACGTCTTCGAGGCCGTCGACCCGCAGCTGTGGCGGAGCACCGGCGGTGACCCGGCCAAGCTGCTCGGTGAGGTCCCGGCGGCCCGGCTCGACGAGCTGGCCAACGACCACGCTTTCCTGCGCCGGCTCGAGGTGGCAGTAGCCGACCTGGACAGCTACGTGACCGAAGACCGGTGGTTCCAGAGCGCCGGCTCGCCGCTGAACGCGGTTGCCTACTTCTCCCCGGAGTTCGGCATCACCCACGTGCTCCCGCAGTACTCCGGCGGTCTGGGCATCCTTGCCGGTGACCACCTGAAGGCCGCGAGCGACCTCGGTGTGCCGCTGATCGGCGTCGGCCTGCTGTACCGGCACGGCTACTTCACGCAGTCGCTGAACCGCGAGGGCTGGCAGCAGGAGCGTTACCCCCTGGTGGACCCGGACGGGCTGCCGATCAGCCTGCTCCGCGATGGTGACGCACCCGCGACCGTCACGCTGACTCTTCCGGGCAGCCGGCAGTTGCACGCGCAGATCTGGGTCGCGCAGGTCGGCCGCGTCCCGCTGCTGATGCTCGACTCCGACATCGAGGAGAACGAGCCGTCCGAGCGCGAGGTGACCGACCGGCTGTACGGCGGTTCCACCGAGCACCGTCTGCTCCAGGAGCTGCTGCTGGGCGTCGGCGGTGTCCGCGCGGTCCGCACGTACTGCCGGATCACCGGCCACGCCGCCCCCGAGGTGTTCCACACCAACGAGGGTCACGCCGGCTTCCTCGGCATCGAGCGGATCCGTGAGCTTGCCGCCGACAAGGATCTCGACTTCGACACCGCGCTCGAGGTCAACCGCGGCGGCACCGTCTTCACCACCCACACCCCGGTCCCGGCCGGTATCGACCGGTTCCCGGTCGAGCTGATCCAGCAGCACTTCTCGGCGGACGTCTTCGGCCCGGAGGTCCCGATCGACCGGATCCTCGAGCTCGGCGCCGAGGACTTCGAGGGCGGCGACCCGGCCCTGTTCAACATGGCGATCATGGGCCTGCGGCTGGCGCAGCGGGCCAACGGTGTGTCGAAGCTGCACGGCGTCGTCAGCCGGGGGATGTTCTCCGGGCTGTGGCCGAGCTTCGACTCCAGTGACGTCCCGATCACCTCGATCACCAACGGCGTGCACGCGCCGACGTGGGTGGCGCGCGAGGTCCACGAGCTGACCTACGCGAACTACACCGCCGACGAGGACATCTTCGAGGGACTCGACAAGACCACCGACCAGCAGATCTGGGAGACCAAGCGGCTGCTGCGGCAGCGGTTCATCGACGACACCCGCGCGCGGGTCCGTCAGTCCTGGATCAACCGCGGCGCGAGCGAGGCCGAGCTCGGCTGGGTCGACTCGATCCTCGACCCGGACACCCTGACGATCGGCTTCGCGCGGCGGGTTCCGTCGTACAAGCGGCTCACGTTGATGCTGCGTGACCCGGAGCGGCTGAAGGCGCTGCTGCTGCACCCGCAGCGGCCGATCCAGATCGTCATCGCGGGCAAGTCGCATCCGCACGACGAGGGCGGCAAGAAGCTGATCCAGGAGGTCGTCCGGTTCGCCGACGACCCGGACGTGCGGCACCGGATCGTGTTCGTGCCGGACTACGACATCGCGCTGGCGCAGCCGATGTACCCGGGCTGCGACGTCTGGCTGAACAACCCGCTCCGCCCGTACGAGGCGAGCGGCACGTCCGGCATGAAGGCGGCGCTGAACGGTGCACTCAACCTGTCCATCCGCGACGGCTGGTGGGACGAGTGGTACGACGACGAGTTCGGCTGGGCGATTCCGTCCGCGGACGGGGTCGAGGACACCGACCGGCGTGACGACCTCGAGGCGCATGCGCTGTACGACCTGATCGAGAAGCAGGTCGCGCCGCGCTTCTACGACGGCGCCGTGCCGGCCCGGTGGATCCAGAACCTCCGGAACACGATCAAGGATCTCGGCCCGAAGGTGCTCGCCACTCGCATGGTGCGCGACTACGTCGAGCAGCTGTACGTGCCGGCCGCGCAGTCGTCGCGTTCGCTGAACTCGACGTACGACGGTGCCCGTGAGCTGGCCGCCTGGAAGCAGAAGGTGGTTGCGGCCTGGCCGCAGATCCGCGTCGACCATGTCGAACTGCAGGGGCTCGGCGACGTGCCGCAGCTCGGGACGACCGTCGGGATCCGCGCTTTTGCGGCGCTGGGCGATCTCGCTCCGGCCGACATCTGCGTCGAGGTGCTGCACGGTCGCGTCGACACCAACGACGAGATCACGGACCCGGTCCGGGCGTCGCTGTCGCTGGCCGAGACGTACGAGGGCAACCGCCACCGCTACGAGGGTGAGCTGAAGCTCGACCGCACCGGCCCGTTCGGCTACACCGTCCGCGTCGTCCCGAACCACGCCGGCCTGGCCAGCGTGGCCGAGCTCGGCCTGGCCGCCGGCCCGTCCGACCCGGACGACCCGTCCACCCCCGACCTCCCGGCCGGCTCGGAGTTCTGAGCCCGCTCACAAAAGACACAGCCCCGCCTGCCTCACCAGGCGGGGCTGTTGTGTCAGCTGGAACTCACGCGGGTCCGGACGATGCCGTAGGCAACTAGTGCGGCGGCGAGAGCGGTCAGGGTCAGGGCCGCCGTGGTGACCGCCTGGTGGAACTCGGTGGTCTGGCGCGCGGTCCAGTCGGGCGTGGTGATCGGGCCGGTGAAGAGGACGGCGAGCAGGGTGCCGGTGATGGCGATGCCGGCGCCCGAGGTGACCTCGGTGGCGGTGTCGGTGAGGGCCGCCCCGATCGTGGTGCGATTCTTCGGGAGTCCGCGCAGTACGTTGACGCCGGCAACGACTCCGACGACGCGCATGCCGGCGGCGACGAGCACGAGGGCGACAGCGACCCAGACGTAGCCGAATCTGCTCAGCGACCCGTACACAGCGAGTCCGAACACGACCGCCGCCGCGCTGATCCAGGCGGCCCGGCCGAGCCCGGCGCGCCGTACGAACGGGCCGATCAGCGCACCGCCCGCGACGAGTACGACGACCTGCGGCAGCATGCCGATCGCGGCGAGCGCGGGCGACCAGCCCCAGTCGAGCTGCAGTTGCAGCGTCACGAGGTACCCGAGCCCTGCCGTCGCGAGGCCGGCCGCGGCCTTGAAGGCGAGCCCACTTGAAACCAGCGGATGGGCAACGAGCTTGGGGTCGAGGAGCGGGTACGTCGCCGAGCGCTCCCGCAGGTAGAACAGCACCGCGCCGACGAGAGCGGCTGCCGTCGTCGCCCACGGAGCCCACGAGCCCGCGCCCTCGTTGACGAACAGCGTCGGCGCGACGAGCGCGAGCACGATCGCCGTCGTGCCCAGCAACGCGCCCGCGACGTCGATCGGATCCCGGTGCAGCTCGGCTGCGACGTCGGCTCCGATGCCGAGGCGCACGCCGATGATCGCGAGTACGGCGATCGGCACGTTCACCAGCAGCAGGACCTGCCAGGGCGCGATCGCGAGCATGAACCCACCGGCCGTCGGGCCGACCGCGAGTCCGACCAGACCCACGGTCGAGATCAGCGTCGTCGCGCGGACACGAAGGTCGTCGTCCTCGAACAGCCGGAACGACAGTGCGAGCGAGCCAGGCGTCGTCATCGCGGCCGCGACCCCCATCGCGGCCCGTACGGCGATCAACTGCTCGACGTTGGTCACGAAGGCGGTCGCGAGACTCGCGAGACCGAGCAGGACCAGCCCGACGAGCATGATCCGCCGCCGGCCGAACCGGTCGGCGATCGCGCCGAACGCCAGCATCAGCCCGCCGAACACGACGGCGTACGCGCCGGTCACCCACTGCAGCGCGGTCGTCGACGCGTGCAACTCGCGCCCGATCGTCGGCAGCGCGACGTTCAGGATCGAGTTGTCGAGCATCTCGAACAGGAACACCGCGGACAGTCCGGCCAGCGCCACCCACGCGTCCCGCAGCGAGCGGGGCGGGCGAGCTGCTATGACGGTTGTCTGTGTGGAGGTCATGCCACTAAGTTAACTCACTAAGCTTAGTGACACAAGAAAGTGAGGGAAGATGCCCAGAACCGATGCGCGGGGCGGGCCGCAGACGCGGGCCCGGATCTCGGACGTCGCGACGCGGTTGTTCCTCGAACGCGGGTTCGACGGCGTCACTGTCGCCGAGGTCGCGCGCGAGGCCGGCGTCTCGAGCGTGACCGTCTTCAAGCACTTCCCCCGCAAGGAGGACCTGCTCCTCGACCGCACGGACGACGCCGTCGAGGTCCTGCGTTCGGCCGTTCGCGACCAAGGTGCCGACGTACTGTCGTCGTTGCAACAGGCAACCGTCCGTCTGCTCGACGAGGAGCACGCGCTCGCCGGCGTCAAGGACGGATCGGTCCCGTTCTACCGGACCGTTGCGGCCTCGCCGGCGCTGATCGCCCGGTCGCGGGAGATCGCGTCCGAGCTCCAGCAGACGCTAGAGGAAGAGCTCGAGCGCGACGCGGCCTTCGAGGGCGATGCGTCGCTCCTGTCCGCGTTCTTCATCGCCGGCTACACGACCGTGCTCGTCGGGACCGCACGACGCATGACCGCGGGTGACGCGGCGAAGGACGTGGCGGCCGACCATCGCGTTCGGCTCGACCGATTGTTCGACGGCCTCCGGAACGGCGTCGGCTGAGGTTACTCTTTCCGCCATGGAGTTCGTGCAGCTCGCCGATGGCCGCAAGGTGGAGTATTTGATCGAGGGACCGGCGGACGGCGTACCGCTCGTGTTCCATCACGGCACCCCGGGTGCTGCGGTGCGGTTCGCCCCACTAGCGGAGTCGGCCGCGCGGCACGGGCTGCGGTTGGTCAGCCCCGGGAGGCCCGGGTACGGCGCGTCGACGCCGCTCCCCGGACGGTCGATCGCGGATGTGGCCGCCGACACCGCCGCTCTGCTCGACGCGATCGGTGCCGAACGGTTCTACAGCATCGGCATGTCCGGCGGGGGACCGCATTCGCTGGCGTGCGCGGCCCTGCTCCCAGGGCGTTGTATCGCGGCGGCCTCGGTGGCCGGCGTCGGACCGGCCAACGCGGACGGGCTGGATTTCATGGTCGGCATGGGCGATGAGAACCTTGCCGAGTTCGGCGCCGCGTTCAAGGGCCGCGATGCACTCGAGCCACTGTTGGAAGCGGCGTCGAGCGGGCTGGCCGCGGCCGCCCCGGCCGACTTGGCGGCTGCCTTCGGCGACCTGGTGTCCGAGGTCGACAAGGCGGCGATGACCGGTCCGATCCTGGACTGGCTCGCGGCCTCGTGCCGGCGTTCCGTTGCCGAGAGCATCGCCGGCTGGCGCGACGACGACCTTGCGTTCGTGAAGGACTGGGGCTTCCGCCTGGATCAGATCACCACGCCGGTGGCGATCTGGCAGGGCGACCAGGACCGGATGGTCCCTGCGGACCACGGTCACTGGCTCGCCGCGCACGTCTCGGGCTGCACCTTCCATTTCCTGCCGGGCGAAGGTCATCTCTCCCTGTTGAACAGCATCGACCAGGTGGTCGCAGATCTAGGCCCTGTCTGGTAATCCAGCGCCTACTGCGGGGCACTCGGCACGGCACCTCGCCGCACGGGGGCAAAGGGAACGATGCTCCGCATCGACCCCTTCGCCCCCGCGCGCCGATGCACCGCACCGAGCACCTCCTCGCTACGGCGCTGGATCACCAGAAAGGGCCTCGTCAGCTGATGTCGACCCACGCGAACGGCGGTGCGCCGGCGGGTGAGGTGTGGAACGACCTGCCGGCGAAGGTCAGGTCGGGGTCGGTGCGGTAGAGCTCGTTGACCTCCTTCGTCGCGGTCTCGTCTCCGTTGTCGGAGGCAACCATCAGGCGAGCGATTCGGTCGGTCAGCTCGACGTCGGCGCCGTCGAGCCGGTCCGACATCGCGCCCCAGTTGTCCCAGAGCAGGAGTTCGTCGCCGTTCAGATGCGCGAGTTGGTAGTGCACGTAGTTGCGGATGAACCAGCCGCCATGCAACTTCAACGGAGCGTCCGGGTTGGGGTCGGCGCCGTACTTGTCGCCGACCAACTCGCCGGCCCGGTACCCCAGCCAGACCTCGGCCGCCGACCGGAACGGACCGGCCGGCATGTCCTCTACGTCAAAGGGGTACCCGGCCTGATCCAGCTCGGTGTCGATCATCACCCAGCGGTTGCCGTTCCAGTACTCCGCGACGACATGATCATGGTTGAACCCCTCGGCGAAGTACTCCGCGAACCCGACCCGGCTGCGCGCCGGGATCCCCTTGTGCCGCAGTGCCGAGACGAACAGCAGCGTGTGGTCGCGACAGCAGCCGACGACACGGTCGACCGGCTCCCGCGATACGGCGAGCGGCGTACCGTTGCGCTTCTGATCCGTGGCGAGGATCGCCGACACCCAGCGGCTGTCGATCTCGGCCAGGCGTTCGCCGGTGAACTCGATGCCGCCGCCGCGGTAGTGGATCACCAGATCGCGCGTCACGGCGGCGATCCCGGGGATGTCGTCCGGCAGCGCGTCGAACAGGCCGGCGTGGTCGCCGGGGTCGCTGAACCGGGTCTGGATCGCGTAGTCCATCAGGGGTTCCTTTCGAGAATGGGCAGAGCGATGTCGACGGCCGGTTCGTCGCGGGGGAGCAGGTGGCAGTCGGGGCGGTAGACCTCCCGGGGCGGACCTGCTTCTGGTACGCCGGCGGACCGGACCCAGTCGGTGACGAGGTCGTAGGCGAGCATGATCCGCGGGTACGCGCACTCGTTCATCGTGATCGTGCAGTACGCCTCCCGGTGCGCGGGCTCGACCCGGATCCCGATCCGCCCGGCCGGGTCCACCAGGCCCTCGAACGGCACGCACACCTCGACCGTCGCCTCACCCTCCGGCGTCACGGCGCCGTGAAAGATCACCCACGACCCGGTGGTCGCGGTCGCGCCGGCGGCCCGCAGGTACGACATGATCTCGTCGGTGCACGTCACGATCACCCCGACCAGCATCTGCTGGTTGGTGTCGTCCCGGATCGAGGCGATCTTGGTCGCCGGTACGTCGCGGGTCAGCACCGGTCGCGGCGCGAGTCCCGGCGTACCGGACCTCGAGAGCCGGTCGCGCAAGTACTGCAGCGTTGCGCGCCGCGCCTCGGTGGTCGCCTCCTCGGCGGCCCACCAGCGGTCGAGCCGGATCAGGCCGTCCTCGTCGGAGCCCGTGAGTACTTCGGCGATCGTGGCCAGTGGCATGTCGAGTTGGCGCATGACACTGATCCGTCGCGCCCGCTCCAGCTGCGCTTCGTCGTACAAGCGGTAACCGTTGGCGGGGTCGACCTGAGCGGGCGCGAGCAGCCCGGATACGTCGTACAACCGCAACGCCTTGTGTGAAAGCCCGGTTCGTCGCCCGAACTCACTGATCGTCAACACCAGTCCATCAAACCCTCTGCCCTTGGGGCAAGGTAAAGGGTCACGCCGGGAACGGCCTCACGTCGGGTTCGACCCAGCCCGCACGCGCTTCGGCCGACGCCAGGGTGCGGGGTTCGTAGAAGTGGGTCAGTAGGCGCTTGTTCAGCAGGCCGGGGTTGCGCTGCAGCAGGTCGTCGAAGCTCTCGTCGGGCGCCTCGTTCATGTGGTACGCCGTCAGCTCGACCCACGCCCTGCTGACCGTGGCGTTGTACTTCTGCGGCGCGCCCGCGTACCGCGCCGTCTGCTGGATCCCGTTGCTGACCAGATCGACCGCGCCGGCCGTCCCGCAGCGTCGTACGGCGAGCCAGGTCAGCCGCACATGCTCGCGGTGGCCGAACCGGTCGGCGGTCGACAGCACTTCACCCATCAGCTCCTCGAAGGTGTCCATCTCCCCACGTTCGGTTCGCCGCGGGTCGCCCGCAACCGGGTTTCGGGGAGGGGTTGTGTTGAAGACGGTAACGATATATCGTTAGTGTCATGAAGAATATCGAGGAGGATATTATGAACACCCCCAACGAGATCAGAAGTCGCCGCCGAGGCGGCCACCATCACCCCCGTCGCGGTGGACCGCGGATGGGAGAAGGCATGCCGATGCACGGCGGACGCGGTGAACGCAGCGGCCGTGGTGAGCGCGGTGAGCGTGGCGAACGCGGACCCCGACGCGGCTCAGGCCGTGGTTCCGGGCGTGGCCGAGCCCCGCGCGGTGATGTCCGAACGGCCGTCCTGATGCTGCTTGCCGAGGAGCCGATGCACGGCTACCAGTTGATGCAGGCCATCGCCGACCGCAGCGACGGGCGCTGGACCCCCAGCCCCGGCGCGATCTACCCGACCTTGAACCAACTGGAAGACGAAGGTCTGGTCACCGTGACCGCGGAAGCCGGCCGCAAGCTCGTCACGCTGACCGACGCCGGTCGCGAGTACGTCGAGGGGCGTCGTGAGACGTCGATCGACCCGTTCGCCGCCTTCGCGAGTGCCGGCCCCACCGCCGACCTGCGCGGACTGATCGACGAGCTGGCCTCAGCCACTCGCCAGGTCGCCCGCACCGGCTCCGAAGAGCAGCGCACCGCCGCCGCCAAGATCCTGGCCGAAGCACGCCGCTCCCTCTACCTGCTCCTGGCCGACGCCCCAGTCGTCCCCGAGCCCCCGAAAACCCCCGAGGCGTGAGACCTGCGTCACGCAGGGAACGTCTCGACCGAACGACTCCTCTTCGCGGATGTCAGGTACATCTGAGGAGGGGTCGGGATGGGGTCTCGAAAGATCGTCGCAGGCGCGCACGTCCTGCTTGCGGCGCTGCACATCTACTGGGCGACAGGCGCCACCTGGCCCGCGCCCGACGAGCGATCACTCTCCCGAGCGGTCCTCGGCGTTCAAGTCTCGTTCGCTCCGCAGGTGGTGCTGCCACTCGCAGCGCTGCACCTACTGCTCGCCTTCGCGGTACTTCGGTCTGACCGGTCCGCGGTCGCGCGTGTAGTAGTAGCCGGCCTCGCAGCAGGACTGGCCGCCCGAGCCGCTCTCGGCTTGGTGTGGATCTTCACCGGCGCAGGTACTGCGTTCTTCTGGCTCAATCTGCTGCTCTACACACCGGCGTGTATCGCGCTGTGTGTTGCGGATGTGAGGCTGCTGCGAATTCGGTGGCTGAAGCCAGCTGTAGTCGCAGGACCAGTCGCTGTGGTGACAGCGTTCGCTCTGGTTGCCTACGTCTACCAGCCGTCTGAGCAGGTTCACCCGACCGCGTCAGCCGACTCGCACTACGTCGACACGGCTGTGGCGCGCTTTCACTACCTGCAGCGGGGGACGGGCTCACCAGTGGTGCTGCTGGCGCCAGGTGCTTCGCCTGCCTCCGCATGGGATGCAGAGCTGACTGTCCTGGCGCACGACCACAGGGTCTATGCCGTGGACCTTCCCGGCCAAGGTGAGACCCGGTTGCGCGACGAACGGTTCGCGTTCGATCTGGACGGTATGACCGAGGCACTCGATCAGTTCCTCGACGCACTCCAGCTTCCGCAGGTCGTACTCGCCGGCAACTCGTGGAGTGGCGGCTGGGGACTCGCCTACGCCCAACGGCACCCGGTCAGGGTCAGCAAGCTTGTCCTGCTGGCCCCGTCCGGTCTGGACGAGCCGGATGTCTGGAGCTGGGAGGTCCTCAAACAACCACTGGTCGGCGAGGCGTTCGCCAAGCTCGCGGCGAACCGCAGCGTGGTCGAGTCGGCGGTCCGCGGCCTGTTCGTACACCAGAACCTGGTCACGCCGCAGCTCGTCGACTCGATGTGGATCCCCGGAACGTATCGTGACAACGTGCGATCCATGTACGCCCTCGAGCGCGGCCTTGACTGGAGCGTCACCGAGAAAGAACTCCCGTCGACGCGACAGTCCACGCTCGTGCTGTGGGGCGACCATGACACGGTGCTGCCGGTCGCTCAGGCCGCCCGCTTCGGCGAGTTGTTGCCGAACGCAACCGTCCGGGTGCTACCGGGCTGTGGGCACGCGCTCACCGTCGACTGCGCCGGCGAGGTCACACCGTTGATAGCCGCTTTCCTCAGATGATCGAGGAACAGCTTGTCCGTGCGGCGCAGCGCGGCGACACCGTCGCGATGAACGACGTGCTCGACGCGCTGACGCCGTACGTCGGGAGGATCTGCGGACCGATAGCCTTCAGCGACGGCCCCGACGCGGCGCAGGAGGCGTTGATCGCGATCTTCCGCGGTCTGCGCGGCCTGGAGAATCCGGCCGCGCTGTTCGGCTGGGCGCGCGCGATCGCTGTCCGCGAGGCGGTCCGCGTTGCGCGGCGCGGGCAGCGGCAGCAGCCGGCCGAGCTCGCGGATCTGCCTGCTGCTGACGATCCGCAGTTGCTGGTCGACGTACAGGACGTGCTTCGGCGGCTGTCGCCGGAGCATCGTGCGGTCCTGGTACTGCGGGACCTCGAAGGAATGGACGAGCAGGCCGCGGCCGCCGTACTCGACGTCCCGGCGGGTACGGCGAAGTCGCGGCTGCATCGTGCACGGGCGAGCTTTCGGAAGGCGTGGAGATCATGACCGACTGGCCGACCATCGAACTGACCGACGTCGAACGCTTCCGCGCGCTCGCCGCGGGCGTGCCGGGAGCCGTAGTCACTGAACGCGTGCTGCCGGCCGAGCCGGATCGGGTGAAGGCGATGCTCGCCGACCTGGCCGTCTTTGCCGAGGTCCAGGCCGACCTCGTGTCGGCAACTGTGCTCGAACGCGTCGGCGACCGGGTCGTCGTACGGGCGAAGGGTAAGCGCGGCCAGCGTGCGCGGCTGACGGGGCAGTTCCGGCCGGGCTGGTGCTGGCTGCAGAGCCGGTTCCTGATCATGGGTATGGCGGTCGCGGCCGAGCCGGGCGGTGGTACGCGCGTCGCCCTGACCGGTGGCATTCGCGTACCGGGCCGTGCGGCGATCGTGCCGATCCGGGTCCGTCAGGAGAGTGCCAGGTCGCTGGACCGTCTGGAGCGCTTGCTCAGGGCTTGAGTACGCCGGCTGGTAGTGCGGCGAGCAGGGCGTCGGCGTGGCGGCGGTAGCCGAGGTTGTTCGGGTGGAAGGCGTCTGGTGCGAGCATGCCGTGCCACGGCGGGCGGGCGTACCGGGAGACCTCGGCGACGGGCAGTCCGCGGGACGTGGCCGTGCTGCTGATCAGCTGGTTGATGCCGGCGACGTACGGGCTGACAGCTCCACCGACTCGCCAGAGCCGGTCCGGAACGGTCAGGTCCATCACGACTGACGATGAGGGCAGCCGATCGATCACCTGACGCAGGTGGTCGCGGAACCGCTTCGGCGGCGTAGCGAGGATGTCATTGCTGCCGATGCCACAAGTGACCAGAGTCGGCGCCAATCCGTCGAGCAGTGGCAGCTGATCGTCCAGCACATGCCGCGTCTGCGCACCGGACCGCGACAGGTTGAGCACTCGCCACGGAGTCCCCTTCCGACGCAGTGCATTCAGCACCTGCCCGACATACCCGTGCAGCGGCGACGAAGCCCCCAGCCCCTGTGCGGTCGAGTCACCCAGCACAACCCACAGCGGTCCTTCGCCCGACAACGCCGTCGAGTTCTGCCGCGTCCAGTACTCCGCATACGTCCGCGCCTGCACGTCGACGTACGCCACACCATCCACCCACCGCTGAATAGCCAACCGCGAACTGGTCCGCTCGGCCTGCCCCCACCGCATGATCCCGCGGTGCAAAGCCCCAATAGGCGTAGTCCGCTCACGCCCTCGCTGCAGCAAGAACATCGATCCCCCCAGAGGTGAACAGCAGGTGACCGACGAATGTACCGACGGAAGGTTAACAACCTCAGAGGGCGCGCAGTAGGACCAGGCAGCGGGCTGCTAGGGGGACGGTGGCGCCGGCTTCTACTTCGGTGACCATGCTGTTGCTGGTGTCGAGGACTACCTCGTAGGCGGGGGCCCAGGAGGCGTCGGGGACTACGACCGGCTGGGTTTGGGGGGTAGCGTTGAGGGCGAGGAGGAAGGAGCTGTCGGTCAGGGCGTTGCCCTCGGTGTCGGTTGCTCTCAGGGCGTCGCCGGCGAGGAACATGCCGATGGTGCGCAGGTTGCCGTCGAACCAGTCGGCGTCGGTCATCTCGCCGCCGTGCGGGGCGATCCACGACAGGTCCTTCCGGCCGCCGGGTACGACGGGTTGGCCGGAGAAGTAGTGCCACTGCCGCAGTGCCGGGTGCGCCGCTCGGAGCGCGATCAGCTTCTTGGTGAGGTCGAGCTGGCCGGACCAGGCCGCCGGCAGCGACCAGTCGAACCAGGAGATCTCGTCGTCCTGGCAGTAGGCGTTGTTGTTGCCGTGCTGCGTGCGGCCGCACTCGTCGCCGGCGGTGATCATCGGTACGCCGGTGGACAGGATCAGCGTGGACATCAGGTTCGCCATCTGGCGTTTGCGGAGCGCGATGACTCGACGGTCGTCGGTCTCGCCCTCGACGCCGCAGTTCCAGGAGCGGTTGTCGTCGGTGCCGTCGCGGTTGTCCTCGTGGTTCGCGTCGTTGTGCTTGTGGTCGTAGCTGACCAGGTCCCGCAGGGTGAACCCGTCGTGGGCCGTGACGAAGTTGATCGACGCGTACGGGTACCGGCCGTCGTCGCCGTACAGATCGCTCGACCCCGACAACCGGTACGCGAGATCCTTCACGCCGTCGGACGTGTTCCGCCAGACATCGCGGACGCTGTCGCGGAATTTACCGTTCCACTCCGACCACGGCGGGCCGAAGTTGCCGACCTGGTAGCCGAACGGGCCGACGTCCCACGGCTCGGCGATCAGCTTCACCCGGCCGAGCACCGGGTCGGCCGCGACCTCCGCGAGGAACGGATGGCCGGGGATGTCGACCTCGTGGCGCTCGTTGCGCACCAGCGTCACCGCCAGGTCGAACCGGAACCCGTCGACGCCCATCTCCTCGACCCAGTAGCGCAGCGAGTCCATCACGAGCCGCCGTACCTGCGGGTGCGAGGTGTCGACCGAGTTGCCCGTGCCGGTCACGTCGTACATCGCGGCGCCGTGGGTGAGCCGGTAGTACGCCCGGTTGTCGATACCACGGAAGCTCAGCGTCGGCCCGTCGAACCCGGCCTCGGCAGTGTGGTTGTAGACCACGTCGAGGATCACCTCGATGCCCGCGGCATGGAACGCGGCGACCATCGCCTTGAACTCGGCCACCTGCTCACCCCGCGAGCCGGCCGAGGAGTACGGCGCGTGCGGCGCGAAGAAGCCGAGACTGTTGTAACCCCAGTAGTTCGGCAGGCCGCGCGCGGCGATCGCCGGCTCGGTCAGGAAGTGGTGGATCGGCAACAACTCCACCGACGTGACGCCGAGGTCGGTCAGATAGCTGATCACCGACGGATGCGCGAGCCCGGCGTACGTACCGCGTTGATGCTCGGGTACGTCGGGATGCCGCTTGGTGAAGCCCTTCGTGTGCAGCTCGTAGATGACCGTCTCGCCCCAGTGCACCGGCTTGCTGATCGGCGGCGGCGGAGCGGAGTCCGCGACGACAACGCCGACGGGGACATGGCCGGCCGAGTCGCCGTCGGACGAGTCGTAGATCAACGGACTGGAGAAGTCGAGCGAGCCGTCGACGGCCCGCGCGTACGGGTCGAGCAGCAGCTTGGACGGGTTGAAGCGCAGACCGTGCGACGGGTCGAACGGACCGTGCACGCGGTACCCGTACCGCTGGCCGGCGCCGACACCCGCGACGAACCCGGTCCAGAACTCACCGGTGTGGGTCAGATCCAGATTCCGCTGGCTGCCGTCGTCCGCGACCAGGGCCAGTTCGACCCGTTCGGCGGCCGGAGCCCACAGTGTGAAAGTGGTCCCATCGGTCTGGACCACTGCGCCCGGCCGCGGACCAGTCTCCAGGGATGCGCCGAGCGTAGTCGGGGAGCTGGTCGTTTCAGTCAACTAGGGCGTCGCGGAGAGCCCTGGCGGCTGCGGCGGGGAAGAATCGCGACTCCCTCCCTTCGAAAACCGGGAACTGTCGGTCCTGGCTGGTTGGGTTCGTCGCATGTCCAGGTTCCGGCTGTACCCAACGCCCGAGCAGCAGGCTGGGTTGCTGCAGCAATGCGGGCATGCGCGGTACGTGTGGAACTTGGCGCTTGAGCAGTGGTCGATATGGTCTCCCGGCAGGCCGAGGACTCCGGGCTTCGCCGCTCAGTGCCGGCAGCTGACCGAAGCACGAGCTGTCTTCGGCTGGCTGAGGGCCGGGTCGCAGACTGTCCAGCAGCAGGCGCTGCGGGATTTCGATCGGGCGGTCAGCAGCTTCCACGCCGGGACGCACAAACGGCCGACGTGGCGCAGAGCCGGACGGCACGAAGGGTTCCGCATCGTCGGGTCCCAGGCGTCGAGGGTCGCGAAGTTGAATCGGAGAGTGGCTGCAGTCAAGGTTCCCAAGATCGGCTGGGTCCGGTTCCGGCTGTCGCGGTCCGTACCCGCAGCGACGTCGTACCGCATCACCCGCGATCGGTTGGGCCACTGGCATATCGCGTTCGCCGCCATCCCGCCGTCGATCCCTGGACCGGGTGCGGGAAGCATCGTCGGCGTGGATCGGGGCGTGACGGTGTCGGCGGCCTTGTCGACTGGAGAGTTGCTCACCTGCCCTGGTCTGACGGAGGCCGAGCACGCTCGGCTGGCATGCCTGCAACGCCGCTTGGCTCGCTGCACCCGCGGATCCAACCGGCGTCGGCGGACCCAGGCTGCGATCGCCAAGCTGCACGCCCGTGTAGCCGACCGGCGCAAAGACTGGGTGGAGAAGACCAGTACCGATCTGGCGCGCCGGTTCGACCTCATCCGTGTCGAAGATCTGCGCATCACCCAGATGACCAAGCGACCCGATCGGAAGCAGGATCCGCACCGACCGGGCGGGTATCTGCCCAACCGGCGCCGCGCGAAGGCCGGGCTCAATCGCGGCATCCTGGCCAGCGGCTGGGGCGCATTGGTGCGGCGTCTCGAGCACAAGGCGCCCGGACGGCTGGAGAAGATCGATCCCGCGTACACCTCGCAGACCTGCGGCGTTTGCGGGCATTGCGCGCCGGAGAACCGCGAGAACCAAGCGGCGTTCCGGTGCGTAGCCTGCGGACACCAGGCGCACGCGGACGTGAACGCGGCAGTCAACATCGCGGCCGGACGGGCCGTCAGCGCACGCCGAGGGACGCCGCCCCGGGCCCCATCGAAGCGTGAACCTCAACACGCTGCCTCCGCGTAGTTGTTGGAATCCCCGTCCGGCCGACGGGGAGGACGTCAACGGCACATTCTGCACAGTTCGGGGTGAGTTCTCGATAGTGAGGTACTTCTGTTCGTGAGACGGTGGTTGCGAACGCCTGTGCGCAGTGATACGCAAGGACCGTTACTAATTTACCCACCCACCTGTGGTTGTAGGGGATCTCATGTCGGAAGAGCTTGCCGGTCTGACCGTAGGTCTGATCGGCGCGGGCAACATCAGCCACGTGCACGTGGCCGCGTGGAAGGCCCTCGGGGCCCGGGTCCTGGTGCATTCGCTGGAAGGCGCCGAGGAGCTGGCCGAGCAGTACGGGCTGGAGGTCGTGCCGTCGCTGGACGGCCTGCTGGCCGCGAAGGTGGATTTCGTCGACATCGTCACACCGTCGGCGACCCACAAGGAGATCACGCTGGCCGCGGTCGAGGCGGGCAAGAACGTGATCTGCGAGAAGCCGCTGACGCTCACGGCGGCCGACTCGCACGAGGTGATCGACGCGGCCCGGGCGGCCGGCGTCAAGCTGTACCCGGCCCACGTGGTCCGGTTCTTCCCGGAGTACAAGGCGGCGTACGACGCGATCCACGCCGGGCGGATCGGTGAGGTCGCGGTGGCGCGGTTCTACCGGCAGGCGTCCTCGCCGGCCGGCGCCGGCTGGTACCGGGAAGTGGCCCACTCCGGTGGCGTGATCATGGACCTGATGGTGCACGACCTGGATCAGGCACGCTGGCTGTGCGGCGACGTCACCACCGTGTACGCCGTCCAGAACCCGCCTACCGTCGACGGCATCAGCCCGGTCAACGTGGCGGCCCATGTCACCCTCACGCACGAGTCCGGCGCGATCAGCCACTGCCGGGCGACCTGGGGCGCGACGGGCACGACGTTCCAGACCGGGTTCCAGGTCGCGGGGTCGAGCGGCGTACTGAAGTTCACGTCCGAGGGCGACACCGGCTACAAGGAGGAGCTGCAGAACGGCGGTGCCGGCGGCGACCTGCTGATCCCGGCGTCGACGCTGGGGGAGAGCCCCTACCTGACGCAGCTGCGTGAGCTGGCTGTCGGGCTGCGCGGCGGACCGGACCCGCGGGTGCTCGCGTCCGACGGTGCGACCGCTGTCTATCTGGCCGAGGCGGCGCGTGCGTCAATGGAGTCCGGCCAGCCGATCGACATGAAGACCTTCGTCTCGAGTGGAGCAGTGGCATGACCCTCAAGGTTGCTCTGGCCTCGTTTGCTCACGTTCACGCCGGTTCGTACGCGCATCTGCTGGCTGCGATGCCGGACGTCGAAGTACTGTCCGCCGACCCCGACGGCGCGTCCGCACCGGACGACGGCCCGCGGGGCGCCGAGCTTGCCAAGGCGTTCGGCATCCCGTACGTCGACACGTACGACGAGCTGTTCGAGTGGGGACCCGACGCCGTCATCGTGACGTCCGAGAACGCCGGGCACCGCGCACTGGTCGAGCGGGCCGCCGCTGTCGGTGCACATGTGCTGTGCGAGAAGCCGCTCGCCACAGAGGTCGCCGACGGCGAGGCGATGCTCGCTGCGTGCGAGGCGGCCGGGGTGATCCTGATGATCGCGTACCCGGTCCGGTTCGCGCCGTCGTACCTGCAGTTGCGGGCGAACGTCGAGGCCGGCCGGCTCGGCGACGTGTTCGCCGTCCTGGGGACGAACAACGGCAAGATCCCGTACGCCGCGCGCCAGTGGTTCACCGACGCCAAGCTGGCCGGCGGTGGCGCGATGGTCGACCACACCGTGCACTGTGCGGACCTGATCGACGGTCTGACTGGTGGTGCGTCCGCGACCCACGTATACGCCGCCTCCAACAAGATCCTGCACCAGGACAAGGGGGTGGAGGTGGAGACGGGCGGTCTGGTCACGATCAAGTACGACAACGGGCTGCTGGCAACTATCGACTTCTCCTGGAGCGTGCCGGACAACGGTGCGACCTGGGGCGGCGTCTCGCTGCAGGTGACCGGCACCAACGGCTCCGTGGAGATCGAGCCGTTCCTGCCGCACGTCGGCGGCACGGATGCCTCCGGCGAGGTCTTCCTGGGAATCGGCGGCAACCTGGACGAGTCGATGCTCGACACGTTCCTGGACGCGGTCAACACCTCCGGCCCGGCTGTCGCCGGCCAGGCGCCGGCCGTAGTGCCGCAGCCCGACGGTGGCGTGGGTCTCCGCACCCTCCGCATCGTCGACGCCGCCCGCCGCTCCGCGGCATCGGGGCAGGCCGTCGACCTGTGACACCTGCCGGCCGCCCTGGCTCGCCAGGGCGGCCGGTCCGGTCAAGCGCGGTGTGCTGCGGCGCTCAGGTGGTCGATCACGTCGCTGAGGTGCTTGGTCATCGCCGCGCTCGCCGCCTGCGGGTCGCGCTCGGCGATCGCGGTGATGATCTGCAGGTGGGCCTCGAGTGAGGTCTGCGCACGCCGGGGCAGCCGCGTCATCCGGAAGTGGTGGCGGATGTTCAGCACCCGCAGCCGCTCGATGATCGTCGTCGCGGTCCGCTGACCGCTCAGCTCCCGGATCAGCCGGTGCAGTGCGTCGTCGAGCTCGGCGTACTCCAGGTCGTCCGCTTCGGCGACCGCGCGCGCCATCTGGTCGCCCAGCGCCCTCAGGTCGACGATGCTCTGGTCGGAGATCCGCTCGGCGGCCTTCGCCGCGCACAGCGACTCCAGCACCATCCGAGCCTCGGTGACCTCGATCGCCTCCTCCAGTGAGAGCATCCGCACCCGGGAACCCCGCTGCGGGATCCGCTCGACCAGTCCCTCCGCCGACAGGTCCAGCAGGGCCGCGCGTACTCCGCTGCGCACCACGCCGTACTGCTCCGCCAGGTCCGCCTCGACCAGCCGCTGGCCGGGAGCCAGCCGGCCGGACGCGATGTCCTCGCGGACCGCGTCCCGCACGTACTCCTGACCGGCCATGCCGCTGCGGACCATGCTTGCCGTGCTGGCTCCGGTCTTTTCCTCGCTGATGGTGATCCCTCCCGTCTGTTCGCCGCACCCAGTGTGATCGATTCCGACCACCGGAAGAAAGTGTAGACGAAAATGTTGACATTTTTGTCAACAGAATTCTAGGCTCCCGGATCAACAGCCCTTCGCCCCGGGCTCACCCGGCTCTTCCAGACCATCGGAGAGAACGACCATGTCCGAGCTCCTCGCCCTTCCCTCCCGCCGGACCGTGCTGAAACTGGGCGCGCTGGCCTCCGTGGCCGGTCTGACCGGTTGCGGCCCCAACGGCGGCACAGCCGCAGCCGGTGACGGCAAGTCCGTCACGGTCGTCAACACCGGCTCGAACAGCACGCTCGTGCTGCAACAGCTGATGCAGTCCCAGAACTACTTCGGCGCAGTCGACCTGTCCGCCAAGACCCAGAATGTCTCCGACGGCTCCAAACTGATCGCCAGCCTGCTGAACGGCAGCAACGACATCACCCTGCTCTCCGGCTTCGGGCAGGTGCTGCCGGCCATCGAGAAGGGCGCCAAGCTCAAGGTGGTGTCCGGCTCCGGCCTCCTGCTGGCACACGCCGTCTACGCGAAGTCCGACAGCATCAAGTCCGCGCAGGACCTGGTCGGCAAGACGATCGGCACCGGTCCGGTCGGTGCGCTGCTGCACCAGATCATGGTCGCGTACCTCGGCAAGAACGGCATCAAGCCCGAGCAGGTGAAGTTCGTCAACATCGGGTCCAGCGCCGACGTGTTCAAGGCGATCTCGGCCGGCAAGGTCGACGCCGGTCCGTCCCTGGTCGACGTGTACGACGAGCAGGACAAGTACGGCGTACACGCGGTCGCCGAGCTGTGGAAGGAGCTCCCGGAGTACACCTACCAGGGCGCCTACACGTCGGACACGGCGATCTCGAAGCGCCGTGACGTGCTGGTGAAGACGCTGGCGGCGTACGCGAAGCTGTTCCGCTACATCTCCTCGCCGGAGTCCAAGGACGCGTACCTGAAGGCTTACCAGAAGGCGGTGCCGAGCAGCGACGCCAAGGAGGCCGGATCGCTGTGGAACTTCGCGCAGCAGCCCGGTGCGTACGCGGTCGACCTGACGCTCGACGAGGCGCGGCTGCAGTACATGCAGGAGCTGAACGTGTCCCAGGGTGTGCAGAAGAAGGTGCTGCCGTTCGACCAGGTCGCCGACATGTCGCTGGCAGCGGACGCGGTGAAGATGCTGTGAGCGAGCTCGAACTGCGGGTTGCCCTCGGCCGCTACGGACACACCGAGGACCTGTTGGACGGCCGCGTCCTGGTGAACGGCTGCCGCCTCCGGCCGGTCGAGTTCGCGTCGATGATCACGGCGTACCGGCGGATGGTCCGGTCGGTCGAGTTCGACGTGTGCGAGCTGGCGCCGACGACGTACCTGATCGCGCGGGCACTCGGAGCGCCGTACGTCGCCCTGCCGGTCTTCCTGAGCCGGCGCTTCCACCACGAGGGGCTGGTGATCCGCAACGGCTCAGGGATCACGCAGCCGGCCGATCTGCAGGGCCGGCGCGTCGGAGTGCGCGCGTACTCCGTCACGAGCGCGGTCTGGACCCGCGGCGTGCTCGAGGACGAGTACGGCGTGGACCCGGCGAAGATCGAGTGGATCGTCGACGACGACGAGCATGTGGAGTCGTTGACGCTGCCGCCGAACGTGCACCGGCCAGGGCCGAAGCTGCTCGACCTGTTCAAGCAGGGCGAGCTGGACGCGGCGTTCACCCGCGGCGCGGGCATCGGCGACCCCAAGGTGACGCTGGTGTCCGGCTACCGCGAGCTGCTGGACGAGGCGGAGAGTCTCAGCGCGGACTGGTACCGGCGGACCGGCATCTACCCGGTCCACGGCGTCGTCGTGGTCCGTGAGCAGCTTCTGGCCGACCACCCGTGGCTTGCCGGTGCGCTCGTGCAGGCGTTCGGGGACAGCCGATCGAGGTACCTGAACAGGCTGGGCAGTCCGGCCGCAAGCACGCGTGAGGATCTTCGCTACCAACGCCTGGCTGAGATCGTCGGCGACCCGCTCCCGTACGGGCTCGACGCCAACCGGGCCTCGATCGGCGCACTTGTCGACTACTCCCGCCGCCAGGGCCTCGTCCCGCCGGACGTTCCCCTGGACCGGTTCTTCCCCGAGTTGAAGGAATCCTGATGACAATCGACGCGCACTGCCATGTGATCGCGATCGACCGTGACCGCTACCCGCGCAACCCGCTGGGTGGCGTGGAGTCGGCCTGGTCGCAGCAGCGACCTGTCGGCGCGAAGGAACTGCTCGCCGCCATGGACCAGGCCGGGATCGACCGAGCCGTCGTGGTGCAGGCCTCCACCGCCTACGGACACGACAACAGCTACGTGGCCGACTCGGTCGAGCAGTACCCGGACCGCTTCGCCGGAGTGTTCTCCGTGGACATGCTGGCCTCCGATGCGCCCGTCCAGCTGGCGCACTGGATGTCTCGGGGTCTGCAGGGCGCCCGGCTGTTCACAACCGGCAGCACGATGCCCGGCCAGGCCTCCTGGCTGTCCGACCCACGCCTGCACGCCTCCTGGGCGTGGGCCGAGGAGAACAACCTCTCGTTGTGTCTGCAGATGCGGTCCGAAGGCATCCCCGCGCTGCGTGAGCTGCTGGACCGTTTCCCAGGTGTGAAGGTGCTGCTGGACCACGCTGCGCGGCCCGACCTCAGTGGGGGAGTGCCGTACGACGCAGCTCGTTCGCTGTTCGAGCTGGCGCAGTACGACGGTGTGTACCTCAAGCTGACCGAGCGCACGCTGGTGTCGTCGACCAAGGCGCCGGCCGACCCGGCTACGTTCCTCCGCAAGCTGCTGACCGAGTTCGGCGCCGAGCGGCTGATGTGGGGCTCGAACTTCCCGGCGGCCGAGGACGACCTGCCGACGCTGCACAAGCGGAGCCGGGACATCCTGTCGTTCCTGCCCGACGCCGCGCAGGAGCAGATCTTCCACGGCACCGCGGCGACTCTCTACCCGGTGATCTCGTGAGAGCCGTGCTGGCGGACTACCCGCAGGTCCGCGCGCTGAAGGAGGGGTCTGTCTTCGACTTCGTCGAGGTGAACCCGGTGCACAAGGCGTTCGCGGCGATGGTCCGCGACCAGGCGTACGACGTCTGCGAGATGGCGATCGTCACGTACCTGCAGGCCCGCGCGGAGGGCAAGCCGCTGCTCCTGCTGCCCGTCGTACTGCGTTCGCGGTTCCAGCACGACCACATCGTCTGCCGGGCCGACGACCCGCTCGACGTCCACGACCTCGCGGGCAAACGCGTCGGCGTCCGCACCTACGCCCAGACCACGGGCGTCTGGCTGCGCGGCATCCTCGGCGACGAGTACGGCGTACCGCTCGACGAGGTGCGGTGGGTCAGCATCGAGGACGGGCATCTCGCCGAGTACGTCGACCCGCCGCGGGTGGAGCGCGCTCCGGCCGGATCGAAGCTGGTCGAGATGCTGCACGCCGGCGATCTGGATGCCGTGATCATGGGCAACGACCTGCCCGACGACCCGCGGCTGCGGCCGCTGATCCCGGACGCGAAGGCGGCCGCGCGCGCCTGGTACGACCGCACGCGCGCCGTCCCGATCAACCACATGGTGGTGATCCGTGCGGAGCTCGCCGGGCAGCGGGAGGACCTGACCCAGCTGTTCGTCGAGGCCAAGGAACCGGCCGAAGGGATCGACATGACGCCCATCGGCCTGGAGGCGAACCGGCCGGCGCTCGAGCTCATCACCCGCTACGCCCACGAACAAGGGCTGGTGCCCACCCGCCTGTCAGTGGACGACCTGTTCTCGCCGAGAGGAGCCGGATCATGATCGACGCTCCGGAGAAGCTGCGCGTCGAAGGACTGAGCAAGACCTTCCAGACCAACCGCAAGGCGCACACCGTGCTGCGCGGCCTGTCGTTCGGAGTCGCCGAGGGCGAGTTCGTCAGCCTGATCGGTGAGAGCGGCTGCGGCAAGACGACCGTACTGCGGATCATCCAGGGCCTGCTGGAGTCCGACGCCGGTCAGGTCGTTGTCGATGGCAACGCCGTGTCCGGACCTGGCCGGGACCGCGGGCTGGTGTTCCAGCAGGCCAATCTGCTGCCGTGGCGGACGGCACGCCGCAACGTGGAGTTCGGACTCGAGCTGCAGGGGCTGACGCGCGCGCAGCGCGGCGAACGGGCAGGCGAACTGCTCGACCTGGTCGGGCTGGGCGGCTTCGCCGACCACTACCCGCACCAGATGTCGGGCGGTATGCAGCAGCGCATCGGTCTGGCCCGTGCGCTGGCGATCGACCCCGCCGTACTGCTGATGGACGAGCCGTTCAGTGCGCTGGACGCGCAGACCCGTGAGGTGCTGCAGAAGGAGCTCCTGCGGGTCCACTCCGAGACACGCAAGACCGTGCTGTTCGTGACGCACGACCTGGACGAGGCGCTCTACCTGAGCGACCGGGTGGTCGTGCTCGCGGCGAACCCGGGCCGCGTGAAACAGATCATCGATGTCCCGTTCGAGCGGCCGCGTGGCGAGCTGACAGAGCTCCGCGGACTGCCGGAGTTCCAGGAGCTGCGCAGCCAGGTCTGGCAGCTGATCCGCTCGACGAATCCCTCTACGAACGCAGGGAGCGACCGTGTCCAGGACTGAAGTACATCCGCGGGCGGCCGCGGCGGCAGTGACCGCTGAGGAGCCGACCGTCGACCAGGCGGGCAAGGCACGTCGCAAGTACCGGCTGATCCGGCTTGTCTCCATCCTGGTGGTGCTGGGCGCGTGGGAGCTGGTCGGGCGGCAGATCAACCCCCTGTTCATGTCGTACCCGACTGCTGTGGTGCGGGCAGCGGTGCAGATGACCAAGACCGGTGAGTTGCCGAAGGCCTTGCTGAGCAGTCTGAGCACGCTGGCCCTGGGCTTCGCGATTGCCGCCGTACTCGGGGTTGTCCTGGGTCTGGTGATCGGCCGGTACAAGACCGTCGAGGTTGCGACCGACTGGCTCGTCAACGCGCTCTACGCGACGCCCCTGGTGGCCGTCGTACCGCTGGTGATCCTGTGGTTCGGACTGGGCTTCAGCGCGAAGCTGTTCGTGGTCGTGCTGCTCGCGATCTTCCCGGTCCTGATCAACACCGCCAGTGGGGTGCGCAACGTACCCGCTGCGCTGATCGACGTCGGCACCGGCTTCGCGGCGAGCGAGTGGCAGGTGTTCACCAAGGTGATCCTGCCCGCGTCGCTGCCGTACACGATGACCGGTCTGCGGCTCGGAGTCGGACGCGCGATCATCGGCATGGTGGTCGCGGAGTTCTTCACTGCGATCACCGGTCTGGGTGCGCTGGTCGTGAAGTACGGCAACCAGTTCGACACCGCCTCGATGCTCGTCCCGGTACTGGTGCTGATGGTGCTCGGCGTGGCGCTGACCGCAGGGCTCCGCCAGGCAGAGGCCCGGATCGCGCCGTGGAAGGAGACCGAGCGGTGATCATCGATGTCCACGGCCACTACACGACCGCGCCGGCGTCGCTGAATGCCTACCGCGGCCGTCAGATGGCGCTGCAGAACAAGCCGGTCAAGGGCTCGCTGACCGTCACCGACGACCAGATCCGGTCCTCGCTGGCCGGCCATCTGGAGCAGATGGAGGCGCGCGGCATCGACGCGGTGTTCTTCTCGCCGCGGGCGTCGGCGATGGGGCACGACGTCGGCGACGAGACGATCAGCCGGCACTGGACCGAGATCAACAACGACCTCATCGCTCGCGTCGCCGATTTGTACCCGGGGCAGTTCGTCCCGGTGGCGCAGTTGCCGCAGAGCCCGGGTGCTGCGCTGGACGGTGTGATCGCCGAGCTCCGCCGTACTGTCGATCTGGGGTTCGTCGGCTGTTTGATCAACCCGGACATTGCCGGCGGGTTGCAGCCGTTCACGCCGTCGCTGGGGGACCGGTGGTGGTATCCGCTGTGGGAGGTGATGGTCGAGCTCGACGTACCGGGCATGGTCCACGCCAGCTCGACCCGGAACCCAGCCATGCACCTGAACGGATCGCACTACATCGCACAACACTACGCCGCGGTGGTGGAGCTGTGCTCGTCGTCGGTCTTCATTGACTTTCCCGGACTGCGGCTGATCGTCCCGCACGGGGGCGGTGGAGTGCCGTTCCACTTCAACCGGACCCGGGCGCTGCATGTGGCCGAGTCCCTGCCGCCGTTCGAGGACGCGGTACGCAACCTGTACTTCGACACGGCCGTGTACGACGCCGACTCGCTGGCGATGCTGGTGCGCAAGATCGGCGCGGACAACGTGCTGTTCGGCTCCGAGATGTTCGGCACGGCGAAGACGCGGGACGCGGAGACCGGCCGGTTCTTCGACGACATCCTGGACGACGTCCGGGGCCTCGGCCTGGGTGACGACGAGTTGACGAAGATCCTGTCCGGCAACGCGCTGCGGCTGTTCCCCCGCGCGGCAGCACACCTTGGAGTGGCACATGCCCAGTAGTCCCACTGTCGTACGCCGGATCGACCGGCCGGACCCCGAGCTCGTCAAGGCGGCTTCGCAGTACGGCGTTGCCACGCTGCACGAGGCGGCTCGGCGTCGTGGGCTGATGGTCGACATCCATCCAGTCGTGGCTGGGACTCGGGTGTGCGGTCCCGCGGTGACGTCGCTGAACCACGCAGGCGACAACCTGATGCTGCACGCGGCGGTGGAGGTGTGCGAGCCGGGTGACGTGCTGGTCGTCGCCACGCTGAGTCCGTCGACGCACGGCATGTTCGGTGAATTGCTCGCGACGCAGTGCCGTGCGCAGGAGATCGCAGGAGTCGTTCTCGACGCCGGCGTACGCGATCGGCGTGAGCTGCAGGACATGTCGTTTCCGGTGTGGTCCCGGGCGATCAGTGCGGCTGGGACGGTCAAGGCGACGCCCGGCTGGGTGAACGTCCCGGTCACCTGTGGGAGCGCTCTGGTGAACCCGGGCGACCTGGTGGTTGCCGACGACGACGGTGTGACCGTGATCCCGGCGGCTGAGGTCGCTGCCGTGGTCGAGGCCGCTCGGCTGCGGGAGGAGCGGGAAGCCGCCAACCGGGCCCGGTTCCAGGCCGGTGAGCTCAGCCTGGACGTCAGCAACCTGCGGCCGCTCCTGGAACGCTTGGGCGTCACCTACTCCTGACGCCCGGGGTACCTGCGACTTGCTCGTGTCCGGTACGGTTCCCGGGGATGTGACCCATGGGTAGTGCCGGAGCGAAGGAGCTTGGAGTATGGGCGAGTTCGTCAATCTGACCGTGAGTGACGGGGTCGGGACGATCCGGCTGGATCGGCCGAAGATGAACGCACTGAACGTCCAGGTCCAGGAGGAGATCCGGGCCGCCGCCACGGCGGCCGCCGAGGACGACTCCGTCCGCGCGGTGGTGATCTACGGCGGCGAGCGGGTGTTCGCGGCCGGTGCGGACATCAAGGAGATGGCCGACATGTCGTACGCCGACATGGCCAGGCGCTCCGGTCCGTTGCAGTCGTCGCTGTCCGCGGTCGCCGCGATCCCGAAGCCGACCGTTGCCGCGATCACCGGGTACGCGCTCGGCGGCGGCTGCGAGCTGGCGCTCTGCGCCGACTACCGCATCGCCGCCGAGGACGCCAAGCTCGGCCAGCCGGAGATTTTGCTCGGCATCATCCCGGGCGCCGGCGGCACGCAGCGGCTGTCCCGTCTGGTCGGCCCGTCGAAGGCCAAGGACCTGATCTACTCCGGCCGTTTCGTCGACGCCGCCGAGTCGCTCGCGATCGGTCTGGTCGACAAGGTCGTGCCGGCCGCCTCCGTCTACGAGGAAGCGGTCGCGTGGGCTTCGCAGTTCTCCCGCGGCGCGGCGATGGCGCTACGGGCCGCGAAGGAATCGATCGACTCCGGGCTGGGCGTCGACCTGGCCACCGGGCTGGAGATCGAGCGGCAGCAGTTCGCCGCGCTGTTCGCCACCGAGGACCGCACGATCGGCATGACGTCGTTCGTCGAGAACGGTCCGGGCAAAGCTGAATTCAAGGGAAAGTGATGTCTGCTACTTCGAAGCCCGCCGCGTCTGCTGAAGATGTCGAGGCGGCCTGGAACGACAACAAGCTCGCCCAGGTGCTCTACCACGACTGGGAAGCGTCGACCTACGACGAGAAGTGGTCGATCTCGTACGACGAACGCTGCGTCGACTACGCCCGGGACCGTTTCACCGCGGTGGCCGGCGCGCGCGGCTGGCCGTACGGGAAGTCGCTCGAGATCGGCGCCGGTACGGGCTTCTTCACGCTGAACCTGAAGCTGGCCGGCGTTCTCGACGAGGCTCACGTCACCGACCTCTCGCCGGGCATGGTCGACGCGGCGAAGAAGAACGCGCAGACGCTCGGGTTCGCGATCGAGGGCCAGGTCGCGGACGCGGAGAAGCTGCCGTACGACGACGACACGTTCGACCTCGTCATCGGGCACGCGGTCATCCACCACATCCCGGACGTCGAGCTGGCGTTCCGCGAGATGCTGCGGGTGCTCAAGCCGGGCGGGCGGTTCGTGATCTGCGGCGAGCCCACGCGGTACGGCGACTTCGTCGCGCGGCGCCTGTCCAGGTTCACCTGGTGGGCCACGACGAACGTCACCAAGCTGCCGGCGCTGGCGCACTGGCGGCGTCCGCAGTCCGAACTGGACGAGTCCTCTCGGGCCGCTGCGCTGGAGGCTGTCGTCGACCTGCACACGTTCGACCCGGACACGCTGGCGCGGATGGCGTCGCGGGCGGGTGCGTCGCAGGTCCGCACCGTCACCGAGGAGTTGCTGGCGGCATGGGTCGGATGGCCGATCCGCACGTTCGAGGCCGCCGTACCGGAGCAGAAGCTCGGGTTCGGATGGCGGATGTTCGCGTACAAGTCGTGGCTGCAGCTGTCGAAGGTGGACAAGGTGCTGTCGAGCGTCGTACCGGACGAGCTCTACTACAACGTCTCGATCACTGGTCTGGCGCCGTCCGTCCAGTAGGAGCAGTAGGGTGTGTTGATGCGGTTGCTGTCCGTGGCGAATCTGCGCTGGGTGGTGCGCCACCGGGCGTGGACGCCGTACTACCTGAAGCGCTACTGGCGGTTCGCCTGGTTCAAGCTGCGCCACCCGCAGGTGATCACCGAGGGTTTCGTTTTCCTGGGCAAGCATCTGGAGATCGTGGCGCGGCGCGGGCACGGCCGGATCATCCTCGGCAAGTGGGTGCATCTCGGTGACGAGACCCGGTTGCGCGCGCACGAGGGCACGCTGCGGATCGGCGACAAGGTCGTTTTCGCGCGCGACGTGACGGTGAACTGCTACCTGGACGTGGAGATCGGCGCTTCGACGCTGATCGCGGACTGGACCTACATCTGCGACTTCGACCACAAGACCGAGGACCTCGGCCTGCCGATCAAGGATCAGGGCCTGGTGAAGTCGCCGGTCCGGATCGGCCCGGACTGCTGGCTGGCCACGAAGGTGACCGTCACCCGCGGCGCCGACATCGGCCGTGGCGTGGTCATCGGCGCGAACAGCGTTGCCCGAGGCAACATCCCGGCGTACTCCGTGGCCGCCGGCCTGCCCGCGGTCGTCCTCGCCGACCGGACCGCCCGCTACACCGGCAACGCCGACCGCCGCAAATACCTGGCCGGTCTGAGCGAAGCCAACGACAAGACCACCGCCCGGCTGCATGCCGGCGCCGTTCCCACCGCGGCGCCGCTGCCCGAGCCCCTGCGGACGGCTGAGGAAGCTGTTCCTGCCGGGCCCGAGAAGTCGCCTGCGGCTTCTCGGAGCGTCGGGGCGGGGGATGCGGGTGGTGATGAGGTAGAAGCAGATGGTGAAAAAGAGACTCCCGAGGGGTTCTCAAGTTACTCACCAGTCGGGCACTATGGCCCCCACGTCCGGTCGGACGCCCACGACCGGTTGAGCGTCGGAGAGGAGAAGTAGCGTGGCTGACCAGGCTGCGATCGGTCCGTCCGATCAGGTTGCCCGGTCGATGCTCGACCAGGCTGCGGCCGACGACTCGATCACCCAGGCGCGCACACGCGCCGTCGACCCGGTGCCGATCGTCGCCGAGCCGGCAGCGGTGGGTAGCGCTACGTTGGAACCAGTGCTTGAAACAAACGAACCAGACATGGGCGTGAACGGACGTATGAACCCTGAAGCACAGGCAACAGACGGCAGCACGGCGGCGCCGGCCCCGGTAGCGGGTGCCCGCCGCCGGCTGTCGCCGCGCCCGGTCCCGGTCAGTCGGCGTAGGAGACCGCCGGCGGCAGCGACCGAGGCGGAGGCCGGCAAGGTCGACCAGATCGACAGGGTCGGCAAGGCGGACAGCGTGGGCTCGGTGGCCACGGACGAGGAACGGACCCCGGCTGAGGAGATGGACGACGTGGGTACGCAGGACGACAAGGCGACGGCCGCGAAGGCGGACGTGACGCCGGACAAGGACGCCGGTACGGCGACAGACGCGGGTGCCGACGCGGCCGCGGGCACGTCGCGCGGCTCGGGTACGGCTGCGGGTACTGCGGGTACGGCGACCGCGACGAAGACGGCGCGGCCGAAGACCGCGGCGGAGATCGTCGCGGAGCAGCGTGCGCGGGAGAAGGCGGCGGCCGAGGCGTCGTCGGATGCGGCCGACTCGGAGGTTGCCGCACCCGATCAGCCTGCCGCCGGCAAGGACGCGGGCGCGAAGGAACCGGCCGCGGCCCCGACCACCGCAGCAGGTGCGGCGACCGGCTCGGCGGCTGCCGCGGGCAAGACGTCCGGCCCGACTGGTGCCTCTGGCAACAAACCGCCGACGGCCCGGGGTGGCGCGTCGGGATCCTCGGGGTCCGGCAAGGGCAAGCAGGCGCTGTCCTCGGTCGGCTCCGGTGTCCGGAAGCTGCGCAACCTGATCGCCTCGCTGATCTGGCTGATCGCGGTGCTCGCGGCCGCCGTACTGGCGCTCGGCGCGCTGTTCACCGCGCTGGACCAGACCAACCAGAGCAACGAGATCGTGCGCTGGATCCTCGAGCGCGGGCACGACCTGGTCGGCCCGTTCAAGGACCTGTTCCGGCTGGAGACCGCGAAGAACACCCTCCTGGTCAACTGGGGGATCGCGGCGCTGGTCTACCTGATCGCCGGCAAGATCGTCGAGCGCATCATCCGGCCGTAGCCACCAGGATGAGATCGAGAGATTCGTCCAGTTGACCTGGGCGAATCTCGAAGTCCTCGTACGTCGTACTCCGCACGAGCGCGGCCAGACCGTCGTCCCACCGGTCGTGGTCGGCGGCGAGCTGGGCGTCGACACACGATCCGTACTGCGCCTCCCAGGACGTCAGCCGCTCGCCGTGGTGGAGTCCGAGCGCCTGGGTGACCTCGAAGTGCGGCTCGAGCAGTTCGATGAACTCGGCGGCCGTCAGTTCGCGGGTGTGGTACCAGTTGCCGCTCGGGAAGGTCAGGCGGTTCGGCGTACTGAGCACGACGGTCCCGCCCGGCGCCAGGACGCGCGCGCACTCGGCGACGAAGCGCGGCTGCTCCCAGAGGTGCTCGATCGTCTGCAGCGAGGTGACGAACCCGAAAGTGCCGTTCGCGAACGGCGTCTGCACCAGATTGCCCCGAACCACATTGGTCTGTGGATAAACCCGGCGGACGTGGCGCAACGTCGTATGTTCATAGTCGAGACCGGTCACGGAGTCCGCGCCCGCCAGGCGGAGCAGCTCCGCGCCGTAGCCCTCGCCGCAGCCGGCGTCGAGGATCCGGCCGGTCCGTTCGATCGGCAGTCGAGCCGTGATCCAGCGATAGGCCGCGTCGTGGCGCGCGAACCAGTAGTTCTCGTGCCAGATCCCGGGTGCGGTCCTCTCGCCGGTGAGCGGTAACGTCTCGGTCACCTGAGTCAGACTAGTCGCGCCGGGACTGTGATGGGACTCGCACGCGACGTATGTTTCTCGCGGGTAACATCCGTGGCAGGCTTGGGAGAGACCGTTAACCAGAAGGGGTCCCACACGCTATGAAGATCGTCGTCTGCGCGAAGTTCGTGCCGGATGCCACGGCGGATCGCCGGTTCCGCTCCGAGGACAACACGGTGGATCGTGCCGGTGTCGACGGGTTGCT
Source organism: Kribbella sp. NPDC051586 (assembly GCF_044453965.1). NCBI lineage: Bacteria > Bacillati > Actinomycetota > Actinomycetes > Propionibacteriales > Kribbellaceae > Kribbella > Kribbella sp. NPDC051586. Next base: position 294,643 of record NZ_JBITDF010000006.1, on the reverse strand, counting down.
GTCCGAGTTGGACGAGTACGCCGTCGAGACCGCGCTCACGGTGAAGGAGGCCGGCGACGGTGAGGTGACGATTCTCACCGTCGGTCCGGAGCAGGCTGCGGACGCGGTGAAGAAGGGCCTGCAGATGGGCGCCGACGCGGGTGTGCACGTGGTCGACGACGCGATCCACGGTTCGGACGCGGTCGCCACGTCGCTGATCCTGTCCAAGGCGCTGGCCAAGCTCGAGGCCGACCTGGTCGTGTTCGGCATGGGCTCGACCGACGGCGGCATGGGTGTGGTGCCGGCGATGGTGTCGGAGCGGCTCGGGCTCCCGGCCGTGACGCTGGGTTCGGAGGTGACCGTCGACGGGCAGACCGTTCGGATCCGCCGCGACGGCGACACCGCGAGCGAGACCATCGAGGGCACGTTGCCGCTGGTGCTGAGCGTGTCCGACCAGGCGAACGAGCCGCGCTACCCGTCGTTCAAGGGGATCATGGCCGCGAAGAAGAAGCCGGTCGAGACCTGGTCGCTGGCCGATCTGGAGCTCACGGCCGAGCAGGTGGGCGGGTCGAGCGCGTGGACCGAGGTGGTCGAGGTGACCGCTCGTCCGCCGCGCAGCGCCGGCACGATCGTCACCGACGAAGACGGTAGCGGCGCGGCCGAGTTGGTCGAGTTCCTGTCCACGAACAAGTTCCTCTGAGGGGCGGTCCAGTTATGTCGAACGTTCTGGTGCTGGTTGACCACGCCGCGGGCAAGGTCCGCAAGACGACCGCCGAGCTCCTCACGATCGCCCGCCGTCTCGGTGAGCCGGTCGCAGTGTTCATCGGCGACGGTGTTTCCGACGCCCTGCCCGCCCTGGGGCAGTACGGCGCGACCAAGGTGATCGCGCTGACCAACGCCGAGCTGTCGCAGTTCCTGGTGGCGCCGAAGGCCGAGGCGTTGCAGCAGGTCGCGGCGAAGGTCGAGCCGTCGGCGATCCTGATCTCGTCGAGCGCCGAGGGCAAGGAGATCGCGGCCCGGCTGGCGGTCAAGCTCGACTCGGGTCTGATCACGGACGCCGTCGACGTGCAGGAGGGTCCCGTCACCACGCAGTCGGTGTTTGCGGGCAACTACACGGTCAAGTCGAAGGTCACCCACGGGACGCCGATCATCACGGTCAAGCCGAACGCCGCAACCCCGGAAGCCGCTGAGACCTCGCCGGAGGTGGAGGAGTTCGACGTGTCGATCTCCGACGCGGCGAAGGCGGCGCGGATCACGGAGTCCAAGCCGCGGGAGGCGACCGGTCGTCCGGAGCTGACCGAGGCCGCGATCATCGTGTCCGGTGGCCGCGGGACCGGTGGTGACTTCGGTCCGATCGAGGCGTTCGCGGATTCGCTGGGTGCGGCCGTCGGTGCGTCGCGTGCCGCGGTGGACTCGGGTTGGTATCCGCACGCCTACCAGGTCGGCCAGACCGGCAAGACCGTGTCCCCGCAGCTGTACGTCGCGGCCGGCATCTCGGGCGCGATCCAGCACCGCGCCGGCATGCAGACCTCGAAGACGATCGTCGCGGTCAACAAGGACCCCGAGGCCCCGATCTTCGAGCTGGTCGACTTCGGCGTCGTCGGCGACCTCCACAAGGTCCTCCCGACCGCCACCGAGGAAGTCACCAAGCGCAAGTCGTAACACTCGCGAGGTCTGCACGCTGACCTCCGGACGGAAGCCGGGCTCGGTTCCCCTCCCGAGCCGGGCTTCCGCCTTCCGGCTGGCTAGCATGCCGAACATGCGGATCTGGGTGAGTGGGGCTCGGGGCAAGCTGGGTGCGGAGGTGTGCCGGCAGTTGGTTGCCGGCGGCCACGAGGTGATCGAGGCGGATCTCAGCGGACCGGGTCCGGTCGATCTGATGGATCGGGACGCGGTCGCGCGTTCGATGCGCGGGGCCGAGGCGATCGTGCACTGTGCCGGGATCGCCAGCCCGGAGAACATCGAGCCGGTGCGATTGTTCGAGCTCAACGCGCTGACGACGTTCAACGCGCTGGAAGAAGCGTGGAAGCTCGGCATCCGCACCGCCGTGCTCGCTTCCAGCGGATCGATCTACGGCACGGCATGGTCCCCGGAGGAGATCGGTACGCCGGACGTCCCGGTCGACGAGGACACCGACCTGCGGTACGTCGATCCGTACGCGCTGACCAAGGACGTCCTTGAACGCATGGGCCAGCTCTACGCGCGTCGCGGCGTACAGGTCACCGCCCTTCGCTTCCACTGGATCCTGACGCCCGACGAAGTACGTCGGTACATCGCCGACGCCCCGCCCAAGGACAACCGCCGCAACCTCTGGGGGTACGTCGACCTGGCCGAGGCGGCCCGCGCCTGCGTGCTCTCGCTCGAGCCGCGCACCCACGACCGCTTCGCCACGTTGGTCATCGCCGCCGAAGACACCGGCCGCCACGAGCCCACCGCAGCCCTCTTGGCCCGCTACTCACCCCAGACCAGGATTCACACCGAGCTGGCAGGCACCACGTCCCTGTTCGACAGCAGCCGAGCCGCCGCCGTCATCAACTGGACCCACCACACCACCTGGCGCAACCAGTAACTCCCGACGCGTCAGCTGGTGAGGTGGGTGCGGAGGGTTGTCAGGTCGGCAGTGACGGAGGTTTGGCGGGTTTCGGTGGCCTTTGTGTACGCGGACAGCTGGGCGGCGGCTGTGGCGCAGCGCTCGTTGAGGAGGGTGGCGCGGTCGGCGGCTGCGATCTGGTCGTTCTTGTTGGCAGTGCGGAGGCTCCAGTACCGGTAGACGCCGATGCCGATCAGTACCAGGCCGGCCACGATCCAGATCCCGTTCACGAACCCGAGACCGATCGCTACGAGCGCACCGACGCCTACGAGGGCCGCCGGGACGGCGAGCTTGCCGGCTGTCAGACCGCCCGCGGACTGCTTGATCGACGAGAGGGCGGTGCTCAGTTGGAGCTGGTCGGGGCCGTCGGGGCGGACTGTGATCGTGTGGGAGTCGCCGGCCACGGCAATCTCCGTCGGGCTCGGCTGTCCCGCCACCTGCGCCAGCTCCTCGATGGCCGGCAGGACCGACGGGCCGATGACATGGAGCACGGCCGCCGCCAGGTGCGGGTCGTCGGTCTGGCTCAGGTCGTCGGCGAGCAACTCCTCGACGGTACCGACCGGGTCCTCGAGCGTCTCCGCAGCAGACCCGTCGGTCCCGCTGATCTGAGCACGCAGTACGGCGACGCGGGCCAGCGATGCGCGTTCCGGCTCGCTCCCTTCCGAGATCAGCAGCCGCAGGAGGGCCGCAGTACTGTCCTGAGCGACCGCACCGTCAGCACCTCGGTCCCGGCCGCCGCGCCGGCGTCCGGAGTCACGCCCACGGCCTCGCTCGGAGTCACGCCCACGGCCGCGGTGCGAGTCGCGCGTGGAGTCACTCTGGGAGTCGCGCTCGGCTTCGGAGGCGGACGTGTAGCTCAGCGCAGAGGCTGGTTCGCGGGCCTCTGTGTTGTTGGCGATCGACTCGACGGCGTCGCGGACCCGGCTGAGGCGGGTCCGGGCGCCCTCCTGCTCTGCAACGGCTTCGAAGCGACCACCGGATGCCCGCGGGGCCGCTCCGCGCTTCTCGAGCTTCGGCAACCAGCCGTCGGCGGGCGGTGCGACCGCTTGGAGCCGCTTCACCAGCAGCGCCAACCCGTCCGCCCCGAACCCACCTCGCGCCGCGGTAGCCCACAGCACCCGCTGCACCCGGGTGACCGTCCCGTCCTCCGCCGGCACGCCGAAGGCCACATCCAGCCACTCGCTCCGTACCTGATGCCGCTGCCCGAGCGCCGCCAGCGCCAGCGCGAGGAAGGTCGACGTACGACGCTGGTCGAGCCCCATCGCCGTACCCAGCGCCTGCTCGTCCTGACCAGATGTGCCGAGCGCGATGAGTGCCTCGGTAGCCGGACCCAGCCAGTACTGCGGGACAGGCTCACCAACAGGCGGAAGCGGCGTACCGGAAGCCATGGCCGTCAGGACGCGAGTGGCGTAGCGGCGTAGCTCGGCGGCCTCGAGAAAGCCGGCCATCTCGTACCGGAGGTCGGACAGCTCGACGAACGCGTCGAAAGCGGTCGACAGGCGGTTGACCCGCTCCTGCAGACCGCCCTGGATCTTGGACAGCTGGGACTGCAGTCGCGACGTCTCCTGGCGCGCATACGACATCTCGCTCTGCAGATCCTCGAGCTGCTCGTTCTGCCGCCGTTCCTGCCACCAGTCGGTCATGGTTCCGCCCCTCGTCAGCGATCGCTCTCCGGAAGGATGGCGGTTCAGCGGGTCATCAGGCGGTGGGGTGGGCTGACCAGGCGGAGCTGGAGCATCGCAGCGAAGCGGGAGTCGGGGTCGTCGAGGTCCAGCCCGCCTACTTCGGCCAGCCGGCGCAGGCGGTACCGGAACGTGTTGGGGTGGACGTAGACGGCCGCGGCGGCCGCAGCGACGTCGCCGAAGGCGTCGAGCCAGGCCCGCAGGGTCTCGACCAGGTCGGTGTTGTGCTGCCGGTCGTACGCGACGAGACGGGCGATCGGACCGGTCGGCTCGTCGCCACGAGCTTCGATCAGGTCGCGCAGTTCGAGCAGGAGGGTGTCGACGTGGACGTCCGCGAGCCGGGCGACGCGTGGGGCGCCGTGCCCGGTTCGCAGTACGCGGAGTGCGCGGTCGGCGCCGGCGCGCGCGTTGGGTAGGTGCGCGGCGTCGGATACGACCGGCCCGACCCCGATGCTGGCTGTGACTCGATCGCCGATGCGCTCGAGGAAGTGCCTGCCGATCCGGACTGCGCGCTCCTCGCCGTCGGACCGGTCGGGACGGACCGGGATCAACCCGTACGCGACATCGCCGACCAACGCGGCGGCCGCACGCGGGTGCACGGCGCCGAGATGCATGGCGAACGCGTCGGCCAGCCGCTGACGCTCCCCGGCCAGACCTGCCTGGCTGACCAGCGACTCGCCCGCGAGGTCGGTCTGCACGACGTCCTCCGAGTCGGAAGCGATGATCCCCAGAGCGAGTACAACGAGCGGCTGATCGGCCAGGCCCAGTCGGTCGAGTGCGGCACGCGCACCGGCGCCGCCTTCCAGCGCAGTACTGACCAGGTCGGCGCGCAGGCGGCGTTCCACGTCGGCTCCGGCGCGGATGCGCAGCATGTGCAGGGCAACCAGCTTCGCGGCGTCGCAGAGGGCCTGTGAGCGTTCGGCGGTGAGCGGGTCGCGGACGGCGGCCCAGATCGAGCCGAGGATCTCGTCGCCGGCGCGGACCGCGACGGCGACCCGCGGGATGGTGAAGTCCTTCTCGGTGGTCGGCAGCGGCGGGACCTGGACCGGGCGGTCGGTGCGGTACAGCTCGCGGAAGATGCCGTACTCCGTGAGCAGCCGGAAGTACCGCTGCGGCACCTGCCGGCCGAGCACTGTCTGCACCCGCGCCGTGTCTGCCTCGTCCTGCCGCCCGGAGAACGCGAGCACGCGCGAGCTGCGGTCCTCGATCGTCACCGGCGCGTCGAGCAGCGCGGCGGTGGCGTTGGCGAGGGCGAACAGATCGCCCGACGGCATGCCGCCGAGGGTCTCCACCTCACCGACGTCGCCCTCGGCGAGCAGAGACCGCAGCAGTACGGCGAGCTGGTCCCACGAGGCGCCGCGAGTCAACGCCAGCAGAGCGACTCCGGACTCCGCGACCGCGTCGGCAAGGAGGTCACCCGCTGCGATCGGAGAGCGGACGACCAGACCGGCGGCCTGCTGACGGCCGAGATCGCGCAGTACGTCGGCGATCCGGTCGGGCTCGTGCAGGCCGACGCCGAGGACGAGCGCCTGCGAGGGCAGCACCGGCTCGTCGAGCGGATCGTGGATGACGATCCCGCCGATCTCCGCCGGTCGATCCGGGTCGCCGTGCACGAGTTCCAGCAAGGTCGCGCCCAGGTCGTCGAGAACCCGGCCGAGGCTTGCCCGCGGTCGATTCGTCACCGATCACCTCCGAGGGCCCAGCCTAGGTCGTCAGAGCGGTAGCCACTCGGTACTCGTGGTCACGGCGGCCAGTTCGGCCTCCAGCGGCTCGATCCCGATGCCGGGGCTGGTCGGGACCGGCAGATGCCCGTCGTCCAGGGTGAACGGCGGGGTGATGTCGGTCCGGAAGTACCGGTCCGAGGCCGAGGTGTCGCCCGGCAGCGTGCAGCCGGGCAGAGCCGCCAGGGCAATGTTCGCGGCCCGTCCGATGCCGGTCTCCAGCATGCCGCCGCACCAGACCGGGATGTCGTTGGCCACGCAGACGTCGTGGATGCGCCGCGCCTCCAGGTAGCCGCCCACCCGCCCCGGCTTGATATTGACGATCGCGCACGCGCCCAGCCGGATCGCTGCGGCCGCGGCACGCGCCGAGGTGATCGATTCGTCCAGGCACACCGGCGTACTGATCTGTCGAGCCAAGTCGGCGTGTCCGAGCACGTCCTCCTCGTCCAGTGGCTGCTCGATCAACAGCAGGTCGAACGGATCCAGGCGGGCCAGGTGCCGAGCGTCTGCCGACGTGTACGCCGTGTTGGCGTCGACCTGCAGCAGGATGTCGCCGAACTGCTCCCGCACGGCGCGGACCGGCTCGACGTCCCATCCCGGCTGGATCTTCAGCTTGATCCGCACGTACCCCTGCTCGAGATATCCGCCGACCGCGTCCAGCAACTCGCCGATCGAGTCCATGATTCCGACCGATACCCCGCACGGCACGCGATCCAGCACCGCGCCGAGCTCACGGGCCAACGTACGGTTCTCGGCCCGCAACTCCGCATCGAGTACGGCGGTCTCCACCGCCGCTTTGGCCATCCGATGCCCGTGGAACCGGCTCAACGCAGGCCCGACCCGCACCGCCGAGTCCACCGAGGCCAGAGCCGGCACGAAGAACCGCCGCAGTACGTCGACCGCCGCATCAACGTACTCCGAGGAGTACAGCGGCGCGCTCATCGCGACGCACTCGCCCCACCCTTCGGCCTCCGTACTCACGGCGCGCACCAGCAGCACGTCGCGCGTCGTCTCCGTCCCGAACGAGGTCCGGAACGGCGACACCAACGGCATCGAGATCCGCCGCAGTTCGAATCCGGTCAGCTTCATCACAGGCCCTTCCGCTCGACGACGTACCATCCGGTCTGATCGAATCCGGTCACTCGCGCGCCATCGGCCAGCAACCCACCCAGCACCTCCCGCAGCGCCGCGCGCCAGGCCTTCGCCGCACCCGGATCGGTACGGCGCAGGCCCTCGGCATCGGCCGGTACGGCGACCAGCAGAACGCCGTCGCCCGCGGAGCCGGGAATCGTCGGGCGCCCGTCCGCGCCGCACGCGAGCGCGACCGTTGCCCCAGGCATCAACGTCACGTCGGTGGTCGGCGAGCGCCGGGCCGCGGCCGCACCGACGGCGGGCGTGTCCAGCTCCCAGCGCACCAGCAACCGATCGGTGTCGTCGCCGCTGTTGATCCCGTCCCGCATGTCGCCGTAGAAGTTCGTCAGGTACTCCGTCGGGCGCGCGGCGAGCTTGGCCACGTTGAAGTACGCGTTGCGCCGGATCAGCGGGTCGAACGTCCACGAGATCGTCGATACGCCGCGGCGCAGTGCCCAGGCGCGCTGATGCAGCTTGAGCGCGAAGCCGACGTTCCGCCCGCGCGCCGCGCCGGACACCCCGGCCACGTGGCTGTGCATCGAGACCTCCGCCGGCGCCGAGAAGAATCCGACGCAGGCGCCGATCAGCTCGTCCCCGGTGGCGCCGTTGGTGCCGTTGCCACCGTTGCCGCCGTTGTCCCCGTTGTGACCGTCGTACGCCCCGCCGACGTAGTTGCCGGCCTTCGTCAGCGCCCTCAGCAGCTCCGTCGTCACCGGCGGATTGCTCGGGTCCGGCCGCCAGATCGAGTCGTACAGCCGGTACACCTCGTCGAGCTCCGTCAGCTCCCGCAACTCGCGGATCCGCACCCCGGCCGCGGCCGCCGCCACGAGACCAGCCTCCGTAGCGGCGGCGATCGATGGATCGAGATCAATCGTCATGGCGTGCCCTGGAGGTCGGTGATCAGGGCGGCGAGCAACGCTGTTCGTGGAGGTAGCTCGGCGACCAGGACGTGTTCGTCGTCGGCGTGGGCGCCACCACCGACGGCGCCCAGGCCGTCGAGGGTCGGCGTACCGATCCCGGCGGTGAAGTTGCCGTCCGAGCCGCCGCCGACGGCGACCGAGCGCAACGGCGGCAGGCCGAGGTCCAGAGCGAGCCGGGAGGCCCGCGCGTACAGCTCGTCCGACATCTTGCGTTCGAGTGGCGGCCGGTTCGGTCCGCCGAGGATCTCCAGCGAGCTCCCGGGCAGCACCGGTCGCAGCGCGTGCATGGCCTCGTTGACCCGGAGTTGTTCCTCGACGGTCCAGGCCCGGGCGTCGACGAAGAAGGCAGCTGCGGCCGGGACCGTGTTCCGGGTGGTTCCCGCGGTCAGCACCGACGGCGTGACCGTCGTACCCCGGCCGGCGTCCCCGAGGTTGCTTACGGCAAGCACTTGGTGTGCGGCCTCGACCGAGGCGTTGACGCCGAGCTCAGGCTCCAGGCCGGCGTGCGCGGCCCGTCCGGTGATCCGCACCTCGTAGACCGACACGCCCTTCCGCTCCAGCTTGAGTGCGCCGGCATCGGCCGACGCCTCCAGCACCAGAGTGGCCGAGCATCCCGTGGCCTCGGCCTCGATCAGCTGCCGCGACGACGGCGACCCCAGCTCTTCGTCACCGGTCACCAGCAGCGTGACACTTGCCGAGGGCAACGTGGAGATCGCGTGCAGCGCCATCACCAACCCGGCCTTCATGTCGAAGCAGCCCGGTCCGCGCAGTACGCCGCCCTCGTTCTGGAACGGATGCGTGACCAGCGAGCCGATCGGCCAAACCGTGTCGTGGTGCGCGAGGACCAGGACCCGCCGCGGCCCGTCACCGAGCCGCCAGCGCAGATGCGTGCAGCCGTCGACGACGAGGTACTCCGGCTTGGATCCGAGCCGCTCCGCTCCCAGCTGGGCAACGAGGTCCGCACTGCGAGCCACCGCCGCGGCATCGGCCGACGGCGACTCGCAGGTCACCAGGGTTTCGAGATCGTCGAGCATCAGCGGCAACCGTGCCTCGAACTGCTCGACCACCTCCGTCATCCGCCGACCTTCGGCGTAGCGCGGACCCCGAAGTGCATGTACTTCTCGCCGGTTGGCAGCGAGTAGAACGTCACCGGGGTCCAGGTGAGCGCACCGGGCTGCCGGACGACGAACAGGTCGCCGCTGTCGTCCACCGCGGTCATGCGCAGCTCCTCCGTCGGGTCCGGCACCAGCTCGGCCAACGGCCCGGTGATCGTCATCCGCAGCAGCGGTCCCTCGTCATCGACCAGCACCTCCTGGATCGTGCTGGCCCGCTCGTAGCGGCCGACGTGACGACGTACGTCGACCGTTAGGGGCTTAGCGGGCGGGGCCAGCGGCGTGGGCATCGAGACGCCGGCCAGCTCACCGAAGATCTCCCGGTAGAGGTCCTCGTACAGGTCGCGCGTGTGGCCGCCGTTCGTCAGCAGTACTACGGCCAGCCCCTCGTCCGGCAGCACCCGCAGGAACGCGGCCTGGCCGATCGTGTTGCCGTCGTGGCCGATCAGTCGCCGACCGTCCCAGCCGAACCGGATCCAGCCGAGACCCCACGAGTCGCCGAGCGAGTGCTTGTCCGGTAGCTCGGCCTGCTGCTCAGCCATCGCCGTCACCGACGACTCGCTGAGCAGCCGGGTGCCGTCCGGCGCGACACCGTCGTTCAAGTGGAGCCGTGCGAAGGCCAGTGCGTCCGCCACGGTCGAGGTGATCAGCCCGGCCGGCCCGAGCGAGCGGGGGAGGCCCCAGACCGGTGCCCGCTTCGGCTCCTCCTCGCCTTCACTGACGTGCCCGACGGCGGCCCGTAGGAGCAGCGCCTCCTCTGGCAGCGTGACTGTGTTCTGCAGGCCGAGCGGTGTGATGATCCGGTCGCGCAACGCCTGGTCCCAGGTGGTGCCGGTGAGCTTTTCGATCACCCGGCCGGCCAGTGAGAAGCCGGAGTTGCAGTACGACCACGTCGCGCCCAGTGGATGGTTCTGTAGTACGTCCGCCAGCAGGTCGACGTACTTCTCCAGGCAGTCGTCGCCTCGACCTGTGTCTGTGAAGACATCGCCGTCGATCCCGCTGGTGTGGGTGAGCAGGTGGCGCATCGTCACCTGCTTCGCGACGTCGGGATCACCCAGCTGCAGTTCAGGCAGCACCTGGCTGATCGGAGCGTCCAGGTCGAGCAGTCCCTCGTCGACCAACTGCAGCGCGAGGGTCGTCGTCCAGACCTTCGACATGGAACCGATCTGGAAGACCGAATCGGTTGTCGCCTCCACACCGGTGTCCTTGTTCAGTACGCCGGTCGCCGCCTCCACCAGCTCGTCGTCCGCTCCCGGCCGCACCCGGAGGATGCCGAGCGTCGCGCCCGGTACGCCGTGCCGCGCGGCCAGCGTGGTCAGTCGACGCTGCCAGTGCGCGGCGTCGAGCTTTGCCCGGCGCGGACCGCTCGCGTCACCGGCGTACTGCCCGACCCAGTCGCGGATGCGCCGGTTGAAGTCGAGGCGATGGGACGGACGGCCCTCGACGATGAACAGGTGGCTGGCTTCGGGGTAGAGCACCAGTTGGGTCGGTATGCCGTTCTCGCGCAGCGCGGTGTGCCACTGCTGGGCTTGTCCGACCGGGCAACGCACGTCGGAATCGCCCTGGAGGATCAGGGTCGGCGTCGCCACCTTGCTGACCTCGGCGAAGGGAGACATGGAGGTGTAGTCGGTCGCACTGTTCAGCTCGTAGACGTCGAGGAAGTGGCCCAGGTCCGACGTACCGGCCATGCTGGTCAGGTCGCTGACCACGCCACCGGTCACGGCAGCAGCGAAGCGGTCGTCGCGACTGGTCAGGTAGCAGGTCATGAATCCGCCGTAGCTGTAGCCCGCCACGGCAAGCCGATCGGCGTCAGCGATGCCTTCGGCAACCAGTTCGTCGAGCGGCTCGAGGAAGTCGCGCGCGTCCGCGGTACCCCAGGCTCCGAGCGCGGCGTTGAAGAACTGCTCGCCGTACCCGTCGCTGCCCCGGGGATTCAGCAGCAGCACGGTCCAGCCGTGAGCCGCGAGCTCCTGGTGGTAGAGGTGCACCTCGTCAGCAGCGGCGTTCCACGCGTTGTGCGGACCGCCGTGGATGTCCAGCAGCAGCGGCTGCGGCCCGTCGGCGGCCGGGTCGCGGACGAGCCAGCCGGACACCACAGTCCCGTCGGAGATCGTGAACTCGCGCTCGACCCGGACGAAGGCCTCCGCGACCTCCTCGCCGTACGTCGTTCGCGTCGTCGCCGTACCAGTCGCCAGGTCGAGCGTCACGATCTCCCCGAACGACGTCGGGGTGCTCAGCGCGAACGTCGCCACACCAGCGGCGACGGACAACCCGGACACCACCTGTCCCTGCTCGCCGAACACATGCTGAGGTGTGCCGCCCGCAACGGGTACCGAGAACAGATGCGTGCACCCACGGTCCCGCGCCGCGAAGAGGACGGTACGGCCCTCGTCCACGAGCGTCGGCAGAGCACCCGGGTACGCCGACCCGCCGGACATCACATTGCGGTCGAGCGGCGCCGCGAGGTTCACGACGTCGCCGGTGTCCGAGTCGCCACCGTTCAAGGAGAGCCGCAGTAGGCCGGCGTGACCGACCGGTCCGGACTGCATGCCGACGATGAGCAGTGCGGCGCCGTCAGAGGTCCAGGTCACCGTGCCGGTCAGCCCGTCAGCCAGACCGACCAACTGCGGCTTCGCCTTCGCATCTGCTGCATCGAGCACATAGGCCGGCGCTGTGGGGGTCAGGTCCGCGTCAGGTGCAGTGGCCGCCCCGAAGGCCAGCTTCGAACCGTCGGGCGACCAGTCCGGGTCGCCCGCGTGCCAGTCTCCTTCGGTGGCCTGGCGGCACTCCTTTGTCTCCACGTCGAGAACGTGGAGGTGCTTGCGGATCGTCCGCAGCCACCCTGCGCCGTCAGCCTGGTAATCCAGCCGCTCGGCGACAATGGGCGCGTGCTCGTTGTCATTGGCGGCCGCGATGTCGACCGGCGCAGAGAAGGCGATCCGCGTCCCGTCCGGACTCCACCTCGGCACTCCTGCACCCATCGGCAGCGTGGTGAGCTGCTCCGGCTCACCGCCACCGGCCGGCAGCACCCAGATCTGGCCCGGGCCGTCCTTGGCCCGCAGAAACGCCAGCTGCGACCCGTCCGGCGACCAAACGGGCGTCGAGTCGGCTTCGCCGCGGGTGAGTTGTTGCGGCGTACCACCGGAGGCCGCGAGCCGCCACAGACTCCGCAACGTGCGGTCCGCCTTCGCGTCGGTGGTCCGGAGGACGTAGACGAGCTGGGTGGCGTCCGGCGACAGCGCCGGCTGCTCAGGTACGGCGAGCTCGGTCAGGTCGTCGATGCGCAGACGTCGGGTCACTGGAGGTCCTCCTTGAGTTCCTTGAGTACAGGCGGGTTCGAGCCGACCGCCCGCAGTACGCCGGCCGCGTGGTGGCAGGCAGCGCGATGCAGACGGTGGTCGGCCTCGGTGGTGGGATCGAGGGTCAGACAGTGCTCACGGTCGGTCCGGATCAGCGGACCGATCGGGCATCTCGGGTGGAACCGGCAGCCCGCCGGCGGATGATGCGGATCGGCCGGTTCGGCATCGGCCACGAGCCGCAGGGCCTCGTCCGGCGGCGGCAGTGAGGTCGACCCGCGCCGTGGGGCCGCTGCCAGAAGCTCTTTGGTGTATGGGTGCTGCGGGTTGCCGAGCACGTCGCGGGCCGGTCCGGCCTCGACGATCCGGCCCAGGTACATGACCGCGACGATGTCGCTGACGTAGCGGACCACGGCCAGGTTGTGCGAGATGAACAGCATCGACAACCGCAGTTCGCGCTGCAGCGTGCGGACGAGGTTCAGCACCGTGCCCTGGATCGACACGTCCAGGGCCGAAGTGATCTCGTCGGCGATCAGTACCTCGGGCCGGCCGGCCAGTGCCCGCGCGATCGCCACGCGCTGCCGCTGACCACCCGACAACGCGCCCGGGTACGTCGACGCGCGGTCCGCGTCCAGCCCGACCAGCTCGAGCAATCGGGCCACCTCGTCGCGGCGCGCACCTCTGGGCCCTTTTGCTGCTGCTTCGGCGATCGAGTCGCCGATGGTCATCCGTGGATCCAGTGAGGAGTACGGATCCTGGAACACCATCTGCAGCGGACGCCGATCCCGCAGCGGCACGCCGTCCAGCAGAATTCGTCCACCCGCGAGCTCGGCCAGCCCGACCGCCGCACGGGCCAACGTCGACTTGCCGGACCCCGACTCGCCGACCAGTCCGACCACCTGACCCGACGGCACGGTCAGATCGACTCCGTCGACAGCCGTCAGCGCGCGACCGTACCGGACCGTCACGCCTTCGAAACGCAGTTCGCTCATCGCTGCCCCGTCCGGAAGCTCGAGTACTCAGCCTGCGCCTGCGGATGCCAGCACGCCACCTGGTCGACCAGCACAGGATCCTCGGCGCGGCACCGGTCCGAGGCGAACGAACACCGCGCCGCGAACGCACAGCCCGCAGGCATCCGCGCCGGATCCACCGGGCGTCCAGGAATCACTGCCAGCGGTTCGTCCAGCGCCGTGTCCAGATCCGGTACGGCGGCCAGCAACGCCCGTGTGTACGGGTGCCGCGCCCCGGTGGCCAGCTCGGTCGCCGGGAGATCCTCGACGATGCGCCCGGCGTACATCACCAGGACGCGGTCGCAGATCTGTGCGACGACGCTGATGTCGTGGCTGATCAGCAGCACCGCCACGTCGTCCTCGGTGCGGATCGTCTCCAGCAGACGCAGTACCTGTCGCTGCACGGTCACGTCGAGGGCAGTGGTCGGCTCGTCGGCGACGATCAACGCCGGCGCACCCATCAGCCCCATGCCGATCATGGCGCGCTGCCGCATGCCGCCGGAGAACTCGTGCGGGTACTGCCGCGCCCGCCGCTCCGCAGCGGGGACCCGGACCGCCCGCAGCCGGTCTATAGCTCGGTCCATCGCGGCGCGACGACTCAGACCTTGATGCTCACGCGCACCCTCGGCCAGCTGTACTCCGACTCGCTTGGTCGGGTTGAACGACGTCATCGGGTCCTGGAACACCATGGCGAACGACGTGCCCAGCAGTCGTCGCCGTACTGCGGCAGTAGTGCGAACCGGCAGGCGGCCGAGCAGGGGGGCGCCCAGGAACGACAGCTCGGCGGCACGGACCTGACCCGGCGGCTCGATCAGCTGGGCGATCGCGAGTGCGGTGAGGCTCTTCCCGGAGCCGGACTCGCCGACCACGCCGACGATCTCGCCCTTGTGGATCGTGAAGCTGACACCGCGCACCGGCGTGACCGGCGTCACCGGACCGGGGAAGCTGACATGCAGGTCCTCGACCACGAGCACGGCGTCGCTGTCGTCGTCCCGCGCCGGCGTCGCTTCCGGCGTACGGTCGGTCCACCGCGTGCGCGGCGCCGGTACGCCGAGACCCTTGGCCACCGCCTCGCCGAAGAGGTTGAACGCCAGCCCCGCGATGACCACTGCGACCCCCGGAGCGAGCGCCGCAGCCGGGTGTACGTAGATGCCGCTGAGGCTCTCGCCCAGCATCCGGCCCCAGTCGTACGCCGGCGGCTGCACGCCCAGTCCGATGAACGACAGCCCCGCGAACGCCAGCAACGTGCCGCCGGCGCCGATGGTCGCGTTGACCACCAGCGGCTCGGCGATGTTCGGCAGGATGTGGCGCACCAGCATCCGGAACCGGCCGACCCCCGCGATCCGCGCGGCCGCGATGAAGTCCCGCTCCGCGACCCCCGCGACGAGCGTCTGCGTCAGCCGCGCGAACGACGGCGCCCCCGCGAAGCCGATGGCCAGTACGGCGCCCTTCGCGCCGACCCCGAACACGACCGCGAAGAACAGCGCGAGCAGCAGACCGGGAAAGGCAACCGCGATGTTCACCACAGCGGTCGCGATTCGGCCGCCACGCTTGCCCAGGATCGCCGGAGCACTGCCCAGGGCAAGACCGGTGACCACGGCGATCGACGTCGCGAGCAAAGCCAGCAGGATCGACGTACGCGACGCGACGAGCACCCGGTAGAAGATGTCCCGGCCGAGGTTGTCGGTGCCGAGCCAGTGCTGCGCGGACGAGCCCTGCAGCAGGTGGTCGGTGTCGATGGCATTCGCCTGGTGCGACCAGAGGACCGGAGCGAAGACGGCAAGCAGCAGTACGCCGAGCAGCAGCAGCCCGGCACCGGCGCCTACCGGGGTCCGCAGTACGGCCGTCCAGCGGCGCATCAGCTCTCCCGGATGGTTGATCGGGGGTCGAGCAGGGCGAGGGTGACGTCGACGGCCAGATTCACCAGGAGGACGCCGACGCCATACACGAGGACCACGCCCTGCACCAGCGGGTAGTCCTTGGCGATGATCGAGGAGACGATCGTGCTGCCGAGTCCGGGCCAGCCGAAGACGTTCTCGACCAGCACCGTCCCTGCGACCATGCCACCGAGCAGCAGACCGCCCAGCGTGATCGTGGCTGTCACGGCGTTCGGCAGAGCGTGCCGCAGATAGATGGCTGCCGCAGGCAGTCGCTTTGCGCGGGCAGTGCGCAGATAGTCCGTCTGAAGCACGGCCAGCAGTTCGACGCGACAGATGCGTGCGAGCACGGCCGCCGGACCGACCGCCAGCGACAGGACCGGCAGCACGTACGACGCGACGCTGCCGCGACCTGCGACCGGGAACCAGTGCAGAGTCACCGCGAACACGTAGACGAGTCCGACCGCCAACAGGAACTCAGGAATCGCAGCCAGGACCACAGCGGTCGACGTGAAGCCCAGCTCGGTACGCGGCCGTCGCCCGCCTCTCGTCAGGACGCCCATCGCCAGACCCAGCGGTACTGCGATCAGCACAGCCACCAGGAACGCTGCGACGGCCAGCTCGACCGTGGCCGGCAGACGATCCCGGATGACGTCGGAGACGGGCAGCCCGGTGGTGATCGACGTACCGAGGTTGCCGGTGATCAGATGGTGCAGGAAGTTCACGTACTGCTGCCAGAGCGGGTCGTCGAGGCCCAGCGAGGCCCGCTGGGCGTCGACGAGGCTCTGTGCGGCGGCAGGTCCGAGTGCTCCCCGGACCGGGTCACCAGGGATCAGGTGGATCATCAGGAACGCAGCGCTGACCAGCACGAGGACAGAGCCGACCAGTCGGCCCAGCCGCCGTACGGCGAAGCCGAGCCACGGATGAGTGGTGAGGACCGGGGCGCCGACGGTGGTCGTCACAGGCGTCGTCACTGCCTCACCCCAGCATCTTGATCGACGACGGGATCACACTGCCTTCGCTCAGGTCGAACGTCGCGCCCTTGCCGAAGATCGGCACGGTCGCGTTCACGAAGGGCACCAGGTTGACCTGCTTGAACAGTGCCCGCTCGGCAGTCGCCCAGTCCGCGCAGCCGTCGGCACCCGGGATCGCGGCGGCCTTGGCCACTGCAGCGTCGTACTCCGGATTCTTGATCGAGGAGAAGTTGCTGCCGTTCGGCGGTGTGGTGCCGGAGAGGAAGCTGACCAGCTGGCTCGGCAGGGACACCGTCAGCGGGATCAGGCCGGCGTGCCAGGTGCCTTGGCCGGCGAGGACGACCGTGCTGATCTCCGCGGTCGAGACGGCCTTGAGAGACACGTCGACACCTAGCTCGGTCCAGGCCTTCTGGAGGAGTTCAGCGCCGGACGGCAGCGTCGGGCCGAGGCTGGTCGGAT
Organism: Kribbella sp. NPDC051586; assembly: GCF_044453965.1. NCBI lineage: Bacteria > Bacillati > Actinomycetota > Actinomycetes > Propionibacteriales > Kribbellaceae > Kribbella > Kribbella sp. NPDC051586. Next base: position 277,892 of record NZ_JBITDF010000006.1, on the reverse strand, counting down.
AGTAGAAGACCAGGGACAGCTTCGTGCCGGCCTTCTCCCGGATGCCTCCGGCGCCGGGACGCCAGCCGGCCGCGTCGAGGGCTGCCTTGGCCGCGTCCAGGTCATGGCCGGGCAGGTTGCCGGTGACGGTGTCGTCGCCGCACGGACCCATGCCGGGGGCAACCAACCGGGTAGCGGGGGTACCGGTGCCGCTGGTGATCACCTTGCCCAGCTGGGTCAGGTCGAGCGCCTGGGTCAGTGCCTTGCGTACTGCGAGGTCAGCGGTCGGCAGACCGGGCTTCTGGTTGAACCAGAGCTCACCCAGTGGGGTCCCGGCCTCTCGCTGGAACGTCTTCTGCGCCTGCAGCCGCTGTTTGTCGGGCCCGGCGATCGCGACGATGTTCACCTGCCCTGACAGCAGCAGGTTGGCCGCAGTGGTCTCGTTGCTGACGACCTTCAGCACGACCTTGTCCGGCAGACCGGACTGCCCCTGCTTGAAGTCACCCGGCCCCCAGGCGTACTCCTTGCGTCGGGTGAGCGTGTAGTGGTCGCCGGGAACAGCCTCCGCGACCGTGTACATGCCCGTGCCGTCCGAGCCCTGCTTGAGGATGCTGCGGTCCTTCATGCCCTTGCTGCACACGATGTGCAGGCCGCCGATGTTGCGGACCAGGAAGGCGTCCGGAGCCGGCGCTGTCACGGTGACTGTGCCGGTCGCGTCGTCGGCTGTCGCGTTAGCGCCCGGCGGGATGAACACACCGATCCGCGTGGACTTGTTGGCCGGGTTGCCGACGAAGTTGATGTTCTGCGCGACCGTGCTCGCCGTCAGCGGGCTCCCGTCCGCGCAGGTGACTCCCTTGCGCAGCGTGTACTTCGCGGTGGTGCTGTTGCCCTCGAACTTGTCGGCGAGCCCGGCTACCTGCTTGCCGTCGGGGGAGATGCCGACCAGCGAGTCGTACAGGAACCAGTCGACCTGCATGGTGACCGACAACGAGGTGAACTGCGGATCGAGGTTGCCGGGGTCGGCGCTGATCGCCATGGTCATCGTCTTGCCCTCGGCGGTCTGACCGGTACCGGCGGCCTGCTCATCCGAGCTGCAGGCGGACAGTGCCAGACAAGCGGCCAGGCCGGTGACCAGAACTCCGGCGGCCAGGGCGGTGCGTACGGATCGCATAGTGCCTCCGGGAGTCAGTCAGCCGCGCGGCGCAGGGCGCGGCCGCTGTGCAGGTACAAGGCACGGCCGGAGCCGTCGTCGCCGACGAAGACGTGCGGCTGGTGCATCCCGTGCTCGGCCTTGACGGCGATCAGGCTCTGCTCGTCGCGGCCGACCAGCTCGACCGGGTCCGGCGTCGGACCGAGCTCGGTGAAGATGCCCTTGGGGGTCTGGTCGAGCCAGATCTTCCCGTCGTCGTCCTGCCGCACGGTGACGTCGGCGACCTCGCAGCTGTAGGTGCCGAGGACCCGCGCCACATCCACCGGGACCGGCTCGCCCGGCGGCGTGGGCAGTGGCGGCAGGGACAGCCCCGCGAGCTCCTGGACGAGGTGGCTCATGACCGCTTTGTAGACCTCGATGGTCTCGCCGCCGTTGGTGAGCAGCGCCACCGCGAGCCCGTGCTCGGGCACGACGCGCAGGAACGCGTTCTGGCCGATCGTCCCGCCGTCATGGCCGATCACCTTGGTGCCGTCCCAGTCGAACAGCTCCCAGCCGAGACCCCAGGACTCACCCATCATCCCGAGGGCGGGGAGCTTGACCTGCGGTTCCTGCATCGCCTTGACGCTCGCCGCGCTGAGCACGGCGGTGCCGTCGGTCGCAGTACCGGAGTCGAGGTGGAGCTTGGCGAAGGAGAGCAGGTCGCGGGCGCTCATCGCGAGCATCGCCCCGGCCGGAGCCATGCCGCGGGTCATCGCCCAGATCGGCGCGGGGACCGGATCGGCATCGGCTGCCGGGCGGATGTGTCCGACGGCGGCCCGGTGCAGGATCGCCTCGTACGGATCGGTCGCGGCGTGGGCCAGGCCGAGCGGCGTGAAGACGTGCTCCCGCAGCGCCGCGTCGTACGACGTGCCACGCAGTACCTCGACCATGCGGCCGAGGACCGCGAAGCCGGCGTTGTTGTACGAGAACATCTCGCCGGGCGGGAAGAGCTGGGTGGTGGTGGCCAACGAGGCGACGAACTTCTCGACGGCGTCGTCGCCCTTGCCGGTCTCGTTGAAGATGTCGCCCTCGAACCCGGCGGTGTGGCTGAGCAGCTGCCGCGTGGTGATCGCAGCGGCCGCAGCCTCGTCCGCGATGACGAACTCGGGCAGGTACGAGCGGATCGGCTGGTCCAGGTCGAGCTTGCCCTCGTCGGCCAGCTGCATGACCAGCGTGGTCGTCCACACCTTCGTGATCGACCCGATCTGGAACACGGAGTCGACGGTCGTCTCGACGCCGGTCGCTCTACTCAGTACGCCGGCCGCGTGCTCGACCACTTCGCCGCCCAGCAGTACGCCGACCGCCGCACCGGGGACCTGATGCTCGGCGAGCAGTGTCGCCAGCCGGTCTTGTAGCCACGTCTCGATCTCGCTCAGAGTCGCCATGCGCCGACGCTAGGCGCGCGGCTGTACCTCGGTATTCGTCGCAGCGCACAACCACCGCGCCCGATTTCGTCCAGCCGGACGAAGCACCTGCCGTCGTGTGAAGATCACTCGGTGAACTCGTATCCGGACGGTCTGCCGCCCGAGGAGCTGGCCTTCCAGCGCCTCTACGGGCCCTGGAAGGTGTCCACGCCGGCCGAGGCGCGGCAGCTGCTCGAGGGGTACGACGGCCAGTGGTGGATCGCCGGCGGATGGGCGATCGAGGCGTTCACCGGCGTACGGCGTGAGCACGAGGATGTCGACCTGTCGCTCTGGCGCCGGGACATCGAGTCGCTCCGGCAGCACCTCAAGGGCTCCTACGACCTGTGGTCGAACGCCGGTGGCAGCCTCCGGCCGCTGACCGACCAGCGTCCGGAGCAGCCCGACGACGCGGACCAGATCTGGCTCCGGCAGCACGCGCTGGCGCCGTGGGAGTTCGATGTGGTCGTCAACCCCGACCGTGACGGCCGCTGGGTCTTCCGCCGCGACCCCTCCCTGGACTATCCGCTCGACGACATCACCTGGGTGGGGCAGGACGGCATCCGCTACCTCAACCCGGAGATGGCGCTCGCGTACAAGGCCAAGCTCTCCCGGCCGAAGGACGAGCAGGACCTGACGGCGACCCTCCCGCTCCTCACTCCGGACCGGCGGACCTGGCTGGCCGACCTGATCGACCACCTCCACCCCGGCCACGCCTGGCCGCCCCGGATCCGCGGGTAACTGTTCGACCTCTGTCCACCGGACAGGCCCAACAGGCGGGAACATCCGTGGCGGACATACTCTTGAAACCGTTATGGCTACTTCCGACCGCCGCACGGTGTACCTGGACCATGCGGCGACGACTCCGATGCTCCCGGCTGCGATCGAGGCGATGACCCGTCACCTCGCCCGTACCGGCAATGCGTCGTCCCTCCACGGCTCCGGCCGGTGCGCCCGGCGGACCGTCGAGGAGTCGCGCGAGACCATCGCCGCGGCGCTCGGGGCACAGCCGAGCGAGGTGGTGTTCACCTCCGGCGGCACCGAGGCGGACAACCTCGCGCTCAAGGGCCTGTGGTGGTCCCGCCTGGCCGAGGACCCGCGCCGGCGCCGGATCCTGCTGAGCGGTATCGAGCACCACGCGGTCCTCGACCCGGCCATCTGGCTCGGCCGGCACGAGCAGGCCGAGATCGAGTGGCTGCCGGTCGACGAGCTCGGCCGGGTCAGCCCGGACGACGTACGGCGGGCGGTCGAGAGCGATCCGGAGTCCGTGTCGTTCATCACGTTGATGATGGCGAACAACGAGGTCGGCACGCTCCAGCCGGTCCAGGAGATCGCGGAGCTCGCGCAGGAGTACGGCGTACCCGTGCACAGCGATGCGGTGCAGGCGATCGGGCAGGTGCCGGTGGACTTCAGCGAGCTCGGTGTGGACGCGATGACGGTGTCCGCGCACAAGCTCGGCGGTCCGTACGGGATCGGTGCGCTCGTCGTCGACAAGGAGACCAAGCTGACGCCGATCCTGCACGGCGGGGGACAGGAGCGCGACGTACGGTCCGGCACGCTCGACGTGCCCGCGACCGCCGGGTTCGCGGTGGCGATCGAGCACGCGATCAAGCACCAGGCCGACGAGGCGCTCCGGCTGACCGAGCTGCGGGACGCGCTGATCGACGGCATCACCGGCACCGTCGAGGGCGCCCAGCTGTCGGGCGACCCGGCCGGCCGTTTGCCCGGTAACGCACACTTGTCCTTCAGCGACTGCGAGGGCGACTCGCTGTTGCTGCTGCTCGACGCGCGCGGGATCGAGGTGTCCACCGGCTCCGCGTGCAACGCCGGGGTCGCCGAGCCGAGCCACGTCCTGCTGGCGATGGGGTACGACGACCAGCGGGCCCGCGGCTCGCTGCGGTTCACCCTCGGGCACACGAGTACGCGCGCCGACATCGACGCCGTACTGGACAAGATCGGGCCGGTCGTGGAGCGGGCGAAGTCCGCCGGCCTGCAGAACGTGGGAAGGAACACCTGATGCGGGTACTCGCAGCCATGTCCGGCGGAGTGGACTCCGCGGTCGCGGCGGCGCGGATGGCCGAGGCCGGGCACGACGTGACCGGAGTACACCTGGCCCTCAGCCGGAACCCGCAGTCCTACCGCAGCGGCGCGCGCGGCTGCTGCACGATCGAGGACTCCCGTGACGCCCGCCGGGCCGCGGACGTGATCGGCATCCCGTTCTACGTCTGGGATCTGGCCGAGCGGTTCCACGCCGACGTGGTCGAGGACTTCGTCAGCGAGTACGCCGCGGGCCGGACGCCGAACCCGTGCCTGCGCTGCAACGAGAAGGTCAAGTTCAGCGCCGTGCTGGAGCGGGCGCTCGCGCTCGGCTTCGACGCGGTCGCAACCGGTCACTACGCGCGGATCGTCGACACATCGTCCGGGCGGGAGCTGCACCGGGCGGTGGATCCGGCGAAGGACCAGTCGTACGTGCTCGGCGTACTCACGCAGCACCAGCTCGCGCACGCGTTCTTCCCGCTCGGCGACACGGTGAAGACCGAGGTGCGGGCCGAGGCGGAGCGGCGCGGGCTGTCGGTGGCGGCCAAGCCGGACAGCCACGACATCTGCTTCATTGCCGATGGCAACACACCGGGGTTCCTCAGCGCGCAGCTGGGCGAGGCGCCGGGCGACATCGTCGATGCGCGGGGCAACAAGCTCGGCTCGCACCAGGGGACGCACGGCTTCACCATCGGCCAGCGCAAGGGGCTCAGGATCGGCACTCCGGCCGCGGACGGCAAGCCTAGGTTCGTGCTGGACATCTCGCCGGTCGACCGCACAGTGACGGTCGGATCGCGCGAGGAGCTGGCTGTCTCGCAGCTGACCGCGTCGAAGCCGCGCTGGTGCGGTCCTGAGCCGACCAGCGAGCTGCAGGCGACGGCCCAGCTCCGCGCACACGGCGAGGAGGTCGCCGTCACCGCAACAGTGCTGGGCGATCAGGTGCAGGTCTCCTTCGACGAGCCGACCGCGGCGGTCGCCCCCGGACAGGCCGTGGTGCTGTACGACGGCACCCGCGTGATCGGCTCGGCGACCATCGACACCGTCCAGCGCGCCACGTCTTCTGTATGACGACCACCGGGCTGGGGTCGGTCCCCGGTGACGACATTCGCGAGTGGATGCGCGCCGTACTGGAGTTGGTGGACATCCCGTTCCTGCCGGAGCTTCCGGCACGGCCGTACGGCGACATGCTCAGCCGGACCGTTGCCGTACTGACCGAGCTGGCGGCCGACCTGCAGCCTGCTGGGTGGCGGCTGACCGGTGGTGGCGACGCGCGAGCGAGCATGGATCAGCGGCGGGCGCGGGCCCTGCTGCAGGAAGACCTCGACGTGCTGGAGGAGTACGCGGACGGTTATGAGGGGCCGCTGAAGGTCCAGGTGACCGGACCGTGGACGCTGGCTGCTGCGGTGGAGCGGCCGCGCGGTGACAAGGTGCTGGCCGACCACGGCGCGCGGCGTGATCTCGCGCAGGCGCTGGCCGATGGGGTGCAGCAGCACCTGGCCGAAGTACGCAAGCGTGTGCCCGGTGCGGAGCTCGTGCTGCAGGTCGACGAGCCCGGACTGCCGGCCGTACTCGCAGGAGCCGTGCCAACAGCGTCCGGCTGGAGCAAGCACCGCTCTGTCGACGGTCCGGGTGCTGTCGAGCTCCTGAGCATGTTCACCACCGCCGCACCCACGGTCATCCACTGCTGCGCCGCCCGTCCACCCATAGAGGTCTTCACCAAGTCCGGAGCCAGCGGCGTAGCTGTCGACGTCTCCCTCCTCAACAACCCCGCCTGGGACCAAGTAGCCACAGCCATCGAGTCAGGCACGACCCTGTACGCCGGCGTAGTACCCACCACAGGCGCCATCCCAGACGCAGGCCAGGCCTCCGCCCCTCTCGTCCGCCGCTGGCGCGAGCTAGGCCTCGACCCGGAACTGCTCAAGCAGGTCGTGATCACGCCGTCATGCGGCCTTGCGGCCGCTCCCTCTGCCACCGACGCCAGAGCGCGCCTGGCCCTCCTCCGCCGAGTCGCAGACGCAGTCGGCGAAGCCGCAGAGGCCTGAGCAGCGGCCGGGGCCGCGATATCCAGCCCCCGCTCCGGCGGTCTCAGCTGACCCCGACTCCACTGCCGCTGGGCGGCGGAGTCGGAGGAAACGTCGGCGGGCAGCTGTAAGTTTTGCTCATGGGTACGCAGGAGACGGGTGAGGCGCCGGCTGAGGTGCGGGTGCGGCATGCCGAGTTGAGTACGGAGATCGAGGACCACCGGGCGAGGTATTACCTGGCCAGTCCGATCATCTCGGACGGGGACTTCGACGCTCTGATGCACGAGCTGCAGGGGATCGAGGAGCAGTACCCCGAGCTTCGCACTCCGGATTCGCCCACGCAGAAGGTCGGCGCCCCGGTCTCCACGCTGTTCACCCCGGTGCAGCACCCGATGCGGATGGAGAGCCTGGCGAACGCGTTCTCCGCCGAGCAGATGGAGGCCTGGGCGAAGCGCCTCGAGCGCGAGGTCACCCTCCAGCAGATCCACGACAGCGGGTTCATCTGCGAGCTCAAGGTCGACGGCCTCGCCCTCGACCTGGTGTACGAGAACGGCAAGCTCGTCACCGGCGCCACCCGCGGCGACGGCCGCACCGGCGAGGACGTCACCCCCAACGTCCGCACGATCAAAAGCATCCCGAACGAACTGAACGGCAAGGACCTCCCGTCCTTCCTGGAGGTCCGCGGCGAGGTCTACTTCCGGGTCGAGGACTTCGAGGAGCTCAACGCGCAGCTCGTCGAGGCCGGCAAGGACGTCTTCTCCAACCCGCGCAACAGCGCCGCCGGATCGCTGCGCCAGAAGGACCCGCGGGTCTCGGCCGGCCGCCCGCTGCGGTTCGTCGTGCACGGCCTCGGCAAGGTCGACGGCCACCACATCGGCCGACTCTCGGAGGCCTACGAGCAGCTCAAGGCTTGGGGCCTCCCGGTCAGCGACCGCGCCCGCCGGGTCGGCACGCTGAAGGAAGTCAACGACTTCATCGCGTACTACGGCGAGAACCGCCACTCGGTCGACCACGAGATCGACGGGGTCGTGGTGAAGGTCGACGAGGTCGATCTGCAGCGCGCGCTCGGCTCCACGTCGAGCGCGCCGCGCTGGGCGATCGCGTTCAAGTACCCGCCGGAAGAGGTCAACACCAAGCTGATCGAGATCGAGGTGAACGTCGGCCGCACCGGCCGGGTCACCCCGTTCGCGCACATGGAGCCGGTCCGCGTCGCCGGGTCCACCGTCGAGTACGCGACGCTGCACAACGCCAAGGAGGTCGCCCGCAAGGACGTCCGCCCGGGCGACACCGTCGTACTGCGGAAGGCGGGCGACGTCATCCCGGAAGTCCTCGGCCCGGTGGTCGACCTGCGTCCGAAGGGCCTGCCGGCGTGGGAGATGCCGACGCGGTGCCCGTGGTGCGACACGGTGCTGGCGCCGGCCAAGGAGTCCGACGTCGACATCCGCTGCCCCAACTCGCAGTACTGCCAGGGACAACTGCGTGAGCGGCTGTTCTATCTGGCCGGGCGGTCCGCGTTCGACATCGAGGGGCTCGGATTCAAGGCGGCCGACGCGCTGATCCGCGGCGGGCTGATCGCGGACGAGGGCGACCTGTTCGCGCTGACCGAGGAGAAGCTGGCCGAGAGCGAGTTCTTCACCACGAAGGCCGGCGCCCTGTCGGCGAACGCGCGCAAGCTGCTGGCCAACCTCGAGGAGGCCAAGGCCAAGCCGCTGTCACGGGTGATGGTCGCGCTGTCGATCCGGCACGTCGGCCCGACCGCGGCCGCCGCGCTGACCGAGGTGTTCGACAACATCGACGACGTCCGGGCGGCGAGCGAGGAGCAACTGGCCGAGATCGAGGGCGTCGGGCCGACCATCGCGCAGGCGATGATCGAGTGGTTCCAGGTGCCTTGGCATCAGGCGATCGTGGACAAGTGGCAGGCGTCCGGCGTGGTGATGCGCGAGGAGCGCACCGGTCCGGAGTTCCCGCAGATCCTGACCGGGTTGTCGGTCGTGGTGACCGGGACCGTCGAGGGGTTCAGCCGGGACGAGGCGACCGAGGCGATCGTGGGCCGCGGCGGGAAGGTCGCGAGCTCGGTGTCGAAGAAGACCTCGTTCGTGGTCGTCGGCGACTCGCCGGGATCGAAGTACGACAAGGCGGTCCAGCTCGGCGTACCGATCCTGGATGCCGCCGGGTTCGAGATTCTGCTGGCCGATGGCGCCGACGCGGCGGGCGAGGTTGCGACGACCGGCTCGCCGGACGCGGGATAACGATTCACAACTGATCCCGGCCGGGCGGATCCGGCGGCTGTGCTGAGCCGTCGGACTGTTAACTTTGCACGTCGAGACGTGGGTCAGAAGGAGCAGATATGACGACGCCGCCGCAGGGACCATGGGGTCCTGGGCAGCCGGGGGGCCAGCCAGGCGGGCAGCACGGGGGACAGGGCGGCCAGCCGCCGCAGCAGGGCGGCTGGGGACAACAGCCTCCCGCCCAGGGTGGCGGATGGGGCCAGCGCCCACCGCAGCAGGGACAGCCCCCTCAGCAGGGGCGCCCGCCGCAGGGCCAGCCTCCGCACGGGCAGCCTCCCCACGGCCAGCCGCCGCAGGGACAACCGCCGCACGGTCAGCCGCCGCAGCAGGGTGGTTGGGGTCCGCAGCCTGGCCAGGGTCAGCCCGGGCAGGGTCAGCCCGGGCAGGGCGGTCAGCAGGGTCAGCCGCAGCAGGGCTGGGGCCAGCAGCCGGGTGGTCCGTACCAGCAGCAGTCGTGGGGCCAGCGGCCCCAGCAGCCTGGTCAGCAGCAGGCCGGCTGGCACCAGCAGCAGGGGCAGTCGCCGTGGCAGCCCGGCGCTCCGGGCGGCGCTCCGGGCGGTGGCAAGAAGGGCCCGGGCGGCATCAGCAAGGACAAGCTGCCGCTGGTGATCGGCGGCGGCGTGGTCGGCATCATCGTGATCGCCCTGCTGGTCTTCCTCGGTATCCACCAGTTCGGTGGTGACGACACCCCCGAGTCGAACCCGACCACGACCGCGCAGCCGACCGGCGGCGAGTCCAAGGGTGGCGAGAACGGCGAGCTGGGCAACGCGACCGGCCAGGCCAAGAACGCGACCGAGAAGCTGCAGGGCAACGGTTTCGGCTGCAGCGACCTGTTCAACACCGCCCAGGGCGCCCACCGCGGCTGCTTCAAGTACGAGGACCGTGCGCAGGCGGAGGCGCTGTTCCAGTTCAAGCCGGACGGCACGATCATCGCGATCCAGTTCGAGTCGGTGAACGAGGACAACAACAACAACGCCGCGGTCGTGTTCGACCAGGTGCTGCAGGCGGTCGGCAACGACACGTTCGGCGGCGACCAGGTGAAGAAGGTCCAGGACGCGGTCAAGCAGGGCCAGAAGTCGGTGAAGATCGACAGCAGCTGGGGCGAGTTCGAGCTGCGCAACGACGGCGACACCTACGAGCTGTCCGGCGGGAAGGAAGGCGAGGAGTCGCTCGACATCCCGGACAAGACGTTCGACACCACCAAGCCGCAGATGCTCGCGGCGCTGAAGACGAAGGCCTACGTCTGCACGAGCTCCTGCACCAAGGAGATCGGCAAGTACGGCCAGCAGCGGGTGTACTTCTACGCCAGCGACGGCGAGGGCATCAAGGACATCCAGGTCAGCGCCTCCGGCGACACCGCGGATGTGAAGAAGGCCCTGCCGACTGCTCTGAACGACGCGTTCGGGGCGCTCAAGGGCGGCGATACGGCGGCCCTGAAGTCGTACATCCAGGCGCACAGTGACGGGAAGTCGTACGCTTCTTATGTCGCCGGTTGGCGGGTCGAGATCAGAGGCAACAGCTCGGACAGCTATTCCTCGCAGCAGGTCGAGATCACGTACGAGTCGTTCTACGTCTGAGGACGTTGGTTCGGAGGCTGGATGAAGTTCCCCCGGGAGAAGCGGGAGTCACGGACGGTGGTCGCGCCACCGCCCGAGGCGGGCCGGCGTGTCGACGGCGGTGGAGCCTGGGGCCCCACCCAGTTCGACCTCCCGGATCAGAACGGCAGCAACAGTCAGGCGATCCTGATCGTCGCGCTGGTCGGCGTGGTCGTGCTGCTGATCATCGCGGCACTCTGGGCGTTCGCCTACTTCCAGTTCACCTAGCGGCAACCTGGCAACAGCCTCAGCGTCGGCGCGACCGATGTCTCGATGAGTGACCTGAAACCCCGAACGGTGACCGGAGACCTGAAATAGCAGGTCTCCGGTCACCGTTTCTTGTCTCAGGTTGCTCTTCTGGCCGCAGGGTCAGGAGGTGGCGCGGATGGTGACGGCCAGCGAGGCCAGGTAGGAGAGGCGGGCGACTTCGGAGCCGAGGAATTCGGGCCCGCCGCGACGGCCGATGACCAGGACGCGGCGGTCGGACTCCAAGGGCGCGGCGACCAGGACCGATTCCGCGAGCCCCTTGTGGTCCGGGGCTTCTAGGGTGGTCGCCTTCTCCATCGGGAGCCAGCGGCCGGCCACGTCGCCGAACTCCGGCGTCGCGCTCGTCTCCAGCGCGACCTTCACCTCGCTGCCGGTGCCGTCGAGCAATGCGGCCCAGTCGGCATGCAGCACGGCGGGCGACTGCTCGACCAGGATGTCGATCGCGTCCGCGGGGGCCGACGTCATCTGCTCGACCGCTTCGAGGTCCATGTGCAGTCCGCCGCCGGCGCCGTACCGGGAGAACCAGATGACCTCGACGTCGGGGACGCCGTTGCACGCGGAGACGAGGCGGTCGGGCAGCACACCGGGAGGCAGGTCGACCACGATGTCGTCGACGGCGGTGCCGTTCTCCCGGCGGTGCTCGACGATCTCGATCGCGTGGATGTCGGCGTTCACCTCACCGAGGGCCGTTGCCACCGTGCCCAGCGAACCGGGCCGGTCGGGGATGATCAAGCGCAGCAAAAACACCGAACGATCATCTCCCAGCCGATCACCAAGCGCGTAACGCCCTGTCGCCGCCCATGTTACAGAGCGGTAGCCACAAAACACGCGCGCCCATCTCATCGAGGTCTTGTCCACAGGCCGGGGGACGGCGAAATGAACCTGTCATCAGCGGCCACTAGGATGGCTCGGGCCGGGAGGATTTCGCCCGGAAGTCCTGCGAACCATTGGATAGTTCATGCCATCGATTACCCGCGAAGAGGTCGCGCACCTGGCGCGACTGGCGCGGATCGAGCTCACCGACGACGAGCTCGACCACCTTGCGCCGCAGCTCGACCAGATCATCGGACTGGTCGGGCAGGTCAGCCAGGTGGCGGCGGACGACATCCCGCCGACCTCGCATGCCCTGCCGCTGACCAACGTGATGCGCGCCGACGAGAATGTCCCGTGCCTCACGCCCGAGCAGGCGCTCTCCGGCGCGCCCGCCCAGGAGGAGCAGCGCTTCCGGGTGCCGCGGATCCTGGAGGAGGACTGACGATGAGTGACCTCACCAGGAAGACCGCGGCCGAGCTCGCGGAGTTGATGACGTCCAAGCAGGCCAGCTCGGTGGAGATCACCCAGGCCCATCTGGACCGGATCGCCGCCGTCGACGGTGACGTGCACGCGTTCCTGCACGTGGACACCGAGGGCGCGCTGGCGCAGGCCAAGGCGGTCGACGACAAGCGCGCGGCGGGCGAGCAGCTCGCTCCGCTGGCCGGTGTTCCGCTGGCGCTCAAGGACGTGCTCACCCAGGAGGGCATCCCGACCACGGCCGGCTCGAAGATCCTCGAGGGCTGGAAGCCGCCGTACGACTCGACGGTCGTCAAGCGGCTGAAGGCGGCCGGGATCGTCATCCTCGGCAAGACCAACATGGACGAGTTCGCGATGGGCTCCTCCACGGAGAACTCGGCGTACGGCACGACCCACAACCCGTGGGACCTGGGCCGGATCCCGGGTGGTTCCGGCGGCGGTTCGTCCGCGGCCATCTCGGCGTACGAGGCGCCGCTCGCGATCGGCACCGACACCGGTGGCTCGATCCGCCAGCCCGGTGCCTTCACCGGCACGGTCGGTGTGAAGCCGACGTACGGCGGCACCTCGCGGTACGGACTGATCGCGCTGGCGTCGTCGCTCGACACGCCTGGTCCCTGTGCGCGGACGACGCTCGACGCGGCGCTGCTGCACGAAGCCATCGCGGGGTACGACCCGATGGACTCGACGTCGATCAACCAGCCGGTCCCGGCCGTCGTCGAGGCCGCTCGCAACGGCGACGTCGCCGGTCTGCGGATCGGCGTGGTCAAGGAGCTCGGCGGCGAGGGATACCAGCCGGGTGTCGAGGCGCGCTTCCACGAGGCGGTCGAGCTGCTCACCAAGCTCGGCGCCGAGGTGGTCGAGGTCTCGTGCCCGCACTTCGAGTACGCGCTGCCGGCGTACTACCTGATCCTGCCGAGCGAGGCCTCGTCCAACCTGGCCAAGTTCGACGCCATGCGGTACGGCCTGCGCGTCGGCGACGACGGCACGAACAGCGCGGAGAAGGTGACGAGCCTGACCCGCGAGGCCGGGTTCGGCGCCGAGGTCAAGCGCCGCATCATCCTCGGCACGCACGCGCTCTCGAGCGGGTACTACGACGCCTACTACGGGCAGGCGCAGAAGGTGCGGACGCTGATCGCCCGCGACTTCGCCAACGCCTACGAGCAGGTCGACGTGCTGGTCTCGCCGGCCACGCCGACGACCGCGTTCGCGATCGGTGACCGGATCAACGACCCGATCGCCATGTACAAGAACGACCTCTGCACGATCCCGTCCAACCTGGCCGGCAACGCGGCCGCGTCGTTCCCGTGCGGCCTGGCCGACGAGGACGGCATGCCGGTCGGCTTCCACGTGATGGCCCCGGTGATGCGCGACGACCTGTGCTACCAGGTCGGCGCCGCGCTCGAGTCCGCGCTGGCCGAGCAGTGGGGCGGCGTACTCATGACCAAGGCTCCGGAGCTGGAGGTGACCCGATGACCGCTGAAGTTCTCGAGATCGACGATGCGCTCGCGCAGTACGACCCGGTCATGGGTCTGGAGGTCCACGTCGAGCTGAACACGAAGTCGAAGATGTTCTGCGGCTGCCCGACCGAGTTCGGCGCCCCGCCGAACACGCAGACCTGCCCGGTCTGCCTCGGTCTGCCGGGCGCGCTGCCGGTGGTGAACGCCCGTGGCGTCGAGTCGGCGATCAAGATCGGCCTGGCGCTGAACTGCGAGATCGCCGAGTGGTGCCGGTTCGCCCGGAAGAACTACTTCTACCCGGACATGCCGAAGAACTTCCAGACCTCGCAGTACGACGAGCCGATCGCGTTCAACGGCTGGACCGAGGTCGTCGTCGACGGCGAGACGTACCGGATCGAGATCGAGCGCGCGCACATGGAGGAGGACACCGGCAAGTCCACCCACATCGGCGGCGCGACCGGGCGGATCCACGGCGCCTCGCACTCGCTGGTCGACTACAACCGGGCCGGTATCCCGCTGATCGAGATCGTCACCAAGACGATCGAGGTGCCGCCGGCGAAGGCCGCGGCGGTCGCCCGGGCGTATGTGAGCATGCTGCGCGACCTGCTGCTGTCGCTGGACGTCTCGGACGTCCGGATGGACCAAGGCTCGCTGCGCTGCGACGCGAACGTCTCGCTCAAGCCGAAGGGGTCCTCGACGCTGGGGACCCGCACCGAGACCAAGAACGTGAACTCGTTCCGCTCGGTCGAGCGCGCGATCACCTACGAGATCACCCGGCAGGCGGCCGTGCTGTCGTCCGGCGGCAAGGTCCTGCAGGAGACCCGGCACTGGCACGAGGACACCGGCGTCACCACCTCCGGCCGGGAGAAGTCCGACGCCGACGACTACCGGTACTTCCCGGAGCCCGACCTGGTCCCGGTCGCGCCGTCGCGCGAGTGGGTCGAGGAGCTGCGCGCGACGCTGCCCGAGGCTCCGTCCGTGCGGCGTGCGCGGTTGCAGGAGGGCTGGGGTTTCACGGATCTTGAGATGCGTGACGTCATCAACGGCAACGCGCTGGAGCCGATCGTCGCGACGGTCGAGCTCGGTGTCACGCCGGCGGCCGCGAAGAAGTGGTGGCTGGGTGAGCTGGCCCGCTCGGCGAACGAGTCGGGTCAGGAGCTGGACGCGCTGGGCGTCGGTCCGGCGCAGGTCGCCGAGGTCCAGAAGCTGGTCGACGAAGGCACGCTGAACGACAAGCTCGCCCGGCAGGTCTTCGAGGGTCTGCTCGCCGGTGAAGGTACGCCGGCCGAGATCATCGAGAAGCGTGGCCTGGCCCTGGTCTCGGACGACTCGGCCCTCATCGAAGCCATCGACCGGGCCATCGCTGCCAACCCCGACGTCGTCGAAAAGGTCAACTCCGGCAAACCAGCCGCCGCCGGCGCCCTCATCGGCGCCGTCATGAAGGACATGCGAGGCCAAGCCGACGCCGCCAAGGTCCGCCAACTCCTCAACGAAAAGCTGGGTATCTAAGCCCACGCAACTGTGGCCGGGCACCAGCCAATCAGCTGGCGCCCGGCTGCGTGCCGCCGCCCGACTGCCTGCCGGCGCCCCGGCAGCCAGTCGGTGTCTGACGACCGGCTGGTGTCTGACGACTGGCTGGCGCCGGGGACGCGGCGGGTATTTTCAGGCGGCGTCTTGCTGGGGGTGAGGGGCTCCGGCTATGACTTCGCGTTCTACTCGGCCGTCGTCCACGTCGGCGGCGTCGGCCAGGAGGGTTTGGGCTACCGAGAGTTCGTCGGTGGGGCAGCGGACCTCGTAGGTCGTGGCGAGGACCTGGGTAGTGACTGCGTCAGGGCGGTTGCGGACAAGGCCGCGGAAGAGACCCCACAGCGTTCCGACGATGACGCCGTACACGAAGCCCGAGACGACGACGGCCAGGCCGTTGAGCGTGGTCTCGGCGACGAGAGTGACGAAGACAGCGGCCAGCACGCCGAGTGCCGCGCCCTGCAGCGCGCTCACCCCGGTGAGCCGCGCGACCCCGACGGTCCTGCGTCTGGTTGCTTGGCGGAGTCCGGCACCGACGACCTCCAGGCCGGCCGCGTCCATCCCGTAACTTCGCAGGTAGTCGACTGTCCGCTGAGCATCCTCGTAGGTGCTCACCGCAGCGATCACACTGCTGGGAACGCCGGGCCCCTGGCCGGTCCGCATACCGATCTCCTCCTCAGGTCGTCTGCTTACTTCACAAGTACCAGACGACCCAAGAGTTGAAACGGTTGACGACTCAGGACGTGCCTCATCTCTCAACTGCTCAGCGTCACCCGAAGGATCCGGTCGTCGCCGTCGTGTGGCTGGCCGCGGCCGTCGGTGTTGGACGTGGTCACCCACAACGATCCGTCCGGCGCCGCCTCGACCGTACGCAAACGCCCGTACTGCTTGGTGAAGAACGCCTGCGGCTCACCGACGCGCTTGCCGTCGGCAACTGGTATCGCCCACAGCCGCTCGCCGCGCAACGACGCCATGAAGACGTATCCCTTCACGATCGCGATCCCCGACGGCGACGCGTCCACCGTGTGCCACTGCGCGATCGGATCGGTCATCCCGTCCAGATTGCTGATCCCCTCGGCGGCCGGCCAGCCGTAGTTCGAGCCGGGCGTGATCACGTTCAGCTCGTCCCAGGTGTTCTGCCCGAACTCCGCGGCGTACAGCTGCTTCCCGTCGAATGCGAGCCCCTGCACGTTCCGGTGCCCCTTGGTGATCCACACCCGGCCGTCCGGGTTCCCCGGTGCGGCCTTCCCGTCGGTGGTGATCCGCAGGATCTTGCCGCCGAGCGAGTCGTCGTCCTGCGAGTTCGGCCGGTCGGAGCCGTCCCCGGTCCCGGCGTACAGGAATCCGTCCGGCCCGAACCGCAGCCGCCCGCCGTTGTGGATCGGCGATTCCGGAATCCCTTCCAGAATCACCTGCTGGCCGGACAGCTTCCCGTCCTGATAGGTGATCCGCGCGATCCGGTTGTCGTCTCCGGCCGAGAAGCACGCGTAGATGTACGGCTTGCCCGGGTACCCCGGATCCACCGCCAGCCCCAGCAACCCGCCCTCGGACGACGACTTCACCCCGTCGACCGTGCCGACCTCCGACACCTGCCCACCGGCGATCCGCTTGATCTTCCCCGAATCCCGCTCCGCCACCAACGCACTCTTGTCCGGCAGGAACGCCAACCCCCAAGGCACCTCAAGCCCCGTGGCCACCGTCGACGCCACCACCAACTTGACCGTCGCCGGCCCACCCGCCGTACTCGCAGTGGACGGAGCCGACGCCGATCCAGAGCTACTCGGCGTCGCCTCCGAGCACCCTGTGGCCAGCGCCAACGCCGCAACCACCACCGCGGCCTGCCCCCGCCGCCTGACCTTCGTCCCGCTCACGCCGTCTCCTCCGATAGACCTGCCTACTTACTACACCGCAGGTCAACGAATGGTTCAGCTTCCCCAGGTGGGACGGAGGGGGAAGTGGGCGTTGGCCTGGTCGTCCAGTTTTACGGCGAGGAACTGGTGGAGCTGGGTGTTGTTGCGTTCGAAGCCGACTCGGCAGGCGGCCAGGTAGAGGCCCCAGATCTTTGCGGTGGCGTGGCCGACCTCGGCGACGGCCTCGTCCCAGTGGGCTACCAGGTTGTCGGACCAGGCGGCCAGGGTGAGGGCGTAGTGCTCGCGGAGGTTCTCCTCGTGGCGGACCTCGAAGCCGGCGTCCTGGGCCTCGGCGATGATGCGGCCCGAGCCGATCAGCTCGCCGTCGGGGAAGATGTAGCGGTCGATGAACGGGCCGGTCGAGCGGAACCGGTTGTCGGGCCGGGTGATGCAGTGGTTCAGCAGCCGGCCGCCGGGCTTCAGCCGGTCGAGCAGGAAGCCGAAGTACGACGGGTAGTTGCGCACGCCGATGTGTTCGGTCAGGCCGATCGAGCTGATCGCGTCGAAGTCGCGCTCGGGGACGTCGCGGTAGTCCAGGAACCGGACCTCGGCCAGATGCTCGAGCCCCTCCCGCTTGATCGCCTCGGTCGCCCACTCCGCCTGGGCCGACGACAGCGTGACACCGAGCGCCTGTACGCCGTACTCGCGGGCCGCGTGCCGGACCATGCCGCCCCAGCCGCACCCGACGTCGAGGAGCCGCTGCCCGGCCTTGAGGTCGAGCTTGCGGGCGACGAGGTCGTACTTCTCGTGCTGCGCCTCCTCCAGCGTCGCCTCCGCCGTCGGGTAGACCGCGCAGGTATACGTCATCGACGGCCCGAGGATCCACTCGTAGAACGTGTTCGACACGTCGTAGTGGTGATGGATCGCGGCCTTGTCCCGCGCCTTCGAGTGCCGCAGCCCTTCGAACGTACGACGCCACTTCGGCAGGTGCTCCTGCGGCGGGGGAGGCGGCGGCTTCAGGTGGCTCCAGCCGAGCCCGCGGACGATCCGCAGCGCCTCCGCCGTCGTCGGACGCTCGAAGTGCACCTGGTTGAGCATCATCCGCATCATCTCGTACGGGTTGCCCTCGTGGATGCCGGTGATCTCCAGGTCGCCCATCACGTACGCGCGGACCAGCCCGAGATCGCCGGGCGCGGTCAGGACGTAGGACAGGCCACGCTCGGTGGCCAGATGCATGTGGATCGGCGAGTCTTCCGGGCCGGTCGCGCTGCCGTCGTACGCCGTGAACCGGAACGGCAGGCCGTCCGGGGTCACCGTGGTCAGTGCGTCAGCGATCGAAACCTGGGTCGCGAGCGTCGTCATCGGCGCGTCACCGCCTTTTCGTAGAGCCCGGTGAGCCGGGCGTTCGGGTCGTAGCGTTCCTTCACCGCGGCGAGGGCCGGCACGTTGTACAGCCGGTCGAAGGTGTCGCGGTCGTAGTAAGCGTCGGAGTACAGCGATTTGTGCCCGCCGAAGTCGGTGACCGCGGCCTCGATCCGCCGGTTGACGTCGCCGTCCGCAGCACCGGGGGCGATCGGCACAGTGCCCCAGAAGCCGACGTTCACGTAGGTCTCGCCGGGCTTGAGTGGATACAAAGGCCAGGATTCGGACCCGCGCAGCCGCAGCGGGCACAGCCAGACCGGGCGCATGCCGACATTTGCGTCGAACCAGCGCAGGAAATCCGCCAGCCGGCCGACCGGGATCTCCACATCCTGGACCACGCGCTCACGATCCGGCTGCCCGCGGCGCCGGTTGAGCCGGGCCGCGACCTGGTGCCGGTTCTCGAAGCCGACGATCTTGTGGAACACGTCGCTGCGCCGCCAGCGCTTCGGCCACAACCGCCGTACGACGGGCTGTTGCGCGCCGAACGCCGCCGAGCACCAGAACCAGTCGGTGTCCCAGCGCCACAGGTAGTCGTGCGCGGTGAGGAAGTCCTGCTGGCGCTGCTGGATCGAGCGGTAGTAGATCTGCTGGCCGGTGTAGTCGCTGGTCCGGGTCGCGGCGTCGCTGTTGCGGCCGAGCGTCAGGTACGCCTCGGCCGGGCTGAACGCGACCCCGTCGACGAAGTGCACCGGATCGCCGTCATACGTGCCCGAGGCAACGATCTCGTCGATCGCCGGCGCCAGCTCGTCGAGGTCGAGCCGCACGTGCCGCAGCGCGACGTACGGCGAGATCCTGTCGAGCTCGATCCGCAGCCGGGTCGCGTACCCGAGCGTGCCGTACGAGTTCGGGAACATCCGGAACAGGTCGGCGTGCTCGCCCGAAGGCCGTGCGGTGACCAGGTCACCGGCGCCGGTGAGGATGTCGAGCTCGAGCACCGACTCGTGCGGCAGGCCGGCCCGGAACGACGACGATTCGATGCCGAGCCCGGTCACCGCGCCGCCGAGCGTGATCGTCTTCAGCTGCGGCACGACCATCGGCGTCAGCCCGTGCGGCAGAGTCGCCGCGACCAGGTCCTCGTAGGTGCACATGCCCTGGACGTCGGCCGTCCGCGCGGCCGCGTCGACGCTGATCACGCCGGTCAGCTTCGACACGTCCAGGCCGGGCCGGTCGAGCTCGGTCCGCGGCCGGAAGAGGTTCGAGGAGCGCTTCGCCAGCCGGACCGGGTCGCCCTGCGGGATGCGCTGGTACGACTCCCGCAGTCGCCCGACGGCCTGATCGTGTACGAGCGTCGCCGCCAGATCCGATGTCGAAGGCACCGATCAAGAGTACGACGATGCACCGGCTCCGGCACGGGAAAAGGCACGAGATAGTAGGTTCGTCACATGGCTGACGTGAGGGCTTGGCTGCCCTGGGAGGACCCCCGCGCTTACCTCGGTGATCTGCCCGAGGGGTACGACGTGGACTTCTACGCCGGCGGTGAGCGGCCGGCGGCGCTCGACGAGGTGGAGTTCTACGTGCCCGCCTACATGGGCGGCGGCGATGTGCTCGACATCGTCCGCGAGATGCCGGCACTCAAGGTGGTGCAGCTGCAGACGGCCGGGTTCGAGCACGTCCAGTCGCGGCTCGCCGAGGGCGTCACCTTGTGCAACGCACGCGGCGTCCACGATGCGTCGACGGCCGAGCTCGCGGTCGCGCTGATCCTGGCGACGTACCGGCAGCTGCCGCGGGCCGTCCGCGACCAGGAGCGCGGGACCTGGCCGGACTCCTACGACGAGTTCGACGACTCGCTCGCGGACCGGACCGTGCTGATCCTCGGGTACGGCGCGATCGGCGAGGCGCTCGAACGGCGGCTGAGCGGGTTCGAGTGCGAGGTGATCCGGGTCGCGCGGCGGGAGCGCGAGGGCGTGCATCCCACCAGTGAGTTGCCTGAGCTGCTGCCGCGCGCGGACGTCGTCGTACTGCTGACGCCGGCGACCCCGGAGACCACCCGGATGGTGGATGCCAAGTTCCTGGCGAGCATGAAGGACGGCGCCCTGCTGGTGAATGTCGCCCGCGGTGTCGTCGTGGACACGGACGCGTTGCTCGCCGAGCTGAGCACCCGCCGGATCAGGGCCGCGCTCGACGTGACCGACCCCGAGCCGTTGCCCGCGGGACATCGGCTGTGGTCTGCTCCGAACGTACTGATCAATCCGCATCGCGGTGGTGCGTCGACGGCGTTCGCGCCGCGGGTGGCCCGGCTGGTCCGCGCCCAGCTGGAGCGCTACGCCGCCGGGGAACCGCTGATCAACGTGGTGGCCGGGCCGCCACGGTAAACATCGGGTAGGAGGAGGACGACGATGTCCGAGGCCGTACTGCTGATCGGGACCAAGAAGGGTCTCTGGATCGGCCGGAGCGACGCTGCCCGCACGGAGTGGCGGCTCGACGGACCGGTGCCGGAGTTCGAGATGCAGGGCGTGTACGCCGTGGGCATCGACACCCGGGGCGACCGGCCGCGGCTGTTCGTCGGCGGCACGAGTGAGCATTGGGGGCCGGCGGTCTTCCATTCCGACGACCTCGGCGCCACCTGGGCCGAGCCGCCGGAGGGCTCGATCGGGTTCCCCGAGGGCTCCGACGCCTCGCTCGAACGCGTCTGGCAGATCCAGGCTGCGCCGGCCGGCCAGCCGGGAGTCGTGTACGCCGGGACACAGCCCTCGGCGCTGTGGAAGTCGACCGACGGCGGAGTCACGTTCGACCTGGTCCGGGGCCTCTGGGACCATCCGCACCGCAAGGAGTGGGGCGCCGGCTTCGGCGGGCAGGCCGTGCACACCGTGCTGCCGCACCCGACCGACGCCGATCGCGTGAGCGTGGCGATGTCGACCGGCGGTGTCTACCGGACGGCCGACGGCGGTACGACGTGGGCACCGGCCAACCAGGGCATCCAGGCGAAGTTCTTCCCCGACCCGTACCCCGAGTTCGGTCAGTGTGTGCACAAGCTCGCCGGGCACCCCGACGTACCCGAGCGGATGTTCGCCCAGAACCACCACGGCGTGTACCGGTCGGACGACGGCGGCGCGATCTGGAAGTCGATCGCGGACGGCCTGCCGTCGGACTTCGGCTTCCCGATCGTGGTGCACCCGCACGAGCCCGCGACGATCTACGTGTTCCCCCTGGTCGCGGACGCCAACCGGATCCCGACCGAGGCGAAGTGCCGCGTCTATCGCTCCCGGGACGCGGGCTCCACCTGGGAGCCGCTGTCGGCCGGCTTGCCCGACGTGTCGTACGTGCCGGTACTGCGGGACGCGATGACCACCGACACCGCGGATCCGGCCGGCGTGTACGTCGGCACGCGGGACGGGTGCGTCTACGCGAGCGCCGACTCCGGCGACAGCTGGGCCGAGGTCGCCAGCCATCTCCCCGACGTACTCACCGTGCGCGCCGCTGTGGTCGGATGATCGCCGTCCGGCTGCCCACTGTGCTCCGCCCGTTCGCGGGCGGAGCCGAGCGGGTGGAGGTCGAGGCCGGTACCGTGGCCGAGGCCTTCGCAGCGCTGGATCCACCGCTGCGCCGTCGGCTCACCGACGAGCAGGGCGGCGTGCGCCGGCACGTGAACATCTACCTCCGCGACGACAACATCCGCGACCTCGAGGGCCTCGACACTCCCCTCACCGACGGCGACGAGCTGCTGATCCTGCCGAGCGTGGCGGGCGGCTGAGACGCCCTGAAACACCCTGAAACACCCTGAAACACGCTGTCATCGTTCCGTCGCTCCGTGGTGACACCGGGTGGTGAGGGGTTGTGGGCCCGGTGAGTGCCGATTTAGATTCGCCAGATGGGGCCGGCGGCTGGGCCGTCGCCTGGGGGGTGCCCGGGGGAGGGGGCGCCCTGATGCATGCGTTTCTGGACCGGCTCGGCCGGGGAGCGGCACGTTTCCACTGGTTCGTGATCGCCGGCTGGCTGGTGGTGGTCGTCGGGTTGTTCGTCCTGCGGTCGGCGTTCGGCGGCACGTACGTCAACAACTACACGGTTCCGGGCAGTGAATCGTCGGCTGGATTGAATCTGCTGAACAAGGACTTCGCCAGCGCCGGCGGGTACTCGGGCTCGATCGTGTTCCACGCGAAGACCGGCACGGTGTCCGAGCACGCCGACGCCGTCCAGACGTCGATGGAGGCCGTCGGCAAACTGCCGGACGTCGTCACCGCCGTCGATCCGCTGGCGCAGAGCTCCTCGAGCTCGCCGTCGCCGTACGTCTCGAAGGACGGCAGCATCGTCAACGCGCCGGTCTCCTTCTCGGTGGTGCCGGCGTCGCTCGACAAGTCGTACGTCGACAAGCTGGACGCGGCGGTGCAGCCGGCCCGGGCGGCCGGGCTGCAGGTCGAGTACGGCGGTGGCACCGGGCAGATCGGGAAGCAGGCGAACGACGGTCCGTCGGAGGCGATCGGTCTCGTGCTCGCGTTGCTGCTGCTGTTCCTGATGTTCCGGTCGGTGGTCGCGTCCGGCCTGCCACTGCTGTCGGCGGTCTTCAGCGTCGGCGGCGGGCTGGCGGTCCTCGGGCTGCTCGCGGCCGTCAAGGACTTCCCGGTCTCCGCGCCGACCGTGGCGACACTGCTCGGCCTCGGGGTCGCGATCGACTACGGCCTCTTCCTGGTGTCGCGGCACCGCGAGCAACTGGACGACGGCATGGGGGTCGTGGAGTCGGCGGGCCGCGCGGAGTCGACGTCCGGCGCCGCGATTTTGGTTGCCGGTGGCACCGTCGTGATCGCGATCCTCGGGCTGTACGTGTCCGGTGTGCCGTTCGTCGGCGCGCTCGGCCTGTCGTCGGCGATCGTGGTCGCGGTGACGGTGCTGGCCGCGCTCACGCTGATCCCGGCGCTGCTCGGTCTGGCGAAGTTCACCGTGCTCAATCGCAAGGACCGCCATCACCTCGCCGACGAACGCGAGCTGGAGGCCGGGCTCCCGGACGAGACCGCGATCGCCGATCACCGCGCGGAAGAACGCGAACGCCGTGACTCCAAGCACGAGCAGAGCGCCTTCGCCCGGTGGGGCCGCAAGGTCAGCGATCGGCCGTGGCCGTACGGCATCGCGGCGACGCTGGTGCTGCTCGTCCTCGCGATCCCGTTGCTGTCGATGAACCTCGGCCAGCTCGATGCCGGCACCGATCCGGCCGGCGACTCCAGCCGGAAGGCGTACGACCTGATCGCGCAGGGGTTCGGTCCCGGCGCCAACGGTCCGCTGACGGTCGTCGTACAACTGCCGTCGTCGGGTGACAAGCAGACCTTGCTGAGCGGGCTCAGCTCCACGCTGCAGAAGACCCCTGGGGTCGCCGCGGTCCAGCCGCCGAACACCAACAGCGCGGGTACGACGGCCATCATCAACGTCATCCCGACCACGTCGCCGTCCGCGGCGGAGACCGAGGACCTGGTCAACCGGATCCGCGACGACGTGCTGTCGGGCCAGCAGGAGCCGACGTACGTCGTCGGCACCACGGCCGGGTACGTCGACTTCACCGAGAAGGTCGGCAGCCGGATGCCTTGGCTGATCGGCGCCGTCGTGCTGCTCGCGTTCCTGCTGCTCACGGTCGCGTTCCGCTCGCTGCTGATCGGCGTGAAGGCGGCTGTGCTGAACCTGCTGTCGGTCGGGGCGGCGTACGGCGTGATCGTCGCCGTCTTCCAGTGGGGCTGGGGGTCGTCGCTGGTCGGGATCGACGAGAACGTGCCGATCCCGTCGTTCGTGCCGATGCTGATGTTCGCGATCGTGTTCGGGCTGTCGATGGACTACGAGGTCTTCCTGCTGTCCCGGGTGCACGAGGCGTGGATCGCGACCAGGGACAGCCATCGCGCGGTGGCGATCGGGATCGGGGCGACCGCCCGGGTCATCACCACCGCGGCGGCGATCATGATCGTGGTCTTCCTGAGCTTCGTGCTGGACGACGACCCGACGGTGAAGATGCTCGCGGTCGGCATGGCGGTCGCGGTGCTGATCGACGCCAGCGTGGTCCGGATGATCCTGGTGCCGTCGGTGATGACGCTGCTCGGTGATCGTGCGTGGTGGCTGCCGCGGTGGCTCGACCGGATCGTCCCCGACATCCAGCTCGAGGGCGGTCCGCCGCCCGCACCGCCGGAGCCGGAGCGGGAGAAGATCGACGTGCCCGGCTGACGCGGGCGGAAAAGAAAAGACTGCAGTTTGCCGGCGGGTTTGGTTAGCGTCGGGCGTCATGACCAACGTCCTCCTGCTGACCGGCCCGCCGGGCTCCGGCAAGACCACCGTTGCCCGCCTGGTCGCGACCGACGCGCCGCGGCCGACCGTGCACATCACGACCGACGAGTTCTACCGCGCGATCCGCACCGGCTTCATCGCGCCGTACCTGCCTGGCGCGCAAGAGCAGAACGAGGTGGTCGTCGACGCGATCGTCGCGACGGTCGGCGTCTACGCGCGCGGCGGGTACGACGTGGTGGTGGACGGCATCATCGGCCCCTGGTTCCTGCCGCCGTTCCGCGCCGCCGCCGCCGACTGGTCGATGTCGTACGTCGTCCTGCGCCCCGACCTCGCGACAACGCTCGAACGCGCGCGGGCCCGGGCCGCCGGCGAGTTGAAGGAGGTCGAGGCGATCACCGGGCTGCACGGCGCGTTCGCGGACCTCGGCGAGCTCGAGCCCCACGCGATCGACACGTCGTCGCTCGATCCCGCGGACACGGCGGCCGCGGTCCGCAAAGCCGTTGCCTCGGGCGACTATCTGCTCAGTGCCGGAACAGGCGTACACCCGTCGCGGACCAGCTGATCCCGAGGTCCGCGCAGGCGGCGGCGACCTCGGGGGAGCGGATCGATCCGCCTGGTTCGGCGATGTGGGTGACGCCGTGGCGATGGGCCTCCTCGATGTTGTCGGTGAACGGCAGCGCACCGTCGGACACCATCGAGACGCCGGTCAACGGCTCGTCCGACCGGCGTGACCACCACAGCCGCGCCTTCTCGCCGGCCAGCCGCGTGCAGTCCACCCGGGACTGCTGCCCGGCGCCGATGCCGATCGCCGTCGCGTCCTTCACCATGACGACGGTGTTCGACTGGGTGTAGCGGGCGACGATCAACCCCAGCAGGAGGTCCCGGGCCGCGTCGTCCGGCACCTCCTCGTCCAGCAGGTCGCGCGTCAGCGGCAGCGCATCACGCTCCTGCGTCAGCCGCAGTCCGTAGACCTCCCGGGTCTCCTCGGCCGGCGGCTCGAAATCGGCGTCCGCTTCGAGCACGAGGTACGTCCCGCGCTTCTTCGCGGCCAGGATCTCGACCACGCCCTCGTCGTACCCGGGCGCGATGATCCCGTCCGACACGACCCGCTTCAACCGGTCCGCGAGCTCCGTGTCGACCGGATGCGACACCGCCACGAAATCGCCGTACGACGACTTCGGATCAGCCTCGCGAGCCCGGACGTAAGCCTCGGCAACGGTCGCACCAAGCGCGGCACCCGCGGGCGAAACATGCTTGTACGAGGCGGCCGCCGGTACGCCGAACGCCCGCGCCGCCTCCCGCACGAGCTGCCACCCGGTCACCGCATCCAGCACATTGATGTACGACGGCGCACCCGAAACCACCGCGAACGGCGCACGATCGACCGGCGCCATCACCGCCGCTTGGTGTGGATTCATTCCATAACGCACGAGGACCTCCGAGGTCGGTCGGAGGCGCCCAGGCGGACGACGCCTTGTTCTTCGCTCCCCGGTGGTAACCCACCCTCGCCAGTCGCGGAGCCCTCAGCTTAGGTCCTGCCACGCCCTCACCCCGCTACGTACTGCGTCGGCGTCGGTCAGGGGTGGCTGATTCCGGTCATGTCGACCTCCTGTCACAGCGGTTCGGTGGCCGCGCCGGGTGGGATCGGATACCACAGATCGAGGTGCACCGGATCGGTGCCGACAGCAAGATGTCCGCACCTGATCGGTGCCTACAGCAAGGATGGTGTACCCGGTGGGGTTTCGACGATCTTTACCGATACCGGCGCTGCTGGCCGGCGGCGCCCTGGCGCTGTCCGGGCTGACCCCGCCGGCCACCGCCGCCGCCTCTCCCGCAGCGGTGGCGGCCCTGACGCCGGCGACCGCCGCGCCGGTCGCGGGGCCCACCAAGGACCAGGCCCCGGTACTGCGGAGCCCGGCCACGGTGACGTTGCTGACCGGCGAACAGGTGACACTGCGGCCTGGTCCTGACGGCAGGCCGCAGGTCGATGTCCGGGACCGCGACGGCGGACCCGCGGTCGGGTACGCCGTGCACAACGACCACGGCCGCGTCAGCGTCATCCCTCACGACGTCGCGAGCCTGGTTCCCGGCGTACTCGACCCGGCCCTGTTCGACGTGACCGGCCTGGTCGAGATGGGGTACGACGACGCGCACCGTGCGGACCTGCCCGTGATCGTCCGGAACTCCGGCGCCCGCGCGATGGCGAGCAGCGGATTCACCGCGACCCGCACCCTGGCCGGCATCGACGCGACAGCCGGCCGGATCCAGAAGTCTCGTGCCGCGGTCTTCGGGGACGCCCTGACCGCTGACCACGCCGCCGGTCCGGCCAAGATCTGGCTCGACGCCGCCTTGCACGCGGACCCTGTCACCAAGGTGGCCCCGGTGCCGGCGACCACGACGCCGTCCAGCGGTTCCACGACGGCGGCGGCACCGCTGGACGGGTACCTGCAGCAGGTGCAGGCGCCGACCGCGTGGCGGCGCGGTCTCGATGGTCACGGCGTCAAGGTCGCGATCCTCGACTCCGGGATCGACACCGGCCAGCCGGCGCTCGAGGGCAAGGTGACGGCGACCGCGGACTTCACCGGCGACGGTCCGCAGGACGACCTCGGACGAGGTACCCAGCTGGCGTCCCTGGTGGCCGGCAACGGCGCCGGGTCCGACGGCGCCCGCAAGGGGATCGCACCCGGTGCCGAACTGATCTCCGGCAAGGTTCTGAACGCGGCCGGCCAGGGCACGGTGTCCGAGCTGATCGCCGCGATGGAATGGGCCGTCGACCAGCATGCGGACCTGGTGAACATCGGTCTGGGGGCGCGGGCGCCGATCCAGGGCGACGACCTGCTCGCCGACGAGCTCGACCGGCTGACGCAGAGCAGCGGAGCGCTGTTCGTGACGGCGGCCGGCGACGACGGGGACATCTACGCCTCGCCCTTCTCCATCGAGACGCCGGGAACGGCCGCCTCGGCTCTGACCGTCGGTGCGCTCGACGATGCGGGCAACCGGGCCCGCTTCACCAGCATGGGGCCGACGCACTCGTTCCTGCAGAAGCCGGAGCTGTCCGCGCCCGGCACGGGCATCCTCGCCGCTCGTGCCGGTGCCCGCGACGGCAACCTGTACGCGATGGGCTTCGGTACGTCCCGGTCCGCGTCGCTGGTGACCGGATCGGCCGCGCTGCTGCTCCAGCAGCACCCGGACCTGACCTGGCAGCAACTGAAGGCACGGTTGAGCAGCAGCGCCGTCGACAGCAACAGCGTCTTCACCGGGTGGTCCGGCAGCGGCCGGATCAACCTGGACATCGCGACCTCGACGGACAGTCTGGTCCCCGACGTCGGATGGATCGACTTCGGACGCGTCAGGCACGACGATGGCACGTCGCAGCAACGCACGCTCACGCTGACGAACCCCAGCGCCGAGCCGGTCACGCTCACGTTCGCCGACCGGGAGACGACCATCTGGGCCAAAGCAGCTCCGGACTCCGCTGTCGTCGTGAGCCCTGCCACCCTGACGGTGCCGGCCGGTGGAACCGCCGACGCCACGGTGACCTTCGACCGGACCGGCCTGAGCGACATCGTCGGGAACTGGAACACACTCGCCGACAATGACTGGCAGGGTGCGCTCGACGTGATCGACAGCAACGGCAAGCGACGGCTGCGACTGGCTCTGAACGCGTACGACGAGCCGCCGATGCACGATCTCTCCGTCCGCGTGCTCGACCGCGCCGGCAAGCCTGTCTCCGGCGGCTATGTGAACGTGTTCAACAGCAGCGACGGCCACTACAGTCAGTTGTTCCTCGACGAGCAGGGCCGCGGAAAGACCCGGATCACGCCAGGCGTGTACGGCGCGTACAGCTTCGTACCCACGGGTGACACGACGACGTTCGCCATCGATGCGAACCTCACCGTGGCGAACGACACCTCCTTCACGCTGGATGCCCGCAAGGCGGTCCAGTTGAAGGCTCCCGTGGTCGAAGGGCAACCGACCACCCTCACCCAGGGCGCTGTCGCCTACATGCGTGGCAAGGGCAAGGACGAATGGCAGTTCGACCACCTGCCCGTGACTGCTGCCGATCTGAGCGCCGGCCGGATCTATGTCACGCCGACGCAGGCACCCTCGACCGGCGTCGCCGAAGCGATCACCCGGTGGCAGCTGGAGCCGACCAAGAAGGCCCACCAGGACACTCCGGACGTGTACGAGGTCTACCAGAGCGCGAATCGGTTCAACTCGCCGCTGGTCAAGCCGATCGACCGGAAGGCCCTGCGCGACATGGCCAGGGTCGAGTCGACCTTCGGCAGCACCTGGGGCGATGGCACGCAGGTCCTCGACCGGGGCGTGCAAAGTACCTTTACCCAGGTCGGTTGGTCGACCCGTCGGACCGTCAACGCCCCCGGACACCTCGTCGAGTTGTTGTCCGCCGGTCCGGGAATCACTTGGTGGCAGTGCCACAAGGTGCCCAATACAGGCAACTCGGGCCTCTGCGACGATCCGTACCGGACCTACAAGCCCGGCGAGAAGGTTCGGTCGATGCTCGGCACCGCGCTCCATCCACAGCTCAGCGTCGCCGGCATGCAAGGCGGCTGGTTCACCGTGCAGGTCGGTCTGGCTGATGCCAACCACATCGGCGTGGTGGATGAGAATCGGGTCGGTGGACAGCAGTTGGCCCTGTACCGCAACGGTGCCCTGATCGATGCCGTGCCGACTGCGACCGGCGGCTTCCAGGTTCCGGCCGGCGCGGCCCGGTGGCGGGTGGAACACAGTTGGTCGTCCACCGCGGTCCCGACGTCCGGGCAGGCGAAGACCGCGTGGGAGTTCGCCGCGACCTCGTCCGACGATCCGGGCGCGAGCGGTACCGAGCCGCAGCTGATCCGGCCGTCGTACGACCCGTCCGTCGCGGCCGACGGCAGCACGCGGGCGTGGCGACCGATGCTGTTCGATCTGAAGCTCAGCTACTCCGACGGTGCCGCCGTACCAGTGAAGTCGGCGAAGCTTCTGCTGTCGTCCGACCACGGCAAGACCTGGACCACCGCGCCGCTGGTGCGGTCCGCGGGCGGCTACCGGACCGTCGTTGCGCCGTGGATGCTGATGCCGGGCAGGAGCCTGTCGGTCCGGACCACGGTGACAGACCGTTCCGGCGGTTCGGTGGATCAGACCGTCCTGGATCTGGTTCCCGTTCGCTGAACGGCGCGCGCTCGACCGGCGCCATCACGGCCGCTTGATGTGAATACATCCGGCCGAGGGTGGGCCGGTCAGCGCCTGCCGGCGCGGAAGACCAGGAGCCTGGCGTCGGCGGACAGGGTTTCTTGCTGCCAACCGGCATGGACGGTGATATTGGTGAAGCCTGCCTGGGAGAGGTCGGTGGTGATCGCCTCGGGGGAGCGGAAGTACAAGGTGTTGCGGTAGACGGCGTCATGACCGTCCGGGAAGACGTTGTGGGCGTCGAAGACGACCCGGCCGCCGTCGGAGGCCTCGATCAGGTCCAGCCATTCGACGAGGTGGCCGGCGGGCGTGTCGCGTTCGCCGTACGTCGCCTCGCGCGTCCACTGCTCCCATGCGCGCGCCGCGGGATTGCGCGATTCGAAGCTGATCACGCCGCCGGGGCGGAGCGCATTCGCGAGCGTGCTGAAGACGTCGGCCTGGTTGCCGATGTGCATGATCGTGTTGCCGGTGCTGATGACGAGGTCGGCGTCATGGGCCTGCTCGACGGCGCGGAAGTCCCCGTCGATCCAGGTGACCGCCTCGGCGCCTGGTTGGCGGCGGGCGTAGTCGAGCATCGTGGGGCTCGGGTCGACCCCGATCACGACCCGCCCCGGAGCGACCAGCGAGCGGGTGAGCAGGCCGGTGCCGCAGCCGAAGTCCAGGACCTTGTGGGCACGGGAAGCCAGCGCGCGGTAGTAGGCGTGGTCATCGCCGGCGGGGTTGTCGAGGTCGTACAACCCGACCAGCTGTTCGTCACCGTACGGATCGTCAGTCACGCGGCGATGGTAGAAGCGCGGCCGGGTGCGAACAACTCAATAAGAACGCCAGCATAGAGTGAACCGCATGGTCGATGTGAAGCCCCGCAGCCGGACAGTCACCGACGGGCTGGAGGCCACCGCCAGCCGGGGGATGCTCCGCGCGGTCGGGATGGGCGACGACGACTGGGCCAAGCCACAGGTCGGCGTCGCCTCCAGCTGGAACGAGATCACCCCGTGCAACCTGTCCCTGGACCGGCTCGCCAAGGCCGTGAAGGAAGGCGTGCACGCGGCCGGCGGGTATCCACTCGAGTTCGGCACGATCAGCGTGTCCGACGGCATCTCGATGGGCCACGTCGGCATGCACTACTCGCTGGTCAGCCGCGAGATCATCGCCGACTCGGTCGAGACCGTGATGGAGGCCGAGCGGCTCGACGGCTCGGTGCTGCTGGCCGGCTGTGACAAGTCGCTGCCCGGCATGCTGATGGCCGCGGCCCGGCTCGATCTCGCGTCGGTCTTCCTGTACGCCGGTTCGATCATGCCCGGCAAGCTCGGGGACAAGGACGTCACGATCATCGACGCGTTCGAGGCGGTCGGCGCCTGCGTACGCGGCCTGATCACGCGGGAGGAGGTCGACGCGGTCGAGCGCGCGATCTGCCCGGGTGAAGGCGCCTGCGGAGGGATGTACACCGCCAACACCATGGCTGCGTCCGCCGAAGCCCTCGGTATGTCGCTCCCTGGCTCAGCCGCTCCGCCCGCCGTCGACCGCCGTCGCGACGGATACGCGCGCAAGTCCGGCGAGGCTGTGGTCGGCCTGCTGCAGAAGGGCATCACCGCCCGCCAGATCCTCACCAAGGAGGCGTTCGAGAACGCGATCGCCGTCGTGATGGCCCTCGGCGGTTCGACGAACGCGGTCCTGCATCTGCTGGCCATCGCTCGGGAGGCGGAGGTCGAGCTGACCCTCGCCGACTTCAACCGGGTGGGGGAGCGGGTGCCACACCTCGGCGACCTGAAGCCGTTCGGGCGTTATGTGATGACCGATGTCGACCGCGTGGGTGGGATCCCGGTCGTGATGCGGGCGCTGCTCGACGCCGGTCTGCTGCACGGCGACTGCCTGACCGTCACCGGCAGGACGATGGCGGAGAACCTGGCCGACATCGCCCCGCCGGACATCGACGGCACGATCATCCGCGCGCTCGACAAGCCGATCCACCACACCGGCGGCATCACGATCCTGCACGGCTCGCTCGCCCCCGAGGGCGCGGTCGTGAAGAGCGCCGGCTTCGACTCCGACGTCTTCGAAGGCACCGCCCGGGTGTTCGACGGCGAGCGCGCCGCGATGGACGCCGTACCCGATCTCGATCCCGGCGACGTCGTCGTGATCCGCTACGAAGGCCCCAAGGGTGGCCCCGGGATGCGCGAGATGCTCGCGGTCACCGGCGCGATCAAGGGCGCCGGCCTGGGCAAGGACGTGCTGCTGCTCACCGACGGCCGCTTCTCCGGCGGTACGACGGGACTCTGCGTCGGCCACGTAGCGCCCGAGGCCGTCGACGGCGGGCCGATCGCGTTCGTCCGCGACGGCGACCGGATCACCCTCGACGTCGCGAACCGCACCCTCGACCTGCACGTCGACGCCGCGGAACTCGAACGCCGCAAGGAAGGCTGGACCCCGAACACACCCGCGATCACCAAGGGCGTGCTGGGCAAGTACACCCGCCTGGTGCGGTCCGCGTCCGAGGGCGCTGTCTGCATTTAGGGACGGATGTACCAGGATATGAGACACGGAGGCGCCGAACTTGACCCGGTCGCGGTCTGTCGGCGAATAATGCCTACATGCGATCGATTCTCCTCGTACTTGTGCGGCGCGCCGACTGACGCGACCACCGAGTCGAGCGCGCCCCTTCAGCCAACCCGGCCGAAGGGGTTTTTTGTTGCCAATGCGACTATCCGAGACCCGGAGACGCACGGACAACAGCCACAAGCGAGGATGGATCGGTCGCGAACAGCAGTGTTTCTTAGGCAGAATTCGTGACAGGACAGGAAGGCTCTCTCATGAGTGAGCAGCTGACCGGGGCACAGGCTCTGATCCGCGCGCTGGAACATGCCGGGGTGGACACCGTCTTCGGCATCCCGGGCGGCGCGATCCTCCCGGCGTACGACCCGATGCTCGACTCGACCCAGATCCGCCACATCCTGGTACGTCACGAGCAGGGCGCCGGCCACGCCGCCCAGGGGTACGCCTCCGCCTCCGGCAAGACCGGCGTGTGCATGGCGACCTCGGGCCCCGGCGCGACGAACCTGGTGACGCCGATCGCCGACGCGTACATGGACTCGGTGCCGATCGTCGCGATCACCGGCCAGGTCGCCAGCGCCGCGATCGGCACGGACGCCTTCCAGGAGGCGGACATCCGTGGCATCACGATGCCGATCACCAAGCACAACTTCCTGGTGAACGACCCGAACGACATCGCCTCCACCATCGCCGAGGCGTTCCACATCGCCTCCACCGGCCGGCCCGGCCCGGTGCTGGTCGACGTGACCAAGGATGCGATGCAGGCGATGGTCGACTTCCAGTGGCCGACCGAGCTCTCGCTGCCCGGCTACCGGCCGGTGACCCGCCCGCACCCCAAGCAGGTGCGCGAGGCGGCCCGGCTGATCGCCGCGGCCGAGAAGCCCGTGCTGTACGTCGGCGGCGGCGTGATCCGTGCCCAGGCCAGCCCCGAACTGAAGGAGCTCGCGGAGCTCCTCGGCATCCCCGTCGTCACCACGCTGATGGCCCGCGGCGCGCTGCCGGACTCGCACGACCTGCACTTCGGCATGCCGGGTATGCACGGCTCGGTGTCCGCGGTCGGCGCACTGCAAAGGTCTGATCTGCTCATCTGTCTCGGCGCCCGCTTCGACGACCGGGTGACCGGCCGGCTCGACTCCTTCGCGCCCGAGGCGAAGGTCATCCACGCCGACATCGACCCGGCCGAGATCGGCAAGAACCGGGCCGCCGACGTGCCGATCGTGGGTGACTGCAAGGAGGTCATCGCCGACCTGATCGCGGCACTGCGGACCGAGATCGCGAGCAGCGGCCGCACCCCGTCGTACGACGCCTGGCGCGGTCAGCTGGAATCGGTCCGCGCCAAGTACCCGGTGGCCTACGACGAGCCGGAGGACGGCACGCTGTCCCCGCAGTACGTGATCGAGCGGATCGGCCAGATCGCCGGACCGGACGCCGTGTACACCGCGGGCGTCGGCCAGCACCAGATGTGGTCCGCGCACTACCTGCCGTTCGAGAAGCCCGGCCACTGGCTGAACTCCGGCGGCCTCGGCACCATGGGGTACGCCGTGCCGGCCGCGATGGGCGCCAAGGTCGCGCGCCCGGACAAGACCGTCTGGGCGATCGACGGCGACGGCTGCTTCCAGATGACCAACCAGGAGCTCGTCACCTGCGCGCTGGAGGGCATCCCGATCAAGGTTGCCGTGATCAACAACCAGTCGCTGGGCATGGTCCGGCAGTGGCAGACGCTGTTCTACGACAAGCGCTACTCCAACACCGACCTGCACTCGGCCCGGATCCCGGACTTCGCCAAGCTGGCCGAGGCGATGGGCGGTGTCGGGCTGCGCTGCTCCGACAAGGACTCCGTCGACGCGACGATCGAGAAGGCGATGGCGGTCACCGACGCGCCGGTCGTCGTCGACTTCGTCGTGCACCGCGACGCGATGGTCTGGCCGATGGTCGCCGCCGGCGTCAGCAACGACGAGATCCAGATCGCCCGCGACATGGCCCCCAAGTGGGACGGGGAGGAGCTGTAGATGTCCAAGCACACACTGTCGATCCTGGTCGAGAACAAGCACGGTGTGCTCGCCCGCGTTGCCGCGTTGATCTCGCGGCGGGGCTTCAACATCGATTCCCTCGCGGTCGGTCCGACCGAGCACCCCGAGGTGTCCCGGATGACCATCGCGGTCAGCGTCGACGAGCAGCCGCTGGAGCAGATCACCAAGCAGCTGAACAAGCTGGTCAACGTGATCAAGATCGTCGAGCTCGAGCCCAGCCAGACGGTTCAGCGTGAACTGCTGCTGGTGAAGGTCAAGGCGGACACCCTGACCCGCGGACAGGTGCTGGAGACCGTCCAGCTGTTCCGTGCGAAGGTGGTGGACGTGGCACCGGACGCGATCACGATCGAGGCGACCGGCAATCCCGAGAAACTCGAAGCCATGCTCCGGGTGCTGGAACCCTTCGGCGTCCGCGAGCTGGTCCAGTCCGGCATGGTGGCGATCGGCCGGGGCAGCCGCTCCATCTCCGACCGCACCCTGCGGCCGGTCCCGGTGCCCCCGCCGCACGTCCAGTCGGGCCCCCCGACCGTGCAGGCCCGACCGGCCGACCGTCCGCACCCGCACCACCCGGTGCCGGGCCCGCCGCCGGGCCGCGCCGCCGCCGTACCGAATCAACACTAAGGAGAAGTGCCGCAAGTGGCAGCTGAAATGTTCTACGACGACAACGCCGACCTGTCGGTGATCCAGGGCCGCCACGTGGCCGTCCTCGGCTACGGCTCCCAGGGCCACGCCCACGCGCTCTCGCTGCGCGACTCCGGCGTCGACGTCCGGGTCGGTCTGCCGGAGGGTTCGAAGAGCCGGGCCAAGGCCGAGGCCCAGGGCCTGCGGGTGCTCACCCCGGCCGAGGCGGTGGAGGAGGCCGACGTCATCGTCGTGCTCGCGCCGGACCCGGCCCAGCGCAAGCTCTACAAGGAGGCCATCGAGCCGAACCTGGTCGACGGCGATGCGCTCGTCTTCGGTCACGGCTTCAACATCCGCTTCGGCTACATCAAGCCGCCGGCCGGTGTCGACGTCTTCATGGTCGCCCCGAAGGGCCCGGGTCACCTGGTCCGCCGCGAGTACTCCGAGGGCCGCGGCGTACCGGTGCTGGTAGCGGTCGAGCAGGACGCCACCGGCAAGGCGTGGGACCTCGCGCTCGCGTACGCCAAGGGCATCGGCGGTCTGCGGGCCGGCGGTATCAAGACCACCTTCACCGAGGAGACCGAGACCGACCTGTTCGGTGAGCAGGCCGTCCTCTGCGGTGGCGTCTCGGCGCTGATCCAGAACGGCTTCGAGGTACTGACCGAGGCCGGCTACCAGCCCGAGGTCGCGTACTTCGAGTGCCTGCACGAGCTCAAGCTGATCGTCGACCTGATCTACGAAGGCGGCATCGCCAAGCAGCGCTGGTCGGTCTCCGACACCGCCGAGTACGGCGACTACGTCTCCGGCCCGCGGATCATCGACGCGTCGGTGAAGCAGCGGATGAAGGAGGTCCTCGGCGACATCACCGACGGCACCTTCGCGGCCCGCTTCATCGCCGACCAGGACGCCGGCGCACCGGAGTTCGCCGAGTTCCGCAAGCAGAGCGAGTCGCACCCGATCGAGGCCGTCGGCAAGGAACTGCGCGGTCTGATGGCGTGGGTCAAGTCCCACGACGACGACTACGTCGAGGGCACGTCCGCCCGCTGACGCAGTACGCGCGAAGGGCCCGGACCATCCAGGTGGATGGCCCGGGCCCTTTCTTTTGACACAATGTGTGACGGTTGTAGTCCAGGGTGTGGACCAGGGCCTGGTCCGGGCAGGTGATTGCGGGGGAGGTGACCGGCGGTGGAGGACGGCAGGAACGGGCTGCCGCGGCCGCCTCGGCGGATCCCCCCGGGCGCCGGCTCGCTGACCCAGTTGGAGACTCCCAGTCGGCCCGCCGCACCGCAGCCGCAGACACAGCGGCGCCCGTGGATCTTCGGCCGGATCCTGGCCGGATTCGTCGCGCTGCTGGTGATCGCGGCAGGCGGCGCCGGCGCGGGCTGGTTCGTCCGTTCGCAGAGTCTGCGGATCAACACCGACGAGGTGCTGAAGTCGGCCGGCCCGTCCGTGGTGCGCGTGCTCGCGACGACGTGCGGCTCGACCGGGGAGGCCTCGGGGGTGCTGATCGACAACGGGCGGGTCCTGACCGCGGCGTCGGCGGTCGCGCAACCGAAGTCGATCGTCATCGTGGCGCCGGACGGCCGGATCCGCCGGGCCAACCTGCTCTTCACGAGCACGGACGGCGTCGCCGTACTGCAGTCGATCGGGCTCGAGGGGACGCCGATGCAGCTCGCGCCGGCCGACCCCGACCCGAAGGCGCAGCGAGCTCTGATCGGCTACACCTCGGCAGGCAAGCAGGCGATCAGCCAGGTCGGCTCGGCGGCCGACCCGCGGGCCCTGAGCGAGGTCATGAACGCGGCGAAGCTCGGCGGGCCGATCCTCGACAAGTCCGGCGGCCTGATCGGGCTCGTCACCGGCGCCACGGTGCAGGCCAGTGCGATCGTGCCGCTCGAGAAGCTCCGCGGGTACGCCGCGACCGCGCCGTCGGGCGTCACCGTCGCGGCGGCCGGGATCTGCGACCAGTCCCGCGGCCCGCAGGCGGCGGTCGCCCCGGCACTGCAGGTCGCCGGGACAGCGCTGAACGTCGAGGTGCAGCGGTTGTTCGGCAACTACGTCACCCTGGAGAACCAGCAGGACTTCCGCGGGCTGCAGTCGCTGTACTCGGCACGGTTCGCCAAGGGCATGACCGTGGACCGGGACCTGCACAACCACCGGACGTCGTACTTCTTCAACCCGAAGATCACCGACGTGGCACCGGACGGCTCCTACGCCCGGATGTCGTACGACATCCTGTTCGCGCCGACCGCGACCGGCGCGGACGGCCAGAACTGCAACCGGCTCGACGTGCGCTTCCAGCTGGTCCGGGTGAACGGCAAGCTCCTGATCGACCGGACCGTTCCGATGGCGACCCCGGTCAGCTGCGACACCGATTGACCATGAGATTGACCATGAGCCTGACCATGCTCCTGACCGTGACCCGGGCCCTCGGACCGGGTCCGGAGCGGACGCGGTACCATCGAGTCAGCGGGCACAGCGCGGTGCTCTGAAGATCACGAGCCCCTACCGCTTCTGCAGGAGATTCCTCCATGACTGACGTAACCCGGCCCGTCGTTCTGATCGCCGAAGAGCTCAGCCCGGCCACCGTCGAGGCGCTCGGCCCCGACTTCGAGATCCGGCACACCAACGGCGCCGACCGCGCCGAGCTGATCCCGGCGATCGCGGACGTCGACGCCATCCTGATCCGCAGCGCCACCAAGGTGGACGCCGAGGCGCTCGCCGCCGCGAAGAAGCTGAAGGTCGTCGCCCGCGCCGGCGTCGGCCTCGACAACGTGGACGTGAAGGCCGCCACCCAGGCCGGTGTGATGGTCGTCAACGCGCCGACCTCCAACATCACCAGCGCCGCCGAGCTCGCCGTCGCCCTGCTGCTCGCCTCCGCGCGGCGAGTCCCGGCCGCGAACGAGTCGCTCAAGAAGGGCGAGTGGAAGCGCAGCAAGTACTCCGGTGTCGAGCTGTTCGAGAAGACCGTCGGCATCGTCGGCCTCGGCAAGATCGGCGTCCTGGTCGCGCAGCGGCTGGCCGCGTTCGGCATGAACGTGATCGCCTACGACCCGTACGTGCAGGCCGGCCGGGCCGCGCAGATGGGTGTCCGGCTCGCCACCCTGGACGAGCTGCTGGCGACCAGCGACTTCATCTCCGTGCACCTGCCGAAGACCCCGGAGACCATCGGCCTGATCGGCGACGAGCAGCTGCACAAGGTCAAGCCCGAGGTCATCATCGTGAACGCGGCCCGCGGCGGCATCGTCGACGAGCAGGCGCTGTACAGCGCGCTCAAGGAGGGTCGCGTGGCCGGCGCCGGCCTGGACGTGTTCGCGTCCGAGCCGTGCACGGACTCGCCGCTGTTCGAGTTCGAGAACGTCGTCGTCACCCCGCACCTCGGCGCGTCCACCGACGAGGCGCAGGAGAAGGCCGGTATCGCGGTCGCCAAGTCGGTGCGGCTCGCGCTGTCCGGCGAGCTGGTCCCGGACGCGGTCAACGTCCAGGGCGGCGTGATCGCCGAGGACGTCCGCCCGGGCATCGGGCTGACCGAGAAGCTGGGCCGGATCTTCACCGCGCTGGCCGGTGGCGTCGCGCAGCAGCTGGACGTCGAGGTGCGCGGCGAGATCACGCAGTACGACGTGAAGGTGCTCGAGCTCGCCGCGCTCAAGGGCGTCTTCGCGGATGTCGTCGAGGACAACGTCTCGTACGTGAACGCGCCGCTGCTCGCGGCCGAGCGGGGCCTCGAGGTCCGGCTCGTCACCGACCACGACAGCCCCGAGCACCGCAACCTGATCACGCTGCGCGGCACGCTCGCCGACGGTGTCCAGGTGTCGGTGTCCGGCACGCTGGTCGGCGTCCGGCAGTCGGAGCGCCTGGTCGAGATCGACGGGTACGACGTCGAGATCGAGCTGGCCGCCCACCTGGCGTTCCTCACCTACGAGGACCGGCCGGGCGCGGTCGGCCAGATCGGCCGCATCCTCGGCGACTCGGACGTGAACATCGCCGGCATGCAGGTCAGCCGCGACCGCAAGGGCGGCAAGGCCCTGGTCGCGCTGTCGGTCGACTCCAAGATCGCCCCGACCGTCCTCGACGACATCGCCGCCGCGGTCCAGGCCGACACGGCCCGCACTGTGGACCTCGAGGCCTGAGTCACACGAACGACTGATTTACTGGAGGCGGCCAGCCGCCCGCAGGCGCATGGCGGCCGGCAAGGGCCCGGGCTCAATAGCCCGGGCCCGCTTCAGTTCTGGTGCCGGTGGCCTAGTGCCGGGTGGCCAGCAGTACGGCGGCGTCCGGCGCGACCATCACCTCGACGGTGGTGAAGCGCTTGTCCATCAGCCACTCCTGGCGGAGCGTGTCGACGCGGCCCTCGTACATCGGCGGCCAGACCGCGGACGGCGTGAAGTCGTCCAGTACGACGAAGCCGCCGGGCTCGACCACGTCCGCGATGATGTCGCGGGCCGACAGCTTGGCCTCGCGCGCGTCCACGAACAGCAGCGCGAACGGTCCGCGCTCGATCAGCGCGGTCCAGTCGGCCGAGACGACCTCGATCCGCTCGTCGGCGGCGAACAGCTCCGCGACCGCCTGCGCCAGCTGCGGATCGCTCTCCGCGGTGACGATGTTCGTCGACTCCCCGGCGCCGCTGCGCAGCCAGGCCGAGCCGACACCGCAGCCGGTCCCGAGCTCACCGAGCAGGCCGGTCTTGGACGCGGCGAGCGAGGCGAGCAGCCGGCCGGTCTCGTTGCGGGTGGAGCTGACGAATCCGCGCCGGCCGGACAGGCTGAGGGCCGCCGACACCAGCGGCGGCAGTTCTGGAGGAGCACTCACCGGCTGAGAGTTGCACAGGTCTGGTCCAGGACCAGCACCGGGATCTCACATTTCGGGACAAGCTGCCCGCATGGTGGAGAACTAGTCGGATGTGCGAGTAAATTCGTGCGCATCCTGCCGCCCACGACATATTTGGGAGCAGCAGCATGTACGACATGTATCCAGCCAACTGGCCCGCGATCGACGCCCGGGAGCGGAAGGCGACCCGGCGTCGCCGTACCGCCCGCCCGGCCAGTGACGAGGTCAAGGCTGTCCAAGAGGCCATGAACCGCCGTGACAATGGGGGAGAACCCAAGAAGTGAGCGAGAAAAAGAACTTCACGCTGGCCGTCGTTCCCGGTGACGGGATCGGACCCGAGGTCACCACCGAGGCCCTCAAGGTCCTCGACGCGGTAGCCGCGCAGCACGGCGTGACGTTCGAGCGGACCGAGTACGACCTCGGCGCGAAGCGCTGGCACGCCACCGGCGAGACGCTGCCGGACGCCGAGCTGGAGGAGATTCGCAAGCACGACGCGATCCTGCTCGGCGCGGTCGGCGACCCGAGCGTCCCGTCCGGCGTACTCGAGCGTGGTCTGCTGCTCAAGCTCCGCTTCACCCTCGATCACTACGTCAACCTGCGCCCCTCGAAGATCTACCCGTCGGTGGGCTCCCCGCTGGCAGCGCCGGGCGAGGTCGACTTCATCGTCGTCCGCGAGGGCACCGAGGGTCCGTACGTCGGCAACGGCGGTGCGCTCCGGGTCGGCACGCCGGCCGAGATCGCCACCGAGGTGTCGGTCAACACGGCGTACGGCGTCGAGCGGGTCGTCCGCGACGCGTTCGCCCGGGCACAGGCGCGGCCGCGTAAGAAGCTGACCCTGGTGCACAAGAACAACGTGCTCGTGTACGCCGGCCACCTGTGGAAGCGGACGGTCGACAAGGTCGCCGAGGAGTTCCCGGAGATCACCGTCGACTACCTGCACGTGGACGCGGCGACGATCTTCCTGGTCACCGACCCGGCCCGGTTCGACGTGATCGTCACCGACAACCTGTTCGGCGACATCATTACCGACCTGGCGGCCGCGATCAGCGGTGGCATCGGGCTGGCCGCGAGCGGCAACAT
Source organism: Kribbella sp. NPDC051586 (assembly GCF_044453965.1). NCBI lineage: Bacteria > Bacillati > Actinomycetota > Actinomycetes > Propionibacteriales > Kribbellaceae > Kribbella > Kribbella sp. NPDC051586. The sequence goes on along the minus strand of NZ_JBITDF010000006.1, from coordinate 237,089 downwards.
CAACCCGGACCGGACCGCGCCGAGCATGTTCGAGCCCGTGCACGGCTCCGCGCCGGACATCGCCGGCCAGCAGAAGGCCGACCCGACCGCGGCCATCCTGTCGGCGTCGCTGCTGTGCGAGCACCTCGGCCTGACCGAGGCCGCCCGCGCGATCGAGGCCGCCGTCACGGCCGACATCGAGGAGCGCAGCAGCGCCCCGCGGACCACCGCCGAGATCGGCGACGCGATCGCCAAACGCGCGGCGGGCTGACCGGTGACAGCTGGTGAGGCTCCCGCCGCGGCCGGGGCCGATGCTCGCCTGACCACTTGGTCGAGAGGTACGGTGCGGCTATGAGCGCCCTAGAGTTCACCGTTGAGCCGAACACCCACTTGGCCGGCGACGACCAGCGCGCCCAGATCCTGGCGAACCCGGGATTCGGGCAGTACTTCTCCGACCACATGGCGATCGCCACCTGGACGGCCGGGAAGGGCTGGCACGACGCGCGGATCACCGCCTTCGGACCGCTGGAGTTGTCTCCCGCGACCGCGGTGTTCCACTACGCCCAGACCATCTTCGAAGGGATGAAGGCCTACCGGCATCCCGACGACTCGATCCACCTGTTCCGCCCCGAGGCCAACGCGGCCCGGTTCCAGCGCTCCGCGCAGCGCCTCGCGCTGCCCGAGCTGCCGACCGAGGTCTTCCTCGACTCCCTGCACAAGCTGGTGGAGCTCGACAGGGCCTGGGTGCCCGGCGGTGGCGAGACGTCGCTGTACCTGCGTCCGTTCATGTTCGGCTCCGACCCGTTCCTCGGCGTCCGCCCGTCCAGCCAGGTGACGTACTGCCTGATCGCGTCACCGGCCGGGTCGTACTTCGCCAAGGGCGTCAAGCCGGTCCGGATCTGGCTGAGCGAGGAGTACACCCGCGCGGCCCCCGGCGGCACCGGCGCGGCGAAGACCGGCGGCAACTACGCCTCCTCGCTGCTCGCCCAGGCCGAGGCGATCGAGGAGGGCTGCGACCAGGTCGCTTTCCTCGACGCGGTCGAGAAGAAGTGGGTCGAGGAGCTCGGCGGGATGAACCTGTACTTCGTCCTCGACGACAACTCGGTCGTCACGCCGGAGCTGTCCGGCACGATCCTCGAGGGCGTCACCCGGGACTCGATCCTGAAGCTGGTCACCGACCTCGGCCACACCGTCACCGAGCGGAAGATCTCGGTCGACGAGTGGCGCGAGGGCGCGGCCTCCGGCAAGGTGCGCGAGGTCTTCGCCTGCGGCACCGCCGCGGTCGTCACCCCGGTCGCCTCGCTGAAGTGGAAGGACGGCGAGACGCAGATCGGCGACGGCAACGGCGGCCCGGTCACCGCGGCCGTCCGCAGCGCCCTCCTCGACGTCCAGTACGGGCGCACCGCCGACCCGCACGGCTGGATGACCCGCATCTCCTGATTCATCGAACAGACGGCCCGGCGACCGGTGTGTGACACGGTCGCCGGGCCGTCGTCATGCCCGTCGGTTGATGTCGTACCAGCCGAGGTGGTTGATGACGGCCAGCACGAGCCACAGCCCGATCGCGAGGAACGGCGCGCCGGTCCAGCCGACGTCGGCGCCTTCGTCCCCGCGGGGCTTCAGCAGCACGATCACGACCGTGTCCACGAGCCCGGCGTACGCGCACGCGAAGGCGGCGATCGTCGTCGGCGTAGCCAGCGCGACGAGGGCCAGCACCAGGTAGACGATGAACAGATAGTTGGCGGCGCTGCCGAGGTCCGGGGCGTGGCGGGCCATCCCGAATCCGCTGTACAGGCTCAGGTCGCCGCGGCTGTACTCGCGGATCAGCCAGGTCGGCGTCAGCGTGATCAGCACCCCGAGTGCGGTGGCGTACCCGAGCAGCTGGAACCGCAGCTGCCGTAACCCGTCCGTGTGATGCCGGGGCGGCAAGGGGGCCTTCAGTACGTTCAGGTCCGCGTCGTCGGACTGGCTCACGGGTCGATCCTGTTCTGCAGTGGCTGTTTTCACAGGATCTTCTCAGGTCTGAGGGTCGGACCGGTGGTCGCCGGCCGAAGGTGCGGTTGGGTAGGGTCGGGCGGCATGAGCGGCTTTCCGGAGGATGTCGAGGGCTACTACGCCGAGCTGGCCGAGCGCCGGGGCTGGTCGGCCGGGACGTCCGCCGCGATCCGGTCGACCGTCGAGCTGATCCGCGACCTGGACCGCGGTACGGCGCCGCGGACGTACGGCGCGGTGGCCGACGACCACGGCACCGACTGGCTGTACGAGGCGGTCTGGCACGAGCGCGAGTGGGTCGTGATCCGCCAGCTCGGCTCGGGCGAGGACGGCGAGGTCACCCGGTACTGGTGGCAGCGGCTCGAGGACGACGAGGGGATGCTCACCGACCAGGCGCTCGACCGCGAGGAGTGGGCCCTCCGCCCCCTTTCCCGCGAAGACTTCTACACCGCCTGGGACGACCCCGGCTGGTCCCTCACCGCCTGAACCCCGCCCACCCCCACCAACCAACCCCCCGCACCCCAACCAAGGCCCCGCCCCCGCCCCCGCGCCCCCGCACCCCGCATCCGCACCCCGCACCCCGCACCCCGCACCCCGCACCCCGCACCCCGCACCCCGCACCCCGCACCCCGCACCCCGCACCCCGCACCCCGCACCCCGCACCCCGCGTACG
>NZ_JBITDF010000006.1:86410-234351 GCF_044453965.1 Kribbella sp. NPDC051586 | reverse complement strand
CACCCTGCACCCCCGCCGCTTCCGCCATGCGTCGGCGCTCGCTTAATTCGAGTGGATAACCCCTGGTGTTGGGGGTTGTTCGTTGGCATACCGGCAGAGAACCCCCAACTCGCGCGGATATCCGCTCGTGTGACTGGTGGGGCGGCGGGGATGGAGCTGGGGTGGCGGAGGTGGCGGAGTTGGTGGAGTTGGTGGAGGTGGTGGTGGGGGACTGGGCGTTGGTGGGGGGACTGGGGTTGGCGCTGGAGTACTGGTTGGCGTACTGAATGTTCGTGATGCGAGACGGTGACGCCATCGTTCGGACATTGTGTGGCAGACTGCAAAACGTCATGAAGAACTACCAGGGCATTATTCCCTAGGCGCGCTCAGCCAGCTGTACCTGAGCGCGCAGACCTCTCGCACCTTGCGGGAGGTTTTTTGTTTGCCTAACCCTCCCTTCCGGAAGGCCGACCCCCATGAGCATCTCGGACGATTTCCACGTCTACGACACGACTCTTCGCGACGGCGCGCAGCAGGAGGGGCTGGCGCTGTCCGTGGCCGACAAGATCGCCATCGCGCAGTACCTGGACGACCTGGGGGTCGGGTTCATCGAGGGCGGCTGGCCGGGCGCGGTGCCCAAGGACACCGAGTTCTTCGAGCGGGCGCGGACCGAGCTGAACCTGAAGAACGCGACGTTCGCGGCCTTCGGCGCGACCCGCAAACCCCAGACCGCGGCCGCCGACGACCCACAGGTCGCCGCGCTGCGCGACTGCGGCGCCGGCGTCGTCACACTCGTTGCCAAGAGCCACGACGCGCACGTCGAGCGGGCCTTGCGGACCACCCTGGACGAGAACCTGCGGATGATCGCCGACACCGTCACGCATCTGCGCGAGCACGGTCAGCGGGTCTTCCTCGACACCGAGCACTTCTTCGACGGATACCGCGCCAACCGCGCCTACGCGCTGGAGGTCGTACGAGTAGCCGTCGAGGCCGGGGCCGACGTGGTCGCGCTCTGCGACACGAACGGCGGGACCTTGCCGCGGGAGCTGCAGGACGTCGTACGGGATGTCCTTGATTCCACCGGGGCCCGGCTCGGCATCCACTGTCACAACGACGCCGGCTGCGCGGTGGCGAACTCGATCGCCGCCGTCGAGGCCGGCGTCACGCACGTCCAGGGCACGATCAACGGGTACGGCGAACGCACCGGCAACGCCGATCTGCTCGCGATCGTCGCCAACCTGGAACTGAAGCGCGAACACCGGCTGCTCCCGCCGGGCAACCTGTCGGAGTCGTTCCGGATCGCCCACGCGATCGCCGAAGTGACGAACGTGCCGCCGTCGACCCGGCAGCCGTACGTCGGCCTGTCCGCGTTCGCCCACAAGGCGGGCCTGCATGCCAGCGCGATCAAGGTGGATCCGGATCTCTACCAGCACACGGATCCGGCGCTGGTCGGCAACGACATGCGGATGCTGGTGTCGGAGATGGCCGGCCGGGCGAGTGTCGAGCTGAAGGGCCGTGAGCTCGGCTTCGACCTCGGCGGTAACAAGGCTGACCGCGACGTGGTCACCCGGGTGACCGAGCGGGTGAAGGAGATGGAGTCGCGCGGGTACACCTTCGAGGCCGCGGACGCGTCGTTCTCGCTGCTGCTGACCGAGGAAGTGACGGGGAAGCGGGCGTCGTTCTTCGACGTCGAGTCGTGGCGGGTGATCACCGAGTCGCGCGCCGACGGCGAGGCGGTGTCCGAGTCGACGGTGAAGCTGGTCGCGGGCGGCGAGCGGGAGATCGTCACGGGGGAGGGCAACGGCCCGGTCAACGCCCTCGACCACGCGCTGCGGACGGCGATCGAGCGCGCGTACCCGGTCGTGAACAAGTTCGAGCTGGTCGACTACAAGGTCCGCATCCTCGACCAGGGACATGGCACGGATGCCGTTATCAGAGTCCTGATCGAGACCGCGGACGGCGAGGGCTCGTGGGTGACGGTCGGCGTCGGGCACAACATCGTCGAGGCGTCGTGGGAGGCGCTGGTCGACGGAGTCACCTTCGGTCTGCTGCGTCACAAGGAGGTCGTCCGATGAGCCTGCTCGCCGTTGAGCGGACGATGACGGTGTTCACCGCCGAGGTCGTCGAGACGGGCGGTCTGCTCGCGCGGATCGCCGTCCTGCTGAACCCGTACGACGTGCGCGAGCTGGCGTTGTCGCTGGACCGGGGCGAACTGCGGATCGTCGTCGAGGGCAACGGGTTCGACGCCGGGCGGGTGGCGGCCCGGCTCGAGAAGGTGATCGGCGTGCTCGAGGTGTCGATCAGCTGACCGGGGTGCCGGCCAGGTAGACGGCTTCTACTGTGAGGTCGGGCGAGAGCAGGACCAGGTCGGCGACGTTGCCGATAGCAAGCGTTCCGCGGTCCTGCCAGCCGTAGTGGCGGGCCGCGTTGCCGGCCACCAGTCGTGTGGCTTGCGGGACGGGTACGGCGAGGACGCGTGTGGCGGTCGCGAGTGCGTCGGCGAGGAAGTGGACCGAGCCGGCGAGCGTGTCGGTGCCGCGCAGGGTGGCGACACCGCCACGGACCTGGACGTGACGGTCGGCGAACGAGTAGTCGCCGTCTCCCAGGCCGGTCGCTGCCATCGCGTCCGTGACGAGCATCGTCCGGTCGAGGCCGGCTGTGCGGGTCGCGACGACGAGCGCTTCGGGCGACAGGTGGGTGCCGTCGGCAATCAGTTCGCAGGCGACGCGGTCGTCGAGGAGTGCTGCGCCGACCGGGCCGGGTTGGCGGTGCGTCATGGCCGGCATCGCGTTGAACAGATGGGTCGCCGTACGTGCGCCGGCGTCGAACGCGCGGCGCGTCCAGGTCCCGTCGTCGTCGGTGTGCCCGACGGCGAAGGTGATCTCGTCCCGATGCCGCTCGATGAGCTCGATCGCCCCGGGAAGCTCGGGCGCGATCGTCATCGCCATCGCCAGCCCGCCGGCCGCGCTGATCAGTTCGTCGAACACCTTCTCGTCAGGCGCGAGCAACGCGTCCGCCGTCTGCGCCCCACGCCTGCGGTGCGACAGGAACGGCCCTTCGAAGTGAATCCCGCGGATGTTGGGTGCATCCGCCTCGACGATCGCCGCCGCGGCCCGAAGGATCCGATCGAGCCGCATGGTCGCCACCGACGCCACCAGACTGGTCGTCCCACGCAACAGGTGACTACGAGCCGCCCGACCCACATCCTCCACCTCCCCCGAGTAGAGCGCCGCCCCACCACCCCCATGACAATGCGTATCAACAAACCCCGGCACCAACCACTGCCCCGCAACATCAACCACCACCGAACCACCCCTCGCCCCGGCCCGACCCGCGTCGCCCCCGGCGGGGACTTCTGGTGACGCGCCTGGGCCCAGGGCGACTATCCGGCCGTGCTCGACCTGCAGCCAGCCGTGGACCGGCTCAGGCGTGCACAGGTGCGCGTTCTGGAAGGTGATCACGGGGCGAGTAGGCGGCGGGCGGCTGCCTCTGCGCAGACTCGGGCGCTGCCGAACGTCTGGATCCAGCCCGCGAAGCCCGAGTAGTCGACCCCGGGGACGCCCATGTCCACCACAACCATGTCCGGGTGCTGGCTGTGCAGTTCGACGATCAGCTTCTCCTGCCAGTCGAAGCGATGCGCGCCCCGCACCATCAGCACCACCTGACTGTCGGCGCCGTACTCCGACCGGAACTCACCCACCCCGGCCCGCGCCATCCCTGGCCCGTTGTACGTCTGCCCGGACAACCCGATGCTCTCGACAACCTTCCCGGCACCGCGCAGCAGCTCCTCCACGCCCCATCCCGAAGACCCGGCAGCGGGGGAGTGCGTCGGCTCCAACCGGATGATCAGTACGGCGTCACCCCGCAGCCGCGGATCCCCGTGCGTCACCGTGACCTGCTCAGCGAGCCGGTCGCCCAAGGCGTTGTCCCGCTCACCCACGTCCGCCTTCGGCCGCGTCCCCAACCGCGTCAGCCGTTCGTTCGCACTCTCCAACCGCTCCAGCGGCAGCCGCCCGTTCTCCACCGCCTCGACCAGTGCAGCGGCCGCCACGTCCACGTCGTCGAGGAACGCCCACGATCCAAGGCACAGCGCATCCGCCCCGGCTTCGATCGCCCGTACGGCGGCCTCCGGCAACGGCGCCACGTCCGCGATCCCGTACATCTCGAGCGCATCGGTGATCACCACGCCGTCGTACCCGAGCTCGCCGCGCAGGATGTCGGTCAACAGCACCTTGCTGATCGTCGCCGGTACGTCGTCCACCTGCGGTACCAGGTCGTGCGACACCATGATGCTGTCGACGCCGGCCTCGATCGCCGCACGGAACGGATCGAGGTAGCTCGCGAGCAACTCCGCCCGCGATACGTCGACCAGCGGCGTCGCGAGGTGCGCGTCCGTACCGCTCATCCCGTGACCCGGGTAGTGCTTCGCGCACGCGCTCACCCCGGCCGCCTGCATGCCCTCCACCCACGCGGCCGTATGGCGGCTGACCAGCTCACGGTCCGCGCCGAAGCAGCGGATCCCGTTCGGGCTGAGCGGGTTGACCGCCGTGTCGACCGCGGGCGCAAGGTCCCAGTCGACGCCGGCCTCGACCAGCGAAAGCCCGATCTGGTACGCCGCCTGCCGGGTCAGGTCGACGTCGTTCAGCTCGCCGAGCGCGCGGTTGCCGGGCATCGAGAAGCCGCCGAGGTTCGCGAGCCGGCTGACATCACCGCCCTCTTCGTCGATCGAGAGCAGCACATGGTCGCGCAGACCGTGCAGCTGTGCGGCCAGCTGCCGGAACTGCGACCCGTCGACGATGTCCTTGCCGAAGATCACGAACCCGCCGAGTCCGGACTCGATCCGCGCCGGGACCCAGTTCGGCACCTTCGGCCGGCCCAGCGCGGGAAACAGCAGACCATGGGCCAGCCGATCGAGCTCTGCGTTCATTACATCCTCCAGAGAAGTCTCAAGGGTGATGATCGGCCTCACCGAAGTCTAAATGACAGTCCGAACTGTTCAGTCTGGACTGATGAGTTATGGTGGTCGGTATGGAGCTGTCGGCGTCCGCGATGCGCGCGGCCAGCGAGGTCCGGGTGGTGCTCGGCCGGGTCAAACGGCGGCTGAAGGCGCTCGCCGACACCGACGATCTGACGCCGTCGCAGTCGTCGGTGCTGAGCCGGCTCGACAAGGACGGGCCGGCGTCGGCCAGCGATCTGGCCGCGGCGGAGCGGATCCGGCCGCAGTCGATCGCCGCGATCCTGGCCGCGCTGCGGCAGGCCGACCTGATCCAGCGCCATCCCGATCCCGAGGACGGCCGGCGGCAGGTCGTGTCGCTGACGACGGCAGGCCGCCACCGCCTGCAGGGTGATCGCAAGGTCCGGCAGGAGTGGCTGGCGCAGACGTTGCAGGAGCACTGCACGGAGGCCGAGCGGCAGACCATCATCAAGGCGCTCGCGTTGCTCGACCGGGCCATCGAGGCGACTGCTCAGTGACAGCGGATCCGGCGCGATTCGACCGCCGGCTGATCGCACCGATGATCGTCGGCTCGGTGCTGAACCCGATCAACTCGTCGATGCTCGCGGTGGCGCTGATCCCGATCGGCGCGGCATTCGGCGTACCGCCGTCGCAGACCGCGTGGCTGGTGACCGGGTTGTACATCGCGACCGCGGTCGGCCAGCCGGTGATGGGCCGGCTCGTCGACCTGTTCGGTCCGCGACCGCTGTACCTGATCGCGACCTCGCTCGTCGGGCTCGCCGGTCTCCTCGGCGCCCTCGCTCCGAACCTCGGCGTACTCGTCGCGTCCCGGGTCCTTCTCGGTCTCGGTACGTCGGCGGCCTACCCGGCGGCGATGTCGTTGATCCGCAGCGAGGCCGACCGGACCGGGATGACGACGCCCGCGGGCATCCTGAGCAGTCTGTCGGTGGCGAACCAGGTGATCGCGGTGATCGGCCCGACGCTGGGCGGCCTGTTGATCGGGCTCGGCGGCTGGCACCTGATCTTCACGATCAACGTCCCGCTGTCGGTGATCTGCGTAGTGCTCGGCTCGTTGTGGTTGCCGCGGCGGGCGCGCTCGCGGGGAGCCGGGGGACTGGACTACGCGGGGGTCGCGTTGTTCACCACGACGCTGGTCGCGTTGATGCTCTTCCTGATGCAGCCGCGGATCTCGCGGTGGTACGTGCTGGTGCTCGCGCTCGTCCTGGGGGTGACGTTCGTGATCACGCAGTTGCGCGTGATGGCGCCGTTCATCGATCTGCGGGTGCTGGGCGGGAACCGGCCGCTGATCCTGACGTATACGCGCCAGGTGCTCGCGTTCGTCGGCGCGTACTCGTTCCTGTACGGCTTCACCCAATGGCTCGAAGAGGCCCGCGGACTCAGTGCCTCGTCGGCCGGTCTGCTCCTGCTACCACTGTCGCTGGCGGCCGTGCTGGTCACGCTGCTGACCGGCCGGCGCGCACAGATCCGCGGCAAACTCATTGCCGGAAGCATCTGTCTGGTCGCTGCCGCCGCGGCACAGTTGCTGGTCGGTCCGGATACGTCGGTCTGGATCCTCGCCGTCGTCGGTGTCATCGCCGGTGTCCCGCAGGGCCTGAACAATCTTGCCAACCAGACTGCTCTTTACCAGCAGGCCGATCCGGCCCGGATCGGATCGTCCGCCGGCCTGCTGCGGACCTGCGTGTACGTCGGTGCGCTCATCTCCGCGGCGGCCAACGCCCACTTCTTCCAGCACGGTGCGACGACGGCCGGACTGCACGAGATGGCGATCTTCCTGCTCGTCATCGCCGGTCTGCTCGTGCTGGTGACCTTCCTGCGACTCCCCGAATAGAGAGGTCCACCCGTGTCCGTCACCACCCTCGATCCCAAGACCGCCCTGGTCGTCATCGACCTGCAGAACGGCGTCGCCGCTCTTCCCGGCGCGCCGCTCAGCACCGCTGACGTGATCAGCAAGACCGTCGAGCTCGCCGACGCCTTCCGCAAACACCAGCTCCCGGTGGTACTCGTCCGGGTCAGCTTCGCGGCTGACGGCGCCGATCGGCTGACCGGCCGGACCGAGCAGCCCCCGCGGTCGGCCGGTGGGACGCCGCCGGCCGGAGCGGACCAGATCGTCGACCAGTTGGCCGGCCATCCCGAGGACATCATCGTGACCAAGCGGAACTGGGGTGCGTTCCACGGCACCGACCTCGACGTGCAGCTGCGCCGGCGGGGCATCACGCAGATCGTCCTGACCGGCGTGGCCACCAGCATCGGCGTCGAGTCGACCGCGCGGGCGGCGTACGAGCACGGGTACAACGTCACGCTCGCCACCGACGCGATGACCGACCTCGCAGCCGAGTCCCATGAGCACTCGCTGACCCGGATCTTCCCGCGGCTCGGCGAGTCCGGCACGACCGAGGAGATCAGCGCGCTGCTCGGATGAATTTGGTTAGGAAGGTTTACTAATAGTCGGTGTTCCGGGTAGCTTGCTGTCTCCGCCCCCACCTCAGGAGACAGCCATGCTCCGATTGCACCGCCCCTTCCTTCTGATCCTGACCATGACGCTGATCGCGGCGTCCGCCATGCTGGCCACCGGGCTTCTCGCCGCCCGGCCCAGCGCCGCGGCCACCAAGGCGCCGGCTCCGTTCCAGCATCCGGGCGTCCTCGTCGACAAGGCGCAGCTCGACTTCGCCCGGCAGCAGGTCCAGGCCGGAGCCCAGCCGCAGAAGGCGGCGTACGACGCGATGAAGGCCAGCTCGTACGCCGCCTTGTCGTACACCCCCAAGCCGCGCGCGATCGTCGAGTGCGGCTCGAGCTCGAACCCGAACAACGGCTGCTCCGACGAGCGCGACGACGCACTCGCGGCGTACACCCACGCATTGCTCTGGTACCTGACGCGCGACGACCGCTACGCCAAGAAGGCGATCCAGATCATGGACGCGTGGTCCGCCGTACTGAAGGACCACACGAACACCAACGCACCGCTGCAGACCGGCTGGTCCGGCGCCTCGTTCTCGCGGGCCGGCGAGCTGATCAAGCACACGTACGGCGGGCAGTGGGCCCAGCGCGGGCGGTTCGAGAAGATGCTGCGCGACGTGTACCTGCCCGAGGTCCGCGACGGCGCGGGCTGCAAGAACGGCAACTGGGAACTGATCATGACCGACGCGGCGATCGGGATCGCGGTGTTCCTCGACGACCACGCGGCTTTTGACAAGGCTCTGAGCATTTGGCGCGGACGGCTGCCCGGGTACGTCTACGAGACGACCGATGGCGCGTACCCGAAGGCTCCGTCGACCTGCTCGTCGAAGGACACCCGCGACGAGATCATCGACTACTGGCAAGGCCAGTCGACGTTCACCAACGGCCTGGCCCAGGAGACCTGCCGCGACTTCGGACACACCGGCTGGGGTCTCACCGCCGCCACCCACGTCGCCGAGACCGCCTACCACCAGGGCATCAACCTGTACGCCGAAGCCGGCAAGCGACTGACCGATGGCTACTACTTCCACACCCGCCTGGAGAACGGGGCCGCGGTCCCGTCCAACCTCTGCGGCGGCACGGTGAAGAAGGGCCTCGGCGCCGTCACCGAGATCGTCTACAACCACTACCACAACCGCCTCGGCCAGCAGATGCCCACAACTCTCGCCTACACCGAGTCCAAACGCCCCGCCGGCGCCAACTACTTCTTCGCCTGGGAAACCCTCACGCACGCCGACAACCCGCGCTGACCTCGGCTGTCGGGAGAGGAGGGCCCGCGGGGCGGCGAGTTGCGCCGCGGGCCCTCCCGTCTGTGCCGAACCCGGGTCTCTCGCGTCTCAGTCCCAGCTGAGTCCGCTCGAGGACTGGTACTCGATCACCCGGGTCTCGAAGAAGTTCTTCTCCTTCTTCAGGTCCATCACCTCTGACATCCAGCCGAAGGGGTTCCGCGTTTCACCGAAGATCGGATCGAGACCAATCTGTTCTGCACGGCGGTCGGTGATGAAGTGCATGTACTGCTCGCAGAGCTCCGCCGTCAGGCCGAGCATGCCGTCCGGCATGGTGGACCGGCCGTAGGCGACCTCCAGCTCGCACGCCTCGGTCAGCATCTGCCGGACCTCCGCCTGGAACTCGGCGGTCCACAGGTGCGGGTTCTCCTGCTTGATCTGGTTGATGCAGTCGATGCCGAAGTTCAGGTGGATCGACTCGTCGCGCAGGATGTACTGGTACTGCTCGGCGATGCCGACCATCTTGTTCCGCCGGCCGAGCGACAGGATCTGCGCGAACCCGGTGTAGAACCACATCCCCTCGAACACCACGTAGAACGCGATCAGGTCGCGCAGGAACGCGGTGTCGGCCTCCGGCGTACCGGTCCGGAAGTCCGGGTCCTCCAGGTGCTGGGTGTACTTCAGGGCCCAGGCGTCCTTGTCGGAGATCGACGGCACCTCGCGGTACATGTTGAACAGCTCGCCCTCGTCGAGTCCGAGCGACGTGCAGATGTACTGGAAGGTGTGCGTGTGCACGGCCTCCTCGAAGGCCTGGCGCAGCAGGTACTGGCGGCATTCGGGGTTGCTCAGCTGGCGGTACACGGCGAGGACGATGTTGTTGGCGACCAGGGACTCCGCGGTGGCGAAGAAGCCGAGGTTGCGCTTGAGCATCAGCCGCTCGCCGTCGGTCAGGCCGTCCCGGGACTTCCACAGCGAGATGTCGGCCTGCATCGACACCTCGGTCGGCATCCAGTGGTTGTTGCAGCCGGCAAGGTACTTCTCCCAGGCCCACGTGTACTTCAACGGCAACAGCTGGTTGACGTCGGCGCGGGCGTTGATCATCGCCTTGTCGGCGACCTCTATCCGGGCCGCTCCAACGGAAATGGTGCTCACTGGCACGCCTCGCAGTCAGGGTCGTCGATGGAGCAGACCGCTCCGGTGGGCTCGGGCAGCACTGACGAGACCGCGTTGAGTCGGCCGTCCGTGCCTTGCAGCGTGGACTTCTCGACGTGGGTTGCCGACTGGGAACGCAGGTAGTAAGTCGTCTTGAGGCCGTAGCGCCATGCCGACCGGTACAGCTCGTCGAGCCCGCGGCCCGACGGCTTCGCCATGTACAGATTCAGCGACTGCGCCTGGTCGATCCACTTCTGCCGGCGCGAAGCCGCCTTCACCAGCCACTGCGGGTCGATCTCGAACGCCGTCGCGTACAGCTCGCGCAGATCCGCCGGGATCCGCTCGATGCCCGCCAGGACACCGTCGTGGTACTTCAGGTCCGACACCATCACCTGGTCCCACAGCCCGCGCGCCTTCAGCTCGGCGACCAGGTAGGGATTGGCAATGGTGAACTCCCCGGACATGTTCGACTTCACGAACAGGTTGCTGTACGTCGGCTCGATCGACTGGCTCACGCCGCAGATGTTGGAGATCGTCGCGGTCGGCGCGATCGCCATCACGTTCGAGTTGCGCAGGCCGTCGCGCAGTACCTTCGCCCGCAGCGCGTCCCAGTCCAGCCGCCTGCTGTCGTCGACGATCACGTCGCCGTTGCGGGCGGCCGTCAGCAGTTCGAGCGAGTCGATCGGCAGGATCCCCTTGCTCCACAACGATCCCTCGTACGTCGAGTACCGGCCGCGCTCGGCGGCGAGATCGCTCGACGCCTCGATCGCGTGGTAGCTGATCTGCTCCATCGACGTGTCCGCGAACTCGACCGCGGCGTCGGACGAGTACGGGATGCGCAGCGCGAACAGCGCGTCCGCGAAGCCCATCAGCCCGAGGCCGACCGGACGGTGGCGCTGGTTGGCCCGCTCCGACTCGGGCGTGGTGTAGAAGTTCACGTCGATGACGTTGTCGAGCATCCGGACCGCGGTCTTCACCGTGTCGCGGAGCAGCTCGGCGTCGAGCCCGTCCGCGGTGAGATGCGCGACCAGGTTGACCGAGCCCAGGTTGCAGACCGCGGTCTCCTCGACCGTGGTGTTGAGGGTGATCTCGGTGCACAGGTTCGACGAGTGGACGACGCCGTCGTGCTGCTGCGGCGAGCGCAGGTTGCAGGCGTCCTTGAACGTGATCCACGGGTGCCCGGTCTCGAACACCACGGTCAGCATCCGCCGCCACAGGTCGACGGCCTTGACCCGCTTGAAGACCCGGATCTCACCACGGTCCGCCGCGGCCTCGTACCCGGCGTACGCCTCGGCGAAGGCCGTCCCGTACAGGTCGTGCAGATCAGGCACTTCGTCCGGCGAGAACAGCGTCCACTCGCCACCGGCCTCGACCCGCTGCAGGAACAGGTCAGGCACCCAGTTCGCCGTATTCATGTCGTGCGTGCGGCGCCGCTCGTCGCCCGTGTTCTTCCGAAGGTCGAGGAACTCCTCGACGTCGATATGCCAGGTCTCCAGGTACGCACAGACCGCGCCTTTGCGCTTGCCACCGTTGTGAGCCAATCCGGCGACTGTCATGTAGGACTCGTCGATATCGACCTCGAGGTCGTGCACGACCGGAACCATCGGCGTCCTGCGGACCTCGCGCACCCGGGAGAAGACCATGCCTTCGTGTGTGATCCAGTTGAGCTTCTCGACCGGTGTCACGCCCAGCACCTCGGCGATCCCAGGGACCGCCGGAATGCGGAGATCGGAGGCGTGCGCCGGCTTCGAGAAGGCGATCTCGGAGCCGTCCGAACGACGTCCGACGTGCTCACCTTCGCGAATCCGGAACTGGCCGGCGGTGGGAACCCCCAGACGGAGCAGTTGGTAGCGCATGCCGCTGGCCAGACCCTGCGAGGTGCTCGTGAAGTAGATCTCCTTCCCGCGTGAGATGCCGCCGTCCGTTTCGAGCAGACCACGGATGAGTGCGCGAGTGTGGGTGAGTGGCAGATGCGCCAGTCGCCGCGCGATGCGCTTGGAGTGCGTGTCGTCGTACAGGTCGTCGTACGTGAACGGCAACGTCGGCTCGCCGGGGCCTGCGATCTGGCCGGTGAGTGAATCCCGGCGAGGGCCTCGTCCGGCAGCCCAGTGGATCTGCTGGTAGGCGCCACCGCGACCGGTCTCCCAGAAGTGGATCGACCGGGCCGCGAGGTAGGCGCGAACGAAGGGGAGGTGCGTGTCGCGCTGTGGGTTGCCGGACACGCCCCACTGGTTCCGGTCCTTCGACAGATGTCCGTCGCCGAGCAGGATGCCGTACAGCCGCGCGTCGTCCTCGGTCAGATCCCGGACCGGGACGATCTCCTCCGGTACGACCTGAGCGATGTAATCCCCTTTGCTGAGCATGCCTGCCTCGACCCATCCGGCGGTGGCCTTGCCGTTGTCGAGCCACCGGTAGGTCCGCTCGTTGCTCTGCTCCATCGGAACACCTTGGATCGCGTAGAACGGGTGTCCGGCGGTTACCAGCAACGGGTCGACCGAGTGCTTGACGTCGACCTCGACCATCGGACCGTCCTGGTCGTATACGAAGGTCTTCGTCACCTCGCGATACCGGCCACTCGCGCCGAGGACCAGGTCACCGACGACGATGTCACTGATCGGCTGTGCACCCGCGGCGGTGTAGACGAGGGTCTCGGGGCCGAAGCACTGGTTGACCGCGACCGCCGTGTCGTTGGCGATCTTCAGGAACGGGACGATGCCCTGCGACTCGCCGTTCGTGCCGCGGATCTTCGCGCCGATGCCGCGGATCGGGGTCCAGTCGTTGCCGAGGCCGCCGGAGTACTTGGCGAGGAGCGCGTTGTTGCGGATGCCGCCGAAGATGCCGGCCAGGTCGTCCTCGACCGTGGTCAGGAAGCAGGACGAGAGCTGCGGCCGGGTGGTTCCGGAGTTGAACAGCGTCGGCGTCGACGACATGAAACGGAACGAGCTGAGCAGCTCGTAGAACTGGATCGCCCGCGCCTCGCGGTCGTCCTCGCGCAGTGCCATGCCCATCGCGACCCGGAGGAAGAACGCCTGCGGCAGCTCGTACCGGACCTTGTCGATGTGCAGCAGATACCGGTCGTAGAGCGTCTGCAGGCTGAGGAACGTGAAGTCCAGATCGGCCTCGGGCCTGATCGCAGCGGCGAGACGATCGAGGTCGAAGGTGCCGAGCTCGGGGTCGAGCTGGCCGGCCTCGATCCCGAGCTGGATGTAGCGCGGGAAGTAGTCGACGTACGCCTCGGCCATCTCGGCCTGGCTGGCCTCTCGCGGCTGGCCGTGGACGCGGCCCAGCGCCTCGCGCCGGATCTGGTCCAGCAGCAGCCGGGACGCGGCGAAGGTGTACTCCGGCTCGGTCTCGACGAAGCCGCGCGCGGCCATCACCAGCGCGAGCTCGACCTCGTGCTGGGCGATGCCGTCGTAGCAGGCGCCGAGCGTCTCGTTGAGGATCAGCTCGGGATCGACGGCGTCGAGTCCGGCCGCCGCCTCCGCGACGATCACCCGCAGTCGGTCGACGTCGAGCGGGGACCGGCTGCCGTCGGCCGCGCGGACAGTCAGCGACGGCTTCGCCGTGACGCCGGCCGGGTCTGCAGGGGTGCGGGCCTTGGTCCGCTCCTCGCGGTACAGCACGTAGGCGCGGGCGACCTGGTGCTCGCCGGCACGCATCAGCGCCAGCTCGACCTGGTCCTGGACGTCTTCGACCTGCACGCTGCGGCGACCTGTGTGATGACGGCCGCGGCTGGTCAGGGCTCCGACGACCCGGCCGGTCAGGTCGGTCACCAGGTCGCGGACCCGATGGGTGGCACCGGCGTCGGCGCCCTCGACCGCGAGGAACGCCTTCGTCACGGCGACGGAGATCTTGGTGGCGTCGAACGGGGTGCTGCTGCCGTCGCGACGGATGACGGTGAGCTCGATCGGCTGGTCCGCCGCGGTCCCTGACGACGGGGACGGGGATGCTGCAGCCGTTGAGGAAGCAAGGGTCACAGGTGTGCTCTCCACAAGAGTTCGGAAGCCTGGGACCACGCGAGCAGGCGCACGACGGGACCGGCAGCACCGGCCGGAACACTGCCGTCACGCCCTGCGACCCACCCGCGAGATCTCGGACCGCATGCACCGGCGGTGCATGCGCCGGCGGCAGGTATCCGGACTCGCGGACGCCTCTCGACAGCACGTCCGCTCACCGTTGCGGGGCAGCTCCGGATTCGCACCGGATTCCCCTGTTGCCTCGAAGTGGCCCACATCTTGTGGTGTGGACCGCTCCGAACCACCAGCAGTAGTGATGCTAGGTGGAGAGATCTAGATCTTGTGGTAGCGCCACGCCGCGAGTCGCACATCTTGTGGTCCGCCGTCTCACGCCGCGACCGCGTAGAGATCCTGGAGCGTCATGATCTCCGAACCGTGGTGGATCAGCTCGCGATTCAGCCGCAGCACGACATGACCGAACGGCTCGCCGGCGTCGAGTTCGTTGGCCTGGCTCAGCCCGATCGTCATCACCTCGTCCTCGTCCAGGGCGGCGATCGCGTCGCGCCAGGCCTCCACCCAGTAGGTCAGCCAGGCCACCGCGTCCCGCGCGTTGCCGTGCAGGTTGATGTCCTGGCGCCCCTGCTGGCTGGCGCCGAACGTCCATTCCCAGCGCTCGAAGAACGTCTCGGTCAGGTGGGCGATCAGCCAGGCGATCGTGCGTGGGCCGCGGTGGTCCGGCTCGTCCGGCCACTGCGCGACCCACTCGCCGGACCCGAGTGACCGGAAGTGGCCGGTGTAATGCCGCCGGACGACGGTGAGCGCCTCGCTGCTCGGTCGCCAGAAGTACTGCTCGTCGGTCAACTGCGCGAGCCGGCCGGACAGCACCATCCAGCTGAAGCCGAGCTGGCCGCGCACCATGGCCATCGCCGACGGCCGGTGCAGGATGTCCCAGTCGAACGCCTCCGACATCACATCTCCCCTGTACGATCGAACATATGTTCGAATTCTTGCTCGCCGGGGAGACGAAAGTCAATTCACTGGTGTGTCGGTTCTGGCCTCGCCGGGACAGGTCTGCTAGGTGGCTCGATCCGGGTGTCGGCGGCCGGGCTGGCGAAGCGGCGTTCGAGCAGGGTGAAGGCGTCGATGAGCTCGGGCGCCTCGTAGACGCGGTTGCGGCGGCCGTCGGTGACCTCGCGCAGGATGCGTGCCTCCACCAGCCGGGCGAGACCCTGGTTGGCGGCCTGCTGGGAGCGGGCGATGAGCTGCGCCGCGGCCGCGAGCGTCAGGACGGGCGCAGCGGGCAGCGCCTCGATCAGGAGCTCGGTCGCGGAGCCGGCCCGGATCGGCGCGGCGCGTTCCCGCCAAGCAGCCTTGAGATCGACGGCAGCCTGCTCGAAGCGGGCGGCCTCCGCGGTCGCGTGCGTGCAGGCCAGCGCGAACATCCGCAGCCACGGGTTCGCGGCGGCGCGAGCCTTCGGCGTCGTCGCGCGTCCGACGTACCGGAAGGCGGTGAGGCTGTCGACGTACTCCGCTGCGTGCGTCGCGAGCGAGAGCGAGACCGGTGGCACCGTGCGGGTGACCAGGCCTTCGGCGCGCAGGATCAGGTGGATCAGCGCGCGCCCGGTCCGGCCGTTGCCATCGGCGAAGGGGTGGATGGTCTCGAACTGCGCGTGTGCGATCGCCGTCTTCGCGAGCACAGGCAGCCGCGACTCGCGGACGAACGTGACGAGGTCCGCGAGCAGCTCCGGGATCAGCTGCGCCGGCGGCGGGACGTAGTACGCCTCGGCGGGGGAGCGGCCGCCGATCCAGTTCTGCAGGTAGCGGATCTCGCCGCCGTACTCCGAGACCGCCGACTGCGCCATCAGCCGGCGGTGCGCTTCGAGCAGGTGGTCGACCTCGAGCTTGTCGCCGGCCTGCACGGACTCGGTCACCCAGGTCATCGCGTCGACCGCGCCGAGCACCTCCTCGGCCGTCACGTCCTGCGTCCGCTCCCGCAGTACGTCGGCCTTCAGCAACCGTCTCGCGCCGACGACGAGTCCTTCGATGTGCGAGGACCCGACCGCCTCGGCCCGGAGCAGGAGCCGCGCCAGGGCCTCGCTGTTCGTCAGCACGGCCGCGGTCGCGTCCAGCCGCGCCAGATCACCCGCGGCGTCCTCGAGCACCGCGAGGACGTCCTCGCTCAGGTCGAACTCACGCCCGACCAGCGGGTCGGGGAAGTACAACTCGTACGACCCGCCCAGCCGCTCCGCGCGGGTGAACCCGTCCGGATGCCCGGGCCACCGATGCAACTCGACCCTCGCCATACCCTTATTCAACCTTATCCACAAACCTTGAACAAGACCTGTGGATGGGAGCGTGCCCGCCTGTGGACCTCCTTGTGGGCAAACTGCTGGTTGTGACTCTTGACGCGCAGACGCAGGAAATGGTGGCCGCCAACGAAGCCGATTGGGACGCCCGGGCTCCGCTGCACGCGGCGAGTGACTTCTACGACCGGCCTGCGGAGTTCTGGTTCGCCGACTACGAGTGGCAGGATCTCGGACCGCTCGAGGGCCGCGATGTACTGCATCTGCAGTGCCATCTGGGCACCGAGACGATCGCGTTCGCCCGGCGGGGTGCGCGGACCAGCGGGCTCGATCTGTCCGGCGAGTCGTTGGAGGCCGCTCGGGGGATCGCAGCCGATGCCGGCGTCGAGGTCGATTATCTGCACGCGAACGTGCACGACGCGGTCGACGCTGTCCAGGGCCGGCAGTTCGATGTCGTCTATACCGGCAAGGGCGCGCTCTGTTATCTGCCTGACCTGAAGCAGTGGGCCGACGTCGTGCACGACCTGCTCAAGCCTGGCGGCGTCCTCTACGTCGTCGAGTTCCACCCGTTGCTGAACGCCCTTCGGGAGGTTTCCCTCCCTGGCGAGAGCGAGGACCTGGTCCTTCGCGCCGACTACCTCGAAGGTCGCGGACCCATCGCCCACGACTCCACCGTCACCTACACCGGCGACGAGGTCCCCGGCCGCCAGACCAGCTACGAATGGCGCCACGGCCTCGGCGAGATCACGACCACCCTGGCCGCGACCGGCTTCCATCTGACGACCCTGCGCGAATCCGAAGTACTCCCATGGCCCCGCTGGCCATCCATGCAACAAACTTCCGAAGGCTGGTGGCGCCTCCCGGACGATGCTCCCCGCATCCCGCTCCTCTTCGCCCTGAAGGCAACCAAGCGATGAGCCGCAGCGAACGCGAGCAAGACCTGATCGCCTACTACTCGAACGAGCTCCGGGCGCGGACCGACCGCGCTCTGCCCGAGCCGCGGATCGCCCGTCGCGCCGCCTTCCTCACTCGGCTGCGCGACGAGGGCCGCCATAGTGTCATCGAGCTCGGCTGTGGTCCCGGACGGGATGGGGAGGCCATCGCCGGTGCTGGTTTCGCGTACACGGGCGCGGATCTCTCGCCGGCGAGTGTCGAGGTGTGTCGGTCGCTCGGGCTCGATGCTCGGGTGGCGTCGGTGCTGGAATTGCCGTTCGAGGACGGGACGTTCGACGCCGGGTGGACGATGAGCACGTTGTTACACGTCGCGGACGAGGATCTGGATCAGGCGTTCGGTGAGATCGTGCGGGTGTTGCGACCGGGTGCTCCGCTGGCGATCGGGCTGTGGGGGAGTGCGCACGGCGGCGAGCACGTCTGGGAGGACGGCAGGGGCTATGGGCCCGGGCGGTTCTTCAGCATTCGCACCGACGAGGGACTGCGTGCGGTGCTCGAGCGGTACGGCGCGGTGGAGGAGTGGGCGACCTGGGACGACGAGAGCGCCATGCACTACCAGTGGGCCGTGATTACCGTTTCTTAGTGCCGCGGAAGGCCACGAAGATGAGGGCCACGCCGAAGGCGGCGACGATGGGGCCGACCGTGGCCCAGAGGGTGCTGCCGGTCATGGAGCTGCCTTTGAGGTAGCCGAGGCCCTGGAGAGTCCAGACGCCGCCGATCGCGATCAGGAGGGCGGCGATGGCGCTGGCGACGAACTTTCCCATACGGCGAGGTTAGCCGAGGAGTTCTTCGCAGAGGGTCACGAGTTGGCGGCGGAGCGGGCGGGCCCGGTCGGCGAAGGTCCGTTGGGCGGCTGTGTACTCGGCTTTGCCTTCAGGAGTCTCGATGCGGACAGGCGCGTAGCCGAGGGTAGCCAGGTCGTACGGCGAGGCCTGCATGTCGAGGGTGCGGATGTCGCGGGCGAGCTCGAAGCAGTCCAGCAGCAACGCGCTCGGGATGAAGGGCATGAGCTTGGACGCCCATTTGTAGAGATCCATGTTGGCGTGCAGGCAGCCGCCCTGTTCCAGCGCCGGCTGGGACTCGCGCGTCGGCTGGAGGACGTTCAGCGGCCTGGCGGGAGTCGTGAAGAACCGGAAGGCGTCGAAGTGCGAGCAGGCGACCTTGTGCGATTCGACCACCCGGTCGGTGCCCTCGGCCCCTAATCGCAGCGGCCACTTCTCGTGCCGTACGTCGGACGTCCGGTAGACCATGGCCCACTCGTGCAGACCGAAACACCCCAACTGCGGTTGCCGGTCGAGCGTCGCCGCGAGCAGCCGCCGGATCCACGCGATGTTGTCCGCACGCCGCGTGATCTCGGCGGGATCGAGCGACGCCACCCCGTCGACCACCACATACCCCCGGCGGTCGCCGTACGACGATGCGTCCAGGAGCCGCACCCCCGGGCCGGGGTGCCAGATGCGGAGCTGGTTCGGACGAGTGGAGTAGTAGGTGAAGAGGAAGTCCTCGACCGGATGGGCCTCACGGCGCTGACGACGATCGAGATGCCCGGACACCAAGGCGTCGGCGCGGCGGGCGTGGCCCTCGGCGTACGACGACCACTCGGCGAACGTGAGTGTGGTGGTCATAGGTCCAGGGCGAAGGCGTACAGATCCACGCCGGGGATGGGAGCCCAGTCGCGGTCGGGGAGGCGGGTGAAGCCGAGGCGTTCGTAGATGCGGTGGGCCGTGGTCATGTAGGTGGCGCTGCTCATCACCACGCGGTGGAGGCCTTGTTCGCGGGAGCGCTCGATGCAGCGTTCGGTCAGAGCGGTGCCGATGCCGAGGCCGCGCGCCCGGCCGGCGACGCCGAGCATGCGGAACTCGCCCTCGTCGTCGAGCCCGATCTCCCGGTAGACCGAGCCGACCGGGCAATAGGTCACCGTCCCCAGCAGGCCGGATCCGTCGGCGGCGACCCACAGCTCTGCCTTCGCCGCGCGATCGGCGGCGGCACGCAACGTCATCGCGTACTCACCACGGACGAAACCGTCGTGCGAGTACGCCTCCACAGTCAGCTCCCCGACCGCGTCGTACTCCGACGGAACAGCCAGGCGGATCTCGGAAGTCACCAGCTAACTGTCTCATCAAGCGCCACCGGTAGGCTCGGCCCGTGCGTATCGCCAGATTCTCTGTGGACGACGAGCCGAAGTACGGCGTCGTCGAGACCGACGACCCCGAGGGACTCGTCGGGACCGTCAACGTTCTCGACTCGGATCCGCTCTACCGGCCGGTCCAGTTCACCGGGGAGCGGTTGCAGCTCGCCGACGTCCGGCTGCTCGCGCCGGTGATCCCGCGCAGCAAGGTGGTCTGCGTCGGGCGCAACTACGCGGCGCACGCCCAGGAGCTGGGCAACGACGTGCCGACGCAGCCGATGATCTTCCTGAAGCCGAACACGAGTGTGATCGGCCCGCGGGACGGCATCGTCTACCCCGAGCAGACCAGCGACCTGCACTTCGAGGGCGAGCTGGCGATCGTGATCGGCCGGATCTGCCGCGACCTGCCCAAGGAGCGGGTCAACGAGGTGATCTTCGGCTACACGATCGCCAACGACGTGACGGCGCGCGACCTGCAGAAGACCGACGGGCAATGGGCCCGGGCCAAGGGGTACGACACGTTCTGCCCGCTCGGCCCGTGGATCAGCACCGAGCTCGACGCGTCCGACCTGCGGGTCAGTACCGAGCTGAACGGCGAGCTGAAGCAGGACGGGCGGACGTCGCAGTTCATCTTCGACATCCCGGAGGTGCTGGCCTACATCACCTCCTTCACCACGCTGCTGCCAGGCGACGTGGTGCTCACCGGCACCCCGGCGGGGGTCGGCCCGATGCTGCCCGGTGACGAGGTCTCGGTCAGCGTCGAAGGCATCGGAACTCTGACGAACAAGGTGATCGTGCGTGACTGACCGCCCCGATACCCACGTACTGGGCGACCTCGAGCCGAGCCAGGTGCGGGTGCGCTTCCCACCGTCGCCGACCGGCCTGCTGACCGTCGGCAACATCCGCAGCGCCTTGTTCAACTGGGCCTTCGCCCGGCACTACGGCGGCAAGCTCGTGCTCCGGATCGAGGACACCGACACCGCGCGCAACACCGAAGAGGGCTACCAGTACACCTACGACTCGATGCGCTGGCTCGGCCTGACCTGGGACGAAGGCCCCGAGGTCGGCGGCGGCTACGGGCCCTACCTGCAGTCCGAGCGGATGGAGGTGTACGCCGACGTCGGCACCAAGCTGCTTGCCGCGGGCAAGGCGTACCACTGCTACTGCTCGCAGGAGGAGCTCGACCAGCGCCGCGAGGCGGCCCGCACGTCCGGCCAGCACAGCGGGTACGACGGTCACTGCCGCAACCTCGACCCCGAGCAGATCCAGGCGTACGTCGACGAGGGTCGCCGGCCCGTCGTGCGGCTGCGGATGCCGGACCGCCCGATCGTGTTCGACGACCTGGTCCGCGGCGAGATCACCTTCCTGCCGGAGAACCTCGGCGACTACGTCCTGGTCCGCGCGAACGGCTACCCGCTCTACCCACTGGTGAACCCGGTCGACGACGCGCTGATGGAGATCACCCACGTACTGCGCGGTGAGGACCTGCTCTCGTCGACGCCGCGGCAGATCGCGCTGTACGAGGCGCTGGCCGAGATCGGGATCGGCGGCGGCCGGACGCCGCGCTTCGGGCACCTGCCGATGGTGATGGGCGAGGGCAACAAGCGGTTGTCCAAGCGCGACAAGGGTTCCGGCCTCGGTGAGTACATGCAGCGCGGCTTCCTGCCCGAGGGCCTGCTGAACTACCTGGCCCTGCTCGGCTGGTCGATCGCCGACGACCGTGACGTGTTCACGATGGACGAGATGGTGAAGGCCTTCGACGTCCGCAAGGTGAACTCGAACGCGGCCCGCTTCGACCCGAAGAAGTGCGAGGCGATCAACGCCGCGCACATGCGGATGCTCGCCCCGGACGACTTCGCGCAGCGGATGGTCCCGTTCCTGGCCCAGGCCGGGATGCTGCCGGTCGAGCCGTCCGCGGATCAGCTCGCCGTGCTGCAGGCCGCCGTACCGCTGGTGCAGGAGCGGATGAACACGCTGTCCGAGGCGGTCGACATGCTCGGGTTCCTGTTCGTCGACGAGCACGCGTTCACGATCGACCCGGACGCCGCGGCGAAGGTGCTGGCCGGTGACGCGGGCGCCGTCCTGGATGCTTCGGCCAAGGCGCTCGCTGACGCCGAGTGGACGACCGAGGCGATCGAGGCGGCGTTGCGGGCGTCGCTGATCGACGGCCTGGGGCTGAAGCCGAAGAACGCGTTCGGCCCGGTCCGGGTGGCGATCTCCGGCCGCCGGATCTCGCCGCCGTTGTTCGAGTCGCTGGAGTTGCTCGGCCGGGAGAAGTCCCTGCACCGGCTCGAGCAGGCCCGCCGTACCGTCTCGTCAGCGTCATGACCAGTAAGAACGAGCCGGCCGTCAGTACGCCGTACCTGCGGCTGCTGCGCAACCCCGACGCCCCGAACGGGTACGTCGTCCTCGGCGCGCTGACGATCCTCGTCGGCTGGATGGTCGCGAGCGTGATCATCCTCGGTCTCCAGCAGGCGATCCGGACGGACCCCGAGGGCACGCTGTCCTGGTTCGGGCTGCTGGCGACGAACCTGACGCTGATCGTGCTGATCCCGCTCAGCATGCTGGTCGCGCGGAAGCTCAACCGGCAGGCGCCGGGGCTGCTGTCGTCCGTCGTGGGCCGGCTGCGCTGGCGGCCGCTGCTGTGGTTCGCTGCCGCCGCGTTCGCGCTCGAGCTGATCATGCTCGCGGTGATCCAGTTCGGCGACATCCAGCTCGCCACCGGCGAGCGGCACAGCGGCGGTGCCGCGCCCGACGCGATCGCCGTCATCGTCGTCACGCTGCTGACGTCGACCTTCCAGGCCGCGGGGGAGGAGTACTACTTCCGCGGGTACCTGCTGCAGGCGATGGGCGCGCTGGTCCGCAGTACCGTGATCGTCGTCGCGGTGACCTCGCTGCTGTTCACGGCGGCGCACGGGATCTGGCCGTGGCAGAGCCCGGCCCTGTTCGTCGACCGGCTCGCATTCGGTCTGATCGCCGCGGTCCTCGTCATCCGCACGGGTGGTCTGGAGGCCTCGATCTCGGCGCATGCGGCCAACAACGTGGTGACGTTCGTCTTCGCGGCGCTGACCGACTCCGTCGGCGCGAGCCTCGGCGTGAAGGACGCGCCGTGGTCGCTGGTGACGGTCGACGTGGTGAAGTTCGCGGCGTTCGGAGCGATCGCGTTGGTGATCGCGCGACGGCTCGGCCTGACCGCGGACAACCACAAGAGTCTGGTGTGACGGGAGTGACAACGCGCCGGAGGGGGCCCGTTTTGGTGTCCGGTCCCCGGCTCGGGTAAGCTCTCCGAGCCGGGTTGGTGAGGGCGGAAACAAACTCCCAGCTACGGTGAAATGCCTTTGGGGTATGGGGTAATTGGCAGCCCGTCTGATTCTGGTTCAGTTAGTCTAGGTTCGAGTCCTAGTACCCCAGCGGATTGGACCGCACCGATGAGAATCGGTAGAGTTCAACCTCGTTGCCCGGGCCTTCAGGCTCGGTCGGCAAACCTCTGGCCCCGTTGTGTAGCGGCCTAGCACGCCGCCCTCTCAAGGCGGTAGCGCGGGTTCGAATCCCGTCGGGGCTACCAGAGAACAAGGCCCCCGTCCTGACGGACGGGGGCCTTCGTGCGTTCCCGGCCCAGCATGATCGCAGGCCCACTCTGATCGGCGCCGGAGTGATGCTGTTCGTCTTCCAGTGGCAGTCTCAAGTAGGGAGATCTGTGCGATCCATCATTCTCGATACCGACATCGGCTCCGACGTCGACGACGCCATGGCGCTCGCCCAGTTGATGGGCAGCCCGGAGCTCGACCTGCTCGAGGTCCACACGGTGTACGGCGACACGCGGCTGAGGGCTCAACTCGCGCACAGGTACGCCGCACTCGCGGGGCGCGACCTCCTCGTCGTACCAGGTGTGGCGGAGCCCCTGTCGGGACGTGAGGTGTGGTGGGCCGGACACGAGGGCACGCTGCACGAGGACCTCGAGCGCGAGACCGTCAGCGCGGCCAGTGCACCAGAGCGGCTGATCAAACGGCTACGCGAGCAGCCTGGTGAGCTCGATGTGGCGGCGATCGGTCCGCTGACGAATCTCGCGGCCGCGCTCGCTCTGGAGCCTGGGGCAGCCGGGTGGATCCGGCATCTGTGGGTGATGGGCGGTGCGTTCGGCGCCGAGGCAGTCTCCGAGCACAACTTCAAGTGCGACGACGCGGCTGCCCAGATGGTGCTGACGGCCGGGATTCCGACGACGATCACCGGGCTGGAGATCACGCAGCAGGTGACGATCGAGGCGTCGCGGCTGGAGCGGATCCGGGCCGCTGGTGCTTTGGGTGCGGCGCTCGGCGCGGACATCGAGCAGTGGTGGGCGTACTGGAGTGAGACGTGGAACGTGCCGCATGATCCGGTCGCGGTGCTCGCGCTGAGCCGCCCGGAACTGTTCAGGTTCTCGGCGGCCGGGCGGGTGACGATCGCGGTTGGTGGGGACAACGCGGGACTCAGCACGTTCGTCCCGGATCCTCAAGGAACTGTGCGGGTCGTGACCGGGGTCGATGCCGAGCAGGTCGCCGAGGAGATCACGGCGCGGATCGTGGCCGCGGGGCGGGCATACCTTGCACCTCATGGGGAGATCGATGGCGACGGCTCGTGACGTTGCCGAGCGGGCCGGCACATCCACCGCGATCGTCAGCTACGTCTTCAACAACGGACCTCGGCCGGTGCGAATCCGGGTAGCCTGAACAGATGGCCGTCGAGTTCAACCACACCATCGTGGACTGCACTGACAAGGAAGCATCGGCGCGTTTCGTGGCCGACATCCTCGGGCTCGGGGAGCCGAGCAGTTACGGGCCGTTCGCGGTGGTGCAACTCGGGAACGGCGCCTCCCTGGATTTCGCCGACGCCCACGGACGCCCGCACACCCAGCACTACGCGTTCCTGGTCACGGAGGCGGAGTTCGACCAGATCCACGCACGGATCGTCGAGCGGGACCTGCCGTACTGGGCGGACCCGTTCCACCGTCGCGGACGCGAAATCAACACCAACGACGGCGGCCGCGGCCTCTACTGGAACGACCTCGACGACCACAACCTGGAAATCCTCACAGTCCCTTATGGCGGCTGGCCCTCAACCCGCGAGTGACAGCGTCCTCGCGCCCGCACGGGCGCTGACGGAAAGTCGTTGCGATGCTTGCGCGGGATGACGCCTGAGTTCACGGTTGTCCGGCGATCGGAGCCTGTCTCCGCGCTGCGTAGCCGCCGCGAGGATCCCGCGGCGGCGCTCCTAGCCACACTGCCGTTCAGTGAGGGGCGGACCCGCAGCACTCAGTAAGACCCGACCACGGCCGCTACTGGCGGGCAGTCGAGCGTGTGCCGCCGGGAACCGGCGAGGCTGATGAGTGGTGCAGATCCGCCCCTCGACCCGGATGTCTCCCGCCGCCAAGGATCGTCAGGCCGGTGACGGGCTGGAGTGCGCCGGTCCCGACAGCTCACGCCGTACCGAGAACCCGACGCCGATCAGCACCACGCCCCAGATCAGCGCGGTGACGCCGAGCACCACCGCGAGGCTGACGGCGCCCGCGCCTGGCTTGGCCGCGAACAGCACGCCGATCAGGAGCGACAGCAGTCCGTTCAGCACCAGGAGCCAGCGCGGCATCACCTGCTGACTGCTGAAGGCGCCGGCGAGTTCGAAGATGCCGCGGATGATCAGCCAGATCCCGAGGATCCAGGTCAGCGTCGCCGCGGCCATCCCGGGGCTGGTGATCGCGAAGAACGCCGCGACCAGGGCGATCACGCCGAGCACGACCAGCCAGAGCCGGCTGCCCTTCGACTCGGGCTGGAACGCCTGCACGATCGAGCCGATGCCGTCGGTGAGGGCCCAGAAGCCCCACAGCAAGGCCAGCGCGATCGCCGTATGGATGGGCCACGCGATCGCGAGGATCCCGAAGATCACGGCGATGACGCCGCGTACCAGCAGCATCTTCCAGCCGAGAGTCAGCCAGTCCCGCTCCATGTCGGACCTCCTTGAGGGGCTTTCCTCCTCATGGTGATCCTGGTCGCGCTCCGTGACAACAACGAGCGGAAACCAGCGGAGACTACGAGCGCGACTACTCGGACGCGCGGCGCAGCGCCTCGGAGAGCCGCTCGGCGGCGGCCATCACGGCCGGGGCGTGCATCCGGCCAGGCTGGCGGGACAGGCGCTCGATCGGGCCGGAGACCGAGACAGCGGCGATCACCTTGCCGCTGGGGGAGCGCACCGGGGCGGAGACGGACGCGACGCCCTGCTCGCGTTCGCCGACGGAGTGCGCCCAGCCGCGACGCCGTACGCCGGCCAGTGCGGCCGCGTTGAACGACGCGTTGTGGAGGCCGCGGTGCATCCGCTCCGGGTCCTCCCAGGCAAGCAGTATTTGCGCCGCGGAGCCCGCGGCCATGGTCAACTGGCTGCCGACCGGCACGGTGTCGCGCAGACCGGACGGACGCTCGGCGGCGGCGACACAGACCCGGTACTCACCCTGGCGGCGGAACAGCTGCGCCGACTCACCGGTGATGTCGCGCAGTCGCGCCAGCACCGGCCCGGCGGTCGCGAGCAGCCGGTCCTCGCCGGCGGCGGAGGCCAACTCGCTGAGTCGCGGACCGAGCACGAACCGTCCCTGCATGTCGCGCCCCACCAGCCGGTGGTGCTCGAGCGCGACCGCCAGCCGGTGGGCCGTCGGACGGGCCAGCCCCGTGGCCGCGACGAGACCGGCCAGGGTCGCCGGCCCGGACTCGAGCGCGGACAGAACGAGAGCTGCTTTGTCGAGAACGCCGACTCCGCTAGAGTTGTCCATGAGACGATACTGCCGTCTCGAATCGTGGAACGCAAGTCGCTTCAGCGGCCCAATCGAGAGCACTGTGAGCGAAAGCACGCCACTTCCAATCTCAAAGGAGAGTCTGATGGGTAGGACGTTGTCGGAAAAGGTCTGGGATGCGCATGTCGTGCGCCATGCCGACGGAGAACCCGACCTTCTCTACATCGACCTCCATCTGGTCCACGAGGTGACCAGTCCGCAGGCCTTCGACGGTCTGCGGCTGGCCGGTCGCGGTGTCCGGCGTCCCGATCTGACGATCGCGACCGAGGACCACAACGTCCCGACGTACGACGTGGACAAGCCGATCGCCGACCCGGTGTCGCGTACCCAGGTCGACACGCTGCGGAAGAACGCCGAGGAGTTCGGCATCCGGATCCACACCCTCGGCGACCCGGACCAGGGCGTCGTGCACGTGATCGGCCCGCAGCTCGGACTGACCCAGCCCGGCATGACCGTGGTCTGCGGTGACAGCCACACCTCCACCCACGGCGCGTTCGGAGCGATTGCCTTCGGCATCGGTACGAGCGAGGTCGAGCACGTGCTGGCCACGCAGACGCTGATGCAGGCCCGTCCGAAGACGATGGCCGTCACGGTCGACGGCGTACTGCCGGACGGTGTCTCCGCGAAGGACCTGGTGCTCGCGCTGATCGCGCAGGTCGGCACCGGCGGCGGCCAGGGGTACATCGTCGAGTACCGCGGTGAGGCGATCCGCGCGCTGAGCATGGAAGCGCGGATGACGATCTGCAACATGTCGATCGAGTGGGGCGCCAAGGCCGGCATGATCGCGCCGGACGAGACCACGTTCGCGTACCTGCAGGACAAGCCGCACGCGCCGCAGGGCGTCGACTGGGAAGCAGCGGTCGAGTACTGGAAGAGCCTGGCCACCGACGCGGACGCGACGTTCGACCGCGAGGTCGTACTGCGGGCCGAGGACATCGCCCCGTTCGTCACCTGGGGCACGAACCCGGGCCAGGGCATCCCGCTGTCGGAGCAGGTGCCGTCGCCGGACGACTTCGACAACGAGAACGACAAGGTCGCCGCCGAGCGCGCGCTGGAGTACATGGGCCTGACCGCCGGTACGCCGATGCGCGAGATCCACGTGGACACGGTGTTCCTGGGCTCGTGCACCAACGGCCGGATCGAGGACCTGCGGGCCGCGGCCGGCGTGCTCGCCGGGCGGAAGGTTGCCGAGGGCACCCGGATGCTCGTCGTCCCGGGCTCCGGCCGGGTCCGGCTGCAGGCCGAGGCCGAGGGCCTCGACGCGATCTTCAAGGACGCCGGCGCCGAGTGGCGCGGCGCCGGCTGCTCGATGTGCCTGGGCATGAACCCGGACCAGCTGGCCCCGGGTGAGCGCAGCGCCTCCACCTCGAACCGCAACTTCGAAGGCCGCCAGGGCAAGGGCGGTCGCACCCACCTGGTGTCGCCGCTGGTCGCCGCCGCGACCGCCGTCACCGGGACCCTGGCCGCACCGGCCGACCTGCCGCCCGTCGCCGTACCTGCGAACGCCTGAGGAGCAACGGAATCATGGATGCCTTCACCCAGCACATCGGTACGGCGGCCCCGCTGCGCCGCAGCAACGTCGACACCGACCAGATCATCCCGGCCGTGTACCTGAAGCGGGTCACCCGGACCGGCTTCGAGGACGGGCTGTTCGCTGCCTGGCGCAACGATCCTTCCTTCGTCCTCAACCAGCCCGAGTACGACGGCGTCTCGGTGCTCGTCGCGGGACCGGACTTCGGCACCGGCTCGTCGCGTGAGCACGCGGTCTGGGCGTTGCTCGACTACGGGTTCCGCGTGGTCGTGTCGTCGCGGTTCGGCGACATCTTCCGCGGCAACTCCGGCAAGGCCGGGCTGCTCGCGGCCCTGGTGGAGCAGGACGTGGTCGAGCAGCTGTGGACCACGATCGAGAGCGACCCGGGCACCAAGGTGACGGTCGACCTGGAGAACAAGACGATCTCAGCCGGTGACGTGTCGGCACCGTTCGAGATCGACGACTACACGCGCTACCGGCTGCTGAACGGCCTGGACGACGTCGGCATCACGTTGTCGCACGCGGACGAGATCTCTGCGTACGAAGCGACCCGGCCCTCGTTCAAGCCGGCAGCCCTTCCTGCGAAGGCCTGAAGCTCTTCCGGAGTTGTCGTCCCCGTAACGTTCGGGAGGTCGGGGGCGATAACTCTGGTGTTACCCTTGCGTGGTTGTCAGAACAAGGCTTGCGAGACCAAGGAGGTGGGGCGCTGATGAACACCAAGAGCGAACCCTCCAGACATACCGGTCTCGCTCGACCTTCGGGGGCTTCCTTCCTCTAGCACTGGCAGAGTCTCCAGCAGTTGCGGTCGGGCGGACGTGCGCTCATCACTCACCTGATCCACCGCACCTGGAGGACTCATGTCCGACCTGCGCCTTCGCACGATCCGTGCGTTCAGCCGCACCCCGTCACTGCGTGCTGCCGCTCGCAAGCACGCTGCTGCCGTCTCCGCCGCCGTGCCCGAGCAGGCCGAGAAGCAGTCCCGCGATCCGCAGATGCCCAAGGGGCACAGCGTCGTGGACAGTGCGATCTACTGCGACGGCCGCCGGGTCGCTTCTCCGGATTCGCTCGCCGACACCTACGGCGAGCTGCACCGGGCCCCGCACAGCCTGGCCTGGATCGGCCTGTACCGGCCGGACCGGCGCGAGCTCGCCTCGCTGGCGCAGGAGTTCGACCTGCACGAGTTGGCCATCGAGGACGCCAACGAGGCGCATCAGCGGCCCAAGCTCGAGCGGTACGGCGACACGTTGTTCGTCGTACTGAAGGCCGCGCGGTACCGGGACGCGACCGAGGAGG
This sequence comes from Kribbella sp. NPDC051586, assembly GCF_044453965.1. Taxonomy (NCBI): domain Bacteria; kingdom Bacillati; phylum Actinomycetota; class Actinomycetes; order Propionibacteriales; family Kribbellaceae; genus Kribbella; species Kribbella sp. NPDC051586. The sequence continues at coordinate 205,592 of NZ_JBITDF010000006.1, read as the reverse complement.
TCGAGTTCGGTGAGGTGCACGTGTTCGTCGGACCGGACTTCGTGGTGACGGTCCGGCACGCCGAAGCGCCCAACCTGGCAGCGGTACGGCGCCGCGTCGAGCGCGACCCCGAGCTGCTCAGCCGGGGCGCCGAGGCGGTCCTCTACGCGATCATGGACAAGGTCGTCGACGGCTACGCTCCGGTGGTCGCCGGTCTCGAGAACGACATCGACGAGATCGAGACCGAGGTGTTCCGCGGTGATCCGAAGGTGTCGCGGCGCATCTACGAACTCTCCCGCGAGGTGATCGAGTTCCAGCGCGCGACCCGGCCGCTGGTCGGCATGCTCGAGCAGCTGCGCGGCGGATTCCAGAAGTACGGCGTGGACGAGGAACTGCAACGTTCACTGCGCGATGTGGCCGACCACGTCACCGAGGTGGTGGAGAAGGTCGACGGCTTCCGCGAACTGCTGCGCGACATCCTGACGGTGAACGCGACCCTGGTCGCCCAGCAGCAGAACGAGGAGATGAAGAGCCTCGCGATCGCCAGCAGCGAGCAGAACGAAGAGGTCAAGCGGATCTCTGCCTGGGCGGCGATCCTGTTCGCCCCGACCCTGATCGGCACCGTCTACGGGATGAACTTCGACAAGATGCCGGAGCTGCACTGGCAGTACGGATACCCCTTCGCGATCGGCCTGATGGCCTTGGTGTGTGGAGGTCTGCACCAGATCTTCAAGCGCCGCGGTTGGCTCTGAAACCCACCGAATCTCCTCGATCGGGCGAAATTGTGGCCCGAATCGCCTAAAACAAGGCAAATTTGCCGCGTTGGTGTTTGTGCATGGCGGTTTGAGTCCATAACGTTCCTGTGAGATCGAGCGCTGTGCTCGACGCCTACGTTCACGGAGGGAAGCAGTGAACAAGAGCCAGTTGGTCGAAGCGCTCGCAGTGCACTTCGACGGAAACCGCCGCCAGGCCCAGCACGCACTGGAATCGGTGATCGACACCGTCCAGCGTGAGCTGACCAAGAAGGGTGGCAAGGTCGCCATCACCGGTTTCGGTGCCTTCGAGGCCATCGAGCGTGGCGCGCGCATCGTGCGCAACCCGCGGACCGGTGAGACCAAGCGCGCCAAGAAGACCACGGTTCCGAAGTTCCGCGCCGGCGCGGAACTGAAGGCCGTCGTCTCCGGTGCGAAGAAGCTGCCGCGTCTGGTAGTCCCGAAGCCGGCCGCGACCGCCACCAAGGCGGCTGCCCCGGCGAAGAAGGCTGCACCGGCCAAGGCCGCTGCAACCAAGACCGCCGCTGCGAAGAAGACGGTCGCCAAGAAGGCTCCGGCCAAGACGGTTGCCAAGAAGGCGCCGGCGAAGACCGTTGCCAAGAAGGCCCCGGCGAAGAAGGCCCCGGCCAAGACCGTTGCGAAGAAGGCGCCGGCCAAGAAGGTCCCCGCCAAGAAGACCGCGGCGAAGCGTACCGCTCGCTGATCTTCACGCACTGCGGCACCAGTAATACAGCGAAGGCCGGTCACCCCACTCCAGGGGTTGACCGGCCTTCGCCGTTGTTCTGCGCCCGTTGTTCTGCGCCCGTTGTTCTGGGCAACCGTCTAGATCTGGGTCGCGAACTCGACCTTCGTGATCGACAGGTCTGCACCGGATCCGGCGGTCTCGATCCGCACCCGCTGCCCTACTCGCAGATGACGAACCGGGGTGTCGGCGACGGCGTGCACCGTGAACGGGAGCTCGACGCCGGTGTCGGTCAGCACAGCGCCGGAGAACGTCTCGCCGTCGTAGCGGCTCACGGTTGCCTGCATGTCAGCAGGCTAGACCCTCGGTCCCGGTCGCGGCACCGAGCACCAGCGACATCACGTCCGCCGTCGCCGGCCCTACTCCGAGCTGTACGGCGTGGGCGAGATCGGCGGCCGTGTCGACATCACGACGGACCGACTCGATCCCGGACAGCTCGATCGGCATCGCTCCGGACGCCTGGTGGGCCAGCGCGGAACCCACGCCGAAACGGGGATCCAGCGCCACCCCTGGCGCTGCCGCGAGCAACGTCGTACCGCTGCCGGGCTCATCGACCACGAACGAGCGTGGCGCCGTACAGGCCGCGAGTACGGCGGTGAGCTCGGCCGGACGCAGCGCGGGGAGATCGGCCGACAACGCGGCGACGCCATTGTCGGGGAACTCGGCACCCGCCACAGTGGCTCCATGCAGCAAGGCCTCGTTGAGCCCGGCGGCCGGGAGATCCGGCACGACGTACGCACCGGCAGCCGTCACGTCGGCCGCGACCAACGGGTCGTCGGTGACGACCAGGACGGCGCGCACCAGGGGAGAGGCGAGAGCGGCCGCAGTAGTGTCGACAGCGAACGCACGGGCCAGCTCGGGACGGTGCTGCGGGTAGGCCGGAGCGAGCCGGCTCTTCGCGATCGCCGTACGCTTCACCGGGATCGCCAGGATCCAGGGAGCGACCTGTAGGTCTGCCATCAGGCAGGATTCTCCCATGACGGATGGCAGCAACGAGCAGCAGGAGGCTCCAGTGGACAACGGGCAGGGTGATCCGCGTCCGCCGCGGGGTTTCTGGTTCGGCATCATCGTCGCGATCGTCAAGCCGTTCATGATCGTGTTCACCAAGAGCCGGTTCACCGGCCGGGAGAACATGCCGCGCACCGGCGGCGTGATCTACGTGCCCAATCACATCTCGCATTTCGACCCGGTGCTGCTCGGGTACTTCATCTGGGAGTGCCGGCGGATTCCGCGGTTCCTCGGCAAGGCCTCGCTGTTCAAGATCCCGGTGCTCGGCACGATCATCACCAGTGCCGGCCAGATCCCGGTGTACCGCGACTCGACGCAGGCCGCGGACGCGTTCCGGGACGCGGTCGCCGCGGTCGAACGCGGCGAGTGCGTGGGCGTTTACCCGGAGGGCACCATCACTCGTGACCCGGACATGTGGCCGATGACCGGCAAGACCGGCGCGGCCCGGATCGCGCTGATGACCGGCTGCCCGGTGATCCCGATCGCCAACTGGGGCGCGCAGGACATCATCAAGTCGTACACGGGCAAGATCCGGATCAGGTTGCTGCCGCGCAAGACCTTGCGGGTCCGGGCCGGCGCGCCGGTCGACCTGAGCGCGTTCCAGGGCAAGCCGCTGACCAACCAGCTGTTGCACGAGGCAACCGAGGTGATCATGGCCCGGGTCGCCGAGACCCTCGGCGAACTCCGCGGCGAGACCCCGCCCAAAGAGCTCTACGACCTACGCAAGGCCCGGAAAGCCGAAGGTGAGGACAAGGCATGACGAAGGTTGCGGTGTTCGGCGCCGGATCCTGGGGTACGGCGTTCGCGGTCGTGCTCGCGAACGCCGGCAACCAGGTGTCGGTCTGGGGACGGCGTGAGTCGCTCTGTGAGTCGATCAACACCGAGCACGAGAACGCCGAGTACCTGCCCGGGATCCGGTTGCCGGACGCGATCACAGCGACCCACGACCCGGCCGCCGCGGCCGACGGAGCAGAGGCGATCGTCCTCGCGGTTCCCTCGCAGTCGTTGCGGGACAACCTGACCGACTGGGCCGGCGTCCTGCCGCCCGCCGTACCGCTGGTCAGCCTGATGAAGGGTGTCGAGCTCGGTACGACGAAGCGGATGAGCGAGGTGATCGCCGAGCTCACCGGCGCCGGGCCGGAGCGGATCGCCGTTGTCTCGGGGCCGAACCTGGCGCGTGAGATCGCCGAAGGGCAGCCGGCCGCCTCCGTGGTCGCGTGCGTGGACGAGGGGACCGCGGCGCGGTTGCAGAAGCTGTGCCACTCACCGACGTTCCGCCCGTACACGAACAACGATGTGGTCGGCTGCGAGCTCGGCGGCGCCTGCAAGAACGTGATCGCCCTCGCCGTCGGGATGGCCGTCGGGCTCGGTTTCGGCGACAATGCCCGCGCGTCGGTGATCACCCGCGGCCTCGTCGAGATCGCCCGCCTGGGTACGGCGCTGGGCGCTGAGGAACACACCTTCTCCGGCCTGGCCGGGCTGGGCGATCTGGTCGCGACCTGTTCGTCGCCGCTGTCGCGGAACCGGACCTTCGGCGAGAAGCTCGGCCGGGGCATGAGCGTCGCGGAGATCGCCGGCGGCACCCGGCAGGTCGCCGAGGGCGTCAAGTCCTGCGCGTCGATCTCCGAGCTGGCGCACCAGCACGACGTGGAGATGCCGATCGCCGAACACGTCACCAAGGTCGTCGCCGGCGAGATGACCCCGAAGGACATGCTGTTCAGCCTGGTCTCCCGCTCGGCGAAGTCGGAGCGCTGGTGATCCCGGCCGCGTTCGCTAAGGCGACCATCGATCGTGAAGGCGCTGCCGGCGAAGCCTGGCTGGCCGAGCTGCCTGGGATCATCGGGGACCTGTTGACCCAGTGGGACTGCGAGCCCGACGGCGCAGCCGCACACGGGCAGGTCGGTGTGGTCGTGCCGGTCCGGGACGCCGTACTCAAGGTGTCGTTCCCGCACCCGGGCAACGTGCACGAGCCGGACGCTTTCGAGGCGTGGGGCGGTGAGGGCGCGGTCAAGCTGTACGAACGCGACGACGCCCGCTACGCCATGCTGCTCGAGCGCGCGCACCCGACGACGCTGGTGGAGCACGACGAGGATGTGGTCGTCATCGCGGGCGAGCTGCATCGCCGGTTGAGGATCCCGGCGCCGGACGGCCTGCCCCGGATGTCGGAGCAGGCCGATGCCTGGGCGGAGGAGCTCCGCAAGGACGCCGCCGAACTCGACCACCCGCTGCCGCCGTACGTCGTGGATGCGGCGCTGGCCGTCGTCGACGAGCTCGGCCGCGATCAGCCGGAGATCCTGATCCACGGCGACTTCCACCCGCGCAACATCCTGCGCGCGGAGCGGGAGCCCTGGCTGGCCGTCGATCCGAAGGGCTACGTCGGCGACCCGGCGTACGACGCGACCACGTTGCTGCGCACCCGCGCCGCGCACCAGCTCGGCGCCGACGACCTGATCAGTCTGTTGAACCACGAGCTCGAACTGTTCGCCGAGACCGCCGAGCTCGATCCCGAACGAATCCGCCGGTGGGCCCACCTGAACATGGTCCAGTCGGCCTTCTGGGGGCGCCGCCACGGCTTCGGCCGAGCCCGCGCCGGCAGCGAGCTCGACCGGTTCATCGCCCTGTGCGACGAACTCGCCCTCAGCTGGATCGCCTAGATCTACATCTCGACAGGAGGTGTCCGGTCGGCTCGGGGACTGGCACGCTCAGCTGGGCGGCCGATCGGGTGCCGAAGGCCGACACCTCCTGTCGAGATGCAGATCGAGGTCAGCTGAGCGTGTGTTGGAGGATCAGGGTGGCTGCGCCCAGGACGGCCGCGTCGCTGCCGGTCTGCGAGCGGATCACCCGGAGGTGGGTTGTGGCCAGGGGCAACGATCGGGCGTAGATGGTTTCGCGCAGGCCGGCGAGCAGGCTGTCGCCGGCCTGGGACAGTGAACCGCCGACGACGATCACGGACGGATTGAGCAGGCTGACCGCGGCAGCGAGGACGGTGCCGATCTCGCGACCGGCCTGGCGGATCTCGGCGGTGGCGGCGGTGTTTCCGGAGCGGACCAGTTCGACGATGTCGCCGCTGGTGCTGACTCCGAGCCGGCCCGCGAGCGCGGTCGCCGAGGCAACGGCTTCGAGGCAGCCGGTGTTGCCGCAGCGGCAGAGTTCGGTGTGACCCGGCGCCTGGATGTGGCCGATGTCGCCGGCCGCGCCCTGGGCCCCGCGGTGCAGGCGGCCGCCGCTGATCACGCCGGCTCCGATGCCGGTGGCGACCTTCACGAACAGCAGGTGCTCGACGTCCGGGTACGCCGTCGCGTGCTCGCCGAGCGCCATGATGTTCACGTCGTTGTCGACGAGCACCGGTCCGGGCAGCTCACTACCCAGTCGACCGACCACGTCGTACGAGTCCCAGCCGGGCATGATCGGCGGATGGTTCGGCCGTCCGGTGCTGTGCTCGACCGGACCGGGAAGTCCGACACCCGTGCCGGCCAGATCATCAGGCGACCGGCCCGCCTCCTTCAGCAACGCATGGCCGGCTGCGGCGACGGCGTCGAGAACGACCTCTGGTCCTTCGGCGATCTTGAGTGGTGTCGTCGACCGGTGCAGGATCTCGCCGGCCAGGTCGGTGAGAGCGACGGACAGGTGCGTCGCGCCGACGTCCGCGGCGAGCACGAGCCGCGCGGTCGGGTTGAACCGGAAGCGCGCCGGTGGCCGCCCGCCCGTCGACACTGCCTCGCCGGACGGTACGACGAGACCGGCCGCGAGCAGTGCCTCGATCCGACCGGTAACCGTGGAGCGGGCCAGACCGGTGACGTCGATCAGCTCGGCGCGGGTCCGGGCCTGCCCGTCGAGCAGGAGACGCAGGACCGCGTCCGTCGTACCCAGATCGCTCATGTGTCGGACTTTCGTCGTACTAGCCGTGGACTTTTGCTTGACAGGGTTCAAAAGGGTCCCATAGCGTCCTTCGACGTGTCCACCACTGCGCGCAAGCTCAAGGTCGGGATTGTTGGCGGCGGCTTCATGGGCCAGGTCCACGGCCGGGCCGCGCTCGTGTCGGGGGCGATGGTGGCCGGCGCGGTCGGCTCGTCACCCGGGCGGGCGGAGGCTGCCGCGGAGGCGACCGGCGCCGAGCGCGGGTTCGCGACCATCGACGAACTGCTGGCCTCCGACATCGACGTGGTCCACGTCTGTACACCGAACAACACGCATCGCGACGTGACGCTGAAGGCCCTCGAGGCCGGCAAGCACGTGGTGTGCGAGAAGCCGCTGGCCACCTCGGTCCAGGATGCGACCGGGCTCTCCACCGCGGCTCAGGAAGCGGGCCTCGTCGGCGCCGTGCCGTTCGTGTACCGCTACCACCCCATGGTCCGCGAGTTGCGGACCAGAATCGCGGCCGGGGACGCCGGAACGATCACCAGCCTGCACGGGTCGTACCTGCAGGACTGGCTCGCCGGTGCGGACGACCAGAACTGGCGTGTTGACGACACGACCGGTGGACCGTCGCGGACGTTCGCGGACATCGGGTCGCACTGGTGCGACCTGACCGAATTCGTCACCGGCGACCGGATCGCGGCGATCAGCGCGCAACTGCGGACCGTACGAGCCCAGCGCGGCGGTGTCGAGGTGCACACCGAGGACCTGGCCACGGCGCAGTTCCGGACCGAGGCCGGAGTGGTCGGGACGATCGTCGTCAGCCAGGTCGCGGCCGGCCGGAAGAACCGCCTGTACCTCGAGGTGTCCGGCACCGAGTCGAGCTTCGGCTTCGACCAGGAGGACCCGGATCGGCTGTGGGTCGGTCGCCGAGACGCGTCGCAGTTGCTGACCCGGGACCCGGAGACGCTGAGCCCGCCGGCGGCGCGGGTCAACCGGCTGCCGGCCGGGCACGCGCAGGGGTACCAGGACGCGTTCGACTCGTTCGTCGCCGACAGCTATGCCGCCGTACTGGGGGACCACCCGGACGGCCTGCCCGATTTCGCCGCTGGAGCGCGGTCCGCTCGCGTGGTCGACGCAGTACTGCGCTCGGCCGCGGACGACAGCGCCTGGATCGCGGTAGACAACTCTGCCGACAACGCCTAGGAGTTCACGATGCCACGTCCGATCACGCTGTTCACCGGCCAGTGGGCCGACCTGCCGTTCGAGGAGGTCTGCCAGTTCGCCTCCGAGGCCGGCTACGACGGCGTCGAGATCGCCTGCTCCGGTGATCACTTCGACGTCCAGCAGGCCGTTGACGACGACTCCTACGTCCAGGGCCGCAAGGACATCCTGGAGAAGTACAACCTGCAGGTGTTCGCGATCTCGAACCACCTGGTCGGCCAGGCGGTCTGCGACGACCCGATCGACTTCCGGCACCAGGCCATCGTGCCGTCGCGGATCTGGGCCGACGGCGATGCCGAAGGCGTCCGGCAGCGCGCCGCGGAGGACCTGAAGAACAGCGCCCGCGCGGCGGCGAAGCTCGGCGTGAACACCGTCATCGGCTTCACCGGCTCGTCGATCTGGCAGTACGTCGCGATGTTCCCGCCGGTGCCGGCGGAGCGGATCGAGGCCGGCTACCAGGACTTCGCCGACCGGTGGAACCCGATCCTCGACGTGTTCGACGAGGAGGGCGTGCGGTTCGCGCACGAGGTCCACCCGTCGGAGATCGCGTACGACTACTGGACCACCACGCTGGCGCTGGAGGCGATCGGCCACCGCGAGGCGTTCGGGCTGAACTGGGACCCGTCGCACATGGTCTGGCAGGACATCGACCCGGTCGCGTTCCTGTGGGACTTCAAGGACCGGATCTACCACGTGGACTGCAAGGACACCCGGATGCGGGTCGGCGGCGGCCGCAACGGCCGGCTCGGTTCGCATCTGCCGTGGGGCGACCCGCGGCGCGGCTGGGACTTCTACTCCACCGGTCACGGCGATGTGAAGTGGGAGGACTGCTTCCGCGTGCTGAACTCGATCGGCTACGAGGGCCCGATCTCGGTCGAGTGGGAGGACGCCGGCATGGAGCGCAAGGTCGGTGCCGCGGAGGCGGTCAACGTGATCCGCGCGCTCGCCTTCGACAAGCCGGCCGCTGCTTTCGACGCGGCCTTCGCCACCGACAAGTAGGCCTCAGCGGTTGTCGCGACCGGCGACGAATCCGAGCGTGACCTGCGTGGCTGAGAGTGCGACGAACACGACGAGCGTCGTACTCCAGCCGCCGGTCACCTGGGTCAGGTAGCCCGCGACGACCGGTCCGGCGGCAGCCAGCGTGTAGCCGACGGCCTGTGCCATCCCGGACAGCTGCGTGGTCTCGTGGTGGCCGCGACCGCGGAGGCTGATCAGCGAGAGCGCGGCGACCAGCCCGGCGCCTTGGCCGAGACCGCCGACGATCGCCCAGACGATGGCCAGGTGCGGTGCCAGCAGCAGACCGAGCAGCGCGATCAGGATCGGCGTACTCGCGGTCATCAGACCGGCGCGCTGGTTGGTCGGGTGCTTGAGCAGCAGCGGAATCGTCAGGCCGCCGATCAGGCCGAACACCTGGAAGATGAAGAGGTGTACGCCGGTGGCGCGCTCGGACACGCCGCCGGTCGAGATCTCGATCGTGGGCAGCCAGTTCACGAACAGGTAGAAGCTCGTGGACTGCAGGCCCATGAAGCCGGTGACCAGCCACGCCATCGGCTGACGCCACACGCTCACCGGGGGAGGGCCGTCCGCGGTACTTGCCGCCGGCATCGGCTCCGGCCAGATCGTCCGCGGCAGCCAGATCACCGCGACCAGCACGGCCAGACCACCCCACACCGCGAGCGACAGCCGCCAGTCGACGGCGTCCGCGATCGGTACCGCGAGGATCGAGGCGATCGCCGCGCCGCCGGTGATGAAGGCGGTGTACACGCCGGTCGCCCGGGAGACATGGCCGGCGTAGTCGCGCTTGATGATGACCGGGACGAGCACGTTGCCGACGGCGATCGCTGCGCCGACCACGGCCGTGCCGATCCACAGGCCCGCCTGGCCCGTGTACGGGCGGAGCGCGCTGCTGAGCGCCAGCACCAGGAGTGAGACGAAGACGGCCCGCTCCATGCCGAAGCGCCGCGAGGCGAGGTGGACCAGCGGCGAGGCGACGGCGAACGCGAGCAGCGGCAGTGTGCCGAGCAGACCCTGCGCGGCCTCACCGAGGTGCAGGTCGAGACCGATCCGCGGCAGCACCGGACCGACCGCGGTCAGCGCCGGCCGCAGGCTCAGCGCGACCACGAAGGCGGTCGCTGTGATCAGCGCCGACCGTTCCCGAGTCACTGGTTCGGTCACCACTGCCACGACACACCCCTCCCAGTTCTTGCTCTCTGCAGATGTCCTACATTTACACACTGTACGCTATCCCGGAACGGAGGTGGGCGGGTGTCGATCGAAGGACCGGTGCGGCAGGTGCCGCTCGTGCTGCAGGTGTCGGAGCGGTTCCGGGCGCAGATCGAGTCCGGGGCATGGCCGCGCGGCACGCGGATCCCGGGGGAGAACCAGCTCGCCACCGAGCTGGGCGTCAGCCGCGGGACCGTGCGGGAGGCGCTGCGTTCGCTCAGCCTGACCGGCCTGCTCGAGCCACGCGTCGGCGACGGCACCTACGTCCGCGCGACCAACGAGATCAGCGGCGTACTGGTCAGGGACGAGCTCTCCGCTTCGTTGACCCACGTGCTCGACGCCCGCGCCGGCATCGAGGCCGCAGCGGCTCGGCTGGCCGCACAGCAGCCGGACCCGGACAGCCTGGCTGCCTTGGCTGCCGCGCTGGAGTCCCGGGCGGCCGCGCGTGATCTGGACGCCTTCGTGTCCGCGGACGCCGACTTCCACCGCCGCGTCGTGGTCGCCAGCGGGAACCCGCTGCTGCTACGCCTGTACGACGCGATCGCCGAGGTCCTGACCGAGTCGATCCACCAGACCGCGACGCTCCCCGAGGATCACCGGATCCTCGACGCGCACGTCGACGTACTCGAGGCGATCCGGGCGGGTGATCCCGAGGCGGCGAGTCAGGCGTCGTACGCGTTGATCGAGACCATCAAGCAAGAAGCGAAGGATCCGGCCAGTAGTACCTGAAACAGGCGGGCTGTCCGTTGAGCCGCCGCGGCTCCCCGCCGGGCGGCGGCACGTCCTTGCGGTCTCCGCGGATGCCGCCGCGCGCTTCGTAGAACCCTTGTGCGGCGGTGTTCTGCTCGAGTACCCACAGGTAGAGCCCGGAACCCGGCGCGACCTCCTGCAGGGCGTTGGCCGTGCGCGCGAGTAGTTGGGTCCCGATGCCCTGTCGCTTGAGCGGGGCGCGGACATGCAGGTTGTCGACGAGCGCTCCGTACTTGGGGTCCGCGTCGATGATCAGGTGCGCCAGCCCGACCAGCTTGCCGTCGTACTCCGCGAGCGTCGTGTGCGTACCTTCCCGCGCCGCCAACCGCCCCGCCCACATCGCGGCGAGGTACTCGGGCGACTCCTCGTCGAGGAACTGGTCCGCGTACGCGCCGCGGTAGTGCCGCCGCCAGCTGTCACCATGCAGCTCGGCCACCGCCGCCGCGTCCGCTGCCCCACCGGTCCGAAATCGCAGCTCATTCACCTGTGAATTCGTATCACCCGAGTGGCTGCTCGTCCGGGGTTGTCCGCAGGGTGAACCCGGCAGCCTCGAGCCGGCCCCGGATCAGTGCTCCTGCTGTTCCTCGTCGTGGAGATCAGCTTTGGAGTGGTCCAGCTCCTGCCGTGGTCGGCTGGCGCGGTGCGAGCACGCGCGCGAACACGGCCAGCCCAGCCGCCAGCGCGGTGACCACGATGAACGACATCGTCAGGTTGCTGGCCTGCGCGATGCCGCCGATGATCGACGGCGCGACCAGGCCGGACGCGTAGGTGATGGTCGCGACACCCGCGATGGCCTGGCTCGGGTTTGGCCCGGTGTGGCCGGCGGCGGCGAACGCCAGCGGTACGACGACCGCGATCCCGACGCCGATCAGGCCGAAGCCGATCATCGCCACGACGGCCGTCGGCGAAACGACCACCAGCAGACCGCCCAGCGTCGCGATCACACCGCTCCACCGCACCGTCGGTACGGTGCCGAACCGGTCCACCACCGCATCGCCGGTGAGCCGCGCGATCGCCATCGTCAACGCGAACCCGGTCGTCGCCCCGGCCGCGACAGCCGCCGAGCTGCCGAGGATGTCCCGCAGATACACGGCCGACCAGTCCAGGCTCGCGCCCTCCGCGAAGACCGCGCAGAACCCGACCGCCCCGATCAGCAACGCCGACTTCGGCGGCAACGCGAACCGCGCCGGCGGCTCGTCGTCCTCCTCGGGATGAATGTTCAGCACGAAGTGACACACGACCACCCCGACGATCGTCAGTACGACGGCTGCCGCCGCGTGGTGGATCTGCGCACTGAGATTCGCATGTGCGGCAAGCGTTCCGACCGCCGAACCGAGCAGAGCCCCAACACTCCACAGACCGTGCAGGCCCGCCATGATCGACTTCTTCAGCCGATGCTCGACCTCGACCCCGAGCGCATTCATCGCGACGTCGGCCATACCCGCCGTACCGCCGTAGATCAGCAGGGCCGCGCACAGCGTCAGCAGGCCGGGCGCGAGTGAGGGCAGGATCAGCGCGAGCGTCCAGAGCGCCAGCAGACCGCGCAGTGCGTTCCGCGTCCCGAACCGGTGCGTGACCCGGGCGGCGAGCGGCATCATCAGCGCCGCTCCGAGCGCCGGGAACGCGAGCGCCAGCCCGAGCTGGCCCGCGGACACTCCGGCGTGCTCCTGGATCCACGGGACCCGGGTCGCGAACGACCCCGTCACCGACCCGTGCACGCAGAAGACGGCGGCAACGGCGTACCGGGACCGCTTGACGAGGGTGGTGTCTTCAGTCACAAGTAAACAAGCTATCTGTTTGAACGATCAGGCGGATGGTAGTTTTTTGCGCGTGAGAAGTGCACAACGGCATCAAGTGATCGTAGAACGACTACGAGTCGTCGACCGAGTGTCGGTCCAGGAACTGGTCGAAGCGACCGAGGCGTCCGACATGACGGTCCGCCGCGACCTCGACTTCCTGGCGGCGCAGGGCGTGCTGAAGCGCGTCCACGGCGGCGCCGTGTCCGCGATGCCGTCCGGCCTCGAGCCGCCGTACTCGCTCCGCATGCAGGCCGCGACCGCCGCCAAGCAGGCGATCGCCAAGGCCGCGGTCGAGCACCTCCACGACGGCGAGACGATCGTGCTCGACAGCGGTACGACGGCGCTGGAGACGGCTCGGCTGCTGCACGACCGCGCGATGACGGTGATGCCGTTGTCGCTGCAGGTCGCTCACGAGTTGGCCGACGCGCCGCGGATCCGGCTGCTGATGCCGGGCGGTGAGGCGCGCAAGGGCGAGCTCTCGCTGGTCGGCCCGCTCACGGTCGCCTCGCTGCGGGCCCTGCGCTTCGACGCCGCCGTACTGAGCCCCTGCGCGTTCAGTCTCGACGCGGGGCTGACTGCGTTCGACCTGGGCGACGCCGAGGTCAAGCAGGAGGCGATGAACGTCGCCACGCGCACCGTCGTACTCGCTGACGGCGCCAAGTGGGACCGCGCCGCCCTCGCCTACGTCTGCCCGGCGGATCGCCCCGACCTGATCATCACCGACGAGTCGGCCCCCGAAGACCAACGCACCATCCTGACCCAACGCGGCGTTCTCGTAGAGGTGGCCTCTTGACCGCGACTGACCTGCGACCGCAGACCGCGCCGCCGCGCGCAGCCCGGGTCGCTACCTGGATGTACTTCGGTCTGAACGGGTTCGCGGTCGGGATGTGGGTCGTGCACATCCCGAGCATCGAGCAGAAGACCGGCATCACGCACAGCACGCTCGGGCTGCTCCTGCTGGTGCTCGGCGGTGCCGCGTTCACCGGCATGCAGGTCGCGGGTCCGCTCGTCGACAAGCTCGGTCAGCGCCGGCTCGTCCCGGCAGCCGGCATCCTGCTCGGGATCGCGCTGGCCGGACCGGGCCTCGCGACGAACTGGTGGACGCTCGGCCTCTCGCTGATTCTGATCGGCTTCGGCAACGGCTCGATCGACGTCGGCATGAACGCGCAGGCAGTGGTCGTCGAGCGCGGCTACCCGCGGCCGATCATGGCGGCCTTCCACGCGATGTGGTCGATCGGCGGCGCGATCGCCGCGGTCGTCGGCGCGGCGACGCTGCGGGCCGACGTGCCTCCCGAGGTCACGCTCGCCCTCGCCGGCGTCGTGTGCATCGTGCTGTCGCTCGTCGCCAGCCGATTCTTGCTGGAGGCAACGGTTCCGCAGGAGGACGAACCGGTCGAGGGGGAGGAGCGGGCGAAGCCGTCGGCCAAGCTGGTCTGGGCGTTGGGTGGACTTGCCTTCGGGCTGATGCTGTCCGAGGGCGTCGCGAACGACTGGGCCGCGCTGCACTTCCGCGACATCCTCGGGACGACCGTGAGTACGGCGGCCTACGCGTACGGTGCGTTCGCGGTCGCGATGACGGTGGGCCGATTCCTCACCGACCGGGTCGCGGCCGTCGTCGGGCCGGCGGCGATCGTGCGGTGGGGCGCGGCGATGGCAGCGGTCGGCCTGACGCTGGTGATCGTCGTACCGTGGGTGCCGGTCGCGCTGGTCGGCTGGGCCGTGTTCGGGCTGGGCCTCGCGGGCGGCGTACCGCAGTTGTTCACCGCCGCGGGCAACCTCGACCCACGGTCGTCCGGTGCGCTGATGGCACGGGTCGTCGGCCTCGGGTACGTCGGCCTGCTCGCCGGGCCCGCACTGATCGGCGGACTGGCGCACTGGATGCCGCTGAACATCGCGTTCATCCTGCCGGTCGTGCTGTGCGTGCTGACGTTCTTCGGCGGACCTGTCCTCAAGAAGTCAGGCGCTAGGTGAAGTCAGGCGCTAGGTAAGGGCCTGCTCGAGGTCCGCCCACAGGTCGTCGGGGTGCTCGATGCCGACGGACAGGCGGATCAGGTCCTCGGGGATCGTCGGGACTTCCATCGGCCAGCGGCGGCGGCGTTCGAGCAGCGACTCGACGCCGCCGAGGCTGGTTGCGTGCACCCAGAGTTCGGTGCGCTCGCAGACCTGTTGGGCGAATGCCGCGTCGCCGCCGAGTTCGACGGCGAGGATCGCGCCGAAGCCGGACATCTGGGCGGCGGCGCGGTCATGGCCAGGGTCGCTCGGCAATCCGGGGTAGCGGACGCGGCTGACGCGCGGGTGTGCCAGCAGGCGCTCGGCCAGGAACGCGGCGTTCGACTGGGCGCGCTCGAGGCGGAGGGCGAGAGTTCGCAGACCGCGCAGGGCGAGCCAGGCCTCCATCGGACCGGGAATCGCGCCGAGGCCGCGGCGGCGGAGCTCGATCGCGGACCAGAGGTCGTCGTCGGCGGTGATGACCGCGCCGAGGATGACGTCGGAGTGGCCGGAGATGAACTTGGTGGCCGAGTGCATCACCACATCCGCGCCGAGCTGCAGCGGCTGCTGGAGCAGGGGAGTCGCGAACGTGTTGTCCACGACGACGAGCGCATCGGCCGCGTGCCCGGCTTCGGCCAGTGCCGGGATGTCGGCGACCTCCATCGCGGGGTTGGTCGGAGACTCGATCCACAGCATGTCGGCTCCGTCGATGACCTGCTTGACGGCCTCGGTGTCCGCGATGTCGACGTGTTCGACCGTCAGCCGGCCGGTCTCGGTCTGCTGATCGAGCAGCGCCACCACGCCGGAGTACGCGTGCTGCGGCGCCACGACCCGCCCGCCGACCGGGACCAGGTCGATCACGGCCGCTGCCGCCGCCATCCCCGAGGCGAACGTCAGCCCGCGGCCGCCCTCGAGCTCGCCGAGCGTCTCCTCGAGCGCGGACCACGCGTCGTTGCCGAAACGCCCGTACCCGCGATCGCCGCCCGCGACGTACGTCGAGCTGAACACCGGCGACTCGCCGACGGGAGCATTCGGCACCCGCTCCGGCCGCCCGGCGTGGACGACGACCGTGGACGGATCAAGCTCAGGAGTCATACCTGGAATTGTCGCTGACGCGGTAGGTAGCCGCGGGCAGGGGGATGCCGCCGGTGCGGAGCAGGGTCATCGCCTGGCGGGCGAGCGACCTCGCGTCGGTGGTGCCGGGGCTCTCGACCCACACGCGGACCACCGACTCGATGATGTTCATCGCGATCCCGGCCGCCAGCGCGCCGGTGAACTCGGCCTGCTGACGGTCGCCCGCCGGCAACCGCAGGACCAGCTCGTCGGCGAGGTCGGTGCGGAAGCGCCAGATCAGCTCGTTCAGATGGGCGCTCACCGACGCGGTCTGCGCGGCCAGGTCGAACACCGCCCTGACCCGGTCCGGGTTGGTCTCGAGCTGCTCCAGGACCCGCTCGATCACCGCCTGCAGCCCGGCCGGCAACTCCAGCTCGGGCTGCTCGCGGAACCAGCTGACCGCGTCGCCCAGGCAGTCCTCGACGAACTCGAGGACGAGCGTCTCCTTGGTCGGGAAGTACCGGTACAGCGTGCTCGGCCCGACCTCGGCCGCCGCCGCGATCTGCTCGACCGTGGTCCGTCCGAAGCCGTTGTCGTTGAACAGCTCGAACGCCTTGTCCGCGATCAGCCGGCGGGTCCGCTCCCGCTTCACTTCGCGCAGTCCCATCAGCACCTCCGCGGGCAGGGTACCGTTTCGCCGACTCGCCGGTTGTTGCTTCTCTTTGGTTGACTCAGCCATATGGTAGTCACTACCAAAATCTTCTGGGAGGGTTTGATGACCGAAAGCTTCCCCGTCGACCGGCCGTCCGGGTGCCCGTTCGACCCGGCGCGGGCCTACGACGGCTTCCGCCGTACGGACGGCCCGACGAAGGTCTCCACCCCGGCCGGCGTCGACGCGTACGTGGTCAGCCGGTACGACGACGTCCGCACCCTGCTCCGGGACAGCCGGCTCAGCTCGCGGTCGGCGCCGTCGGACCACGTCGTACCGGGCGCGGATCTGGACCGGGAGGCTGATTCGGGCTCGATCCTGCACGCCGACGGCGCCGCGCACAAGCGGCTGCGGCGGATGCTCGCGACCGAGTTCGCGGTGAAGCGGATGGAAGCGATGCGGCCGCGGATCGGCGCGATGATCGAGACCCAGCTCGACACGATGCTCGCCGCCGGCGGGCCGGTCGATCTGGTGCAGGCGTTCGCGCTGCCGATCCCGTCGCTGGTGATCTGTGAGCTACTCGGCGTTCCGTATGCGGACCGCGCCGAGTTCCAGGAGCGGAGCGCGACGCTGGTCCGGGTTGACGGGGACCGGGACGAGATCATGCGGGTGAGCGACGAGTTGAACCAGTACATGGTCGGGCTGGTGCTGGCGAAGCAGGCCTCGCGTTCGGACGACCTGCTGTCGCGGCTGATCACGCGCGGCGAGGAGCTGGGGGAGCCGCTCACGCTGCCCGAGCTGGTCTCGATCGGGATCACGCTGCTGGTCGCGGGGCATGAGACGACGGCGAACATGATCGCCCTGAGCACACTCGCGCTGCTGCGGAACCCTGTGCAGCTCGACGCGCTGCGAGCCGATCCGGGCTTGGCGCCGGCGGCCGTCGAGGAGCTGCTGCGGTACCTGTCTGTCGTCCAGTTCGGACTGTTCCGCCACGTCACGGACGAACTGCCGGTCGAGGGCGGGACTCTGCAGGCGGGCGACTTCCTGATCGCGGCGTTGTCGTCGGCGAACCGGGACTCGCGGGTGTTCCCGGATCCCGATCGGCTCGAGTTGGGGCGATCGGACGCGGCGCACGTCGCCTTCGGGTTCGGGCCGCACCAGTGCCTCGGCCAGCAGCTCGCGCGGGTCGAGCTGCACGAGGTCTTCACCCGGCTGTACGCGCGGATCCCGACGCTGCGACTCGCCGTACCGTTCGAGGAGATCGACTACCGGAACAACACGCTCGTGTACGGAGTGACAGCGCTGCCAGTCACCTGGGACGAGCCGCTACGGAGTGCGATCTGAACGGCTCTTAACCGAACCCTGGTCGGAACCTGATCCCCGGGCCGCTACAGTCGAGCCGGTGAGTGAGTACTCGAGGGAAGAACAACGCAAGCCCCGCGTCGCCGTCGTCTTCGGTGGCCGGTCGAGCGAGCACGCCATCTCCTGCGTCACCGCGGCCAACGTCCTGCAGGTGATCGACCGCGACAAGTACGACGTCGTCCCGGTCGGCATCAGCACCAGCGGGCACTGGGTGCTGGAGAGCGGCGACCCCGAGCGGCTGTCGATCACCGACGGCAAGCTCCCCGAGGTCGACGTGACCGCGATGCCGGTGCTTTTCGGCGCCAACCGCGAGCTCGTGATCAGCGAACCCGAACAGGTACCGAGCACGCTCGGCCAGGTCGACGTGGTCTTCCCGCTGCTGCACGGCCCGTGGGGTGAGGACGGCACCATCCAGGGTCTGCTCGAGATGTCCGACATCCGCTACGTCGGCGCCGGCGTACTCGCGAGCGCCGTCGGCATGGACAAGCACTACATGAAGGTCGTCTTCCAGGCCGCCGGGCTCGACGTCACGCCGTACGTCGTCATCCGCGACCGCGACTGGACCCGCGACCAGGACGCGTGCCGGCAGGCGGTCGACGCGCTCGGCTACCCGGTCTTCGTGAAGCCGTGCCGTGGCGGTTCGAGCCTCGGGATCAGCAAGGTGAACAGCCTCGACGAGCTCGACGAGGCCGTCGCGGTGGCCCGCGCCCACGACCCGAAGGTCATCGTCGAGGCCTCCGCGAAGGACCCGCGCGAGATCGAGGTCGGCGTCCTCGGCGGCCTCGACGGTGCCAAGCCGGAGGTCAGCGTCTGCGGCGAGATCGCGATCTCGGGCGGCGGCCACGACTTCTACGACTTCGAGACCAAGTACCTGCCCGAGGGCGAGGAGTACACCTCCCTCTCGGTCCCGGCCGACCTCCCCGAGGACATCGCCGCCGAGGTCCGCGCCAAGGCCCTCACCGCCTTCGACGCCATCGACGCCGAAGGCCTGGCCCGCGTGGACTTCTTCCTCGACGCCGACAACCGGGTCATCATCAACGAGATCAACACCATGCCCGGCTTCACCCCCACCAGCATGTTCCCCCGCCTCTGGGCCGCCTCCGGCAAGGACTACGCCACCCTCGTAGACCACCTCCTAACCCTGGCCATGACCCGCCCCACGGGCCTCCGCTAACCCGTACCCCAGCCCACCCACGCAGGTCTGGGCGGACCGTTCACGCTGGGTGTGCGCCGTCCGTCCCGTGCAGCCTCTTGGGCCGAGGCTCCCGCGCTTCGGGTGGTTGGTTGGGTTATTGGAGGCGGCTTGCTCGGGTGCGGAGGTAGCGCTGTTGGGGGAGGCTGGTTGTGCGGCGTGCGGCCTCTTCGTAGGCCGCGCGGGCGCCGGCTGGGTCGCCTGACATCTCGAGGAGGTGGGCTCGGACCGCGGACAGGCGGTGGTCCTCGGCGATGTGGTCGTCGTGTTCGATCGTCGTCAGCAGTGCGAGGCCCTCGTCCGGACCGCGGGCCATCGCGACGGCGACCACGTGGTTGAGGGCGACCATCGGGTTGTCGGTGAGCTGGAGCAGCACCTCGTACAGTGCGACGATCTGCGGCCAGTCAGTCTCCTCTGCAGTGGGTGATTCGTCGTGAACAGCAGCGATCGCGGCCTGCAGTTGGTACGGCCCGACAGGCCCGCGCGGCAGCGTCGCCGTGATCAGCTCGACGCCCTCCCGAATCAGCTCCGGGATCCACAGCGAACGGTCCTGCTCCGCCATCGGAACAAGCTCCCCGAGCGAACCGGTCCGCGCCGGCCGACGCGCATCGGTCAACAGCAGCAACGCCAGCAACCCCGCCACCTCGGCATCATCGGGAAGGAGCCGGTACAGCATCCGCGCCAACCGGACCCCCTCCGCCGCCAACTCGACCCGCTGCAGGCTGGAACCTGTCGTACTCGCGTACCCCTCGTTGAAGATCAGGTACACGACCTTCAGCACCGCGCCCAACCGCTCCTCGCGATCAACCGGCATCGTGAACCGCGCGCCGCTCTCTTTCACGCTCGCCTTCGCCCGGGTGATCCGCCGCGTCATGGTTGCCTCCGGCACCAGGAACGCCCGGGCGATCTCCGTCGTCGTCAATCCACCGACCGCCCGCAGCGTCAACGCGATCTGCGACGCCGCCGTCAGCGACGGATGACAACACAGGAACAGCAACACCAGCGTGTCATCCGCCTCACCAACCGGATCACCCTGCGGCGCCCAGTGCGCCACCCGATCCTCCCGACGCTGACGAGCCTGCTCCCGCCGCAGCAGATCCGTCAGCCGCCGCGAAGCCACCGTGATCAACCACCCACGCGGATTCTCGGGCACCCCCTCGACCGGCCACTGCTCAGCCGCCGCAACCAACGCCTCCTGCACGGCATCCTCAGCCGTGTCAAAGTGCCCGTACCGCCGCACCAACGCCCCCAACACCTGAGGCGCCAGCCCCCGCAACAACTCCCCAAGCCCAACGCTCACGAGCCCTCCCAACCCCGCCCGAGCCCCGGACCACACTCACCGGTTGGGGCGGCCCGAGCGACCGTGGTGGCCCGAGTAACCAGGTTGACCTGGGCAAGCTGCACTACTCGAGTGGCCGGATCGACCGGGGTCAGGGCGTCGAGTTGGACAGGCATGACTGGTCACCTCATCTCGGCTCATTCTCCGGGGTCGGTCACTCCAGGAGTTCGGCTTGGCCGTCGATGATGGGGCGGATGTCGGCGTAGGCCGTGGCGCGGACGGACTCGGGGGCGGGGGTGTCGGCGAGTCTCGAGGCGATCTCGGTGGCTCGGTCGAAGGACTCGCACTCGACGATCCAGTACCCGGCGAGCACTTCCTGGGTCTCCGCGTACGGGCCGTCTGTCACCAGCGACTGCCCGTCCTTCGACCCGAGCCGCCGCGTGAGCACCGGCGCCGCCAGCGCTCGCGTCTCGACCAGCTCACCGGACTCGGCCAAGTCGCCGTTGAACTTCTCCATGAACGCGCCCATCGCCGCGAAGTCCTCCGGCGTCCAGGCCGGCTTTCCCGTGTCCTTGCCCGCCATCCCGTCGTAGTCCTGCTGCGACGCATACGTCAGGATCATGTACTTCATAGCTGTCTCCCATCGTCCGGACGCCCACCGCGGGCGCCTCCACCCGATACGTCGCCCCCGAGGCGCCCAACCGGACACCACCAACAGACGATTTTCGATCTCGCCAGGGAGTATGCACTCGTCAGGTACAGGGCGTGACGAGTTTGTTGTGGTTGTGGATAGCGTCGGAGACGTCCGTCAGGGCGTTGGCTTCGGGGGAGTACTTCGACGGGACCGCGATCTCGAGGTAGAGCTCGCGGCCGATGGTGGTGAAGATGAAGCCGTTCCGCACCTGCTTGGCGAACCAGCCGATGCCGTTGACCTCGAAGCACTGCGACTGGGCCTCGGCCATGCCGGCGGGAGGCGCGACGCCGCAGGTGACTTCGATGGGCGAATCGCCGTACGCCGTGGTCAGCGGGCTCTCCGGCGACGTCTTCCGGCGCTTCTGATCGAGAACCTTCGCAGGCAGCGCCCGGACGAGCTGCGTGCAGGCGGCCACGACCTCGGGCGCGGGGGAGGGGACCGGGACCGGCGTGGGACCCGGGCTGCACCCGGCGAGCACGATCACGCCGAGTGCAGCTAGCAGGATTTTGGGCATACCGAAAGCAGGCCTGTCTCCGGGGGAGGCTCAGATATGGACGACGGGACAGGTCAGCGTACGGGTGATGCCGGGCACGTTCTGGACCCGGGCAACCACCAGTTTGCCCAGTTCGTCGACGTTGCGGGCTTCCGCGCGGACGATCACGTCGTACGGACCGGTGACGTCCTCGGCCAGGGTGACGCCCTGGACCTCGGCGATCTGCGCGGCGACGTCGGCCGCGCGGCCGACCTCGGTCTGGATCAGGATGTAGGCCTGGACCACCACGTCGTTCTCCACTCAGTCGTCCTCAGCTGGCTCCGGCTGCCGTGGTGCAACGCTGCGCAGTGCAGCGGTACTGCGAGACAGCCGGGCGTACTCATAGTTGCCCGGTCACGGTACCGCCTAGACTCCGGTCAGCGATATGGGAGGTCTGCTGACGTGACAGAGACGTTGGGGAGCACAGGTGAGTTCGGCCTGATCGCGGCCGTCACCAAAGGGCAATCCACAGGTGAGGACGTCCTGGTCGGTCCCGGTGACGACGCGGCCGTGATGGCGGTGCCGGACGGCCGCATGGTGATCACTACCGACCTGCTGGTCGAGGGCCACCATTTCCGGCAGGACTGGTCGTCGGCGTACGACGTAGGCCGCAAGGCCGCCGCACAGAACCTGGCCGACGTAGTGGCCATGGGCGCCCGGCCGACCGCGCTGGTGGTGGGCTTCGGCGGCCCCGCTGACCTGCCGACCGCCTGGGCGCTGGAGCTCAACCAGGGCCTCGTCGACGAGTGCGAGCTGGTCGAGGCGAGCATCGTCGGCGGTGACACCGTCCAGTCCGACAAGATCGTCGTGTCTGTGACCGCATTCGGCTCCCTGGACGGTCGTCCACCGGTACTGCGGTCCGGCGCCCGACCGGGGGACGAGGTGGCGTACGTCGGCCGGCTGGGCTGGGCCGAGGCAGGCTGGGCGGTCCTCGCACGCGGGTTCCGCTCACCGCGGGCCGTCGTCGAGGCACACCGGCGCCCCCAACCGCCGTACGCCGAAGGTCCCCGCGCGGCACTCGCCGGCGCCTCCTCGCTGTGCGACGTGAGCGATGGTCTGCTGTCCGACCTCGGCCACATCGCCGCTGCGAGCCAGGTGATCATCGACGTGCACACCAAGGCGCTGACCGTGCCTGAACCGCTCCAGGCGGTTGCGGCCGCCACCGGCGTGGACGCGCTGAAGTTCGTGCTGACCGGCGGCGAGGACCACGCCCTGGTGGGTACGTTCGAGCCGGCCGACGTGCCCGAGGGCTGGACCGTCATCGGCTCGGTTGCTGAGGGCAACGAGGAACGCCCGGCCGGGACCGTGACGGTGGACGGCTCGCCGTATGCTGACGAGACAGGACACGCCCACTTCAGGAGTTGAGATGCCGGTCGGGAGCGCACCGCCCAGAGTGCTGACGATCGCCGGTTCCGACTCCGGTGGCGGGGCCGGTATCCAGGCGGACCTCAAGGCGATGCTCGCCAACGGCGTACACGGCATGAGCGTGCTGACCGCGATCACCGCGCAGAACAGCCTCGGCGTCCAGGGCGCCTGGGAGCTGCCGGAGGAGCAGGTGCGGGCCCAGTTCCACAGCGTGGTCGACGACATCGGCGTCGACGCGGTCAAGACGGGCATGCTGGCGTCCGAGTCGATGGTCCGGGTCGTTGCCTCGCTGCTGCGCACTCTGCCGCCGGACGTGCCGGTCGTGGTCGACCCGGTGTCGGTGTCCAAGCACGGCGACGCACTACTGGCCGCTGACGCGATGGACGCCGTACGGTCGGAGATCGTCCCGCTGGCCACCGTCCTCACGCCGAACCTCACAGAGCTCGGACCGGTCGCCGGCGTCGAGCTGGAGACCATCGAGGACCGCGAGCTCGCAGCAAAGGTGCTGCTGGACGCAGGCGCGCAGTGGGTGTTGGTGAAGGGCGGTCACGATGTCGGTACGGCGGCTGTGGACGTGCTGCACGGCCCAGGGGTACGGCGCTCGTACAGCGCGGTCCGTGCCGACAACAGGCACACTCACGGCACCGGATGCACGCTGGCCAGCACCATCGCGTCGTACCTTGCTCGTGGGTACGACGTACCGAGTGCGGTTGGTGCTGCGAAGGAGTACGTGACCGGAGCGATCGCCGCGGGGTTCGCACTCGGTGATGGCATCGGGCCGGTCGATCATGCGTGGAGATTTCGAGGGAGAAGCAGTTGACCAATCAGCAGCCCCCGGTCGACGGGTACTGCGAGCAGTGCGGCTTCAACTACGACACCGGTGACCTGCAGGGGACTGTGACCCTGCTGATCCGGCAATCGGCGGACTGCAGCATGGCCTTGACGAAAGCCGCGGCCGGACCGGACGCGAGTGTCGTACGGCTGCGGCCGGAGCCGGACGTGTGGTCCGCGATCGAGTACGCGTGCCACGTGCGCGACGTACTCGAGGTGCAGCGGCTGCGGATCGCGCAGTGCCTCGCCGAGGACAGGCCGGTGTACGCGCCGATGGACCGGACCGGTCGGGTGAAGCAGGAGAAGTACGAGAACCAGGACCCGATGGAGGTGGCGGCCGCACTGGTGCGGAACGCCAAGGACTTCGGTGCTGCGGCGCGGGTACTGCGGCCGCAGGAGTTGGGGAAGCTGGGGCTGTACAACTACCCGGTGCGGGCGCCGCGCACGCTGGGCTGGATCATCCGGCACACCGCGCACGAGATCCAGCACCACCGGCACGACATCGTCGAGATCCTGGCGAAGGTGGAGCCGCCGATCGTCCCCAAGCCGAAGGTCGAAGAGGCCGAAGAAGCCGGCGAAGAGGTCGTCGGCGAAGAAAGCGCTGTCCAAGAAGGGGCTGTCGAAGAGGTAGTCGACTAGCGCTGCGCCACCCAGGCGGCGATCGCGGGCTCGGTGGTGAGCTGGTCGAGCGCCAGTGCGGCCGCGCCACGGAGCGGACCGTCGGGCTGGTGGGTAGCGGGCAGCACAGGCGGGGGAGACCCACGATGGAACGTCATCAGTCCGCCCCGGTACGCGTCCGTAAAGGTCTGCTCATCAGCGGCACGCAGGGGGATCGCCAGACCTCCGATGGTGACCACGTCCGGGTCATGCGCATTGACCAGACCTGCGATGCCGGCGCCCAGCGCTGACACCACTTTGGTCACTGCGGCGCGTGCAGTCCGGTCTGTACGCCGCAGTACCTCCTCGGTGTACGCGTACGGGTCGTCGGGCCGTCCCTGCTTCAGGTGCCGCGCCAGCGCACGACCGTCAATCTCCAGGTCCCAGCAGCCGCGAGCGCCACACGGACACAACCGGGACCGGTCACCGAAGGGCACGTGGCCGTACTCGCCGCCTGCCCCCGACGCGCCCTGCGCCGGCACACCGTCGATCAGGAGCGTCCCACCGATGCCCACCTCGACGATGAGATGCAGCGCCGTACCGGCTCCTGCGGCAGCGCCCGTACGTGCCTCTGCCACACCACTCAGCGTCGCGTCGTTCCCCGCCAGGAGCGGCACGCCGGTGCCTTCCGTGACTGTCTCCAGGTCCAGCTCCGCCCACTCCAGCGTCGGCGCCTGCATCAGGTGGTTGTCCCGGATGGTGCCTGGTACGGCGAGGCTCACCATCCGCAGTCGATCGCCGTACTGCTGCCGCGTCTGCTCCACCTGGCGCCGCAGGTTGTGCAGCACGACCTGCGGCCGTCTGCTGCGGTGACGGCGGTGCTGCAGGTCCAGCAGCGACCCGTCGAGCGTCACCACGGCACTCCGCCAACTGCTCTGCCGTAGGTCGAGTGCAAGCACCACAGGTCCCTCTGGATGCGCCCGCAGCAGTGTGGTCGGCCGACCACGGCCCCGACTCGGCGCTGGTACCTCGGTCACCAGGTGTACGTCGCGTAGCCGAGCGGTCACCTCGGTCGCCGAACCCGTGCTCAACCGCAGCGTCCGCGCCACCGAGGCGCGGGTGATCCCGGGCTGACGGCTGAGTTGGGTCAGCACATCCGAAGCCGTCTGCCATTGTCCCCGGCGCACAGGATTCATAGCTGCCTTTCGTTCTGTCCCCGGATGACCTTATGCTCGTAGGACGAGTTTAATGGGAGGGGTCATGGAGATCCGGGACATCCGCGCCGTCCTTTTCGACATGGACGGCACTCTGGTCGATTCCGACGCGGTCGTTGACCGCAGCTGGAGCCGCTGGGCGACGGAGTACGGCGTGCCTGTCGCCGACGTGCTCGCGATCGCGCACGGCAGCCCGGCCGAGGCGACCATCACGCGGATGCGGCCCGATCTCTCGCCGGCTGGGCGCGCGGCAGCGGTCGCGCGGGTGCTGGACATCGAGTGCGACGACGTCTCCGATGTCGTGGCGACGCCGGGAGCGGTTGAGCTGACGGCGCTGCTGGATCGGATGGGTCTGCCCTGGGCCGTCTACACGAGCGCGTCGACCAGGCTGGCGAAGGTTCGGCTGGGCGCGGTCGGGATCTCGCCGTCGATCCTCGTGACGCTCGACGACGTCAGCCGCGGCAAGCCGGATCCCGAGGGGTACCTGCGGGCCGCTGAGCTGCTCGGCGTGCCTGCCGTGCAGTGCTTGGTGGTCGAGGACACCGTGGTCGGTTTGACGGCGGGTCGGGCCGCGGGCGCGCTGACTGCCGGGCTGAAGGGCATTGCCGCCGACATCGAGTTGGCCGACCTGCACCAGCTCGGCAGGCTCTTCAAAGGCTCGCAATGACAGCGGGTACGGAGGCGCCTGCGGAGTCCGGGACTCGCGGCGAGGAGGTCCGGATCGGCATCGCGCTGTCGGCGATGGGGTTCGTGCTGGCCGGGCTCGGGGCATGCGTCGCGATCCTCGCCCGCGATCTCTCCGAGCCGACGGGTCGGCTGGCGTTGTTGTCGTCGGGGTTCGCGGTCGGTCTGCTGGTGGTCGCGCTGATCGGCCCGCGGCTGCTGCGGTCGTGGCCGATCCCGACGGTCCTCGCGTTCGGCTCGGTCGTCTGCGCGGTCGGAGCGGTGCTGATCGCGGTGGCCCCGGTGTACCCGGTCGTGATCGCTGGGGGACTCTGCGTCGGGCTGGGTGGGGCGCTGCTCGTGCTGGTCGCGCCGCTGATGCTCAACGGACCGACCGCGGCCGCGCGCCTCAGCCGCGTCAACGCAGTCGCCAGCGGGACAGGCATCCTCGCGCCACTCACCATCGGCGCCTTGGACGGCCTCGGCCCCAGCGGCCGCCTAGCCATGCTCGCCGCCGCGCCACCGCTACTCCTCCTGGCCGTCCTGACCCGCTCCCCGAAGTCCCGACCCGCAGGTCAGCCGTTCCAGCCTGCGGGCGGACGTGTGGAGTCGCCACGCGTCGCGCGTGATGACTCCGGCGCGACCGACGTGGTTGGTGGGCGCGTGGAGCAGCCGGTGGCGGTGTTGATCGATTCTGCGCCGGCGGTGGGATTGGGGCGGAAGTGGCGGGGCCGGGTGGGGCGGCAGGTCGTGGTGGACGTGGGGATCGGATGGCTGCGGGTCGTGCTGTCGGTCTCGGTCGAGTTCTGCTTCGTGGTGTGGGCCGTGGCGCGATTGGTGGCGACCGGCTTGCCGACGGCAACGGCTGCACTGCTCGGGAGCGCGTTCCCGATCGGCATGGCCGCGGGCCGGGCGATCGGTCCGATCCGATGGCGTGGCTGGTCGCCCGTACTGCCTTCAGGCGCTTTCGCGGCCTGCGGCACGTTGATGGTCAGCCTGTTCGACTCCCCGGCGATGGTCGCCCTCGGCCTGGTGGTCGCCGGTCTCGGCGTCGCGCCGCTCTATCCCGTCACCCTCGCCTCCCTCGTCGCGACACCCGGCCTCAGCTCGGCCCGCCTGTCCGCGATCGGTGCGCTCGCCTCCGGCACGGCGATCCTGCTCGCGCCCGCGGTCCTCGCCGTACTCGCACGGGCCGTCGATCTGCGTACGGCGTACCTGGTGACGCTTCCGCTGATCGCCGTACTTTTTCTGCTGAGCCGTCGATCTGCCCGGACCTCGTTCGTGTAGGGGGTGAAACAGCCCGAATCAACGAATGAGGTGGCGTGATGTCCGAACCGACGATTCTGCTGGACGGCCTGGGCATGCCCGAGTCGGCCCGCTGGCACGACGGGCGGCTCTGGTTCTGCAACTGGATCGAGCAGCAGGTGGTGGCCGTCGACGCCGAAGGCAAGGCGGAGTACTTCGCGGTGCCCGTCGAACAGCTGATGGGCT
The DNA here is from genome assembly GCF_044453965.1 of Kribbella sp. NPDC051586. NCBI lineage: Bacteria > Bacillati > Actinomycetota > Actinomycetes > Propionibacteriales > Kribbellaceae > Kribbella > Kribbella sp. NPDC051586. The sequence continues at coordinate 178,328 of NZ_JBITDF010000006.1, read as the reverse complement.
GGTCCATCGAGTGGCTGCCGGACGGCCGCATGCTGACCACTGGCGAGAAATTGCGACGGTACGAGCCGGACGGGTCGGTCACGGTACTGGCCGAGCAGAAGGCGAACGAGATCGTGCTCGATGCGCAGGGCAACATCTATCTCAACGGCGCCGACTTCAACTTCGCCGGCGGCGAGGCGCCGAAACCCGGCTACATCAAGCTGGTCACGCCGGACGGTCAGGTCCGCCAGGTGGCCGACGAGATCCAGTTCCCGAACGGCATGATCCTCACCCCCGACGGCCGGACCCTGGTGATCTCGGAGTCTTTCGCCGGCCGGCTGACCGCGTTCGACGTCGAGCCTGACGGCGGGTTGTCCAACCGCCGAGTGTTCGCGGAGAACCTCGGCCCGGACGGTATCTGCCTCGACGCCGAGGGCATGATCTGGGCGCAGACCGGCGACGAGGCAGTCGTCCGCGTCGCTGAGGGTGGAGAGATCCTGCAGCACATCGACCTGCCCGAGTACCGCGCGCCGTTCGCGCTGACGCTGGCCGACTTCGACGGCCCGACGCTCTGCATTCTGACCGCGGAATGGCGGGCGGACGACAGCATCACCGACAACCTCGACCGGCTGAAGAACGGCCCCCGCACCGGCAAGATCTACACCGTCCCCGTCAGCCTCCCGCTGGCCGGCCGATAAGATCCCTCGCATGGAGTGCTTCGCCGCCGGGCGTACTCGGCACTGACACCGGCCCGCCGCCGCGACCCGCGCGGCGTGCCGGTGACGCCTGCCCGGATACCACCTTCTCTGTGAGAGGCACGCTCCATGCACCTTCGCCCGTACGTCGACGCTGACCTGGCTCGACTCATCGACCTGACCATCGACACCTTCGGTCCGTTCTTCGAAGACTCGTTCCGGCCGCTCGTTGGCGAACTGATCTTCACTCACCAGCACGGTAACTGGCGGGACGACTACCGCACGCAGGTCGCCGGCCTGCACGACCCGGCCCAGCACAAGTACGTCGCAGTCGCCGAGGACAACGGCGTACTCCTCGGGTATATCGCTTGGAACATCGAACCGGCCCGCTCCAAAGGCACAGTCGAACTGCTGGCGGTCTCGTCGCAGTGCCGTCGATCGAACGCCGGTACCGCGCTCTGCGAGCACGCATTCGAGGCGATGCGCGCCGAGGGAGCGGAGTACGTCGAGATCGGCACCGGCGGCGACGACTTCCACGCCCCGGCCCGGGCGTTCTACGAGAGCCTCGGCTGCGTGAAGCTCCCGGTGGCGGTGTACTTCCGCGAGCTCTAGCTCCGCCCGTCGATGAAGCGCTTGAGCTAGCGCTTTGATCATGCTCCGGCCCGTGGACGAACACCGTGGGCCGGAGCATGATGAACAGATCAAGGCTGGGGGCTTAGAACGTCTTGAGCGGGAGCTGTGACCAAGGACGACGTGCGGCGGGTACGGCCGTCCGCCCGCTGACGCGCCGGAGTACAGCGGGAGCGCCGGCATGAGCGGCGTCGAGGACATGGTCAATCAGGCCGAGCTCGACCTCGGCCTCACCGAGCCGAACAAGATCCAGAAGTGGTACCGCGACAAGAACGGCTCGGCCTTCAGCGGCAACTTCCCGTGGTGCGATGCCTCGATCACGTACTGGGCATGGCATTCGGGCAACCAGGACGCCGTGACGTACGGGGGCTTCTACGTCCTCACGACCGCCCACGCGTTCAAGACCCACAGTCAATGGCACAAGGACGTCGCCGGCATCCAGCGTGGTGACATCGTGTTCTTCGACTGGGGCGGCACCGACGTCAAGTCGAAGATCGACCACGTCGGCATCGTGACGGGTGTCAGCGGCTCGAACATCTACACGATCGAGGGCAACTTCGACGACAAGTGCGACCGCCACACGCGACGGTCCGACGGTGATCGCCGGGTACGGCCGTCCGTCGTACGTGCACTCGGCCGGACCGCGCACCGGGTTCGTCACGTTCCCCGGCAAGTCGTTCTTCGTGATGGGACGCAAGAGCCCGACCATCGCGGCGATGCACGCGCGGCTCGTCGCTGTTGGGTGCAACCGATACGAAACCCAGACAAACAAGGGCGTCTGGGGGACCGGGGATCTCAAGTCCTACTCGGGCTGGCAGCAGAAACTCGGCTTCCACGGCTCGGTCGCCCAATCCGGCAGCGACGCCGACGGAATCCCAGGCCAAGAAACCTGGGACAAACTCAAAGTCCCACGCACCTGAGCCGCTCCTTCTGCACGTCGCTGACGCCGTGAGGTACGTCTGTTGCCGATCTGGCCAGTGGGCGAGCGCGGCCAGGTTGGTGGCGCGTCCGCCAGGCCCAAGCCGAACTCGTCGACGATCCCGAAGCTTGCGGTGGGCGGCTTGGGGGATGGGGCCAGCGCTCCCCTGCGAGTCCCGCCCCTGCTTCTCAATGCCACCGCAAGCCAGGGCCTCGTCGGGGAAGCCAATCTGGGCAGCGCTGCTGCGCTCATAGTCCAGGTGGTGACGGTGGGCCAGGAGCCAGACGATGGCTCGGGGCCAGGTGTGTAGTAGCAGCCGGTGAGCCGATCGATGAGCGGTGGGTTCGTGGGGTGGTGGTCGATTGACTCCGTGGGCGAGCAACGCGCGTACCTCGGTCTCGTCTCGTGGCGGCAGTTCGTGTGTCGTGCCCACGAGCTGGATTCCTGCCGCCGGATGACGCGCTGTCGACCGCCTGGTCGAGTGGCACCCTGAGAAGGAGCACTCACCAACCAGCGTCTGGTTTGTGAAGTCAGACCGCTGCGGACTCCGGCGGACGAGTTGCTATGGGCAACCAGCTACGGCGAACGGTCGGAGCCTGCCGGCACGCGAGTGGCCGCCGGCTTCGCTGACGGATCGGGGTCTGACTCGGGCGGGTGCTCGGGGCGGGGAGCAATGATCGAGATGTGCGCCGGGGCCGTGAGATGGTCGGCCTCCGGCGTTGTGGTCTCACCCCAGATCGCCTGGTACGCCGCCTCGCGGAACGAGGCATTCGGCTCCCCAGCACTGCCCCCGGCCGCCCGCACCCGCCGAACCAGCTCACGCCCAAGCCCAGACCGCCGAACCACCGAAGCCACCGCAGCCCGAGCCGCAGAACGCCGCCCAACTGACCCACGGTCGTCCGCTCCGCAGCCGGTCGGCCCACGGTCGTCCGCCCCACAGCCGGTCGCCCCACGGTCATAAGCGGCGCGATCGTGGTCGCCCTGGTCGTCTGACCCGTCATCCAGGCCGCGGTCGGCTGGCCAGTGGTCGTCCAGTCGGCGGTCGTCTGGTTCGGAGTCGGCCGAGCCGCGGTCGTACGAGCCGTGATCGTGGTCCTCGTGGTGGTCCGGTCCGTCATACGGGCTGTCGCCGGCGGACTGGTTGCGGTCCAGTCGGCGGTCGTCTGATTCGGAGTCAGTCGACCCGCTGTCGTACGAGCCGTGATCGTGGTCCTCGTGGTGGTCCGATCCGTCGTACAGGCCGTGGCCGGCCGACCTGTCGTCGTCCGGCTGGCGGTCGTGCGATTCGGAGTCGGTCGATCCGTGGTCGTACGAGCCGTGATCGTGGTCCTCGTGCTCGTCCAAGCCGTCGTACGGGTTGTGATCGGCTGGGTCGTCCTGGCTCGACCCCTGGTTGCTCGACTCGCAGTCGGCTTGTGGCTGGTGCGTAGGTGAGGCCTGGCGCGACGGCTGCGTTGCGGCTACGCGCTGGCCGGTCGGCTGTCCTGCGCGGGCGTGGTCCTCTGTCGCCTGCTCGACCTGCGTTCGACGGTCTGCCGGGTGCTTGTCGCGCGCACCGCTGCCTGGCGTCTGTTCGATGGGCGTGCGGTTTTCGGCCGCCTGCGCCATGGGCATGCGCTTGGGTGTTACCCGCGCTGTGCGTGTGCGGGTGTCCTTCGGCCGTTCGGCCGGTGTGCGGTTGTTTGGTGCTTGCCCTGAAGGCGGGTGGTTGGCGGGTGCACGCGGTGTCGGTGGGCGGCTGTGTGGTGCGGCGGTGGGGGCGACGGCGTGTGTTGGGCGTTTGGTGGGGGAGTGGTCGGCGAAGGCGTGGGCTGGGCCGTGGTCGGGGTGGTTGTGATGTGGTGACGTGTTGGCGGGCGGTCTGTCGGACGTGGACGAGTTGCGCGTGGCATGGGATCCCGGCGCGTTGGGGGTATTGAGGGTAGTCGGGTTGTGGCGTGGAGGGTCGGCCCAGGTGGGGCGGGCTACGTGGACTTGGCCGTTGGTGATGGTGATGGTCCAGTCGCCGGCGTGTAGGTCAATGTGGTGTCTGCGGCAGAGCAGTACGAGGTTGGAGATCTTGGTTTCGCCGCCGTCGATCCAGGAGGTCAGGTGGTGGGCGTCGCATTGGATGGGTGGGGCGCCGCAGACGACGCAGCCTTTGTCGCGGGTGTTGAGGGCGCGGCGCATGGCGCGGGTGACGAGGCGTTCGGCGCGGCCGACGTCGAGGGGTTCGGAGTTTGTGCCGAGGACGAGCGGGATGATCTTGGCGTCGCAGGCGAGACGGCGGATCGCCGCCGCTGACAAGCCGTCGCCGTAGACCGTGTCGCCGATTGCGTCGGCGGCTGCGGACTTCAGGTCCTGTAGGTCAATCGTGACGGTGATGTTCGCCTTCGCCCCGAAGCCGGGCACGTCGCTGGCTCCATCAGTTCCCCGGTCGACGCCGCCTGTCGCGCCTCCGCGGCCGGCCACGCGCATGCCGGGACCTTGAGGTGCCTCCCTGCTCGCGCCGTGCGCGATGCCTGCGCCGTTCGTGGGGCCGGTGCTGGCGGTGCCGTTCGAACGGCTGCTGATGCTCGTGCCGTTTGCAGGGCTCGTGCTGGTCGCGGGGCTCTCACCGCTCGCTCTGTTCGGGCCGGGCATGCTGCCGCTGCCGCCGGTCGTTCCGGTCGCGCCGGTCGTGGCGGTCAGGCCGGTCAGGCCGGTCGTGGTGCGGGTAGCGGGTGAGCTGGGTGTGGTGGCTTCGGCGGTCGGACTGGTCGTGTGGGGCGGCGGTGGGGGTTGGGACGGCACTGGCGAATTGGCGGCAGCGCTGGCTGTCTCGGTTGTGGGTGGCTGACTCGGTGATCTCGGCGGGGGTGGTGATGTGGTGCCCGTGTCGGTTGGGTCGGTTGGGTCGGTTGTGTGGGGCGGGGGCGGGGAGTGGTCTGGGGATGGTGATGGGGTGCTGGATTGGGGGCGGGGTGTGCGTGGGGTGGGGGCGCCTGCGTCTAGGGCCGTGGCGGCGATGGTGAGGGTGGTGGTCAGGGCGTCGGCTTGGCGCTTTTCGCGGGAGCGGGGGTCGGGTTCGCCGTCGGCGGTTTTGTGGGGGCGGGCGCCGGCGTGGATGAGGGAGCGGAGGAGTTCGGCGTTTTCGTTGGCGAGGTAGCCGCGGAACTTCACGCCTCGGTCCGCGGTGGACATCGTCAGCGTTTCGCGGGCGAAGGCTTTGTGCTCTTCTGGTTCGGGGCCGTCGGCGTCGAGGACATCTCGCACTCGCTGACCAGCTCGGCGCAACTCGAACGGGGAGAGGTGGCGGCCAAGTCCGACCAGTTCGCGTTCGGCGACGGCGAGATCCTCGGCTGGGACCGTGGACGGGACCTGTTCGAGCGCTGAGACGATTGCCTCGGCCTGCGCGGGACGCAGTACGACCTCTGCCGATTCGTCCTCGGTCGCGACATCACCGTCCGTGGGGTCGTCGTGGGGATCGGGCAGGGCCGTCGACACCGCGTCGTACTTAGACAGGAGACGGGCCAGGCGTACGTCGCGGAGGGCTCGGGAGCGGTCCAGGCGGTAGCGGAACTCGAGCAGTTGGGCGGTGTTGTGTGCACCGATCTCCTGCGCGTGGCCGAGGACGTCCATCCTGGCGATCAGCTGGAGGCGATACGTCTCCTGGCGGGCGAGGGCAGCGTCCAGCTGGTCGAGAGTCGACAGCACCTCTGCGCCGCTCATCGACCATGCCGGTCGCTCGCCCAACTGTTCCATGCCCATGACTGTAGACACGGCCACCGACAGTTCTCAAACGCGAAAGCCCTTTATTTCAAGGGGATTCGGTTATCCACAGATTTGAGCCTGTGGACGACACCCATACAGTTGCTGTAGGCAACTTTATGGCTTGGCGTACTTGCCAACCATCCGGACCAGGGTGTCCGGCGGGATGACCTTGACGTGCGGGGCGAGGTTGTTGACGACGGACAGCACGTTGTCTACCGACTTGCTCCAGGCGTGCCAGACCACGATCGAGTAGCCGGCGGTGGAGTGCGGGTTGCGGGTCGCGGCGTTCAGTTCGGCGGTGACGGAGGCCTCGTCGGCGCCGTCCAGGCCGTCCCAGAGCATCGTTCGTGCCGAGATGACGGGCTTGCCTTCGGACCAGACGACCTTGCCCTTCAGGCCGTCGTACCGGGAGTACTCGAGGTAGATCAGGCCGTCGATCTCGCGGCGCTTGAGGTACGAGGACCAGAGGGTGGTGTTCTCGAAGGCGTCGAAATCGATGATCTGGGCAACTGAGAGGTCTGCTCGGCCCATTGCCTTCGCCAGTGAGGCGGTGTGCTTCTCGAGGGCTGCGGTGGGGTAGCGGCTCGGGTACATGTAGCCGCCGCCGGATGGGCCGACGACCCAGCGGTCCTTCTCGGACTGTTCGTAGAACCAGCGCATGACCGATGGCGCCAGGTCGATCAGTGAAGGTGAGATGCCCCAGCCGAGGTCGACCTCGCCGCGGCGCGGGCTGCCGAACCAGCGTGGGTCGGTCGGGAAATCGCCGAGCGCCCATTGGATGTTGTCGCCGTCGGTGATCAGGAAGCTGACGTAGTGGGCGTTGGGGTCCGGGGCTGGTTCGAGGGCCCTCCCCCCACCCCCTCCGCTCTGTGTGCCGTTTGTCGGTTGAGCGGTGGACGTCGCTGGGCGCAGGGCGGGGTCGTACGCGCGGCCTCGTTGGGTCAGGTGGTCCTCTTGGATTCCTGAGAGCACGGACAGGTTGCGTGCGTGGTCGGCGGGCAGGGCTTTTACGCCCGTGCTCGAGTTGACCCCGATGAATGCGTCTTCGCCGTTCGATGCGTCGCCCCAGCCGATGACTGTGCCGTCGTCGGTGAGTGCGTCGACCACCTCGGCGCGGAAGTCCGAGTTGCCGTCGAAGAAGGCGAGCGTCCCCGCCATCGTGACGTAGTCCCGGAGCCGCTCCGGGAAGTCGGCGCGCTGCTCGACCGCGACGTCGTGCCGCAGCCGGGGCCAGTACGTGTCGAACACCCAGCGGTCGTCCTTGTCCCGCACATCCAGGACTTTGCGCAATCCGTGCTGGATCGCGAGTGCCTCCAAGCTTTCCTCGATTGCCACTGCACCCGTCACGCCGGCGAGCGTGGTCGCGACGTTGACCGACGGAGTGCCTGTACGGAAGAGAACATATCCGCGTACGCCGGACCGCCCGACGGTTTTCCACAGGTCTTCGGTCCGCACCCGGACGCCGTACTGCCAGACGAGGCCGTCGAGCCAGTGCTGGTAGCCGAGAGTGGGCAGGTTCAGGTACAGGGATTCGCCGCCGCGTCGCGCCATCAGACCCTGCAGCGTCGTCGCGAGCGTCCGCTCAGCGGACGAGAGTGAGTCCTCGGTCAGGACGTTCAGCATCCGTGGCCGCTGGCCTTTCGGGTACGCCGACGCAACTGAAGAGCCGAAGGCGAGGGACGGCAAAACGGCCGCGGTGAGACCGAGGCCGGCGGTGAGGCCGAGAAGGCGCCGACGAGAGAGTGAGAAGCGATCGGACATGAGCGGCCTCCAGGGAGCGGCTGGTGGATGTCCTACGTTGTCAACTGACCGGCGACGATGCCACAGTCGTTACCCCATCACAAGACCTCAGCCCGGAATCGGCAGCTCATAACGCCGAAGCAGCGAAGCGAGCGCCGGCACGCCGGCCGAAAGGTCGTAATGCTCCGCCCGCAGTCCAACGCTCAACGCCCCCTCGACATTGGCTACGTTGTCGTCGATGAACAACACCGACGAAGCGGGCACCCCCAACGAGCCCAGGATCGCCCGGAAGTACGCCGGATCCGGCTTGGCCAGGCCGAGATCGCACGAGTAGAACGTGCGGTCGAACCATTCGCCGTACCCGCGCTCGTCCTGCATGATCGCCCGCCGGTACGCGTGCTGGTTGGTCGCCAGGTGGCACCCGACACCGGCAGACCGCAGCGACCCGATCAACGAAACGACCTCAGGCTCCGCCATGAACCAGCTCCACGGCTCGACCGCCTCCTCGACGGACGCAGGCGAGTTCCACCGGCGCAGTACGTCGGCCACCGCGTCCCGGAAGTCGCCCTTCCCGACCAGCGACGGCTTCTCCGCGGCCATGAGGTCCGCGACGAACGCCTCCCCGTCAGCGGGGACGAGCGAGCTCAACCGCGCCCACCAATCGGAGCTGGGGCGTTGGAGCACCCCGTCGGCGTCGAACAGGACGGCGGTGACGGCTCGCATCATCATGAGACCAATCTTGTCATCGGAGCCTTGACCGGTTCAGTCGGTATGCGCTTACCTAATGGCAACGTAAACATATCTGGACACCTTCCGGCGAAATCCAACAGAAAGCGCCAGGTGAGGCTATGACCTTGAGCAGAAGGCACTTCCTCGCAGCGAGCGGCTCCGCAGCCGCTGCCGCCGCGGGACTCACCGGCTGCGGCTCCCGCAGCTCACTGGGCGGATCGAACGAGCTCAGCATGTGGACCTGGGTCGGGTCCGTCAACGACGGCCTGATCGGTCAGGCGGAGAAGTCGATCCCGGGGTACGACGGCATGAAGCTGGCGATGACCCGGATCGGCTCCAACTACAAGACCAAGGTGCTGACCGCCCTGGCCGGGAAGTCGCTCGTCCCGGACATCGTCGCGATCAACGACGACGTCGCGACGTACTTCCCCAACGCCGACCAGTTCCACGACCTCAACGACCTCGGCGCCAAGGATCTCGAGAAGGACTTCCTGCCCTGGAAGTGGAAGCTGGGCATCACCCAGACGGGCAAGATGATGGCCTACCCGATGGACACCGGCCCGACCGCGCTGTTCTACCGGACCGACATCCTCCAGAAGGCCGGAGTCGACATCGACCCGGCAGCCGTCGCGGAGCTGGCGCCTGACTGGGACACCTACATCGCGTTCGGCAAGAAGCTCAAGCAGGCCGTGCCCGGCTCGTCGATCACCGACAACATCACCGGCATCTACAGCTATCGGATGGCGCAGCAGTCCAAGCGCTACATGACCGCCGACGGGCAGTACATCGGCGACCAGGACCACGTCCGGCAGGCCTTCGACCTAGCGGTCCGAGTGGTGAAGGAAGGGCTGTCGGCCAACGCGCAGAACTCCACCGACAAGAACGCCGTCGTCACCAACGGCAAGCTCGTCGCATACAACGCGGCCGTCTGGTGGGCGCAGCTCGGGCCCAAGAACGCGGCCCCGAAGACCAAGGGACTCTGGCGGGTGACGGCGGCTCCTGGTGGCGCCGGCAACCGGGGCGGCTCCTTCCTGGCGATCACGAAGTACTGCAAGAACCCGAAGGCCGCGTTCGCGTTCATCAGCTGGCTGGAGTCGGCGAAGAACCAGGCGCAGGCGTTCCTCGACCCGGTGCTGTTCCCGTCCACTCCCGCGACGTACACGGATAAGACGCTGACAGCGCCCGACCCGTTCTTCGGCGGTCAGCAGATCGTCGACGTGTTCGCGGAGTCCGCGAAGAAGTACCCGGGCGCGTTCTTCTCGCCGTACGACTCGATCATCGACACGCCCATCAGCGCCGAGCTCGTGAACGTCGAGGCGGCCGGCAAGGACCCCGACCAGGCCTGGGCCGACGCCCAGCGCCAGGTGCAGCGCGAACTCACCCGAGCGGGGGCGATCTGACATGGCTGTCACCACCAAGTCCGTCACAGCGGTCACGGCGGCCACCGACCCGAGCGAGAAGCCGCCGAACAAGTACAAGCAGGCACTGCCGCAGTACGCCGCGGTCTCGCCGTTCTTCATCTTGTTCGCGATCTTCGGCGCGTTCCCGGTGCTGTTCTCGATCTGGATCTCGTTCCACTCCTGGGACGGCATCGGCCAGATGAAGTGGGTCGGGCTGGAGCAGTACCACTACCTGCTCACCGACGCCACGTTCTGGAAGACGATCGGCAACACCCTGATCATCTGGGTGCTGTCCACCGTGCCGATGCTGCTGCTCGCGCTGGTCATCGCCAACGCGCTGCACAATGCGACCCGGCTCCGCACCTTCTACCGGATCGCGTACTTCATCCCGAACGTCACGTCGGTGGTCGCGATCACCCTCGTGTTCGGCTCGATCTTCAGCAACAACTTCGGTCTGCTGAACGCCTTCCTGCAGTCGATCGGAGTCGGCCAGGTCGCATGGCTGACCTCTCCGTGGGGCATCAAGATCGCGATCGCGACGATCGTCACCTGGCGCTGGGTCGGTTACAACGCGATCATCTACCTCGCCGGACTCCAGGCGATCTCGGCCGACGTGTACGAGGCCGCGAAGGTGGACGGTGCGAGTCCGCGGCAGACGTTCTGGCGGATCACCGTGCCGATGATGCGCCCGGTCATCCTGTTCACCGCGGTCACCTCGACCATCGGCGGACTGCAGATCTTCACCGAGTCCCGCGTGCTGTTCGGTGATACCAGCAGTATCGGCGGCCCCGGCGACGCCGGCCTCACGATCGTCTCGTACCTGTACCAGTCGGCGTTCATCAAGAACCAGTTCGGGTACGGCGCCGCGATCGGCTGGGCCCTGTTCATCCTGATCGTGCTGTTCAGCATCATCAACTGGCGGCTGATCGGCGGCAACGACGACGAACGCCTGACCCGACGCGCCGCTCGGCGGGTGGAACGCAAGATCGCAGCCCAGAATGCCAAGAGGGAGGCCGCAGATGTCCGTTGAGCGCATTCGCACCGCCATCGGTCACGTCGTGCTGATGCTCGGCGTCCTGGTCTCGCTGTTCCCCTTCTACTGGATGGTGGTGATGGCCTCCAACACCACGCCGGACATCTTCACCTACCCGCCCAAGCTCCTGATCGGGTCGCACCTGTTCGAGAACATGGGCAAGGTGCTCGACAACATCGACTTCTTCGGCTCGATGCTGCTCACGCTGATCGCCTCGCTCGGCGTCACCGTGCTGGTGCTGTTCTTCGACTCGCTCGCCGCGTTCGCGTTCGCGAAGTACGACTTCCCCGGGCGGAACGTGCTGTTCGCGATCCTGCTCGCGACCTTCATGATCCCGACCCAGCTGTCGCTCGTGCCGCAGTTCGTCACGCTCGCCGAGTTCGGCTGGATCGGGTCGCTGAAAGCGCTCATCATCCCCGGCGCCGCGAACGCGTTCGGGATCTTCTGGATGCGCCAGTACGCCAAGGGCGCGATCCCCGACGAACTCATCTCCGCCGCCAAGGTCGACGGCGCGGGATTCTTCCGGCAGTACCTCACCGTCGGCCTGCCGGTCCTGCGGCCCGGGCTCGCCTTCCTCGGCATTTTCACGTTCATCAACGTCTGGAACGATTACCTCTGGCCGCTGATCGTGATGACGGATCCGAACCGCCTCACCCTGCAGGTCGCCCTCGACCAGCTGAACGGCATCTACGGCACCGACTACTCGATGGTGATGGCCGGCGCCCTGATGAGCGTCATCCCCCTGATCGGCGTCTTCCTGATCGGCGCGCGCTCCTTCATCGCCGATCTCGCGGCAGGCGCCATGAAGTTCTGACCTGAAACCACAAACAAACAACGGGATCTCTTTTGACTGACCACACGCTCCGCTGGGGCATCCTCGGCACCGGCAACATCGCTTCCCGGTTCGCCAGCCAGGTGCCGACGTCGAAGACCAACGAGGTCGTCGCCGTCGGCAGCCGCTCCCTCGACTCGGCGAACGCCTTCGCCGACAAGTGGGACATCGCGCACCGGCACGGCTCGTACGACGATCTGCTGGCCGACGACACCGTCGACGCGGTCTACATCGCCACCCCGCACCCGATGCACGTCGAGTGGGCGATCAAGACCGCCGAGGCCGGCAAGCACGTGCTGTGCGAGAAACCGCTCGCGATCAACCGGGCCTGGTCCGAGGCGATGATCGAGGCCGCGGTCCGCAACGACGTCTTCCTGATGGAGGCGTACATGTACCGGTGCCTGCCGCAGACCAAGCTGGTCACCCAGCTGGTCCGCGACGGCGAGATCGGCACGGTCCACCAGATCCAGGCCACCTTCGCGTTCGCCGCCGGCTTCCGGCCCGAGTCGCGGATCTTCGCCGACGAACTGGCCGGCGGCGGCATCCTCGACGTCGGCGGCTACCCGGTCTCGTACGCGCGGCTGATCGCCGGCATCGCCGCCGGACAGCCGTTCGCCGACCCGGCCGCGGTCAGCGCTGTCGGACACGTCGGCGAGACCGGCGTCGACGAATGGACCGTCGCGACGCTGTTCTTCGACGGCGGCGTCACCGCGCAGGTCAGCACCGGCGTACGCCTGTCCGACCAGAACCAGGTCCGGATCTTCGGCAGCGAGGGATACCTCGTCGTCGAGGACCCGTGGTTCGGCGGCGACGGCAAGCCCAGCCACGTCACCCTGCACAAGGTAGGGGAGGAGCCGCGGGACATCTCCGCCGAGCCGGCCCTCATCTACACCGCCGAGGCCGAGGCGGTGCAGGCGGCGATCCAGTCCGGCGCCAAGCAAGCCCCGGAGATGAGCTGGGCCGACACGATCGGCAACCTCACCGTCCAGGACCAGTGGCGGGCCGCGATCGGGCAGCAGTACGCGAGCGAGCGGGACGACGCGACGGTCCCGACCGCGACCGGGCGGCCCCTCACCCGGCGCGACGACGCCCCGATGACGTACGGGAAGGTGCCCGGGCTGGATAAGCAGGTGTCCCGGCTCGTCATGGGCGTCGACAATCAGCAGACGCTGCCGCACGCCGCGGTGATCTTCGACGACTTCGTCGAGCGCGGCGGTACGACGTTCGACACGGCGTACATCTACGGCGGCGGACGCGGCGAGAAGCTGCTCGGGCAGTGGATGAAGTCCCGCGGCAACCGGGACGAGGTCGTTGTCATCGGCAAGGGCGCGCACACGCCGCACTGCGACCCCGAGTCGATCACCCGCCAGCTGCACGAGAGCCTCGAGCGGCTGCAGACCGACCACGTCGACCTGTACCTGATGCACCGCGACAACGAGGAGATCCCGGTCTCCGAATTCGTCGACGTGCTGGACGAGCACTTCAAAGCCGGCCGGATCAAGGCGTTCGGCGGCTCCAACTGGTCGCTGGGACGCTTCGACGAGGCCAACGCGTACGCCGAGGCGAACAGCAAGCAGCCGTTCACGCTGCTCAGCAACCACCTCAGCCTCGCCCGCGCGTACGACGTACCGTGGGCCGGCTGCCGGCACGTGTCCGACGACGAATCGCAGGCGTGGCTGCGGGAGCGGCAGGTCGCGCTGTTCCCGTGGTCGAGCCAGGCCCGCGGATTCTTCACCGGCCGGGCCAAGCCGGAAGACACCTCGGACGCCGAGCTCGTGCGCTGCTTCTACTCCGACGAGAACTTCCGCCGGCTGGACCGCGCGCGGGAGCTGGCGAAGGCCAAGGGCGTCGAGCCGACCGCCATCGCTTTGGCGTGGCTGCTGCACCAGCCGTATCCTGTATTTCCGCTGATCGGGCCGCGGCACGTCAGCGAAACCCGCACCTCGACACCAGGTTTGTCGGTGTCGTTGACCGAGGACGAAGTGGCCTACCTCACGTCCTGAAGCCGAATTGGTGGCTCGCTGACACCCATGTAACATGGTCTGTCGGTGTCACGACCCTGAACACGGAGAATCATGTCTAAGAAGTGCGATGTCTGCGGCAAGCAGCCGACGTTCGGCAACAGCGTTGCCCGCTTGGGTAAGGGCGCGATGATCCGCCGGGTCAAGGCTCGCACGCCCCGGCGGTTCAACCCCAACATCCAGCCCGTCCGGGCGCTCATCAAGGGCACCCCGACCAAGCTGAAGGTGTGCACGTCCTGCATCAAGGCCGGCAAGGTCCAGCGCGTCGTCGGCTGATCCCCAGCTTTACTCCGTGTAGGGCCTTTCGATAGGCGCCCGGGTTCGCCCCGGGCGCCTATTCGTGCGCCCGGACCCCGCCCGTCCCGCACCTCACCTCGCGCCGGCCGTGCCTCGCGCCGTCCGTGCCTCGCGCCGTCCGTGCCTCGCGCCGTCCGTGCCTCGCGCCGGCCGTGCCTCGCGCCGGCCGTGCCTCGCGCCGGCCGTGCCTCGCGCCGGCCGTGCCTCGCGCCGGCGTTGCCGCGTTCGAGGGGATATCCACTCGGGTTGGGGGTTCTTCGGTGGTCTACCAGCGCATAACCCCCAGCAGGAGGGGATAACCCCTCTGGTTGGAACAGCGGTCGGCGCCGGCGGTGGGGCCCGGTGGTGGGGCCCGGGTGGTTGGGGCAGGTGGTCGGCGCAGGTGGTGGGGGCAGGTGGTCGCGCCGGCGGTCGCGCCGGCGGTGGGGCCGGTGGGTGGGGCCGGTGGGTGGGGCCGGTGGGTGGGGTGGTGGGGGTGGGGTCAGTGGCGGTGGGCGATGATGGTGATCTCGTTGCGGTTGTGGTGGAGTTGGCGGGCGTGGAGTACGGCGTACTGCTCGCGGAGGACGTCGATGCCGTGGCGGGCCCCGTCCAGCGGGTTCTTGCCGCCGCCCTTCAACGTGACGATCGCCAGGCCGCCGCGTTGGAGATGGGCCGCCGCGTCGAGCATCATCCGGGCGCTCAGGACCTGGTCCATCCGCATGTCGTTGACCACCACGTCGAAGCGGACCCGGTTGGCCGCGAAGAAGCGGCCCGCGGTCGTCGCCTCGTGGTGGATCCGCCGATCGCCGCGGAGCCGCGGGTCCAGCGAACCCGGGTCCACCGACCACACCTCCTGCCCGTGCTGCCGCAGGATGCGCGTCCAGCCGCCCGGTGAGGCGCCCAGGTCGAGCGCCTTCCCGCCCGCCGGCAGCTCCAGCCCGAAGGTCGCGATCGCCTCCTCCAGCTTGAACTCCGACCGCGACACCCGCTCCTCCCCACGAGCCAACCGCATCCGCCCGCCGGGCCAGTCCGACAAGCTGTCCGCCAGCCGGTTCACACCGATCAGCAACTGCTTGCCGGCCGCGACGCCGGACACGACGACGTCCTGCCCGGCGAGCTCCGTGCTGATCCCACGGGTCCCGAGCGCGTCGGCGATCAAGCGGCGGTACGAGCCGCCGGTGCCGGCGCCGTCGATCCAGGCCTGGACGGCGACCGACCTGGCCTGGATCTCCTCGACCAGCGTGGTCGCGAGCTCGGACTCGGTCGGCAGGTCGTCCAGTGGATAGCCGGCGACCTCGCGGGTCAGATGCCGGACGAACATGATGCGGCCTTCGTCACACGCCGCCGCGAACTCCCCGACACCGACCGCGGTGTCCGCCAGCCGCGCCACCTCGGCCCCGAGCCGCTCGAACCGGTGCTCACCCGGAAATGCCTCCCGGATCTCGCGAACCGCGTACCGGTAACTGTCAGACGCGAACGAGAACAACACACTCCGGACGCCGCTCACCCCGGAACCGTACCTAACGACAGGACGTAGTCGACTACGTATACGCCGGTGCACGCGTGGCGAGCGGGCCGAATCCGCTCCGGAGGGCACCACCACCTGTCCTTCGGTACGCGTTAGCCTTCCGGGCGTGGAGGAATTGACGGTCGAGGTGTTGCGGGCCTGGGCGCGGACGGCGCTGGCGGAGCTGGCGCGGGCCCGGACCGAGATCGACGAGCTGAACGTGTACCCGGTGCCGGACGGCGACACCGGTACCAACCTCTACCTGACCTGGGAAGCCGCCTGCGACGCGCTGCCCAAGGGCGAGCTGACCTTCACCGAGGCGATCCAGGCCTTCGGCCGCGGCGCCCTGCTCGGTGCCCGCGGGAACTCCGGCGTGATCACCTCCCAGCTCATCCGCGCCTGCGGCCTCCGCCTCGACGAGAACCTCCCACGCGACCGCAGTGATCGCAGTGACCGCAGCGACCGCAACAACCGCGGCGACCGCAGTGACCGCGCGAGCGGCGTGCTCGCGGACCCGCGGATGAGCGAAGCCGCCGCCTTCGCCGACGCGCTCAAGTACGCCGCCGACGCCGCGTACGGAGCGGTCGCCCAGCCGGTCGAGGGCACCATGCTGACCGTCGCCCGCGCCGCGGCCACCGGCGCGATGACTGCCGCGAACGACGGCAAGACCCTCGCCGACGTCTGCCTGGCCGCCGTCGCGTCCGCCCGGCAGGCCCTCACCAGGACCACCGAGCAGCTCGACGTACTGCGGCGCGCGGGCGTCGTCGACGCCGGGGGAGCCGGCCTGGTGGTGATCCTCGGCGCGATGGAGTCGGTGCTCACCGGACAGCACGTGCGAGTCGACGTACCGGCCAGGGTCGAACCGCAAGGCGAGAGCGCTGAGAGCGAGGACGGACCGGCGTACGAGGTCATGTACCTG
The DNA here is from genome assembly GCF_044453965.1 of Kribbella sp. NPDC051586. Taxonomy (NCBI): domain Bacteria; kingdom Bacillati; phylum Actinomycetota; class Actinomycetes; order Propionibacteriales; family Kribbellaceae; genus Kribbella; species Kribbella sp. NPDC051586. Next base: position 161,913 of record NZ_JBITDF010000006.1, on the reverse strand, counting down.
CTCGACGCGCCCGACGACAAGGTCGGAGACTTCCGGCAGTCCCTGGCCGCTCTCGGCGACTCGGTCGTCGTGGTCGGCGGCGACGGGCTCTGGAACGTCCACGTCCACACCGACGACGTCGGCGCCGCGATCGAGCACGGCATCGACATCGGACGCCCGCACCGCATCCGCGTCACCCACTTCGCCGACCAGGCGCTCCACCACGAACCCGCCCCGGGCCGCGCCGTGATCGCGGTCGTCGCCGGCGACGGGTTGGCCGACCTGTACGCCGAGGCGGGCGCCCGGGTCATCCGCGGCGGCCCCGGCCGGCGCTGCTCGACCGGCGAACTGCTGCAGGCGATCGAGCAGTCCCAGGCACCCGAGATCGTGATCCTGCCCAACGACCAGGACTCGATCGCGGTCGCCGAGGCCGCCGCCACCGCCGCCCGCCAGGACGGGATCCGGGTCGCCGTGATCCCGACCCGCGCGCAGGTCCAGGGCCTGGCCGCGATCGCCGTCCACGACCCGGAACGCAGCTTCGACGACGACGTCGTCCACCTGTCCGCGGCCGCCGGCCAGACCCGCCACGGCGCGGTCACCATCGCGATCAAGGACGCCTGGACGATGGCCGGCCGCTGCCGCATCGGCGACGCGCTCGGCGTGGTCGACGGCGACTTCGCGCTGATCACCGAGGACCTGGCGACGGCCGCGGTGGGCGTCGTCGACCGGCTGCTCGGCGGCGGAGGCGAGCTGCTGACGATCGTCACCGGCCGGGACGCGGACCCGGCCCTGGCCGAGGCGGTGGAGCGGCACGTACGCCGGCAGCGCAAAGATGTCGACGTCGTGGTGTACGACGGAGGACAGGACAGGTACCCGCTGCTGATCGGGGTGGAATGAGGACCGACATTGACCGCAAGCTCCGCGACTTCCTCGGGGCGAAGACGGCCAAGACGTTCGCCGACGTGCTCGAGATCGAGACCGTCGGCGAGCTGCTGCGGCACTACCCGCGGCGGTACCTGAAGAAGGGCGAGCTGACCCCGTTCGACGAGCTCGAGGTCGGCGACCAGGCCACCGTCAACGGGCGGGTCAAGAAGGTCACCGCCCGCTCGCTGGACAGCAAGGTCGAGATCAGGCCGGACGAGGTCCACAAGTTCCGCAAGCGGCGGACGATCACCAAGGTCGTCGTCACCGACGGCCGCAGGGACCTCGAAGCGGCCTTCTTCAACCAGCCCTGGCTGCTGACGAAGCTGACCCCCGGCACCTCCGCCCTGTTCTGGGGCGAGGTGACGATGTTCCGCGACACCATGCAGCTGAAGAATCCCGGCACCGAGATCCTCGACGAGGAGGACCTCACCGAGGCCGAGATCGAGCGCCGGGCCCGGCCGTTCCGGCCGCTCTACCCGGCGACCGCGAAGTTGCCGACCGCAACGATCGAGCGGTCCGTCAAGATCGTCCTGGACAGCCTCGACGACCGGCTGGACGACCCCGTCCCGGACCTGATCCTGCGCAACGAGAAGCTGCTCGGCCTGCGCGAAGCCCTGCAGAAGGTGCATCTCCCCGATACCGAGAAGGACATCCAGGACGCGCAGCAGCGATTCCGGTTCGAGGAAGCACTGGTGATGCAGACGATCCTGGCCCAGCGCCGAGCGGTGACGGATGCGCTGAACGCCGTACCGCGGCCGCGGGTCGAGGGCGGTCTGCTCGACGAGTTCGACCAGCGGCTGCCGTTCGAGCTGACCGAGGGACAGGCGGAGGTGGGGGAGGAGATCTTCGCCGACCTGGCCCGGCCGCACCCCATGCACCGGCTGCTGCAGGGTGAGGTCGGCTCCGGCAAGACCGTGGTCGCGCTGCGGGCGATGCTGTCCGTGGTCGACAACGGGGGTCAGGCGGCGCTGCTCGCTCCGACCGAAGTGCTGGCCGTCCAGCACCACAAGACGCTCACCAAGATGCTCGGCGACCTCGCGGAGCAGGGCATGCTCGGCGGCGCAGAGCATGCCACCAAGATCGGCCTGCTGACCGGCTCGCTGAACGCCGCAGGACGCCGTACGGCGATGCTCGACGCGGCCAGCGGTGCGGCCGGGATCGTCGTAGGGACGCACGCGCTGCTCGAGGACAAGGTCCAGTTCGCCGATCTCGGGCTCGTCGTGGTCGACGAGCAGCACCGGTTCGGGGTCGAGCAGCGGGCCGCGTTGAGCGCGAAGTCCGGCGACAACACCCCGCACGTGCTGGTGATGACCGCGACGCCGATCCCGCGGACCGTGGCGATGACGGTGTTCGGCGACCTCGCGGTCTCGACGCTGACCCAGCTCCCGGCCGGGCGGTCACCGATCCAGTCGTCGGTCGTCCCTGCCAAGGAGAAGCCGGAGTGGCTGCAACGCGCCTGGACCAGGGTTCGCGAGGAGGTCGGCAAGGGTCATCAGGTGTACGTCGTGTGCCCGCGGATCGGCGACGACGTCAAGAACGCCGGCGACGAGGAAGGCGAGTTCGTCGCGGGCGAGGAGGAGAAGGGCGGCAAGAAGCAGCAGGCACGGCCGCCCATCTCCGTCCTGCAGGTGTCCGAGGCGCTCGGCGAGATCCTGTACGACCTGCGCGTCGAAATCCTGCACGGGCGGCTGCCCGCCGACGAGAAGGACGCGGTGATGTCCCGGTTCGCGGCCGGCGACATCGACGTACTGATCGCGACCACCGTGATCGAGGTCGGTGTCGACGTGCCGAACGCCTCGACGATGGTGATCATGGACGCTGACCGGTTCGGCATCTCCCAGCTGCACCAGCTGCGTGGCCGGGTCGGGCGGGGCAAGGTGCCCGGGTTGTGCCTGCTCGTCACTGATCTGTGGCCGGGATCGCGCTCGTACGGGCGACTCGACGCCGTCGCGTCCACGACCGACGGGTTCGAGCTGTCCCGGATCGATCTGGAGACCCGGCGGGAGGGCGACGTGCTCGGCGTGGCGCAGTCCGGCCGGCGGACCAGTCTGAAGCTGCTGAGCGTGCTCCGGGACGAGGACATCATCCTCGCCGCCCGCCACGTCGCGAACTCGATCGTCTCGGTCGACGCGGACCTCGCCGAGTACCCGGTGCTCAAGGCCGTCGTACGGGCGGCTCTGGAGTCCGAGACCACCGAGTACCTGGAGAAGACGTGAGCCGGATCGTCGGGGGAGCGGCCGGTGGGCGGCGGATCACCGTGCCGGCGGGGAGCGGGACGAGGCCGACGGCGGACCGGGTGCGGGAGGCGTTGTTCTCGTCGCTGGAGTCGGAGTTCGGGAGCTTCGACGGGCTGGCCGTGCTCGACCTGTACGCCGGATCGGGCGCGATCGGGCTGGAGGCGCTGTCGCGTGGCGCCGCGGACGTGGTGCTGGTGGAGTCGGACCGGCGGGCCGCCGACGTGATCGCCGCGAACATCAAGGTCGTGGGGCTGCCGGGCGCGAAGCTCGTGACACGCCCGGTCGAGAAGATCACTGCGAGTGATGCGCCGGCGCGGTTCGATCTTGTGTTCGCGGACCCGCCGTACAAGCTGGAGACCGCCGAGCTGCAGGACGTGCTGACCAGCCTGGCCGCCGGTGGATGGCTCGCCGACGACGCGGTGGTGGTCGTCGAGCGGGGCAAGCGGGAGCCATGGGAGTGGCCGGAGGGGTTCGCCGCGCTGCGGGATCGCAAGTACGGCGAGGCCCGCCTTTGGTACGGTCACCGCCATGGCTAAGGCTGGCCGAAAATGAAAGCACTGTTTCCAGGGACCTTCGACCCGCCCACGGTGGGGCACCTCGACATCGTCACCCGGGCGTCCGCCGCCTTCGACGAGCTGATCGTCGCGACCGGCGTGAACCAGTCGAAGAACCGGCTGTTCGAGCCGCAGGAGCGGATCGAGATGCTCACCGAGCTGGTCGCGCCGTTCCCGAACGCGCGGGTCGGCACCTTCGACGGGCTGCTGGTCGACTACTGCCGGGCCGAGGGCGCCGGCGTCATCGTGAAGGGCCTGCGCTCGGCCGCCGACTACGACTACGAGCTGCAGATGGCCCAGCTGAACCGGCGGATGACCGGGGTCGATACGATCTTCTTCCCGACCGCGCCGGAGAACGCTTTCATCTCCTCCAGCTGGGTCAAGGAGATCGCCCGCCTGGGCGGCGACGTCAGCACGTTCGTGACGCCGGCTGTTCACTCCCGGTTACTGCACAAGTTCTAGGATCACCCCGAATTGGGCCAGCGGCCGGGGAGTTGGTAGTGTAGATCACCGGTCTCGACGAGACCGAGTTCCTGCCTGCCCACGCCTGAAAGGTCTGCTCTGAGCGTCTTGGACCCGCGGTCCCCACTCGTGATCGATACGCACGAGCTGTCGCGCCGCGCCGGGTCCCAACGCGAAGTCACCTTTACGGCACCGGCGCCGGCGGATCTCGGAATCGACGTGATCGGCGTCCCCGAAGGCGACCCGATCCAGTTCGATCTACGACTGGAAGCGGTGGTCGAAGGGGTGCTCGTCACCGGTACGGCCCGCGGCCGTCTGGTCGGGGAGTGCGCGCGGTGCCTGGTCGATATCGAGGACGAGTTCCTCGCTGACGTCCAGGAGCTGTACGTCTACCCGGAGAGCGAAGCCGAGCCGGACGAGGCCAGCCGGATGGAGGGCGATCTGATCGACCTCGAGCCGGTGCTGAGGGACCAGGTGGTGCTCGCACTGCCGTTCCAGCCGCTGTGTACGGACGACTGTCCGGGTCTGTGCCCCGAGTGCGGGGTGCGCCTGGCGGACGAGCCCGGCCATCAGCACGAGGACGGCGTCGACCCGCGCTGGGCCGCCCTCGGCGGCCTGCTCCAGCAGGATGAACCACCGCACCACAACTGAACACCAACGTCAGCTAGCCGGCCGGGTCCACCAGCCCCCGGCCGAACCGAGGAGTCATAACCGTGGCCGTTCCGAAGCGGAAGATGTCGCGCAGCAACACCCGTAGCCGCCGGGCCCAGTGGAAGACCACTGCCCCGTCGCTGGTGACCTGCGTGAACCCCGCCTGCCGCGCGAAGCACCTGCAGCACACCGTTTGCCCCAACTGCGGCCAGTACGGCGCCAAGGGCGAGCGCCGCCAGGTCGTCGAGAGCTAAACGGCACCAACCCAGTGAACTCTGCCAACGAAACGGGGCTCTACGCCGAGCTGAACCAGCGGCTCGGCGTATCGCTGGCTGACGAATTGCTGGAGCACGCCTTCACCCACCGCTCGTTCGCGTACGAGAACGGCGGGTTGCCGACGAACGAGCGGCTGGAGTTCCTCGGGGACTCCGTGCTCGGCGTCATCGTCACGGAGTCGCTGTTCCGGAACCACCCGGACCTGTCCGAGGGCCGACTGGCCAAGCTACGGGCCGCGGTGGTCAACATGCGTGCGCTCGCGGGTGTCGCCCGCGAGCTCAAGCTCGGCAAGTACCTGCGGCTCGGCCGCGGCGAAGAAGCCACCGGCGGCCGGGACAAGTCGTCGATCCTGGCCGACTGCGTCGAGGCGCTGATCGGCGCCGTCTACCTGGACCGCGGCTTCGAGACCGCGGGCAGCGTGGTGCACCGGCTGTTCGACGACCTGATGGAGTCGTCGGCCCGGCTCGGCGCCGGCCTGGACTGGAAGACGTCGCTGCAGGAGCTGGTCGCCCAGCTCAGCGTCGGCGTCCCGGAGTACGTGATCGCCGAGTCCGGACCGGACCACGCGAAGACGTTCGAGGCCCGGGTCCGGATCGGCTCCGACACGTACGGTCACGGCATCGGCCGGAGCAAGAAGGAAGCCGAGCAGCAGGCCGCCGAGACCGCCTGGAAGGCCCTGCGCGCCGCGCACCCCGACAGCACGGACCCCTCTCAGCAGCCCTGAGCGGCAGCCCTGAGTGCCTGAGCTTCCTGAGGTAGAGGTCGTCCGCCGGGGTCTCGCGGAGTTCACCACCGGCCGGATCATCGACGCGGTCGAAGTCCTGCACCCCCGTCCGGTACGGCGCCACGCCGCCGGGCCGGACGACTTCGTGGCCCGGCTCAAGGGCCAGGTGTTCGCCGAGCCGGCCCGCCGCGGGAAGTACCTGTGGCTCCCGCTGGTCTCCGGCGACGCCGTGCTCACCCACCTCGGGATGAGCGGCCAGTTCCGGGTCCAGCCGGTCGGCGCGCCCGACGAGCCGCATCTCCGGGTCCGGTTCCGCTTTGCGGACGACCTCGGAGAGGTCCGTTTTGTGGACCAGCGGATGTTCGGTGGTCTGTCGTACTCCGAGGGCGGCGCGGAGCTGCCCGCCGAGATCGCCCACATCGGCCGGGACCCGTTCGATCCTCTGTTCGATCCGGCCGCCGTGACGGCGAAGATCCGGCGCCGGCGGACCGGTCTGAAGCGGGCGCTGCTGGATCAGACCGTGGTCAGCGGGATCGGCAACATCTACGCCGACGAGGCGTTGTGGCGGGCGAAGCTGCACTACGCCCGGGCAACCGAAACGCTGAAACCCCTGCAGATACAGGGGATTCTGCAGCAGGCGCACGAGGTGATGGCCGAGGCGCTGAACGTTGGTGGCACCAGCTTCGACGCGCTGTACGTCAACGTCAACGGGGAATCGGGGTACTTCGAGCGCGGCCTGAACGTCTACGGACAGGAGGGATCGCCGTGCCCGCGGGACGGCAGGCCGATCCGTCGCGAGCCGTTCATGAACCGTTCGTCGTACCGGTGCCCGAAATGTCAGCCGGTTCCACGCCACGTTCGCTGGTGAGCGAGGTATCGTTAATAAATGTGGCCCAGGTTGACCCGTCGCCCCCGCCGGTGTCACCCTGAAAGACGGCACACATTTTCGGCGCTCCTTCATGACCAGGACCTGGAGCGCACCCGGCCAGAACCCTTCCGGAGGACAGCACAATGGCCAAGGCTCTTCTAGGGCATCTTGGAGGCACTGACCCGCGCATGCTCGAGCAGGTTCGTCTGCTCAACCGGCGTGTCGCCGACCTGGAGGCGCACGTGATGCGTCTGCAGGCAGAGAACGACCACCTCGTCGCACAGATTCACGAGGGTCGCCTGCTGACCGTCGACGAGGCTTTGCGCGCCCCCGCTTCGGTCTGAGGACCCTAGCCGCGACAACAGAGAATTGCATCTCGACCGTCCGCACAACCACGGCGGTGGCCCCCGTCCGGGCCTCCGCCGCCTGTGTATACAAGCAGTGAATGTTCAGCTTCTGTTGCCCTGAGTCGGCCCTCTCGCCGGTCGGCCTCCACAAGTTCGCGCGCATCTGCCTCTAGACTGCACAGCGGAACTACTTCCCCCGGGTAGCGGCACGAGCAGTTACGACGGTTCCTTTCGGTATCGTCTGTCCTTTCACGGGTTGGAGAGCTTCGCCTTGTACCTGAAGAGCATGACGCTCCGGGGCTTCAAGTCGTTCGCGTCCGCGACGACGATGAACTTCGAACCAGGCATCACCTGCATCGTCGGGCCGAACGGCTCCGGCAAGTCCAACGTCGTCGACGCGCTGGCCTGGGTGATGGGTGAGCAGGGCGCGAAGTCGCTGCGCGGCGGCAAGATGGAGGACGTCATCTTCGCCGGCACTTCCGGCCGTGCCCCGCTGGGCCGCGCCGAGGTGGTGCTCACCATCGACAACACCGACGGCGCGCTGCCGATCGAGTACGCCGAGGTGACGATCAGCCGGACGATGTTCCGCAACGGCGGGTCCGACTACCAGATCAACGGCCAGAACTGCCGCCTGCTCGACGTCCAGGAGCTGCTCAGCGACTCCGGTATCGGCCGCGAGATGCACGTCATCGTCGGCCAGGGCCAGCTGGACTCGATCCTGCGCGCCACGCCCGAGGGCCGGCGCGGATTCGTCGAGGAGGCCGCCGGCGTCCTGAAGCACCGCAAGCGCAAGGAAAAGGCGATCCGGAAGCTGGAGGCCACCGAGGGCAACCTGCACCGGCTCGGGGACCTGATCGCCGAGATCCGCCGCCAGCTGAAGCCGCTCGGGCGCCAGGCGGAGGTGGCGCGCCGGGCGGTGACGATCCAGGCGGAGGTTCGCGACGGCCGGGCCAGGCTGCTCGCCGACGACATCGTCCAGGCCCAGTCCGCGCTCGAGGCCGAGCTGCGGGACGAGGCCGCGCTGACCGAGCGCCGGTCCGAGACCGAGGCGAAGTTGCGGGAGGCCCGTGAGCTGGAGGCCGAGCTCGAGGACGCACTCCGCGAGGACGCGCCGGCCCTGCAGGCCGCGCAGGACACCTGGTATCAGCTGTCCGGCTTCGGCGAGAAGGTCAAAGGTACGGCGCGGATCGCGGCGGACCGGATCCGCTCGCTGAACGACGAGGCCGACGACGGGCCGCGCTCCGGCCGCGACCCCGAGGAGCTGGAGCTTGAGGCCGCCCGGGTCCGTGAGACCGAGGCGCAGATCGAGGCCGAGGTCGAGGCGCACTCCGAGCTGCTCGCGGAGTCCGTCGAGCGCCGCCAGCAGCTGGAGTCGCAGGAGGCCGAGGAGGAGCGCCGGATCTCCGCGCTGATCCGGGCCGCCGCCGACCGCCGCGAGGGACTGGCCCGGCTGACCGGCCAGGTGAACGCGCTGAAGAGCCGCGCGGCCGCCGCCGAGTCCGAGATCGGCCGTCTGGCCAGCAACATGAACGAGGCCGAGGTCCGCGCCGCGAAGGCCCAGCACGATTTCACCGCGCTGGAGACCCAGGTCGCCGGGCTGGACGCAGGCGAGAAGGGGCTCGACGACCAGTTCGAGGCCGCCCAGGCGGTGCTCGACGAGATGGACGAGCGGCTGGCGAAGCTGCGCGCCGAGGAGCGCGACGCCGAGCGTGAGCGCACCGGTCTGGCCGCGCGCAAGGAGGCGCTGGAGCTGGGTCTGAACCGCAAGGACGGCGCCGGCGCCCTGCTGGCCGCGTCCGAGCAGGTCAACGGCCTGATGGGTTCGGTCGCCGCGCTGCTGAGCGTGCGCGCGGGGTACGAGACCGCCATCGCGGCCGCCCTGGGCGAGGCCGCCGACGCAGTCGCGGTCACCCACACCGACGCGGCGCTGCACGCTGTCGGTCACCTCAAGCAGCACGATCTGGGCCGGGCCGGGATGCTGCTCGGGGACGCTCCCGCGGACGACCACGACCTGTGGCCGGCGCTGCCCTACGGGGCGTCGTACGCCGTGGACGTCGTGGACTGCCCGGCGACGCTCCGCCCCGCGCTGCGACGGCTGCTCCGCAAGGTTGCCGTGGTGGACGACGTGCCGGCCGCGCGGTCCCTGGTGCGCAATCTGCCCGACATCATGTGTACGACGCGTGCCGGCGACGTGCTGGGTGCGCATTTCGCGTACGGCGGGTCGGATGCGGCGCCGAGCCTGATCGAGGTGCAGTCCGCGGTCGACGAGGCGGCGGAGAAGCTGACCGAGGCGACGGCGCGCAGCGAGCGGCTGCGGTTCGAGCTGCAGGGGCTGGAGGACGAGCGGGCCCGGCAGAAGGAGTCCGTCGAGATCACCCTGGCCCGGCTGCACGAGTCCGACGCGGCGATGGCCGCGGTGGCGGAGCAGTTGGCGCACTTCGGGTCGCTGGCGAAGGCCTCACGCGGTGAGGCGCAGCGGATGGCCGAGGCGATCGCCGCGGCCGAGGAGGAGCGCGACAAGAACCTGTCCGGCCTGGCCGAGCTCGAAGAGCGGCTGATGGACGCCGAGGCGTTCGACGACGACGGCGACGAGCCGGACACGTCGGAGCGCGACCGGCTGGCCGAGGCGGCCAAGGCAGGGCGTGCGACCGAGATGGAGGCGCGGCTCGCGCTGCGTACCACCGAGGAGCGGGCCCGGGCGCTGTCCGGACGGGCCGACTCGCTGGAGCGCGCTGCCCGCCAGGAGCGCGAGGCGCGGGCACGGGCGATCGCCCGGGCGGCGCGGCGGGCGCGGCAGGCAGAAGCGGCGCAGGCCGTCCACCTGGCCGCCGGCCACGTGCTGGCCCGGCTCGAGTCCTCCCTGCAGCAGGCGGCGGCCGAGCGGTCGGCGATCCAGGCGCAGCGGGCCGACCGGGAGCAGGCGCTCTCACAGGCGCGCTCCGCGACGCGGAACCTGAGCTCCGAGCTGGAGCAGCTGACGAACACCGTCCACCGCGACGCGCTGGCCCGGGCCGAGCAGAAGATGCGGCTCGAGCAGCTGTACGAGAAGGCGCTGGGCGAGCTCGGGATCGAGGTCGACGCGCTCGTCACGGAGTACGGACCGGATCAGCTGGTGCCGCCAGTGCCCACACAGCCCAAGGACGGCGACGACGGCACGCTGGAGCTCGAGGGCGAGCCGTTCGACCGGACCAAGGTCGAGAAGCGGCTGAAGCAGGCCGAGCGGGCGCTCAACCAGCTCGGCAAGATCAACCCGCTCGCGCTCGAGGAGTTCGACGCGATGGAGGAGCGGCACCGCTTCCTGTCCGAGCAGCTCGACGACCTGAAGAAGTCCCGCCGCGACCTGATGGATATCGTCAAGGAGGTCGACGAGCGGGTCGAGCAGGTCTTCACCGAGGCGTACCGCGACGTCGAGATCGCGTTCGAGCACGTCTTCAGCCGGCTGTTCCCGGGTGGTGAGGGCCGCCTCGTCCTGACCGACCCCGACGACATGCTGGCCACCGGTATCGACGTCGAGGCCCGTCCGCCCGGCAAGAAGGTCAAGCGGCTGTCGCTGCTGTCCGGCGGCGAGCGGTCCCTGGTCGCGGTCGCGTTCCTGGTCGCCCTGTTCAAGGCCCGTCCGTCGCCGTTCTACATCCTCGACGAGGTCGAGGCCGCGCTGGACGACACGAACCTCGGCCGCCTGCTGGAGATCTACGAAGAACTGCGCGAGAACAGCCAGCTCCTGGTCATCACCCACCAGAAGCGCACCATGGAGGTCGCCGACGCGCTGTACGGCGTGACCATGCGCGGCGACGGCGTCTCGTCCGTCATCTCCCAGCGGATCCGCGAACCGGAGCCCGTCTAGGCGGTGATCGTCATCGAGGCGAGCTGCTCGTCCTTGATGGCGAAGGTGAAGTGGGAGGGGCCGTTGAAGCCCTTCCCGCCTACCTGGGTCAGGATCGTCAGCGGGTTGCCGTCGACGGTGACCTCTGTGCCGGTGAAGGTGGCCTGCTTGCCGATCAGTTCGTTCTGGCTCCAGGAGCGGATCTGGTCGGGCCCGTGGAACTCCCGGCCCCAGTCGTTGACGTAGCCGTCCGCGGCGAACGCCGCCACGAACGCGTCGTTGTCCTGCTCGTCGATCGCGGTGAGCGCGCGCTGGACCGCTGCGGGAATCTCCTGACTCATAGTGGCGACGATAGCCCTCCCGGTTGAACCGGTCCCCGGATCCGCACGTGTGACAAGTGACGAACGGTCAACCAAGGAGGGCCTGATGAAGCGACTGAGCAGTCTGGTCGGAGTGGTCGGCGTAGCCGTGCTCGGCCTGTCGGGGCTGACCGCGTGCGGTGGTGACGATTCCAGTTCATCCTCCGGCTCGGGCTCCAGCAGCTCGGCGCCGGCCAGCCAGCCGGCTGCTGCCGGGGCGAAGCTGGCGACCGCGGACATCAGCGGTCTCGGCAACGTCGTTGTCGACGGCAACGGGCGGACGGTGTACGTGTTCGACAAGGACGTTTCGGGCAAATCCACCTGCGAGGGCGGCTGCCTGGACAAGTGGCCGGTGGTGGCCGCGGGCGACGGTACGCCGCAGCTGACCGGGATCGACGCGTCCCTGGTCAGTACGGTCACCCGGTCGGACGGCTCCAAGCAGCTGGCCATCAACGGACTGCCGCTCTACCTGTTCGCCAGTGACAGCCAGGCCGGCGAGGCCAAGGGCCAGGCCGTCGGCGGTGTGTGGTGGGTCGTCGGCGCGGACGGCAAGAAGATCACCACCCAACCGAGCGGCTCCGGAAATGGCAACGGCTACTGAACCTCTGCTGGTGTTGGCACCGGCGAATCCCGGTATCGTGCGGTCGGTGGGTGATACCCCAGGGCCGCACGACGCCGAGTCGCTGATTCGCACGCTGTACGCCGAACACGGGCGCAGTCTGCTCGCCTACGCGACCCGTCTCACCGGAGACCGGGCCGCTGCCGAGGACGTCGTACAGGAGACGCTGGTACGGGCGTGGAAGCACGCTGCCGACCTGACCTCCGGCCGAGGATCGGTCCGGGGCTGGCTGCTGACGGTGGCGCGCAACATCGTCACCGACCGCGCCCGGGCGAAGGCGGTGCGTCCGGCCGAGGTGGCCGACGTGGTGGACAAGCCGCCGATCCAGGGCGACCACTCCGAGTCCGTGGTGAACACCATGGTCGTGATGGATGCCCTGGACAAGGTGTCGCCCGAGCATCGTGAAGTACTCGTGCAGATCTACTACCGCGGCAGGTCCGTGGCAGAGGCTGCCAAGGAGCTGGGTGTTCCACCCGGTACCGTGAAATCGCGTTCGTACTACGCCCTCCGAGCTCTGCGCGCGGTGATGGCCGGATCAGAAGCGGAGGTGTCCCGATGACTGAGCACGACCGTATGCAACTCGGCGCCTACGCACTGGGTGCACTGGAACCCGGCGAGGCCGCCGATGTCGACGAGCACCTGGCTACCTGTGCGGAGTGCCGTGCGGAGCTGGCGGAGCTGAGCGAGATGAAGGACTTCCTCGGTGAGGTGCCGCCGGAGGCGTTCCTGGAAGGGCCGCCCGAGGGTGGTGACCTGTTGCTGCAGCGCACGCTGCGGGAGGTCCGCGAGTCGTCGGCAGAGCCGCCGCTACCGGTCCCCGTCAAGCGCAGTCGCTCCCGCTGGCTGATGGTGGCCGCTGCACTCGTCGTGGTCGGCGGTGCGCTCGGCGGCGGTGTTGCACTGGGCCGGTCGACCGCACCGCAGGCAACCGAACCCGCGGCCGGCTACAAGGAAGTCACCGCCATCGACACATCCACCGGCGCGAAGATGGCTACTACCGTCGAGCCGCGGACCGGTTGGAGCTGGGTGCAGGTGCAGGTCACGGGACTGAAGTCCGGAGACCAGTGCCAGCTTCTCGTCACCGACAGGACCGGTAAGACGTGGACGGCGGGCAGTTGGGTGGTGTCGGACAAGGCTGCGAAGAACGGCAGCACGTTCGGCGGCGGTGTGCTGGTGCCGCTCGATCAGGTCCACTCAGTGGAGATCAGGACCCTGCAGGGAAAGCATGTAGTCACAGCGACGATCTGAATGTAGTTGCGGGACACGAGAGGATGGAGCCGTGGCTACTACCTCCGAGGACCTGCGGGAGCGCCGGAAGAACGCGGCGGACAACTGCGAGCACTGGCTGTTCAACCGGCGAGTGCCGGCGCCGGACAGGTTGCGGCGGCTTGCGGAGGTGGCCACGGACGACCTTGTCGACATGTACGGCAGCGGCGGCGAGGTCGCGGCGCTGGAGCAGGAGGTGGCCGAGCTGCTCGGCAAACCGGCGGCGGTGTTCCTGCCGACCGGCATCATGGCGCAGCAGAGTGTGCTCCGCGTGTACGCCGACCGCGCGGGTACGGGCCGGGTCGCAGTACACGGCCTGTCTCACCTCCTGGTGCACGAGCTGAACGCACTGGAAGAGGTGCATCACCTGCGGATCGAGCGGCTGACGTCAGAGCCGCGCCAGCCCCGGCCGGACGAGCTGGCCGCCATCCCGGGCAAGTTGGCCGCGGTGACGTTGGAGCTGCCGCTGCGCGATGCCGGGTATGTCCTGCCGACGTGGGATGAGCTGGTCGTGTTCTCCGAGTCCTGTGCGGAGCGCGGCGTACCGCTGCACCTGGACGGGGCGCGGCTGTGGGAGAGCACGCCGTACCTCGAGCACAGCCTGGCTGAGATCGCTGCGCTCGCCTCGACCGTGTACGTGTCGTTCTACAAGGTGCTGGGCGGGATCAGCGGTGCCGCTCTGGCCGGCCCCGAGGACGTGATCGCCGAGGTACGGCGGTGGCAGCGGCGGCTGGGCGGCAATCTCTTCTCGCTGTTCCCGTACGCCGTGTCCGCGCGCGACGGCCTGCGGACGGTGCTGCCACTGATGGACGACCTGCACCAGCGGGCGGTCGAGGTCGCGATGGCCTTGCAGAGCGAGGGTTTCCGCGTCTTCCCGGAGCCGCCGCACACCAACTCGTTCCGGTTGTACGCACCGCGCGCCGCGGACGCGATCGAGCGCGCCGCTGTCGAGCGGATGGAGCGGACCCGCGAGGCATTGTGCTCGCCGTGGCAGCCGGCCGACGTACCGGGCTGGTCGTGGATCGAGGTGGTGGTGACGCCGCACTCGCTGTCCTCGCCGGTCGACGAAATCGCCAAGGCGTTCGGGGAACTTCTGACCCGCTGAGAGCGTCAGGCCCTGTGTTGGGGCAGGTGTGGGGATTCGGGGAGAGAAGTGCTGACATTCGTTGTGACGATGGTCGTTCTGCTGGTTCTGTCGGGCCTGGTGCTGCTCGCTGTGGCAAGGGGAGAAGGCAAGCGCTTCGGGTAGTGGCGCTGTAAGGTCGCACAGCATGAGGCGACTCATCTTCCAGGAGTACGTGACGCTCGACGGATACGCCGCCGGACTTGACGGGGGACTGGAGTTCTTCGACTCCATCGCCGACCATGCCGACGATGCCGACGACGACAATCTCCACCTGCTGGAGAGCATCGACACGATGCTGCTCGGCGCGGAGACGTACCGGTTGTTCGCGAGCTACTGGCCGACCGACGCCTCCGCGGACCAGCCGGTCGCGCCGATGCTGAACGCGCTGCGTCTGGTTGTCGTGTCGACCAGGCTCGACAGTGCGCCGTGGGGCTCCTACGAGCCGGGTCTGGTGATCCGCGACCTCGATGCGGTGCGTGCGCTCAAGGTCGAGGACACCGGCAAGGACATCATCCTGTGGGGCAGCATCACGCTGTTCCAGTCGTTACTGCGCGCCGGACTGGTCGACGAGGTCCAGTTGCGCATCTGCCCGATCCTTCTGGGCGCGGGCAAGAGCGCGTTCCCCAGTGGCGAGTCACCGGTTGAGCTGGCGCTGATCGAAGCGCGCCCGTGGGCCAACGGTGGCGTACTGGTGCGTTACCGGCCGGCTAGCTGACCGCGTCCAGGATCGCCTTCACGATCGGGGCGGCGATGGTGATCGTGGGCAGGACCAGGAGCGTCACTGCCCCGGCGTAGGTCAGCGTGGACAGCGCTCGCTCGTTGGGCGCCGGATTCGCCAGACGCTCGACTCGGAGTACTGTCGCGGACTTTGCTGCCGCCAGAGCCGCCTCGGGGGCCGGTGACCCGGCCAGCGCTACCAGTGCGCGGGCCAACGGGCGCGGGCCGTTGCGGCGACGGGCGTCGTCGTCGGCGAGCAGCTCAACCAGCGTGCGGGCCTGCTCCAGCGCGACGTCGCTGCGCACCCACCGCGGGAAGGCATGGTGCAGCGCAGTGAACTCCTCCAGCACCAGGTCATGACGCGCCCGCAGATGCGCCTGCTCATGGGCCAGCACAGCCGTCAGCTCGCTGTCGTCCAGCCGGTCCAGTGCACCGACCGACACGACGACCCGTGCGCCGCGCAGTGCCGGCAGGCAGTACGCAAGCGGCGTCTCCTCCGCCAGCACGCGCAGTCCGGGGATCAGCCCGTCCGGTGTGGCCAGTACGTCGACCAGATCGCGGTGTCGCTTGCGACGGGCCCGCGTACCGACTGCGACTTTCCCGACAGCCCAGAGCAGCCTGATGACCACCGAGGCAGTCATCGCGAGGATCAGTGCGGCCACGAGGTCCCGTGGCGAGGACGGGTCGAACTTCGGCTTACCGGGCTCGCCGGCGATCGAGTACGAGAGCGCTATACCGGCACCCAGCGCGGCCAGTACGGCGGCCAGCGCGATCGCCTGCCAGAGGATGACTGCCGCCCGGGGGACTCGGTAGGGCCAGCTGGAGCGAGCCAGCACGGCCGGTGCCGGGCCGGTGAGCACCAGCGCCAGGACGGCCAGCAGGACCGGGGCGATCACCCCGTCTGCTCCTGACCGTCCAGCCGGGACAGGGCCTCGCGCAGCAGTGCTGCTTCCTCGTCGGAGACCTGGCCGACGAAGCGGACCAGCGCCTCCCGCCGGTCGCCGGCGCGGTCGAGGGCGTCCCGCATCAGGTCAGCGGCCAGCTCCTCGCGGGGCGCGGCGGAGCGGTAGCGCCAGGCCTTGCCGTCGCGCTCGCGCTCGGTCAGCTTCTTCTTCGCCAGCCGGTCCAGAACGGTCATCACGGTGGTGTAGGCGAGCTCGCGGGTGCCGGCGAGTTGCTCATGCACTTCGCGCACGGTCATCGCCCTCGGCGCGGCCCACAACTGCTCCATCACCAGGCGCTCCAGGTCCCCCAGGGGCCTCGGTGCCTTGTCTTCGCTCGCCACGTGACCAGTATAACTACGCGTTGTAGTAGATCCGCGGTAACATCTACTACGAAACGTCGTAGATGGCTGGGGAGGCCTTCCGATGGACACGCTGGATCTGGCGCGGTGGCAGTTCGCGATCACCACCGTGTACCACTTCTTCTTCGTGCCGGTGACGATCTCGCTGGTCGCGATCACGGCCGGCCTGCAGACCGCGTGGTACCGGACCGGGAAGGAGAAGTACCTGCGGCTGACCAAGTTCTACGGGAAGCTGTTCCTGATCAACATCGCGATGGGTGTGGTCACCGGCCTGGTGCAGGAGTTCCAGTTCGGGATGAACTGGAGCGACTACTCGCGGTTCGTCGGGGACGTGTTCGGCGCCCCGCTGGCGCTGGAGGGGCTGCTCGCGTTCTTCCTCGAGTCGACGTTCATCGGCCTGTGGATCTTCGGCTGGGAGCGGCTGCCCCGGCTGGTGCACCTGGGCTGTATCTGGATGGTGGTGCTCGGCACGCAGTTGTCGGCGTACTTCATCCTCGCGGCCAACTCCTGGATGCAGAACCCGGTCGGCTTCCGCTACAACGCCGAGCGGGGCCGGGCGGAGCTGACCGATCTGTGGGCGGTGCTGACCAACAAGGTCGTGCTGGTGACGTTCCCGCACACGATCTTCGCCGCGTTCATGGTCGGCGGCGCGTTCGTCGCCGGCGTCGCGTTGTGGCACCTGGTACGGCGGCCTTCGGTGGACAAGGACGTGTTCCGGTCGGCGTTGAAGATCGGCGCCTCGGTGGTGCTCGTGGCCAGCGTCGGCGTCGCGATCAGCGGCGACCTGCAGGGCAAGGTGATGACCGAGGTGCAGCCGATGAAGATGGCCGCGGCCGAGGCGCTGTACGAGACCGAGAAGCCGGCGTCGTTCTCGGTGTTCACCGTCGGCACGCTGGACGGGTCGAAGGAGATCTTCTCGATCAAGGTGCCGGACCTGCTGTCCTTCCTCGCGACCGGGCACTTCGGTGGCGAGGTGAAGGGGATCAACTCGCTGCAGGAGGCGTACGAGCAGCTGTACGGCCCGGGGTCGTACAAGCCGAACATCCCGCTGACGTACTGGACGTTCCGGTTGATGATCGGGGTCGGGATGGCGTCCGCGGCGGTCGCGTTGTGGCTGCTGTGGGTGACCCGCCGCGGCCGGGCGCCGAGTCACTGGCTGGTCTGGCTGGCGGCTCCGTTGCCGCTGCTGCCGCTGGCCGCGAACACGTTCGGCTGGATCTTCACCGAGACCGGTCGGCAACCGTGGCTGGCGTTCGGATTGTTGCCCACGGCATCAGGTGTGTCGCCCGGTACGACGGGGGGCGAGGTGATCACCTCCCTGGTCGGGTTCACCCTGCTGTACGGCGTACTCGCGGTGGTCGAGACCAAGCTGCTGCTGCGGACGATCCGCGGCGGCCTGGCCGGGACGGACGATCCACCCGAGACCGAGCCGGATCAGCCCGACAAGCCGCTGTCGTTCGCGTACTGAGGGGTTCGAGATGGAACTGACGACTGTGTGGTTCATCGCGATCGCGATGCTGTGGACCGGGTACTTCGTGCTCGAGGGCTTCGACTTCGGAGTCGGGATGCTGTTCCGCGTGCTCGGCCGCAACGAGCCCGAGCGGCGGGCCGCGATCACCACGATCGGGCCGGTCTGGGACGGCAACGAGGTCTGGCTGATCATGGCCGGCGCGGCGACCTTCGCCGCGTTCCCGGAGTGGTACGCGACGCTGTTCAGCGGGTTCTACCTGCCGCTGTTCGCGATCCTGGTCGGGCTGATCGTCCGCGGCGTCGCGCTGGAGTACCGCGGCAAGCGCGACGAGCCGGTCTGGCGCGCGCGGATGGACTGGATGATCACGATCGGCTCGCTGCTGCCGGCGCTGCTCTGGGGCATTGCCTTCGGCAACATCGTCCGGGGTGTGCCGCTGGATGCCGATCACGAGTACGTCGGCAGCTTCGGGACCCTGCTCAACCCGTTCGCGCTGCTCGGCGGGCTGACCTTCGTCGCGGTGTTCGTCACCCACGGCGCGATCTTCCTCGCGCTGCGCACCACCGACGACCTGCGCGTCCGCGCCAACCGGCTGGCCACGCGCACCGGGGTCGTTGCCGCGGTGCTGACGATCGCCTTCCTCGCCTGGGCGCAGGTGCTGCGCGGCGATACTGTCTCGGTCGTCGTGACGATCGCCGCGGTGGTCGCGTTCGCCGGCGGCCTGGTGGCGAACCTCTTGCGCCGCGAGGGCTGGGCGTTCATCGGTACGACGTTCGCGATCGGACTGGCCGTAGTGTCGCTGTTCATCGCTCTGTTCCCGGACGTGATGCCGTCGACGCTGGAGCCGGGGACGACGCTGACCGCGGTCGAAGCAGCGTCCTCGGCGTACACGTTGAAGGCGCTGACGATCATCACCGCGATCTTCCTGCCGCTGGTGATGCTCTACCAGGGCTGGACGTACTGGGTCTTCCGGAAGCGCGTGATGGTGGCGGCATCGTGAAGCCGCTCGACCCGCGGCTGCTGCGGAGGGCCCGGGGCGCCCGGGTCTTCTTGGCCGCGTCGGTACTCATCGGTGTGGCCAGTGGCGTGCTGATCGTCGTACAGGCAGTGCTGCTGGCGCATGGCATAGCAGGCGTCGTACTGCGGGGCAGCGCCGTCACTGATGTCGCTTGGAGGTTGGTGCTGGTCGTTGCGGGGCGGGCGCTGCTGGTGTGGGCGCAGGAGGTGGTCGCGCAGCGCGCTGCGGCTTCAGTGAAGTCGACGCTGCGGAGACAGGTGCTGGAGCACTCGCTGAAGCTCGGACCGGTGTGGCTGAGTGGTGAACGCAGCAGTGCGTTGACAACGCTGCTCACCAAGGGCCTTGACGATCTGGACCCGTACTTCGCTCGGTATCTGCCGCAACTGGTCCTGGCATCGACAGTGCCGGCCGGAGTGATCGGCTGGATGGCTACCGGCGATCTGATCGCCGCGGGGACCGTGCTGGTCACGCTGCCGTTGATTCCGATCTTCATGGCGTTGATCGGTTGGGCGACGCAGGCGCGGAGCCGGCGGCGTCAGCACGCGCTGGCTGTGCTGGCGCATCACTTTGCGGATGTGGTCGGTGGGCTGACCACGCTGAAGTTGTTCGGACGCGCGAAGGCTCAGGAGTCCGCCGTACGCCGGGTGACCGATCAGCACCGGGCTGCGTCGATGGGGAGCCTGCGGCTGGCGTTCTTGTCGTCGTTCGCGTTGGAGTTGCTGGCCAGCATCTCGGTGGCGTTGGTTGCCGTGGGCGTCGGTCTGCGGCTGGTCGACGGGAAGCTCGGGCTGGAGACGGCGTTGATGGTGCTGATCCTGGCGCCGGAGGCGTACCTGCCGCTGCGGCAGGTCGGTCTGCAGTTCCACGCGAGTGCTGACGGGGTGGCGGCGAGCGAAGAGGTGTTCCGGGTGCTGGAGACGCCGTTGCCGGTGCGAGGGGATCGGACCGATGTGCCTGACCTGCGGGTGAGTCCGCTGCACATGTACGACGTGACCGTGCGCTACCCGGGGCGTGACGAGCCGGCGCTGGACGGGTTCGACCTGGAGCTGCGGCCGGGCGAGGTGGTCGCGCTGACCGGGCCCAGTGGTGCTGGGAAGTCGACCGCGCTGGCGGTGCTGCTCGGTTTTGTCGAGCCGGAGCGTGGTGTGGTCGTGGCTGGTGGCAGTGCGGCGGACGAGTTCGACCCGGTCGAGTGGCGGCGCCAGTTTGCCTGGGTGCCGCAGCGCCCCGGCCTGCGGCTGGGAACCGTGGCCGACAACGTGCGGCTGGGCCGACCGTCCGCATCGGACGACGAGATCCGCCTGGCACTGATCACCGCCGGAGCCGGCGAGTTGGCCTTGGACAAAGCAGTGGGAGAGCAAGGCCAGCTCCTGTCGGGCGGCCAGCAACGTCGAGTCGCCCTGGCCCGCGCTCTCATCACGGACGCTCCAGTCCTCCTGCTGGACGAGCCCACCGCCGGCCTCGACCCCGACGCAGAAGCCACCGTGGTCGCCGGCCTCCGGTCCACAGGACGCACGGTCCTGATGGTCGCCCACCGCCCCGCCCTCATCGCAGCCGCCAACCGCACAGTCACCCTAGGAGCCCGGGAGCTGGTGACCGCATGACCGAATCAAGCCGATCAGCCTGGTGGCAGTTGGTGCGGCCTGCGGTGGGAGTCCGGTGGCGACTGGTGCTTGCGTTGGTGTTGGGCGTTGCAGCCGCAGGGTCGGCGGTCGCCTTGCTCGCGACGTCGGCCTGGTTGATCACGGCGGCCTCGGCTCAGCCCCCGGTGTTGCTGTTGTTGGTCCCGATTGTGGCCGTGCGCGCGTTCGGGGTCGGGCGTGGTGTCTTCCGGTACGTCGAACGGCTGGTCGGCCACGATGCGGCGTACCGAGTGCTGGGAGAGACCAGGGCCCGCATCACTGGTCGGCTCGAGAAGATCGCACCGGGTGGGCTGACCTCGCGGCGCAAGGGCGACTTGCTCGCACGGCTCGTACTGGACGTAGATGCGGTCCTCGACCTCTGGCTGCGAGTACTCCTGCCAGTAGCTGTCGCAGCCGTAACAGCCGCCGCCACGGTAGCCCTCCTCGCGCTCCTACTCCCAGCAGCAGGCGCCGCAGTAGCGCTGGCAGTCCTCATCGCGTGCACCGTCGTACCGTGGCTCACCGCACGCACCGTCCAGAAGGCCGAACGCAATCTCACCGGTGCCCGCGGCGATGTGGCTGCGACTACCACCGAGACCCTGCTCACCGCGGCTGACGTTGTCGCCTACAACGCGATCGACTCAGTGCTGGACGCCTTCAGCCGCCATGACGCCCGACTGGCCGCCGCCGAACGCCGCTCCGCCTGGAGCACCGGCCTCGGCAGCGCCCTCCTCGTCCTGTGTGTCGGCGGCGCCAGCGTCGCCGCTCTCCTCCTCGGCAGTACGGCGAACATCACCGGCGCAGTGTTCGCGGTACTCGTCCTCACCCCACTGGCCCTGGCTGACGTCCTCGGAGGCATCCCCGCGGCCGCTCAGCTAGCCATCCGAGTCCGAGCCGCCCTGACCCGGGTCCAGGAACTCGTCGACACCCCTGAGCCGGTCACCGAACCATCAGATCCGCTCCCACTCCCAACCGGCCGCGACCTGCAGGTCAAGCTTCTGCGCGTCGGGTACGACGACACCGATGTACTGGACGGCCTCAGCCTGGAAATGCCGGCCGGGAGCCGCGTGGTGATCACCGGTCCGAGCGGCTCGGGCAAGAGCACCCTGGCCGCGGTGCTGCTGCGGTTCCTCCAGCCACGCGGGGGAGAGGTGTTGCTGGACGGAGTGGACCTGGCCCGGCTCGAAGGTGACCAAGTGCGTTCGGTCGTCGGCCTGCTGACCCAGGAGAGCCACGTCTTCGACACGACCATCCGGGAGAACCTGCTGCTCGCAAAGCCGGGCGTGAGTGACCTGCAGCTGTGGAAGGCGCTGTATCGGGCCCGGCTCGGTATGTTCGTCGAGAAGCTGCCGGCCGGCCTCGACACAATGGTCGGGGAGCACGGTGCCCGGCTGTCCGGTGGTGAGCGTCAGCGGCTCGCGTTCGCGCGTCTCCTGCTTGCCGATCGCGACGTACTGGTCCTGGACGAGCCGACCGAGCACCTCGACGAGGAGACCGGCCGGGCGTTGCTCGCCGACCTGTTCGCGGCCGCCGGCGACCGGACCGTGGTCCTGCTG
Organism: Kribbella sp. NPDC051586; assembly: GCF_044453965.1. NCBI lineage: Bacteria > Bacillati > Actinomycetota > Actinomycetes > Propionibacteriales > Kribbellaceae > Kribbella > Kribbella sp. NPDC051586. Next base: position 140,014 of record NZ_JBITDF010000006.1, on the reverse strand, counting down.
ACGCACCGGCCCGAGCTGGTACCTGATCACGTACCGCGACAACTGGTTTGCCTGACGTGACAGATGCGGGCGGCGGGCCGGGCGTCTGTCAAGATTGGGAATCGTGTTGACCCCACTGCTCGTCTCGCTCCTCCTGCCGCTGATCACCGACCAGGCTCTGATCACGATCGTCGTGGTGATCGCGGTCGTTCTCGTCGTCGGCACCACCGGTCTCGTCGTCGCCCGGCGGCGCCGTTCCGAGCTGCCTCCGGCCGCCAAGCCCGCTGCCGTGGAGGCGCCGGAGCCGAAGGTCGGTGAGGACGCCGAGGAACCCAGGGACACGCCCACCCGGACGCTCGAGGACACCGAGCTGCCCGAGACCGGGAGCGGCGCCGCTGCCACGCTCGAGAAGCCGGAGTCCGCGCAGGGCCGGCTGGTCCGGCTGCGGGCCCGCCTGGCGCGGTCCCAGGGCTCGCTCGGCAAGGGCCTGCTCGCCCTGCTGTCGCGGGACAAGCTCGACGAGGAGGCGTGGGAGGACATCGAGACCACGCTGATCACCGCGGACGTCGGCGTCGCGCCGACGCAGGAGCTGGTCGAGAAGCTGCGCACCCGGATGCGCGTGGAGGGTGTCGGCGCCGCACAGGCCCGGGAGATCCTCCGCGAGGAGCTGGTGGACCTGGTCGACCCGTCGATGGACCGGTCGCTCAAGGCGAGCCGCAAGGACGGCCAGCCCGCCGTCATCCTGATGGTCGGAGTGAACGGCACCGGCAAGACCACGACCGTCGGCCGGCTGGCCCGCGTGCTGATCGCCGAGGACAAGCACGTCGTGCTCGGCGCTGCTGACACCTTCCGTGCGGCCGCCGCCGACCAGCTGCAGACTTGGGGTGAGCGGGTCGGCGCCCGCACCGTGCGAGGACCTGAGGGCGGCGACCCGGCCAGCATCGCGTTCGACTCGGTCAAGGAGGGCATCGCGGAGGAGGCAGACGTCGTACTGGTCGACACCGCGGGCCGCCTGCACACCAAGACCGGTCTGATGGACGAGCTCGGCAAGGTGAAGCGCGTCATCGAGAAGTCGGCCGAGGTGGACGAGGTACTGCTGGTCATCGACGCCACCACCGGCCAGAACGGGCTCACCCAGGCCCGCGTGTTCGCAGAGGTCATCGACGTCACCGGACTGGTCCTGACCAAGCTCGACGGTACTGCGAAGGGCGGCATCGTGATCGCGGTGCAGCGGGAGCTCGGCGTACCGGTGAAGCTGGTCGGTCTGGGCGAGGGACCCGACGACCTGGCGCCGTTCGACCCCGAGCAGTTCGTCGACGCCCTGCTGGATTGACACTGCCGGACTGATGTAGAACAGCCGGCGCCGGCTTCGTCTCCGGGTAAGAAGTCGATCTAGAAGGAGATGACATGACCAAGTTCATGCTGCTGATGACCAACGATGGCGGTAACACCGACATCCCGATGCTGGAGTGGGACGAGGCCGACAGGAACGCCCACATGAAGCACCTGGGAGACCAGATCGAGCGGCTGCGGCAGAGCGGCGAGTTGGTCGAGGTGAACGCGCTGACCTGGCCCAAGCACGCCAAGGTGGTCCGGGCGACCGGTGTGAGCGCGCCGGTGCTGACCGACGGTCCGTTCGCCGAGTCCAAGGAGGTCCTGGCCGGCTACACGATGGTCGACGTCGAGTCGGAGGAGCGGGCGCTGGAGATCGCGGCCGAGCAGTCTGCCGCTCCGGGTCCCGGCGGCGTCCCGCTCGAGCAGCCGATCGAGGTCCGCCGGGTGATGGAGGGCGATGCCGATCTCCACGACTTCTGACCCGGGCCACGGCCTCGAGGACCTGCTGCGGGAGCTGACGCCGCAGGTCCTCGGCGCGGTCGTGCGCTGGTCCGGTGACTTCGCCGCGGCCGAGGACGCGGTGCAGGAGGCCCTGCTGGCCGCCGCCACGACCTGGCCCCGCGACGGCCGGCCGGACAAGCCGAAGGCCTGGCTGGTCCAGACGGCCTCGCGCCGGCTGATCGACGAGGTGCGGCAGCAGCAGGCACGCCGTCGCCGCGAGGAGCGGGCCGCGCTGCGTGAGGTGCCGGCCGGGGAGACCGAGGAGCACGACGACACGCTGCGGCTGCTGTTCCTGTGCTGCCACCCGGCGCTCACGCCGGCTTCGGCGATCGCGCTGACCCTGCGAGCAGTGGGCGGTCTGACCACGGCCGAGATCGCCACGGCGTACTTGGTGCCCGAGGCAACGATGGCGCAGCGGATCAGCCGGGCGAAGCAGAAGTTGAAGGGCGCCAGCTTCGAGCTGGACGCCGAGCCCGGCCGGCTGCGCAATGTGCTGCACGTCCTGTACCTGATGTTCAACGAGGGCTACACGAGCACCAGCGGCCCGGAGCTGCACCGCAGCGACCTGTCCGCCGAGGCGATCCGGCTGACCCGCGCCGTACGCGCCCAGCTGTCCGACGACGGGCAGGTGGCCGGACTGCTCGCTCTGATGTTGCTGACCGATGCCCGCCGCACGGCCCGGACCGGTCAGGGCGGAGAGATCATCCCGCTGGCCGAGCAGGACCGGTCGCTGTGGGACCACGACCAGATCGCCGAAGGCGTCGCGCTCGCGGTCGAAGCGTTCGACACCCCGCCGCTGGGCGAGTACCAGCTCCAGGCCGCGATCGCCGCACTGCACGACGAGGTGGACCGCGCCGAGGACACCGACTGGCCGCAGATCCTCGGGCTGTACGGGCTGCTCGAGGACCTGTCCGGCAACCCGATGGTCAAGCTGAACCGGGCGATCGCGGCCGCGATGGTCGACGGTCCTGACGCGGGCCTCAAGCTCCTGGAACACCTGGACGACGAGCTGCCCGGCCACTACCGCCTGGACGCCACGCGCGGACACCTCTACGAGATGCGCGGCGACCACGCGACCGCCGCCGAACACTTCCGTGCGGCGGCCCGTGGTACGACGAGCCTGCCCGAGCGCGACTACCTGATAACCAAGGCCGCCTCGCTCAGTTAGGCCGTCGATGGCCTCCGACCGGCGTTCCCACGTCCAGGATCGAGTCGTCGGCCGCGGCCGACAGATCGGTCCACCACAGCACGTCGGCGTCCCCGTCGGTTTCCGGCTCCGGCTTCGGCTCCGGACCGGCAGCCTTCTCCGGCAGCTTGCCGAGCCGATCAACCTGCTCGGCCAACGCGTCGAGCACCGACCGCAGCTGGACGTGAGCGACCCGGGTGAACGTCCGCACGTACTCGAGCTCGGCCACCGGGGCATCGGCGACCGGGATGTGCTGTACGGCGGACTCCACCGAGTCGTGCGCCTGCTTCAACGCATCGCGCTGCTGCAACCGCGCGGTCTCGATCAGGTCCTTGGCGTACTGCTCCGCCTCGCCCACCAGGTTGTCCGCGATCTGCTGCGCCTGACTGAGCAGTCCGACCGCGTGAGCGGTGATGTGGGCCCGCTGCTCCGCGTCCGTCGTGCTCTCCCGCAGGCGCTCCACCTCGGCACGCAGCGCGGCCCGGTCCGCGTCGGCGTACTCGACCTGCTCGGCGAGGTCGCCCAGGTACTCCGTCACCTCGCTCGGGTCGTAGCCCTTCCGGCGAGTGGCGAAGGTCTGGTGCCGAATGGCGTACGGCGACTGGGCCGCTCTCCGGGTGAACGGGTCTTGGCGCGTCACTGCTGACTCCCTGCCGAGGTCGTGATCCCCAAGGATTCGGTGTGGATATCGGTCGGCTTCATCCCGGCGGCGGTGAGCTCGGCGACGGTGTTGCGGACCATCGCGGGTCCACCGCACACCAGGGCTGTGCAGTCGGCCCACGAGCCTTCGGTGGCGGCCGCGACTGTACCGACCCGGCCCTGCTTCCCGGGGTACGACGTGTCGTCCGACACCACCGGCGTGTAGCTGAACCAAGGCCGCTGGGTGAGGTTGGTCAGCTGCTTGTGCTCGTACAGGTTCCACGGCATCCGGGCCCCGTGGAACAGGTGCACCCGTGGCACCCGGGCAGCTGACGGCTGCCGGTCGAGCTGCTCGAGCATTGCCCGGAACGGCGCCAGCCCGGTGCCGCCGGCGATCATCACAACGTCGCGGCCGGTGTCCACCGGCAGCTTGAGCGAGTCACCGACCGGCGCGCCGATCCGGACCGGGTCGCCGCGCTTCAGCGACCGGACCGCCGGTCCGCTGACCTGGCCGCCCGGGATCAGGCCGATGTGCAGCTCGAACGAGCCGTCCTGCCGTGGAGCGTTCGCAGGGCTGTAGTAACGCCAGCGCCGCGGCCGGTACGGGATCTCCATCGCCACCGACTGACCGGGCTGGTAGTCCAGCGGCCGCTCCGGGTGGATCTGCACGACCGTCACATCCATGGTGCGCCGGTCGACGCCGAGCACCTCTCCGGACCACCAGGCCGGCGCGTCGTCGGCCGCCGACTCCTCGGCGGCCTGGACCATCACGGTCGACACCACGCCGTACGCCTCGGCCCAGTCGGCGGCCAGCTCGGACGTCCAGGCAGCACCGAGGAAGTGCTGCAGCGTCGCGAGCAGGGATGCGCCCACTGCCGAGTAGTGGTCGGCCACGGCGCCGAAACGCCGGTGGTCGCGGCCGAGCTGCTGCAGGAACGGCACCACCTGGTCGAGCTGCGTGGCGTTGCTGACCACGGCGCCGAGGGCGCCGACCAGCTTGTCGCGCTGCGCGGCCATCGAGACCGGGAACATCTCCCGGACCTCGGGGTGGGACAGGAACAGGTGTGAGTAGAAGAACAGCGGTACCTCGTCGCCGGCCTTCGCGACGAGGGCCCAGCTGTTCTTCAGTGCGTCCGGGTCCATCCCCGGATCAGTTGGCGGTGACGATGTCGTCCTGAGTCGCGCCCAGGGCCTTCACCACCCGGCCGATGATGTCGTCGGGAACCTCATGCGCCTCCAGGGCGCTGACGAGGTGGACGACCACCTTGCCGAAGTCGCCGCCGGTGATGCCGCGGCCCTTGTGCGCGTCGGCCAGCTCCTGGCCTTCGTACGTGACCGGGCCGCCCATCACCTGGGAGACCAGCTGCACCTGGTGCCGCTTGAGGCGGACCAGATCGCTGTTCGTGAAGTACCCGGACAGCTGCGGATCTGCGAGGACCCGGGTGTAGAAGAGGTCCACCACCGAGGCGACAGCGGGTCCACCGCCCACCGCGTCGTAATCGCTGTCCCCCGCTGTCCCCGCCTGTGTCTGATCGACCACGGCGCAACCATCTCCAAACCGTCGAAAATCGGGCCCCGAGCGGTGACGATCCGAGCACTCTGCGGTGTCAACGTCAAGGTCGAGACGCGTAATTCCCGTAATTCGTCCGATCTTCGTGCCGTCCGGTTTGGCGGCCAGGTCCAGGGGTAAAAGGCAAGCCGGAAAGAACGTTGCCAAGGGCAATAATCAAACGTATTGTCCAAACGCCGCGGCGACGTCGTCATCTGTTGCCAAGAGCAACCGAAGTAGCACCCGCGCCTTGAACGGGTCCAGAAAACCGCCGTCGATCAGGCCGCGCCCCAACAGATCGGTTTCCGATCCGGGGGAGTGGTACGTGTTGCGGACGACCGAGCCGGCGCCGGTGCGCGATGTCAGGACTACCGGTATCCGGGCGGCCAGGTCGCCGAGCACCGGCGCGAGGGCGGCCGGCACGTGTCCGACGCCGTACGCGGCGACCACGAGGCCCTGGTGGGTGTCGGCCAGCCCCCGCAGCAGCAGGCCGTCGTCGTCCATCGTGACCGTGTAGAGCGCCACTCTGAGATCGTCGAGCTCGGCAGGCTCCGCGCTGCCCTGTACGCCGTCCAGCCGGAGCGGACGGGTGAGGATGCGGACCTGGTCCTCGACGACATGGCCGATCGGGCCGGTGTTCGGCGAGACGAAGGTCGCCGTGCTCGTGCTGTGTGTCTTGCGCACCCAGCGGGCCGCGTGGATCTGGTCGTTGAAGACGACCAGTGCGCCGAGGTCGCGGGCGGTCGGGGAGCAGGCGACGCGCAGGGCGGCCAGCAGGTTGGCCGGCCCGTCGGGGCCGGCGAGCGTGGGGTTGCGCATCGCACCGGTGAACACGAGCGGCTGCGCGTGCGGCCAGACCAGATCGGCGAGGAAGGCGCTCTCCTCGAGCGTGTCGGTGCCTTGCGTGACCACTGCGCCCGCGGCGCCGGCAGCAACAGCCTTCGAGGCGGCGTCGACGACCTCGAGCACCTTGGCCGTGGTCAGGTTGGCACTGGGGATCTTCTCGATGTCCTGGATCTCCACCGGGTGGCCGAGATCGGAGAGGCCGGGCATCGCGGCGGTGAGGTCGTCACCGGTCAGGCGATGCGTGCCTGCCATCGAGATGGTGCCGCCCAGTGTGAACAACGCGACGCTCACGTGGTCTCTCCTTCAGTTGGTGCGTGCTCTGACGTGCATCCGCTCCCCCTGCGGGCCGTAAAGACATAGCACCTCGGTCGGTCCAGGGCCGGGATTGGCGAACCAGTGCGGCACCCGGCAGTCGAACTCGGCCACCTCGCCCTCCTTCAGGACGAAGTCCTTGTCGCCGAGCTTCAGCCGGACCTGCCCGGACAGCACATAGAGCCAGTCGTAGCCCTCGTGCGTCTTCTGTGCCAGGTCGTTGCCCGGATAACCCTCCGGCAGGATCTGTTTGAACGCCTGCAGCCCACCCGGCCGCCGGCTCAGGGGGATGTGCACGGTGCCGTGCCGCTTGATCGGCTTCGCGTAGATCCGCGGGTCCCCGGTCGGCGGCGCATCCACCAGCTCGTCCAGCTGCACCTGATGCGCGCGGGCCAGCGGCAGCAGCAGCTCAAGCGTCGGCCGGCGCTGACCGGACTCCAGCCGCGACAGCGTGCTGACCGAGATGCCGGTGCCTTCGGACAGCTGGGCCAGCGTCGTCCCGCGCTCGATCCGCAGTGCCCGCAGCCGGGGCCCGACCGACTCGAGCACGTCCTCAAGCGATTCCGTGTTTGCCATACCAGCAACATTACTTGTCGAAAATGAAAACCACGACGCATCCTCGGATCACACGAGAAGAGGAGTCCTGGACATGACGAAGTACGACGTGATCGTGATCGGTGGCGGCGCCGCCGGGCTGAGTGGAGCGCTGGCCCTGGTCCGGTCCCGCCGCTCGGTACTGGTGGTCGACGACGGTACGCCGCGCAATGCGCCCGCGGAGGGCGTGCACAACTTCCTGACCCGCGACGGCGTGCCGCCGGGTGAGATCTACGCGCTCGGGCGCCAGGAGGTGATCGGGTACGGCGGTGAGATCGCCGAGGGCACCGTGACGACCGCAAGGAAGGACGCCGACGGTTTCACGGTCGAGCTGGCAGACGGTACGACGTACCGCGGCCGGCGTCTGCTGGTGACGACCGGGCTGACCGACGTACTGCCGGACGTACCCGGACTGGCCGAGCGGTGGGGGAGGGACGTCATCCACTGCCCGTACTGCCACGGCTGGGAGGTGCGGGACCAGGCGATCGGCGTACTGGCGACCAGCTCGATGGCGCTGCACCAGGTGCAGCTGTTCCGGCAGCTGAGTGACGACGTGACGCTGTTCCTGCACACTGCGCCGGAGCCGACCGATGAGCAGTGGGAAGAGCTGGCTGCGCGCGGAATCTCCGTAGTACAGGGAAAGGTCGAGCAGATCGAGGTGACCGACGACCGGATCACCGGTGTACGGCTCGAGGGCGGCAAGGTCATCCCGCGCCAGGCGCTGGCGGTTCAGACCACCGTGCGCGCACGGGCCGGTTTCCTGGCCGATCTGGGTCTGGAGCCGACCATGGTCGAGTCCAACGGCGTAGAGGTCGGTACTGCGGTCCAGGTCGACGGGATGGGTGCGACACAGGTGACGGGTGTCTTCGCGGCCGGCAACGTGGCCAATCCGATGGCTCAGGTGATGCCGTCTGCTGCTGCCGGCCTGATGGCGGGTGCTGGGATCAACTTCGACCTGATCACCGAGGAGACGCGTCTGGCGCGATCAGCCGCCGGCTCTGGCCGCCTGGAGTAGTTGAGGAGTTGAATAGGGGAGGGAGCGAGGGTTGGGGCGGGAGGCTGGATGCGCGACACGGTCGACCCGGATTTCGCCTCGTTCGTGGATGCACGACAGGGCAGATGGCTCCGTACGGCGTACCTCGTGTACGGCGACCTGGAACGAGCCGAGAAGGTGCTGTTGCGCGCCTTCACGCTGTTGTCGCTGCAGTGGACCCGGGTGGACGACCCGGACGCATTCGTGCAGCGCATGCTGTACCTGCCCGCGCTGAAGCCGTGGAACCGGACGGCGGCGTTCCCGGACGAGGACGACCAGGTGAAGGCCGCACTGGGCGAGTTGACGCCCGCGCAGCGCACTGTGTTCGTTCTGCTGCACGTGGAGGAGCTCACCGAGTTCGAGGTGGGCGATCTGCTCGGGATGTCGCACACCGCCGTGCACGCGCACGGTCTGACCGCCTTCGGCAGGTTCCGTGCGGCGCTGGGCGCAGGGGACTGGCGTGATGCCCGATGAGGAGGGAAGACGTTCCGCCGCTGCTGGTCCAGGCAGCCGACCGGCTGCCCGAGCCGGATCTGGCCGACGCGGCGTGGGCAGCCGGGCTGAAGGTACGCCGGCGCCGGCGCCGTATCGCACTGGTCAGTGGCATCGTCCTCCTGGTCGCACTGCTCATCGTCTCGATCTCGATCGAGGTGGGCTCGGGCGGCAACGCGGACATCACCCCTCCGAACAGGCTGTTCAACACCCCGCCCGGCTACCTCGCACCGGCCGGTCAGATCGCCGGAATCGACTTCTGGGTCGCGCCGCCGCCTGGTAGCGAGCGGTTCCTCGATCGGCTCGAAACTCCGCTCGGTGACCGCCTGGAGCTGCCGGGCAAGGTGCATTCGTTGTCCAAGCACAAGCTCGACCGCATCGCCGCCGTGGTGCTGGTGAAGAACGGCGGCGTCTACGCGCCGCTCCTGCTCGGCCGCGACTCCTCGTGGTCGCAGGCCCCGGTGGAATTGGTTCCCGTCGGCGGTCGGTCACCGTTGAGCCCGGGCGCGGTATCGCCCGACGGCAAGGTCGTCGCCTTCGCGCAGCCCGGGAAACTCGTCACCGTCGACGCTTCGACGGCCGAGGTCTCGCAGTACCAGCTGCCCGCCGGCGACTTCCAGAGCGTGTCCTGGGTCGAGGATGCGCAGTACATCCTTGTCGGCGGACCAGGTGTCGCGTACCGGGTGCTGGTCGGGGAGGGCGGCGACGGCGAGCCGCCACTGGCCGGGATCGAGGCTTCGAACGACCCGGAGGCGGTGACCGCGCCGTTCCGGATCGAGACCGGCCACGTCATGCGCTACCTCGTCACGGGCGAGTGGACCGAGGACAGCACGCTGACACTGCCGGTTCGCTCGTGGGTCGGCCAGACCTTCTCGTCCGGCGGCGGCGTGGCCCGGCTGTTCATCGGCGACAAGCTGCCGGAGGTGCCGACGATGAGGTCGCAACCACAGGGCGTGGTGGCTGTTTCGACCTTGCGGACGGTTCCCAGCCGGCTGCTGATCCTGGGTGAACCGTTCGCGGGTTCCGCGCAGACGCCGGTCGGCGCCGGGGACCCCGCCTTCGTGCGGCAGCCCGGCTGCTGCGCGGTACTGGGCTGGTACGACCAGCAGAACGTACTGGTGCAGGTCCGAGGCTGGGTCTTGGCCTGGGACCTGGACTCAGGACGGGTTCGTCGAGTTACCGAACTCGCGGTGGATCAGGTCGCTCTCGGGCCGGGGGTGCGGCCATGAGCCGTCCCAGCCGTCGAGGATGGCCCGCAGGGTGACGTCGGCCAGGCGCTCGGCGTCCTCCGGCGGTGGCATCTGACGCCCGGTCAGCGCCCGGACGACGAACACACCCGCCATCCACTCCACCATCACGACCGGATCCGCGGTGCTGCGAATCCGTTCTCCCCGGGCTCTGGCCCGGTCCAGCGCGTCCCTGGTCAGCTCGATCCGCCGGTCCAGGAGGTCCCGGTAGGTCTGCGCGGACCGCGGGTCGCGGTTCGCCTCGGCGACTGCGAGGCGGATCAGTGCGAGTCCCCTTTCGCTGTTGGCGAAGGCCAGTGCGGTCCGGTAGACCCCGAGCAGGTCGCCCGCGATCGAGCCGGTATCCGCGTCTGGTATTTCCATGTCGAACAGGTCGGCCATGGCGTCGTTGGCCAGCAGCTCCTTGCTGGCCCACCTGCGATAGATCGTCGCCTTGCCGACCCCCGCGGCCTCGGCAACGTCGTCAACCGTCATTCCGTCGAATCCCCGCTCCAGCAGCAGCTGAACGGCGTACCGGCGGATCCTCGGTTCTGCCTCCGGGTCCCGTGGTCTGCCGCGGCGCGGCCTCACCCCGTAGATCGGCTCCATCTCGTCGTCCCCAGCTCGGACGGGTGCAGTGGCGCGGCTGCGGCCCGTGTGGTCCAGGCCAGAGTGCCACACCTGAACGATTCAGGGGTGATGTCACCCCGATGTCACCTGGGAGCCCGCTTTGTCACATGCCGGAAACAAACGGACCGATCGGCTGAAACGGCACGCCGACACCGTGTGCGGTGTGGCCGAGCGGCGGGCTCCCCGGCGTTGTGGAGACCTCCCGACTGAGGACGCCGGCCACCCCCAGTTCGATGGAAGGGATGACGTTGATGGAGATCAACGCCGGCGATACCGCCTGGGTCTTGGCCAGTGCCGCCCTGGTGATGCTGATGACCCCGGGCCTGGCTTTCTTCTACGGCGGCATGGTGCGCGTGAAGAGCGTGCTGAACATGATGATGATGAGCTTCGTCACCATCGCCGTCGTCACCATCCTCTGGGTGGTGGTCGGCTACTCGCTGACGTTCGCCGGTGACTCCGGGCACGTGATCGGGGACTTCTCGGAGGTGGGCCTCAAGGGCCTGCTCGCGCCGGAGGCGGTGAGCGGGACGACGCCCACGCTCGCTTTCGTCGCCTTCCAGCTGATGTTCGCGATCATCACCCCCGCGCTGATCTCCGGCGCGATCGCCGACCGGGCCACGTTCCGCGGCTGGATCGTGTTCGTGGTCGGCTGGACGCTGCTGGTCTACTTCCCGGTCGCGCACTCGGTCTGGTTCCTCGACGACGGCAACGGCGGCTGGATCGGGGACAAGCTGAAGGCCGTCGACTTCGCCGGCGGTACGGCGGTGCACGTGAACGCCGGTGCTGCCGCGCTGGCGCTGGCGATCGTGCTCGGTAAGCGGATCGGCTGGAAGAAGGACCCGATGCGGCCGCACAGCCTGCCGCTGGTGCTGCTCGGCGCCGGCCTGCTGTGGTTCGGCTGGTTCGGCTTCAACGCCGGCTCCGCGCTGAGCGCCGGTACCACCGCCGCGGTCACCTTCGTGAACACCCAGGTCGCCACTGCGGCCGCGGTGATCGGCTGGCTGATCATCGAGCGGATCACGCACGGCAAGGCCACCACACTGGGCCTGGCGTCCGGTGCGGTCGCCGGCCTGGTCGCCATCACGCCGTCGTGTGGTGCGGTCACCCCGATCGGCGCGATCATCCTCGGCCTGTTCGCCGGTGCGATCTGTGCCTTCGCGGTGTCGCTCAAGTACAAGCTCGGCTTCGACGACTCGCTCGACGTGGTCGGCGTACACCTGGTCGGCGGTCTGTTCGGTTCGCTGGCGATCGGTCTGCTCGGCTCGGCGGCGGCGCCGTCCGCGGTCAACGGCCTGTTCTACGGCGGCGGCGTGTCCCAGCTGGGCAAGCAGGCGCTGGCCAACCTGGTGGTCGGGGTCTACTCCTTCACCGTCGCGTTCATCCTCGGCAAGGTGATCGACAAGACCATCGGCTTCCGGCTCACCGAGGACGACGAGCTCACCGGCGTCGACCAGGTCGAGCACGCGGAGACGGCGTACGACTACCTCAGCGCGGCCGGACTGCGCGGCGCGCTGTCGGGTCACCGCCCGGCTCCTGCGCCCGTCGCGGCCGGGACCGAGAATGGGACCACTGAGGCCACTGAGCCGTCGGAGAAGGAAGGTGTCAAGGCATGAAGCTGGTCACCGCGGTGGTCAAGCCGCACAAGCTGGAGGACGTCCGGGCCGCGCTGGAGACGTTCGGCGTGACCGGCATGACGGTCACCGAGGCGAGCGGCTACGGCCGGCAGAAGGGCCACACCGAGGTCTACCGCGGCGCGGAGTACGAGGTGGACCTGGTCCCGAAGGTCCGGCTCGAGGTGGTCGTCGAGGACGGTGACAGCGCCGACGTGGTCGACGTCATCGTGAAGGCCGCGCAGACCGGCAAGATCGGTGATGGCAAGGTGTGGGTCACGCCCGTCGAGACGATCGTCCGCGTTCGCACGGGTGAATTGGACGGAGACGCCCTGTGAGGATCTGGTAGATGGTTGATCGAGCGGAGCAGCGGCGCGTTCGTGCCGAGGAGGCCGACGCGCTGCTGTACCTGCTCCTCTCCAAGGCCTGCGACGCCCTCGGTGTACCTACCGAGGGCGTCGCGCTGGTCGCGGTCGGCGGCTACGGCCGGGAGGAGCTGTCGCCGTACAGCGATCTCGACGTGATGCTCGTGCACGTCGAGGGGTACCCACGGGTGGACGAGCTGGCCGCACAGATCTGGTATCCGCTGTGGGACTCGCGGACCAAGCTGGACCACAGCGTCCGCACGCTGGCCGAGGCGCGTGAGGCGGCGGCCGCGGACGACCGGGTCGCGCTCGGTCTGCTGGACGCACGGCACGTCGCAGGAGACTCGCACCTGACGCTGCAGCTGCGGTCCGTGCTGATGGCGGATTGGCGGCGCACTGCGCGTTCCAGGCTGCCCGGACTGGCGCAGGCGTGCCGCGACCGGGCGTCCACGGTCGGAGAGCTCGCGCACCTCGCGGAGCCCGACCTCAAGGAGGCGTACGGCGGTTTGCGTGATGCCGTCGTACTGCGTGCGTTGGTGGCGTCCTGGTTGATCGACGTACCGCATCCGGTGCTGGAGCGGGCGCGGCGCGATCTGCTCGAGGTACGCGACGTACTGCATGGGGTGGCCGGTCGGGCGACGGATCGATTGGTGGCGGACCTGGCGGGCGAGGTGGCTGCCGGCCTCGGTCTGTCCGGGCGGGACGAGTTGCTGCGGCACGTGTACGCAACGGGCCGGACGCTGGCGCATGTGTGCGACGTGTCCTGGCGACGCGTCGAGAGCCTGATGACCAAGCCACCGCGGTCCCGGCGCAGGCAGCGGACCGGTGGGCCGTTGCTGCTCGCGCTGGACGACGGAGTGGGGCAGCACGAGGGCGAGGTCGTGCTGATGCCGGACGCACGGCCGGACCGGAGCCCGGTGCTCGGTCTGCGTGCTGCAGCGGTCGCAGCGGACCGTGAGCTCGTGCTGTCGCCTGCTGTGTGTGCCCGGCTGGCCGCATCGGCTGCTGACCTGCCGGACCCATGGCCGGGCGAGGCGCGGCGGTTGCTGTGCGCTCTGCTCGGTGCGGGCAGCGGACTGCTCGAAGTGTGGGAGGCGTTGGACCAGGCCGGGTACATCTCCCGGATCCTCCCGGAGTGGGACTCGGTGCGGTTCCGTCCGCCGCAGTCGGCGATCCACCGCTTCACCGTCGACCGGCATCTGCTGGAGACCTGTGTCGAGGCAGCGGCGATGGTCCGCGACGTACGGCGTCCTGACCTGCTGCTGGTCGCCGCACTGCTGCATGACCTCGGCAAGGCGCTTGACGGCGACCACAGCGTCACCGGAGCGGCCATTGCCGCGAAGGTGGCCCGACGGCTTGGATTCAGCGAGGCGGACTCTGACACCATCACTCTGCTTGTGCGGCAGCACCTGATGCTCGCGCAGGTCGCCACCCGCCGGGACCTGGACGATCCGATGACGGTGGACATGGTCGCCGGCATCGTGCGCAGCACCGAGACGCTGGACCTGCTGGAAGCTCTGACGTACGCCGATGCGCGTGCGGCCGGGCCGGCTGCGTCTTCACCCTGGCGGATGCGACTGGTGGGCGAGCTGTGCCGCCGGGTGCGCGGTGAGCTGTCGGGTGGCGGCGAGGGCATGTGGACGGAGGCGCCGCCCGTTCCGGTGCCTGTGCTGCAGCAGGTGGTCGGTGTGGGGCGGTTGGGGGTCACAGTGTCCGACCACCATGGCGATCTGCGGATCAACGTCGCCGTACCTGACCAGGTGGGCACGCTGTCGACCGTCGCCGCCGTACTCGCGGTGGAGCGGCTGGCGGTGCGGTCCGCGGTCATCACGTCGGTAGAAGGCCTGGGGATCTCGCAGTGGACTGTCGCGGGATCAGCGCCCGATCCGGTGCGGTTGCGGGACCGCCTCGCCGTAGCGCTCCGAGACTCCAGCGACGTCGTACGCCGTTTGGCTGCACGGGACTCGTCGGCAGCACGTGTCGCCAGCAGAGTGGACCTGCTTCCGGGAGCGTCTGAAACCGCGACCGTCCTGCAGGTGCGGGCGCATGACCGTCCAGGCCTGTTGTACGACATCACTGCGGCGATCGCGTCCACTGGCGCGGACATCCGCTCCGCCCACGTCAGCACGCTCGGTGCCGAGTGCGTGGATGTCTTCTACCTCACCGACAGCCACGGCGCCCCACTCGAACCGGAGGACGCGCGAACGACGGCAAAGTCGGTCCTGGATCGGCTGACGTTCTAGTCTCAGCGCTGTGCATGTAGTAGAGGCATTCCAGCGCCAAGCCGTCGCCTGCGAGGATCTTGGCTCCCCGATGTACGCCGAACTGCTCCGGCTGATCGTTGACGACTACGAGGTCGGTGGTGTGTCCGTCGAGGTGCTGGACGGGTACGAGGACCGTTCGTTCGGCGAGGCGATCGGGCTGCGCCTGCTGGGCGCCGTACACGGTCTGGTGCTCTCCGGTACGGCGCCTGAGCTCGCGGCGTTCTACCCGAGCGTCGGCGGCACCTGGGACCCGGTGCTCGGCTGGGAGGCGTTCGAGCAGGTGCTCCAGTCACGGGTGGGGGAGGTCCGCTCGCTTCTGACCCAGCCCCCGCAGACGAACGAGGTCAACCGGTCTGTTGCCCTGTTCGGCGGCCTGCTGCAGCTGGCCGAAGCCGTGCCACTACCAGTGCGGTTGTTCGAGATCGGTGCATCAGCCGGGTTGAATCTGCGCGCGGACCACTTCCGGTACGTCGCCGACGGGGCGTCGTACGGCCCGGTCGACAGTCCGGTGGTGTTCGACCCGGCGTGGGTCGGGCACCTGCCTGCTGCCGAGGTGCGGATCGCGGAGCGGGTCGGGTGCGACATCGCGCCGCTGAATCCGCTGACGGACGAGGGGGCGCGCACGCTCACGTCGTACGTGTGGCCGGACCAGGCCGAGCGGTTGACCCGCTTGCGTGGGGCGATCGAGGTCGCGCGGAAGGTGCCGGCCGACGTACACCGAGAGGACGCCGTCTCGTTCCTGCGCGGGCTGGAGCTGTCGGAGGGCCACGTGACGGTCGTGTGGCACTCGATCATGTGGCAGTACCTGTCCAAGGACGACCGGGCGACGATCGAGGACCGGCTGGAGGAGCTGGGCGCCCAGGCCACCTCGGATGCGCCACTGGCCCGGCTGCGGCTTGAACCGCTCCCGCGGACGTTCCAGGTCGAGCTCCAGACCTGGCCTGACGGCGTACGGCGAACCCTCGCCCGTGTCAGCGCGCACGGCCAAGGTCTGGTGTGGGACTGAGGGCGTCGACGAGGGTGTCGGTCAGTTCGCTCGCGTAGACGCCGTCCGGGTCGAGGTCCGGATCGTAGATGCCGACGTCGATCCCCACACATTTCGGTGAGGCGAGGAGCGGCCGTAGGAGAGTCCGCAGCTGCTCGTGGTCGATTCCACCCGGATCAGGGCTGTCCACCGCGGGCATGATCGCTGCGTCCAGGATGTCGACATCCAGATGTACCCAGAACCCGTCCAACTCGTCCTTCTCGAGATGCTCAAGGGTCGCCCGCGCTGTTTTGCCGGGGTCGGGGGCTATCTTCGACGCGCGCCACACCGGGATCCCGGCCAGCTCCACGTCCCCGACGTACTCGTCGTCCTCGCGAATCCCCAGCAGCACCGCATCGGTGTCCTGCACGTACGGGCCGAGCCCGTCGAGATCGGTCAGATCCGCCTGCCCGCGGCCGGTGACCAACGCCAGCGCCTCACCACCCGCGGCTCCGACGTACGGAGCGTTGTCGACCGTCCGGAAGTCCGAGTGCCCATCCAGATACACCACGCCGTACCGCCCCAGCCGCCGAAAACCCAACGCCGGACCGAGCAGATTGCTGCACTCCCCACCCAGCAGCACCACGAACTTGCCGTCAGCAACCAACCGCCCGACGCGATCCGCCAGCCTCAGCGTGTACGCCGCCATCCCCGCCGCGTTGAACACGCCGTCGCCCGGCTTCCACCCCGCCCGGTCGTACCGCGGCGGCGTCACACACCCGCCGTCCTCAGCCCCGATCCGCCCCACCAACCCCTGATCCCGCAGCGCCCCCGCCAACTTGTAACACCCCGGCACGACCCCGTCCGCCGGCGGCCGCAACCCCAAGTTGGACGGCCCATCCACCACAACCCGCACAACCCACCCCTAACCGATAACTTGCACTGAATCGGTTAGATCCTCAACGCCCCGCCCACACCTGTCAATCCCACAGCGAACGGTGTACTGCGCTGGACGGCGGAAGGGGTACCGCGCTCGAGGACTCGGAGGAGTGCTGATCTGGAAGGGGGTACTCCGATACGAGGTGAGACCGCTGACTGCGGTCGGAGTTGGTGGGGGCAGGGCAGCGGCGGTGTGGTTGTGCGGGTAGGTCATCCCCCGGGCTCTGTGCGCCTCGCCGCTTAGGTGGGGAGGATTTCCTGCCCGTATCGGGACAAAATCCTCCCCAGGTGGTCGCAGCGCAATGGGACGAAGTGTGGTCGGCGCAGGACTAGGTGCGGGTGGATCGGCTGGGAGCGGTGGGTCGTGGCTGTGAGGCAGTACGCGCGGGCGCCGAGGGACGAGCCGCCGCCCGCGAACCATCCCCGAGCGAAGGTGCCCGCCCCGCCCCCGCGGCCGCCGCCATCCCACTCAAGAACCTCGCCGCCGCCACCTCATCCCCCTTCACCTGAGCGGCCGGCACCTCATCGCCCTTCACCTGCGCCGCCCGCCCCTCCTCGCCACGCTGCTGCCGACCCGATACCTCTCGCGGCACGTTGCCACTGTCCGACCCAAGCGCCGGATGCGGCCCCCGCCGCCGAATCTCCTCGACCTTCGCGTTGACGCTTCGGCCGATCTCCTCGGCCACATGCCGCCCCGCCTCAGGCGATCGCCCCGCCAACGACTCCCACTGCGGATGCAACATCGTTGCCACCAACTCCCGCCGCACCGCCTCCCGATCAACCCCCTCAGGAGGCGCAATCTCCCCCAACCGATTCCGCAGTACCGCCTCCGCCAGCTGATCAAAATGCGCCATCGCAGGCCCCTGGTTGAGGCGGGCGATGAGCTCGTGGCGGTCGACGCTGAGGCCGGACGACTGCTCGATCAGGCCGTTCGCTGCGGAGTACGCGCCCGAGTGCTGAGTGTCGTCGGGCGCCAAGCGTCCATACCCAGCCTTCGCGGTGAACGCCTGGAAGTCGGTGGCGGCACGGACCGAGGCCACCCCGTCATGCAGACCCCACGAGAGCTTGTCGGCATCGACCTCGCCTCGCGACCCCACCGGCATCCCTGCGCGCGTGGCCCGGTCGAGAACTGCCGCCAATGCCGGCGCTCGCCACCGAGATCGGGCTGTCCCATCCCTCGACAGCCCTTCACGAAGCAGCGGCGCATACACGCCGATCGCACCGGTTTGTTGATCGAAGCCACCGTGTCCACCCGTCGCGTAGAGCTCGCCGTTCCAGCGGTTGACGCCGGTCGGTCGGAGCTGCCGCGCCACGTCGTACAGCCGGCTGAATTCGCGGTATGTCGGCGAATCCTCGGTGATGCGCTCGGCGGACTCAGCCATCGGAGGCGGGGACCGGGGCGTCGGTCAGGGGCGGGTTGCGAAGAAAGTTCTCCATGGACTCGAGATCCTCCGTGATCGCGCGGATGGCCCAGTCCTCGTCCTCGTCCGCGCGATCGGCGATCTCCCAGATGCGCCGGCGTCCGTCGGCCAGCATCTCGATCTGTTCCTCGGTGGTGCCCTTCGGTGGATAGACGGCGACGTGGATCCGCACTGCCTCCTGGTACAGCTCGCTGCGCTCGGGTGGCGCGGGCGGCGGCTCGGGAAGGTTCTCGTCGATGAGTTGGGTCGTCCAGCTGCGGTCGTCTTCGGAAGCGTCTTCCGGCACGAGGGCTCGTAGCTTCTCCTGCTCGGTTGCCACGTCGGCCGGCTGACCGCTCCGGTGCAGCCGGTCGTAGGCCCGGTTGAACGCCATGTTGAAGGCGGGGATGTCGAGGGGCATGGCGTTCACGGTAGCGAGAAAGGGTCTCTGGCCGGTGGAGTTATCCACAGGTTGTCGGGCCGGTAGACTCGGGGAGTTCATCGCTTCGAGGAAACGGACTGTTTCTCGTGTTCGACACGCTTTCCGATCGGCTCTCCACCGCGTTCAAGAATCTGCGGGGCAAGGGCAAGCTGACCGACGCCGATATCGACGCGACGACCCGGGAGATCCGGATCGCGTTGCTGGAGGCCGATGTCGCGCTGCCGGTGGTGCGGGAGTTCATCGCGGCGGTGCGTGAACGCGCCAGCGGAGCCGACGTGCGCGGCGGGCTGAACCCGGCGCAGCAGGTGATCAAGATCGTCAACGAGGAACTGGTCAAGATCCTCGGCGGCGAGACCCGTGAACTTCGGATGGCGAAGCGGCCGCCGACGGTGATCATGCTCGCCGGTCTGCAGGGCGCCGGTAAGACGACCCTGGCCGGCAAGCTCGCCAAGTGGCTGCGCGAGATCAAGCACCAGACCCCGATGCTGGTCGCCGCCGACCTCCAGCGGCCGAACGCCGTGACCCAGCTGCAGGTCGTCGGTGAGCGCGCCGGCGTGCCGGTGTTCGCGCCCGAGCCGGGCAACGGCGTCGGCGACCCGGTCGAGGTGGCCCGCCGGGCGATGGACGAGGCGCGGACCAAGCAGCACAGCGTCGTGATCGTCGACACCGCAGGCCGGCTGGGTGTCGACGAGGTGCTGATGAAGCAGGCCGCGGACATCCGCGACGCGGTCAGCCCGGACGAGATCCTGTTCGTCGTCGACGCGATGATCGGCCAGGACGCGGTCACCACCGCGCAGGCCTTCCTGGACGGCGTTGGCTTCGACGGCGTGGTGCTGTCCAAGCTCGACGGTGATGCCCGTGGTGGCGCCGCGCTGTCGATCGCGCAGGTCACCGGCCGCCAGGTGATGTTCGCCAGCAACGGCGAGAAGCTCGAGGACTTCGACGTCTTCCACCCCGACCGGATGGCCTCGCGCATCCTCGGCATGGGCGACGTGATGAGCCTGATCGAGCAGGCCGAGCGCAGCTTCGACGCCGAGGAGGCCGCGAAGACCGCGGCCAAGCTGCAGAAGAAGGGCGGCAAGGACTTCACTCTGGACGACTTCCTCGCCCAGATGCAGTCGGTGCGCAAGATGGGCCCGCTGACGAAGATCTTCGGCATGCTCCCGGGCGCGAACCAGTTCAAGGACCAGCTGGAGAACTTCGACGAGCGCGAGATCGACCGGATCGAGGCGGTCATCCACTCGATGACGCCGGCCGAGCGCAACGATCCGAACATCCTCAACGGCTCCCGCCGGGCCCGGATCGCGAGGGGTTCGGGCACCGAGGTCGCTACCGTCAGCGGTCTGGTCGAGCGGTTCTTCGAGGCCCGCAAGATGATGGCCGCGATGGCGTCCGGCAAGGGCATCCCGGGGATGCCCGGTATGCCGGGCATGCCAGGCGCGGGCGCCGGCGGCGCGCGGAAGGCCAAGCAGCAGGCGAAGAAGGGCAAGAAGCGCGGCTCCGGCAACCCCGCCAAGCGGGCGAACCAGGGCAGCCCGCAGCCGCAGGCGCAGCAGCCGGGCCAGCTGCCGGCCGCGTTCGGCGGCGGCGGGCAGGACGGCGGCGACTTCGAGCTGCCGGACGACCTGAAGAAGATGCTCGGCGGCAACTGACCCCTGACGGCGCTGCCCTTCCCGAAAGGGCAGTGTCCGCAGTGCGAACTTTCTGCGACCGCAGGCTGCACACGGCACCGGAAAACCGTTCACAGCGCGTAGGGGCGCACCGTGACCGGTTGATCACGACCTCTCGGCGGCTAAGATCGTGCCTACGCCCGAGAGACACACCACCTGCGGAATGCGTCGAGGACGGTTCGGATGAGGCAGCAGTTCAAGAACCTGGACACGTGGCGGGGCAAGTTGTCCGCCGCTTGTACCTGCTTGGCGCCGCCTACTGCCATGGTCGCCGTGTTCGTGGTCGGCGGCGTCACCTCGAACACGTTCATCGTCGACGCCCACGCGCTGGCCGCTCCGCGCCAGGACGCGGTCTTCGACGACCTGGCCAACAACGTGCCGAACCAGCCCGGCGTGGACGGCAGCCTGCCGACGCAGGAGAAGTCCACGATCCAGGTCCCGCTCACCGGGACGACGGACGGCACCGTGCAGCCCATCGCCGGCACGATCGGCGACACCTCGGGCATCCCGGGGACGGTGCTGGCGGCGTACCAGAAGGCCGCCCGCGACCTCGCGCTCTCGATGCCCGGCTGCCACCTCACCTGGCCGCTGCTGGCCGGCATCGGCAAGGTCGAGTCCGGCCACGCCAGCGGCGGCAAGGTCGACGCGAACGGCAACACCCGCGGCAAGATCCTCGGCCCGGTCCTCGACGGCAGCCCCGGGATGGCGGCGATCGCCGACACCGACCAGGGCGTGTACGACGGGAACGCGAGCTGGGACCGTGCCGTCGGGCCGATGCAGTTCATCCCCGGCACGTGGCGGGCGTTCGGCGCGGACGGCAACGGCGACGGGATCAAGGACCCGCACAACGTGTTCGACGCGGCCCGGGCGACGGGGGACTACCTCTGCTCCGGCGGCGCGAACCTGTCCGACCCGCAGGGGCTGGTCCAGGCGGTGCTGCGCTACAACCACTCGATGGAGTACGTGTCGACCGTCCTCCGGTGGATGCAGTCGTACAGCAACGACACCGTGACGGTGCCGAACGAGCCGGGCACGATCGACACCCCGGGTGACGACGGCAACAACGGCGACGACAGGGACCGGACAGGGACCACGCCGCCGCCCACCACCCCGACGAGCGCCCCGACGAGCGCCCCGACGACGGCCCCGACCACCGCGCCGACGACCACGAGCCCGACGGTCGCCCCGAGCACGCCGAGCCCGTCCAGCACTCACCCGAGCCCGTCGAAGCCGAGCATCCCGAGGCCGACGGGCACGGTGACGGCCACGCCCACCAAGCCGCCGTACACGCCGCCGGCCACGCCTCCCACGACGCCGCCGACGACGCCTCCGACGACGACCCCGCCGACCACGCCGGGTGACCCGAGCTGTACGCCGACTCCGGCCCCGTCGGACACCCCGACCCCGTCGCCGAGCGACACGGTCACGCCGACGCCCACCCCGTCGCCGACGCCGAGCCCGTGCGGCACGACCGGCGAGTCCGACCCGTCCGGTGCGGCGGCCACTCCGAGCGACGCCCCGAAGGCCGGCAGCTGAGCCTGGTTGTACGCTGACATCCTCGACACCAGAGGTAGCCGCAATCGTTACCTCGGTGCCGGTTTTCCGAGGTGTTTCTGTGGCGCGTAACTTTGCGTCGTCTTGATGTAACTTTCTGGCGCATGGTTCGTTGAGTGGGCTATGCGCCTAACCCGTAGTGGTAACCGTCGGGTCAAAATAATCATCGCTTCACTGTGCACGGCCCCGCTCCTGGTCGGGGCCATCGTGACAGTTGCTTCGGGCGGGGCCGGTGCCACCGGCCAGCTCGCCGACACCAACCCGGTCGCCCCATCGCCTGGAGCCGGGCTGAACAGCGGTGAGTTCGACGAACTGACGATGATCGTGCCGCAGCGTCCAGGAGTGGACGGCCGGCTCGGATCCGACCAGCCCGCCCGTGCCGACGTCCCCGTGCAGGGGGCCACCGACGGCCGGTCGGTCGTCCGTCCCGGCCGGCCGGGAGCTGTGAACGGCATTCCCCGCGGGGTCTTTCCCGCGTACCGCCGCGCCACCGCCAACCTCGCGGTGGTCCGGCCGAACTGCGGGCTGACCTGGCCGTTGCTGGCCGGCGTCGGCAAGGTCGAGTCCGACCATGCCAGCGGTGGCCGCGTCGACGTGGCCGGCACGACCCGGGGCCGCATTCTCGGCCCGGTGCTCAACGGACGCCACGGCAACGGCCGGATCAGCGACTCCGACAAGGGCAAGTTCGACGGCGACGCGACGTACGACCGCGCGGTCGGACCGATGCAGATCATCCCGCAGGTGTGGGGCGAGTTCGGGGCCGACGGCAACGGCGACGGCTTCCGCAACCCCAACAACGTGTACGACGCGGTCACCACCGTCGCCGTGGTGCTCTGCGCGCAGGGCGACGACCTGAAGCAGCCGCGCGACCTGGTCGAGGCCCTGCTGCGCTACCAGCACTCCAAGGACTTCGTCGCCACCGTGCTGAAGTGGATGCGGGTCTACAGCAAGAACGCGGTCCTGATCCCGAATGCGACCGGCAACATCGCGGCCGCGAAGTGGACCGGCAACGCCGACCGCAAGGTCGACCCGCGGCAGGTCCCGGACGTCCCGGACGACACCAAGACCACCGCGACCCCGACGCCGACCAGCACGCTGCCGCCGACGGCGCCGCCGTCCACGCCGCCGTCGACGGAGTGGGACAAGCCGACGCTGCCGAGGCCGATCGACACCGCGACCGCTACGCCGACGCACCGGCCGACGTCGACGCCGACTAAGACACCCACCAAGACGCCGACGAAGACCCCGACCAAGACGCCGACGGACACGCCGACCCCGACTCCGACCCCGACGCCCACGGACACCCCGACGAACACCCCGAGCGGGACGCCGTGCGCCGGCAACGAGAGCACCACCCCGACCTGCACGCCGGGCGGCGGCTCGCACGGCTGAGAGTTCCCCCGATACGGTCGCACCATGACCGTACTCAAGCTGATCGGCATGGTGCTGCCGGCCGGTGAGCAGCAGGAGCTTCATCTCAGCGGTGGGCTGGTCGTCGACCGGCCCACCGCTGGTGAGGTGACGACAGTGCACACCGGTGGCTGGATCGTTCCCGGCCTGGTCGACGCCCACTGCCACATCGGACTCGACCAGCACGGCGCTGTCGACGAGGACGTCCAGGAGGAGCAGGCCATCCTGGACCGCGACGCCGGCGCGCTGCTCGTTCGCGACGCCGGCTCGGCCGCCGACACCCGCTGGATCGACGGCCGTGAGGACCTGCCGAAGATCATCCGCGCCGGCCGGCACATCGCCCGATCCAAGCGGTACATCCGCAACTACGGCTGGGAGATCGAGCCGGAGGAGCTGGTCGCGTACGTCGAGCAGGAGGCCGCCCGTGGCGACGGCTGGGTCAAGCTGGTCGGCGACTGGATCGACCGCGAGGCGGGCGACCTGACCCCGTGCTGGCCGGCCGAGGCGCTGAACGCCGCGATCGCCCGCGCGCACGAGCTCGGCGCCCGCGTCACCGCGCACGTCTTCGGCGAGCACGCCCTCCCGGACCTGCTTGCCGCCGGCATCGACTGCATCGAGCACGGCACCGGCATCGAGCCGGACATGCTTGCCCACATGGCCGGCAACGGCGTCGCGGTCGTCCCGACGCTGATCCAGCTCGAGAACTTCCCGGAGTACGCCGAGCAGGCCGCGGCGAAGTTCCCGGTGTACTCCGCGCACATGCGCGACCTGTACGACCGTCGCCTGCACCGGCTGCGGGACGCGTTCGAGGCCGGCGTGCCGGTGTACGCCGGGACCGACGCGGGCGGCGTCCTCGGGCACGGCCTCGTCGCCCAGGAGATCCAGGCGCTGGTCGAGATCGGGATGTCGGGGGAGCAGGCCCTCGCCGCAGGGTCGTGGGCGGCCCGGGCCTGGCTCGGCGCGCCGAGCGAGCTGCGGCCCGGCGACCCAGCCGATCTGGTCGTGTACGACGAGGACCCGCGGGCGCATCCGGCCGTGCTCACGCATCCGCGGCTGATCGCACTCCGTGGTCGCGTGGTGTTCCAGCGGTGACGGGAAAAAATTCACTCAAACACTGGCTAGCGCGGAAGATCTTCCCTTAGCGTGGCTCCCGGGACCGCCGACGCCCCTCGGCGGACCAGATGAGGGAAGGACCACCGCCCATGGGGAAGTATGCCCGCATACCCACCATCCTTCTGGCTGTCGGAGCACTCACGCTGACGGCCCTCCCGAGCCACGCAGCCCAGCCATCTCAGCCGACCGGTCAACCGGATCTCGCGTCCGCGTTCCAGACCGCGGCCACGAAGTACGACGTACCGCGTGAGGTGCTCGTCAGCGTCGGATTCGCCGAGACGCACCTCGACGGCCACAACGGCACGCCGAGCCAGGCGAACGGCTACGGCGTCATGCACCTGGCCAGCAACAACGTCAACAAGACGATGTCCGAGGCAAGCAAGCTCACCGGGCTGCCGGTCGCGCAGCTGACCAAGGACGACACGTCGAACATCCTCGGCGCCGCCGCGGTCCTCGACTCGTACGCCGATCAGGCCGGCCTGAAGGACCGCTCGGATCTCGGCAAGTGGTACTCCGTGATCGCGAAGTACTCGCATTCGGCCGACAGCCCGACCGCGCGCCTGTACACCGACGAGGTCTACCGGGTGATCGCCCGCGGCGTCCGTACGGCCGGCGTCTCGACCGACCCGAAGCAGGTCACGCCGGACCTCGGCGCGTATGCGAAGGTCTCGCCGCTCGGCACCAAGGCCAAGTCGTCGTCGGTCCAGGCAACCGACTACCCGGGCGCGATCTGGAACCCGGCCTGCACCTGCAACTACCAGGTCGGCCGGACCCAGGCGATCACCACGATCGTGATCCACGTGACCCAAGGCTCGTACGCCGGAACCATCAGCTGGTTCAAGGACCCGGCCGCTCAGGTCAGCGCGCACTACGTGGTCCGGTCCAGCGACGGGCAGATCACCCAGATGGTCGCCGAGAAGGACACCGCCTGGCACGCCCGCAGCGCGAACCCGTACGCGATCGGCATCGAGCACGAGGGCTACATCGACCAGCCGTCGTGGTTCACCGACGCGATGTACCGCTCGTCGGCCGCGCTGACCAGCAACATCGCCGACCGCCGTGGCATCCCGAAGGACCGCAACCACATCAAGGGTCACAGCGAGATGCCAGGCAACGACCACACCGACCCGGGACCGAACTGGAACTGGGACTACTACATGCAGCTGGTGAACGGCGGCGACCCGAACCCGCCGGAGTACAACTTCACCACCTGGGGCAACGGCGTGAACGTCCGCTCCGCCCCGCAGCTGTCCGCGTCCGTCGTGACCACTCTGCCCGGCCCGACCCAGGTGTTCGTCGAGTGCCAGGTCCAGGGCGACACGGTCACCGCCGGCGGCTACACCAACAACTGGTGGGCCAAACTCCGCGACCAGAACGGCTACATGACCAACATCTACATCAACGACCCGAACGCCAAGCTCCCTGGCGTTCCAGACTGCTAGGACCGAAAGGTAGAGCCTGCTGTACCGACACGTGCCCGGCCGTCCCGCAGGATTGAGTCCATGATCACCAAGATCCTGGCTCGGGGCGGACGGGCATGTGCCTACCTGGCGGTTCGCTACGTCCGAGCGCTCCTGCTGTTGCTGGCCTTGCCGAACGGTCTGCTGCTCGGTTGGTTGATCACGCCCTTCACCGGCGCGCTGGTGAAGCTGGCCAACAGCGAGCGCCGCAGGGCCGCGAAGTACCTGGGCCTGCCGGAGGGCGCGCCGCTGCCGCCCGCCACACCGCGTGCGCCGGGCGACGTCGTCACGTTGTTCAGGGACAGGTCGTTCAAGCGCAGCCTGTGGCTGCTGCTGACGCCGCTGGCCATGGTTCCCGAACTGCTCGTCGCGGTCATCGGCCTGGTCGGCGCGCCCGCTGCAGTCGCCGGCATGCTGCTGTGGAGGCTCGACCCGGGCAACTTCTCGCTGATGGGTGTCGGGGTCGACAGCTGGGCCGAGGCACTCACGAACGGTCCTGCGCAGATTCTGGTCAGCCTCGCGGTCCTCGGTTGGGGAGCGCCGGCGCTGGCCCGTGCGCATGCTCGTGCGATCCGCCACCTGTTGGCGCCGAGCGGAGCCGAGGTGGAGATGCACCGGCTGACGCAGCGCGTCGACGAGCTCACCAAGAGCCGGGCGGGTGCTGTCGACTCACACGGTGCCGAGCTGCGGCGTATCGAGCGGGACCTGCACGACGGGACGCAGGCCCAGCTGGTGTCGCTGGCAATGCGGATCGGTATCGCGAAGCAGACCATGGTCGAGGACCCGGAGAAGGCCGCCAAACTGCTGGACGACGCCCGTGACGGCGCAGAGCAGGCCATGACCGAGCTACGCGGCGTACTGCGGACCATGTACCCGCCGATCCTTGCCGACCGCGGTCTGGCCGGAGCGGTCTCCGCACTGGCCGCCCGGTGCCCACTGCCCGTCCAGCTCCGCATCGGTGAGCTGGGAGAGGTCCCTGCCGCAGTAGAGGCCGCCGCGTACTTCGTGGTTGCGGAGTCACTCACCAACGTCACCAAGCACAGTGCGGCCGGCCACGTCGAAGTACAGCTCGAAAAGCGTGGTTCGGAGCTCTATCTGGCAGTCATGGACGACGGGATCGGCGGAGCGCGGATCAGCGAGGAGTCCGACCTGCTGGGCCGGGGGAGTGGGCTGCATGGCATGCTCCACCGCGTGCAGGCGATCGACGGCCACATGGAACTGCAGAGCCCGATCGGTGGGCCGACCACCGTCGAGGTGATCCTTCCGTGCGGGTGATCATCCTCGAGGACAACCCGATCCTCGCCGAAGGCCTCGGCCTGCTGCTGGGCAACAACGGCTTCGAGGTCGCCGCGGTCGCCACCGACGCGGACGAGTTCGCCAAGGCGATCGCCGTGCACCAGGTGGACATCGCAGTGGTCGACGTACGGCTGCCCCCGACCTTCACCGACGAGGGCCTGCGTGCGGCGATCGAGGCCCGCCGGGTCCGGCCAGGCCTGCCGGTGCTGGTGTTCTCGCAGTACGTCGAGGAGGTGTACGCCGCCGAGTTGCTGGCCGCCGGCAGCGAGGGTGTCGGCTACCTCCTGAAGGACCGGGTGTCCCGCGTCGACGAGTTCCTCGAAGCGGTACGCCGGGTCGCGGCCGGCGGGACTGTGCTGGACCCAGAGGTGGTCAGTCAGCTCATGGTCAAGCGGAGCAGTCCGCTCGACCGGCTGACGCCACGTGAACGCGAAGTACTGGCGCTGATGGCCGAGGGACTCGGCAACACCGCGATCGGGGAGAAGCTGGTCATCTCCGATGGCGCTGTGCACAAGCATGTCGGCAACGTCTTCCTCAAGCTCGACCTCCCACCGACCGACTCGGGTCACCGCCGAGTCCTCGCCGTTCTCGCCTACCTCGGGCTGTGAACCCGCAGTCGGCTATCTTCACGGCGCGCCACCTGGCCAGGTCGGCAACGAGAGAGTGGATGACTTCGTGAAGATGCAGAAAAGCTTGTTCCGCGGCGTGGTTGTCGTGGCGAGCCTCGCCGCTGTTACTGCCTGCGGCAGTCCGAAGAAGGACACTGCGGACCCCTCGCCGATGGTGGTCACCACGTCCACGCCGTCGCCTCTGCCACTGAACGCCGCCCGAGCGGCTGCCGCTCTCGCAACCGGTGGCCTCGGGGTCCGCGACGTGCCCGGGATGCAGCCGTTGGGCGCGCCGATCACCACGCTCACCTCGCCGACCATCGGAGCCTTGTGCGGAACGACCGCCGCCGGGTTGACCAGCGAGAAGTTGCGGATGGCCCGGCGACAGCTCGTCTGGAGCGCAGGCCCGTCGCAGTTCGTGTCCGAGGAGCGGATCGTCTACCAGCAAGGCGGCGTACAGGCTGCGCTGAAGGATCTGCTGACTTCGGGCACAATCTGCCCGGATCGCATCGGTGTACGGCCGGCGCCTTCGAGCGCGAAGCTGCCGGCCGGCTCGATGGAGGTCTCGTCCCACGGCACCGGGCAAGGCGGAGACTCCTACGCCGTACCCGTCGGGAACCGGCTGCTGGTCGTGCTGTGGTCGAACTGGACCGTGTCGTCAGGTTCATCTGAGCCGGCCGTCATCCGGACCGCCCTCGCCAAGGCGCGCATCGTGGTCGTCCAGCGCGAGCAGCCGACCCTCCAGGCGCTCGCAGGCTGACAACGTCGGTCATTCGCCCTTGACGGGACCGTCCCCGGTACGCCACGCTCGATCGCGAGAGCGCTCTCATCCACCGAACCGCCCCTAGGTGAGGAGAGTTCAGATGAAAGTCTTACTGGCCGCCGTGATCACGGCGGGTGTACTGACCGTGCCCGCACAGGCGATAGCCGCGCCCGAACCACTCGCTGTGGCCGGCCAGTCGGCCGCCATGCACCGTGACTTCGGGCTGACCGACCAGCAGCTGCAGCAGCGGCTCCAGGCTGAGACGTCGGCCGCCAAGCTGTTGCCCGCGGCCCAGAAGGCAGCCGGCGTCGCTTACGGCGGAGCCTGGTACGACGCTGCCACGCAGAAGCTCGTTGTCGGCGTGGTGGGACCGGACCGGGCAGCCGCGGTACGAGCTGTCGGCGCCACGGTCACCGCCGTACCAGTGACAGCCAAGACGCTGGACCAGCGCAAGGCAGCCGTGGACAAGCTGGCAGGTAAGGCTGTGCCTGCTGCGGTCAGCGGATGGTCTGCGGACCCGCGGACCGGCAGCGTCGTGATCAACGTGCAAGCAGGTAAGCGATCCCAGGCCGTCGATGCGTTCGTCGCCAAGCTCGCGAAAACCGAAGCGGTCACGGTCAAAGAGGTCGCAGCGCAAGCACCACGCACGTACGCCGCCGGCACGGTCGGCGGCGACCCGTACTACGTCAGCAACATCCGCTGCTCGATCGGCTTCTCGGTGTACGGCGGCTATGTGACCGCGGGGCACTGTGGTCGCAGCGGCGTGGTGCGCGGCTGGGACGGGACCGACCAGGGCTCGTTCCAGGGCTGGTCGTTCCCCGGCAACGACTACGCCTGGGTGGCCACCGGCTATGGCTGGTGGACCGTCCCGGTCGTCCTCGGCTGGGGACAGGTGAGTGACCAGCTGGTCCGCGGGTCGTCGGAGGCGCCAATCGGTTCGTCGGTGTGCCGGAGTGGTTCGACCTCGCACTGGCACTGCGGCACGATCCTGGCGAAGAACGAGACCGTGAACTACGGCAACGGCCAGCTGTTCTACGGCGCGACCAAGACCAACGTCTGCGCCGAGGGTGGCGATTCTGGTGGGTCGTTCATCACCGGCGACCAGGCCCAGGGCGTAACCTCCGGCGGCTGGGGTGACTGCACCAGCGGCGGCGAGACCTGGTTCCAGCCGGTCAACGAGATCCTGCAGGCGTACGGCCTGACTCTGCAGACCGCATAGAAATGGCTGTGGATCCCCTTGCGTGCAAGGGGATCCACAGGTCTGCTATCAGGCCGGGTTGTCCGGCACCGGCTCGAGGAGCGGCTTCTCGTCGTCCCTCTTGGTGGCCAGCGACTCGATCAGCTGCTTGGCCAGCGCGAAGCCCGAACCACCCATGGTGATCGTCTTGACCAGGGTGTCCTCGATGCCCTGGGCGCCGTTCAGCACGACCATGTTGCCGACCTTGTCGAACGACGACGACGCGGCCCGGACGATCTCCGGGTACGCCTCGGCGAGCTGCTGCGCGACGACGGCGTCGGTGTTCGTGGCCAGGGCCTCGGCGCGCGCCTTGATACCGGCCGCCTCGGCCATCGCCTTCGCCTGGACGGCGGACGCCTCGGCCTTACCGGTCAGCTCGGTCGCCTTCGACTGCGCCTCACCACGCAGCTGGACCTCCCGGGCGTTCGCCTCGGCGGCCGCGATCTGCGCGTCGCGGGCAGCCTGGGCCAGCGTGCGCTGCCGGTAGGCTTCCGCGTCGGCCGGCTTCAGCACCGACGACTCCAGCTGCTTCTCGGCCAGCGACGCGTTCAGCTTCGCGGTCTCCGTCTCGGCGACGACGACCTCCTGCTTGGCCAGCGCGGCCGCGAGCGGACCCGCCTGGAACGACTTCGACGTGGCCTGGTCGACCTCGGCCTGGTAGCCGGCCTTCGCGATCTCGCTCTCCCGGATCGCGGCCGCCTTGGCGGCAGCGGCGACCTGCTCGCGCTCGGTCGCCTCCCGGTCCCGCTCGGCCTGCGCGATCCGGGCCGCGGCCTCGACCGCGGCGGCCTGCGGGCGGCCCAGGTTCCTGATGTAGCCGGACTCGTCGTCGATCTCCTGGATCTGCAGCGAGTCGACCACCAGCCCGAGCTTCTCCATGTCGCCGGCCAGCGAGCCGCGGATGTTCGTGGTCAGCGTCTCCCGGTCGTGCAGCATCTCCTCGACCGTGGTCGAACCGACGATCGCGCGGAGGTGTCCGGCGAACAGCTCGTGGATGGTGCTCATCACCTGCTCGTCGCTCTGCTCCAGGAACCGCCGGGCCGCGTTCGCGATCGAGCCGTAGTCGTCACCGACCTTGTACGCCGTCACGCCCTTGATGTGCAGCGGGATGCCCTGGCTGGACACGCACGTCACGGTCAACGGCGTGGCGCGGATGTCCAGCGGCAACCGGCGTACCGTCTGGAAGCCGGGCAGCACCGCGGTGCCGCGGCCGACCACGATCTTGAAGCCGAGGGTCTCGTTGACCTGCTCGGTGCTGGAGTGCGCCCCGAGGCCGGAGATGATCAGCGCCTCGTTCGGCTCCGCCACCCGCCAGACCATCCGGAACACGATGAGCAGGGCCACCACCGCGACTGCGGCGACGACCACGTACGTCCAGAGCATTTCCCCTCCAGGGAATGAGTTAGATAGCGCGAGCGACGTAAACGGTGCGGGGTGGGTCGAAGTCGACGACGATCACCTGCGTCCCCACCTCCAGCACCTCGTCGGTCGCGGGGTAAGCGTAGAAGGCCTCGGTGGCACCGCGGACCGGCAGCATGACCTCGCCGACGATCCCAGGTGCGATCCGGCCGATCACCCGCCCCCGTTTGCCTACCATGTTGTTCCTCCGACGCGGCTCGGCCTGCTCCAGTTCCCGAATGCTAGCTGGCCGTGAGTCTTGTCGCCGGGTCGGTCCAGGAGGATTGTGGAGGAGTCGGCACGGCCTGGGGGGATGGGGAGGGGGCCATGGGCGACGACGTACTGGTTGGCGTCACCGAGGAGGGAGCCGACGAGGCGCGCCTGGAGGACCTGGCGCTGCTGTTGCGGCAGGAGTTGCTCTCCCTCGACGTGCGCGCGGTCGAGCCGTACCGCGACGGCGAGGCGCCGGACGGGACACGCGGCGCGCTGGCCGCGATCGCGGGCGTGCTGAGCGTTTCGCTCGCCCCTGGTCTGCAGGTGCTCGGTTCGGTGGTCGCTGTGGTGCGGGAGTGGTTGCGGCGCGCAGGCGACGGCCGGACGGTGAAGCTGACCATCGACAACGACGTGATCGAGCTGACCGGCACCAGCGACGCGCTGCAGCAGCAATTGGTCGATGCCTTCGTACGACGGCACTCCGGAGCGGACGTGTGAGATGGACGGTTCGCGCGTCGCGCTCGTGGTGGCGAACGACCAGTACGACGATCCCGGTCTGAAGCGACTGGTCGCGCCGGCGCAGGACGCTGCCGCGCTGGCCGGCGTACTCGCGGATCCGGCGGTCGGCGGCTTCGAGGTCCAGGTACTGCGGAACGCGCCCGCGCAGGACATCCGCTTCGCGGTCGAGGACTTCTTCGCCGACCGTAAGCCGGAGGACCTGCTGTTGCTGCACTTCTCCTGCCACGGGTTGAAGAACTCGGCGGGGGAGCTGTTCCTCGCGCTCTCCGACACCAAACCGGCCCGGCTCGCATCGACCGCGGTGGCCGCGGACTTCGTCAACCGGCAGATGGCCGACAGCCGGGCGCAGCGGATCGCCTTGTTCCTGGACTGTTGCTACGGCGGTGCGTTCCCGCGCGGCATGGTCGTACGGGCAGCCGGTGAGGCGCAGGTCCAGGACGCGTTCGCCAAGCAGGCCGAGGTCGGCGGCGGACGCGGGCGGGTCGTGATCACCGCGTCCAGCGCGATGGAGTACGCCTTCGAGGGCGGGCAGTTGGCGTCCGACGCCTCGACGCCGAGCCCGTCGGTCTTCACCGGTGCCGTGGTGGACGGGCTGACGACCGGCGAGGCGGACCGGGACGGCGACGGCTGGGTAGGGCTGACCGAGCTGGTCGGGTTCGTCACCGATCGGATCCACCGGGTCACGCCGAACCAGAACCCGCAGATGTGGACGTTCGGCTCGCAGGGCGAGCTGCTGATCGCCCGCAGCCGGGTACGCCGGATCACGCCGGCGCCGCTCGCACCGGAGCTGACCCAGGCGATGGAGAGCCCGTTGCCGGCGGCAAGGTTCGGCGTGGTCGACTACCTGCGCGAGCGCCTGTACGACAACGACCTGGGGCAGGCGTACGCCGCCTTGCAGGCGCTGCGCCAGATGACCGACGACGACAGCCGCAAGGTCTCCGAGGCCGCATCCGAGGCGCTGTCGACGGCCGAACTCAAGGTCACGCCCTCGTCGGTGGACCTCGTCGGCACGACTCCCGCCGAGCTACGCCTGGCCGGTCCGCCGATCGCGTTGACGGCGGCCGCGTCTCCCAGCGATCCGTGGTTGAAGCTCGCCCAGGAAGGCGACGTCATCCGGGTTCACGCCGGGCAATCCGCCCCCGGTGTCCACGAAGCGTCGGTTGCCCTCGCGGGGCCGGCCGGGGAGCGCATCGTACCCGTGCATCTGACGGTCCCCGGTACCGAGTCCGAGCCGCCGGCTCCTCCTCCCGAACCCGAACCGCAACCCGGGCCCGAGCCGGGGCCCGTCCCGGAACCGCCACACGCCGAACCGGCCCGGGCCAAGACAGCGCGACCTCACCCGGTGGCAGCGTCCCTGACCGACAGCGCACCTGTCCCGCCGTGGTGGCTGATCGCCGTGCTGATCGCGGGCAGTGCGTTCCTCGTCCTCGTGAACTGGCCCGGCGCGCCCTACTCCCGCAAGCTCTGGTACGACTCGAACCAAGGCTGGTACCTGTACCGGAACTGGTACGACCCGGCCATCTGGGGCGCGATCGTCGCTCTCCTCGCCGCCGTGGTCGCGCGCTGGGCGGGGACGATCGCGCTCGGCGTCGTCGCCGGCTGCGCGGTGGCCGCGATCGAGGGCGCCGCGCTGATCGTCGGCGGCGGGATCTCGGCCGACGAGACCTCCGCATGGTTGGTATCGGCCGTGACTGCGGTCGCGATGGGCGTCGTACTCGTGGTCGTGCTGAAACCGTCGGTCGGGCCGCTGTGGCCGGTCTGGCCGCCGGCCGCGGGCATGGTCGTTGCCGGGGGCATCTTGCTGGTGCTGAGCGCGGTCGTCCCGCACAGCGATGGCGTTTCGTTCTTCATGGTCACCCCGCTGGCGCTGCTCGACCCGATCGTGGCGGTCGGGCTCGCGTGGCCGGCCCTGGCCGCGGTCGACGCCAGGACGAAGACCTGGCTGACCGCGGCGGTCGTGACCTACTCGGTCCTCGGCATCCTGGGTGGAGTCCCCGCCCTGACCCAGGGGCACTCGGCGGCCGACTTCCTCACCGGGCTGTTCGGCGACGCGCTGGTCGCCGTCGGGGTGCTCGTCAACCTCGGACGGCCCCTTCCGTCGCGCCCTTGATGAACTGACGGGCGAAGATCGCGAAGACGATCACCAACGGCACCATCGCCATCAACGCACCGGTCATCACCATGCTGTAGTCGACGCCGTGCGACCGGTTCAGTGTCGACAGGGCGACCTGCAGCGTGACGTGGTTCGGGTTCGTCAGCACGATCAGCGGCCACATGTAGTCGTTCCACGAGCCGACGAACGTGAAGATGCCGAGGAACGCCAGCGCCGGCCGGGCCGACGGCAGCGCCACGTGCCAGTACGTGCCGAAGAAGCCGCAGCCGTCCAGCGTCGCGGCCTCGATCAACTCGTCGTGGATCGAGTTCTGGAAGTACTGCCGCATCCAGAAGATGCCGAACGCGTTCGCCGCACCGGGGATGATCAGCGCCTTCAACGAGCCGACCCAGCCGAGCAGGGCCATCGTCTGGAACTGCGGTACGGCGGCCAGCTGCGCCGGCAGCAACATCGTCGCGAGCAGTACGACGAACAACGCGTTCCGCCCCGGGAACCGGAACTTGGCGAACGTGAACGCCGCCAGCGAGTCGAAGAACAGCACCAGCACCGTGGTCGAGATCGCCACCGTCGCGGTGTTCGCCATCGACTGGAAGAACGCGACGTTGTCCAGCACGTGCCGGACGTTGTCGCCGAAGTGGCCGCCGAAGGTGAACTTCGGCGGGAACCGGTAGATGTCCGCGGTCGTGTTCGACGCCATGATGATCGTCCACACGAACGGGAACATGAACACCAGCAGCGCCAGCACCAGTGCGGCGTGCAGCGCGATCCCGCGCAACCGGTAACGCGTCATCGGTCCTCACCCCGGCCCCGGAAGATCCGCCAATTGATTGCCGTGAACAACAACACGAGCACGAAGATGCTGAGCGCGATCGCGGCGGCGTACCCGTAGTCGTTGTCCAGGAACGCGGCCCGGTAGAAGAACAGCACCACGGTCATGCCGCTCTGCCCGGTGCCGCCGCTGTTGCCGACCATCACCTGCGGCTCGGTGAACGTCTGCAGCCCGCCGATCGTCGACATGATGACGGTGAACAGCACGACGGGACGCAACTGCGGCAGCGTGATCGAGAAGAACGTCCGGACGGCGCCGGCCCCGTCGACCTTGGCCGCCTCGTACTGGTCCTTCGGGATCGCCTGCAGACCGGCCAGGTAGATCAGCGTGTTGTACCCGACCCATTGCCACACGATCATCGTCGAGATCGCGATCTTGATCCCCCACGGCTGGCCGAGCCAGTCCTGCTGCGGGATGCCGAGCGAGCGCAGCGCGGCGTTCACCAGGCCGAAGTTCGTGCTGAAGACCGAGCTGAAGAAGATCGCCATCGCGACGAGCGAGGTGACGTTCGGGATGAAGTACGCGATCCGGTAGACGTTGGTGAACCGGACCGCCGACTGCAGCATCACCGCGAGCAGGAGCGCGAGGACGAGCGTCGGGACCGTCGACATGAAGAACAGCACGACGGTGTTCTCCAGCGCGGTCCAGAACGTCGGGTCCTGGATCAGGAACGCGAAGTTGTCCAGCCCGGTGAACTTGCGGGCGCTGAGGCCGTCCCAGCGCTGGAACGCCAGCACGATGGTGGACACCATCGGGTACAGCCCGAACACCGCGAACAGCACGTAGAACGGCGACAGCGCCAGATAGAACCGCCAGTACGACCAGATCCGCCGCCCGGGCCGCTGACCCCTTCCGGTCAGCGGCTCGGTCGCGGCAGCAGACACCGTCGCCGTACTGGTCACTGCACTCCCTGGCGTTTGGCGATTGCCTTGGCCTTGGAGACTGCGCTCGCCCAGGCAGCGTCCGAGGTCTTGGAACCGGTCTGCACGGTCTTGAGTTCGTCGTGGAACGGCGCGGCGACCGAGTCGTCGTACGGGCTCTGGTACGCGACGGGGATCGCCTTCGCGGCCGGACCGAACACGTCGATCGGCACCTGACCGCCGAAGAACTTGTCCGCCGCCTTCAGCTCCGGCTTGTCGTACGCCGCGGGCGCGGACGGGAAGATCTGCGCGTCGGTGAACGCCTTGGCCTCGTTGTCGGCGCTGAGCATGTACTTGATCACGTCGAACGCCTTCTGCGGATCGGCCGCGTTCTTCGTGATGGCCAGGAACGAGCCGCCGAAGTTCGCCGGTCCGCTCGGCGTCGGCGCCAGCCGCCACTTGCCGACGCTGGTCTTCACCGCGGACTTGATGTCCAGCGCGACCCAGGCGGCGCCGATGTGGGTCGGGATCGTGCCCTGGTCCAGACCGGCGTTCCAGTCCGGGCTGCCGCTCGGCGTCTTGCCGTCGATCTTCATCGTCATCGCCTTGACCGAGGTGTCCCACGCCTTGCGGATGTGGTCCTGGTCGCCGATGAACTTGTGGTCCTTGGAGATGTACCGCTCGGTGCCCTGGCCGACCACCATGTCGTAGAGGTCGGTCGCATCCCAGACCAGCAGCGCCTTCGGGTTCTTCGCCTTCAGCTGGACCCCGGCGGCGAAGTAGTCGTCCCAGGTCTTCAGCTGCTCGGCCACCTTGGCCGGATCGCTGGGCAGGCCCGCGGCGGCGAAGATGTCCTCGCGGTAGAACAGCCCGGTCGGGCCGACGTCGATCGGCAGGCCGATCACCTTGCCGTCCAACGTCGTCGCCTGGTTGACCTTCCACTCCAGGTAGTCGCCGAGCACGGAGTCCGCCCCGACGCTCTTCAGGTCCACGAACCGCGACGCCTGCGGGAGCAGCGAGGCGATGTCCTCGCCCTTGATACCGGTGATGTCCGGGATCCCGGTGCCGCCGTTGAACGTGGTGACCAGCTTCTGCTTGAAGTCGCCGCCGATCTCGGAGTACTTGATCTTCGGGTCCGGGAAGTGCGCGATCGTGTCGTCGAGCACCGACTTGCCCAGACCGCCCGGCCAGCACCACATGGTCAACTCGGTCGTGGTGTTCTTCTTGGCCGTGCTGCCGGTGTCCATCCCGGACGAGCAGCCGACGAGCGTCCCGGTTGCCATACTGCCGGCCACGGCTGCGAAGCCCCCGAGCAAGGTCCGACGTGAGAGCTCCATGGTTCTACCTTCCTGAGTGTGCGCTGATCAGCGCGTGGAGGTGATGGTCTTCGGGGTGGGCCGCCTGCCAGGCCGCCAGGTCGTCCCAGCGCGGTGCAGCATCCGCACCGCCGAGCCGGGTGACCGACAGGGCCGCGGTGAGCGAGGCGAACCGCAGCCGCTGCTCCAATGGCAGCTCCCAGAGCGTCGCGGCGATGAAGCCGGCGGCGAACACATCACCCGCCCCGGTGGTGTCCGCCGCCGGGACCGGATACGCAGGTACGGCGACACGCTCGCCAGTGCTCGCGTCGAGGGCCTCTGCGCCGTCGGCGCCGTTCGACACGACGACGAGCGGGACCTTCTCCGCCAGAGCCTCGAGTGCCTCGGCGGGCGACGCTGTGCGCGTGTAGGCCATCGCCTCGTCGGCGTTGGGCAGGAAGACGTCGCAGTGCTCGAGCTGGTCGAGCACTGCCGGGTCCCACTGCTCGGACGGGTCCCAGCCGACGTCGGCGAACACCACGCTGCCGGCCACCTTCGCCTTCGCCAGCCACGCGTTCGGCCAGGGGCCGATGTGGGCGGCGACTGCTCGGGCGGTCGGCAGCGTGGTGATCAGCTCGTCGGCTGACAGCAGGGGAGGGGTTCCCCGGGTGACCAGTGCCCGATCGTTGTCGTAGGCAAGGGCCACTGTCAGCGGGGTCTGCCAGCCGGCGAGTCTGCGGGACGGCGTCAGATCGATGCCCTCGTCGTCGACGAGCCGGCGCCAGACGCGGTCGCCGAGATCGTCGGCGCCGAACACGGCGGCCATCCCGGTGCGCAGGCCGAGCCGGGCCAGCGCGACCGCGAAGTTCGCGATGCCGCCGGGGCTCTCGTGCGACTCGGTGGCCCACACCTCGGTGCCGGGTCGGGGCGCAGTGGGCAGGCCGAGCACCAGGTCCTGGAAGACCAGACCGGACACAAGGACATCCAAGGTCGCCTCGTCCAGTTCGTGCATGATCAGCACACTCCTGCAGGGTCGATCAAACTCGTTCACGAATCTAAAGTCGGTTGCGCAAGATCCGCAATACCTGATCAAAGATTTGACGGAGAATGACAGAGTTTGCGTGATACTGTCTGCGATGTGTTGCCGAAGCAGCGACAGGATCAGATCGTCCGCGCGCTCCGGGCCGACGGGGCCGGGGGCGTCAAGGTGCTTGCCTCCAAACTCGGCGTCAGCGAGGCGACCATCCGGCGCGACCTCGAGCAGTTGCACGCCGAGGGCCGCCTCACCCGGGTGTACGGCGGTGCCCTCGCGGTCGACGGCGGGGACGAGCCGTTCGCGGACGTCAACGCCGTCCATGCCGAGGAGAAGGACCGGATTGCCCGTCGAGCTGCCGAGCTGGTGAGCGACGGCGAGTCCGTGCTGCTCGACATCGGTACGACGGCACTCCGGGTGGCGCAGCACCTGCACGGCCGGTCGTTGACCGTGGTGACCAGCAACCTCGCAGTACTGGAGGAATTGCAGAACGACGAGCAGATCGAGCTGATCGTGCTCGGCGGGTTCGTGCGGCGCAGCTACCGGTCCCTGGTCGGGTATCTGACCGAGGAGAGTCTGCGGCAGATCCACGTCGACTGGCTGTTCCTGGGGACCAGTGGGGTGCGGCCGGACGGCCGGGTGATGGACAGCACGATGATCGAGGTGCCGGTGAAGCGAGCGATGATCAACGCGGCCGACCACGTCGTGCTGCTCGCCGACAGGACGAAGTTCCCGGGGCACGGAGTGGCCCGGGTGTGTGAGCCGGGGGAACTGTCCATGGTGGTGACAGAGCCAGGGGCGGATGAGGCGACCCGGACCCAACTGACCGAGGCAGGAGTGCAGGTGGTGCTGGCATGAGGCTGACGATCCTGGGCGGGGGCGGCTTCCGGGTTCCGCTCGTGTATCACGCGCTGCTCGGCGACCAGGGCGCCGGACGGATCACCGAGGTGGTCCTGTTCGACACCGACCGCACCCGTCTCGCGGCTATCGGCGCCGTGCTCCGTCAGCAGGCGACGGCGACCGAGCACCCGCTGCCACCCCCAGTGGTGACGGAGACAACTGATCTGGACGACGCTCTGCGTGGCACCGACTTCATCTTCTCCGCCATTCGGGTCGGCGGCCTGGAGGGGCGCACGATCGACGAGCGGGTCGCCCTCGGGCTCGACGTGCTCGGTCAGGAGACCGTCGGCGCAGGCGGGATCGCGTACGGCCTGCGGACCCTTCCGGTCGCCGTCAAGATCGCACAGCGGATCGCTGCGGTCGCACCGGACGCGTGGACCATCAACTTCACCAATCCAGCCGGCATGGTGACAGAGGCGATGATCCCGATCCTCGGCGACCGGGTGATCGGCATCTGCGACTCACCGTCGGGTCTCGGCCGCCGAGCGGCGCTGGCGCTCGGTGTGGACCCGTCGACAGCGTTCTACGACTACGCGGGCCTCAACCACCTCGGCTGGCTCCGCGGCCTGCGGTCCGGCGGTGTGGATCGGCTGCCTGACCTCCTGCAGTCGGACGACGCACTGAGCTCCTTCGAGGAAGGGCGGTTGTTCAGCCCGGACTGGCTGCGCTCGATCGGCTCGATTCCGAACGAGTACCTGCACTATTACTACTTCGCCCGCGAGACGCTGGCCGCCGTACAGGCTGTGCGGCAGACGCGTGGCACGTTCCTGCTCGAGCAGCAGTCCGCGTTCTACGCCGAGACCGGGAGGCGCCCGGAGGAGGCGCTCGAGTTGTGGCAGAAGACGCGGGCCGAGCGCGAGTCGACGTACGGAGTGGAGAGCCGTGAGGTCGCAGACGCGGGGGAGCGGGACGAGCGGGACATGGAGGCGGGCGGCTACGAGCAGGTCGCGTTGTCGCTGATGCGGGCGATCGCCCACAACGAGCGGGCCTCACTCATCCTGAATGTCCGCAACCGCGGAGTGCTGCATCACCTGGACGACGACGCCGTGGTGGAGATCCCGTGCACCGTGGACGCCAACGGCGCGCTCCCGGTCGCTGTGTCGCAGCTCACCGACCACCAGGCCGGTCTGGTCTGCTCGGTGAAGGCCGTCGAGCGCTCCACGATCGAGGCCGCCACGACGTCCTCGCGGTCGGCAGCCCTGAAGGCCCTCGCGTACCACCCGCTGATCGACTCGGTGACGGTGGCCCGTAGCCTCCTTGACACCTACGTCGAGAGCCTGCCGGACCTCGCGTACCTCCGGTCCTGAGGCCGATTGGTCTGAGACACGCCGTATCTGGCAGAATGGCCTGCTGAGTCCGTCCAGGTTCGTGCAGCCCTCTAACTCCACTGCCCGGCCGGCCCATCCGAGCGGTCACCCCGTTGTCCCCACGACGACCCGTGCTGCTCACCCAGACATGTAATTCC
Source organism: Kribbella sp. NPDC051586 (assembly GCF_044453965.1). NCBI lineage: Bacteria > Bacillati > Actinomycetota > Actinomycetes > Propionibacteriales > Kribbellaceae > Kribbella > Kribbella sp. NPDC051586. The sequence continues at coordinate 99,972 of NZ_JBITDF010000006.1, read as the reverse complement.
GAGGGAGACCACCCAAAAGTGGCAGTCAAGATCCGTTTGAAGCGCATCGGCAAGAAGCGCACCCCGCACTACCGCATCGTCGTCATGGACGCCCGCACCAAGCGGGACGGCCGGGCGATCGAGGAGATCGGCATCTACAACCCGAAGACCGAGCCCTCGTTCATCCGGGTCGAGTCGGAGCGGGCGCAGTACTGGCTGGGCGTCGGCGCGCAGCCGAGCGAGGCCGTCGAGGCGATCTTCAAGGCCTCCGGCGACTGGCAGAAGTTCAAGGGCATGGATGCCCCGGCGCCGCTGCGGGTCGCCGAGCCGAAGCGGGACAAGCAGGAGATCTTCAACGAGGCGCTGGCCGAGGCCCACGGCTCGCTGAAGACCGAGGCGGTCACCGCCAAGAAGTCCGCGGCCAAGAAGACGGCCGAGAAGAAGGACGACGCTCCCGCGGCCAAGGCTGACGAGGCAGCGGCCGCCAAGGCTGACGAGGCTCCGGCGGCCAAGGCTGACGAGGCTCCCGCCGCCAAGGCTGACGAGGCTCCGGCCGCCAAGGCCGACGAGGCGCCGGCCGCGGCCGAGACCACCGAGGCCTGACGATGATGGAGACCGAGGCGCTCGAGCACCTGGTCCGAGGCATCGTGGACAACCCCGACGACGTCAGTGTCCGGTCCCGGAACCTGCGCCGCGGGCGCACCCTCGAGGTGCACGTCAACCCCGACGACATCGGCAAGGTGATCGGCCGCAACGGCCGGACCGCCACCGCGATCCGCACCGTCGTCGGCGCCCTCAGCTCGGAGTCCTCGCTGCGCATCGACTTCGTCGACGAGCTCAACCGGCGCCCGCGCCGCTGAGCTCAGCAGTCCTTCGAAGGGCCGCACCCGGTCTGGGGTGCGGCCCTTCGTCCTATTCTTCCCGCCCACCCACCCCCACCCGCCGCCCAACTCGCGCTTCACGGCGGTCTGGTGGTGTGCAAGGGGCATCCAGCGATACTTGGCAGACTGACCAGTGGCATTGGTCAAATTGACCAGTCTGACTGGACAAGGCGGCCATCGAGATCTCCCAGAAGGGCGTTTGCAGGTGTTGGTGACTGTTGGGCGGATCGGCCGCGCGCACGGGATCAAGGGCGAGGTCGGCATCGACGTACGGACCGACGAGCCGGACCGCCGGTTCGCCGACGGCGTGACGGTGGTGACGGACGCCAAGGTGTCCCGCACGCTGACGGTGGCGTCCAGCCGCTGGCACAGCGGGCGGCTGCTGGTGAAGTTCGCCGAGGTGCCGGACCGGACCGCCGCCGAGCTGCTGCGCAACCTGTTCGTGCAGGCCGAGATCGACGAGGACGAGCGTCCCGAGGACCCCGAGGAGTATTACGACCGCGAGCTGATCGGCCTCGCCGTCCGCACCACCGACGGCGCCGAGGTCGGTGAGGTGATCGACGTCGTCCACCTCCCGTCGCAGGACCTCCTGGAGATCCGCCGCCCCGCCGGAAACGCAGTACTGGTTCCGCTGGTCGAGCAGCTGGTCCCGGAGCTCAACCTGGACAAGCAGTACGTCGTGGTGGCCGACCGGCCCGGTCTGCTCGACCCGGACGGTGCCGAGGTGGTCCCGACCGATGAGGCTTGACGTTGTCACGATCTTCCCGGAGTACCTGGCCGCGCTAGACGTCTCCCTGGTCGGCAAGGCGGCCAAGAGCGGCCTCCTGGACGTCCACCTCCACGACCTGCGGGAGTGGACCCACGACCGCCATCGGACCGTCGACGACACCCCGTACGGCGGGGGAGCGGGCATGGTGATGAAGCCGGAGCCCTGGGGGCTGGCGCTCGATGCGATCGCACCGGCTGACGGTCCGGCCCAGCCGCGGCTGATCGTGCCGACTCCGGCCGGCCGTCCGTTCACGCAGGAGCTGGCGTACGAGCTGGCATCCGAGCCGTGGCTGGCCTTCGCCTGCGGCAGGTACGAGGGCATCGACGCGCGCGTGGCGTCGTACGCCGCCGAGCGGATGCGCGTGGACGAGGTGTCCATCGGCGACTACGTGCTGAACGGCGGCGAGGTCGCCGTACTCGTCATGGTCGAGGCTGTGGCGCGCCTGCTGCCCGGTGTCATCGGCAACCCGGAGTCCTTGGCTGAGGAGTCGCACTCCGGCGACGGCCTGCTCGAGTACCCGGTCTATACGAAGCCGCCGACCTGGCGCGGGTACGACGTACCCGAGGTGCTCCTGTCTGGGAACCACGGCCTCATCGCCGATTGGCACCACGAGGAGTCAGTCCGTCGTACTGCGGAACGCCGGCCGGACCTGTTGGCAGCCTGGGGCGACGTACTGGCGGGCAAGGACGACTCCGACGCCGTGCGCATCCTCCCGGCCACGACTGCCGACGCGGGCGAGATTCACGTACTGCAGCTGGCGTCCTTCCTCTCCGAAGCCCGCCTGTACGACGACTTCACGATCCCGCCGCTCACCGCGGACGTCGCCGACACAGCGGGTCGCCTGGAGCGTTCCATCGCGCTGAAGGCAGTGGCCGGTGCCCGCATCGTCGGCTCGGTCCAACTGACCGTCGACGGTTCGCTGGGGCACATCGAGCGCCTCGTCGTCGCCCCGGACTGGCAGGGTCGCGGCCTCGGCGACCGCCTCCTCCGCGCCGCCGAGCGGCTGGCTCCGGCCGACGTCACGTCGTACACCTTGAACACCGGCGCGCTGAGCGACCGCAACCTGGCCCTGTACCGGAAGGCCGGCTACCGGGAGGTCGGCCGGGAGCCCCAGACGCCGAAGGTCGACCTGGTCCACCTGAGCAAACGCCGTCGCCGAAAGTGACGGTGGTCACGTCCGAGCCACGCTCACCCTGCGCTGATGTCCCGGGCGGATTTCGTCACGGTGTGGGGCGTGTGGCAAGATTGTCTGCTGCTGCCCTTCGGTGCTCCTGCCACAGGGGGTGACCACCGACCGGCAGCATTCTGATGACTTCATCACCACCTAGATTCGTGGGTGACCTGTGGCACGCGCGAGGAAGAGACACCTGATGAGCAACGTCCTGAATGAGCTCGACAACGCGAGCAAGCGTGACGACATCCCCGCTTTCCGGCCCGGCGACACCGTCAATGTGCACGTCAAGGTCATCGAGGGCAACCGGTCCCGCGTCCAGGTGTTCAAGGGTGTCGTGATCCGGCGCCAGGGTGGTGGCCTGCAGGAGACCTTCACGGTCCGCAAGGTCAGCTTCGGCGTCGGCGTGGAGCGGACGTTCCCGCTGCACACCCCGATCGTGGAGAAGATCGAGGTCGTGACCCGCGGCGACGTCCGCCGCGCCAAGCTGTACTACCTGCGCGAGCTGCGCGGTAAGGCGGCCAAGATCAAGGAGAAGCGCGAAGTCCCGGCCTCCTGACGTCGCGTAACGACGACGGTCTCCTATGGCGCCGAGCACCGCGACTCGAGCTCGCCCTCGCCCGGTAGCCACGAGGGCACGTCGCAGCAAGGGACGTCACCGCAGGCTGAAGCAGCGCAATCCGCTGCTCAGCCTGCTGCTCGAGATGAGCACCGTCACGGTGCTCGCGCTCGTCATCACGATCGTCCTGCGGCTGTTCGTCGCGGAGGCGTTCTACGTCCCGTCGGAGTCGATGTACGACACGCTGACCAAGGACGACCGGATCCTCGCCGAGAAGGTCAGCTACCTGCACCGGGACGTCGACCGCGGTGACATCGTCGTGTTCAAGGACCCGGGCAACTGGCTGAACGAGGAAGAGGCCAAGCCGGGGACGCTGCGCCGGGTCGGTGAGTTCGTCGGCATCCTGCCCCGCAGCGGCGAGGGTCACCTGGTCAAGCGGGTGATCGGTATCGGCGGCGACCGAGTGGTCTGCTGCAACAAGCAGGGCCAGATCACCGTCAACGGGATCCCGCTGGACGAGCGCGAGTACCTTCTGAAGGACGCCAAACCGTCGGAAGTGCCGTTCAACGTGCTGGTGCCGGCCGGTCACCTGTGGGTGATGGGCGACAACCGGGCCGAATCCGCCGACTCCCGTGCCCATATGGGTGGCCCCGGAGGCGGATTCGTGCCGGTCGAGAACGTGGTTGGCCGGGCCTGTTGCATAATCTGGCCGTCTGACCGGATGACGATGCTGCGTCCTCCGGAAACCTTCAAGAAGCCGGGGCTGAAGAAGTGACAGATACACCGACCAAGACGGACCCCAAACCCGCCCCTCGCTCGGGCTTCGCGGCAGCCGCCCGTGAGTTCGTGCTGATCGTGGTCGGGGCCCTGATCGTCTCGTCGATCCTGCGGGCGTTCGTCGGGCAGATGTTCATCATCCCGAGCGAGTCGATGGAGAACACGCTGCTGGTCGGTGACCGGGTCGTGGTGGAGAAGCTCACCGACGTCAAGCGCGGCGACGTGGTCGTGTTCGAGGACCCGGGCGGCTGGCTCGGCCCGGAGGAGAGCGGCCAGAAGCGCGGCTCCGTCGGCCGGTTCTTCGAGGTCGTCGGCCTGCTGCCGGACTCCAGTCACGGCCACCTGATCAAGCGCCTGATCGGCATGCCCGGCGACAGGGTCGCCTGCTGCGACTCCAAGGGCCGCCTGCTCGTGAACGGTCAGCCCCTCGACGAAACGAAGTACCTGTATCCAGGCGATGCCCCGTCGCAGATGGAGTTCCAGGTCACCGTCCCGGCCGGCCGGATCTTCGTGATGGGTGACCACAGGTCTGCCTCCGGGGACTCGCGGGTCCACCTCCAGGACGTCGACGCGAACGGCGGCAACCAGGGCGACGCGGCGTTCGTGCCGCTCGACAAGGTCACCGGGCGGGCGATATCGATCGTCTGGCCGGCGGGTCGCTGGAGCAAACTCGGCGTACCCGACACGTTCAAGGCGGTGCCGGCCCCTGGCCCGGCCCCGGACAAACCTTCGATATCCCTCACACCACCACCTAAGTGAGAACCTGTCGCCCCTGACGCCTAGGGTGAGTTGTGTGATGCGGAGGGCTGAATGAGCGCGCTGCCGCGCGGGAGCACGGTACGGCGGGACGCCGGACTGTACGGGTACGAGCGTGCCCTGCGCCGCGTCGGACTGGACCCGATCGCCGGCGTCGACGAGGCCGGTCGTGGACCGTGTGCGGGGCCGCTGGTGGCGGCCGCGGTGATCCTGCCGGAGGGTAAACGGGGGCAGATCCCGGAGCTGGCCGACTCCAAGCTGTTGACGGCCAAGGCCCGGGATCGCTGCTACGACGAGATCCGCAAGCGCGCCCTCGCCTGGTCGGTGGTCGCGATCGAGGCCGCCGAGTGCGACCGGCTCGGCATGCACGTCGCGAACGTTGAGGCGCTCCGCCGGGCGCTGTTCCGCCTCGACGTGCGCCCGTCGTACGTGCTGACGGACGGCTTCGGTGTCGACGGTCTCGGCGTACCGGGACTGGCGATTTGGAAGGGCGACCGCGTGGCGGCTTGCATCGCCGCCGCCTCCGTGATCGCCAAGGTGACGCGGGACCGGGTGATGCAGCACTGGGACACCGTGTACCCGCAGTACGGGTTCGCGATCCACAAGGGATACTGCACCCCCGAGCACCAGGCGGCACTGGACGAATACGGTCCGTGCCCACAACATCGACGGCGGTTCGAGAATGTCCGCCGCAGTCTGCGACCCGATATGGGACAGAATGTGACCAGTCCCACCGGAGTGGAGAGCCAGGCATGAGCGCTGACGACCTCGAGAAGTACGAGACCGATATGGAGCTACAGCTCTATCGGGAGTACAAGGACGTCGTCGGGATCTTCAAGTACGTCGTAGAGACCGAGCGGCGCTTCTACCTGTGCAACGCGGTCGACCTCAAGGTGCGGACCGAGGGCGGCGACGTGTACTTCGAGGTGACGATGGCCGACGCGTGGGTCTGGGACGTGTACCGCTCGGCCCGCTTCGTGAAGAACGCCAAGGTCGTCACCTTCCGCGACGTCAACATCGAAGAGCTCGCCAAGTCCGACCTGGAAGTCCCGAAGGACTCCGACTTCGGCCGCTGAGGTTTTCCACAAGTTCGAACTGAGGGCCCGCATCGAGGCCTGATCCCGGCATGTTCTCTGCCGGAGGTGGTCATCGATGCGGACCAAGAACGCAGTCGGGCGGTACGGCGAGGATCTCGCCGCGAGGTATCTCAGCGCGCACGGTTTCGCCGTGCTCGAGCGCAACTGGCGCTGCGAGCTCGGCGAGATCGACATCGTCGCGCGCGAAGGCGACACGCTCGTCGTCTGTGAGGTGAAGACGCGCCGCGGGCTGAACTACGGCAGTCCGTTGGAGTCGATCACCTACAAGAAGCTGACCACCCTGCGGAAGCTGGCGGGCCGCTGGTTGCAGGCCCATCAGCTCAGACCGGCGGCGGTCCGGATCGACGCCGTGGCCGTCCTGTTCGACCACGACACGCGACCCAGAGTCGACCATGTGCGGGGTGTCGCCTGATGGCTCTCGCACAGACCTGGTCGGTCGCGCTGGTCGGCCTGGAGGGCCATCTCGTCGAGGTCGAGGCTGATATCGCCCAAGGCCTGCCGAAGACGACGTTGATCGGTCTCCCGGACACGTCCCTGTCCGAAGCCCGCGACCGCGTCCGCGCCGCCGTGGTGAACAGTGGCGAGCGATTCCCCGACCGCAAGGTCACCATCGGCCTCTCACCCGCCACCTTGCCCAAGACCGGCTCGCACTACGACGTCGCCATCGCCCTCAGTCTGCTGACCGCGGCAGGCGTCGTCGATCCGACCGCGCTCCGCCAGACGGCCATCATCGGCGAGCTCGGCCTCGACGGCCGCATCCGCGAGGTCCGCGGTGCGCTCGCGATGACCCTGGCCGCCGCCCGGGCCGGCTTCGACCGCATCGTCGTCCCGGACCTCAACGTCGGCGAAGCACGCCTCGTCCCAGGCATCGAGGTGTACGGCGCGCGCTCGCTCCGTCAGGTCCTCGCTCTGCTCCGCGGCGTCGAGATCCCCGACGAAGCCCCACCCCGCGCCGAGCCACGGCTGGTGTCGGAGTCGCTGACCCGCGTTCCGGCGGTCGATCTCGACGACGTCATCGGCCAGCGCGAAGGCCGCCGCGCGATCGAGGCCGCGGCCGCGGGCGGGCATCACCTCTTCCTGCACGGGCCGCCGGGCTCCGGCAAGACGATGCTCGCCGAGCGCCTGGCCGGGCTGATGCCAGACCTGAGCACGGACGACTCGCTCGAGGTGTCGGCCGTCCACTCACTCGCCGGCCTCCTGACCAACGACGCCGAGCTCGTCGTCCGGCCCCCATTCATCGCGCCCCATCACACGGCGTCCCTGGTCAGCCTTGTCGGTGGCGGGTCTGGCGTGCCGAGGCCTGGCGCGATCAGCTGCGCGCATCGCGGCATCCTGTTCATCGACGAGGCGCCCGAGATGCACCCGCTCACTCTCGACACCCTCCGGCAGCCGCTCGAGTCCGGTTTCGTCGAAGTCCACCGGGCCGCCGCGGTCGCGAAGTTCCCGGCCCGATTCATGCTCGTCCTGGCGGCGAACCCGTGCCCCTGCGGCCTGTCCGGCACCAATCAGGGAGTCTGCAGCTGCACACCGCAGGCCCTGGCGCGGTATCGCCAACGAATCAGCGGCCCGATCAAGGACCGCCTGGACATCCAACGCCAGATCCTCCCGGCAGCGCGCACCATCACCGACGGCGAGCCCGTCGAGTCGACCGCCGTCGTCGCCGGCCGCGTGCAGCACGCTCGTGATCGCCAGGCCCACCGCTACCGCGGCACCGCCTGGATCCTGAACAGCGAGGTCCCGGGTCCCATCCTTCGTCGCGAACATCCCCTGGATGCCGCGAGCAACAAACTCCTCGAGGACCACTACGCGACCGGCCGCCTCACCGCCCGAGGCTTCGACCGCGTCGTCCGACTCGCCTGGACCCTGGCCGACCTGGCCGGTGTCGCCAGGCCAACCGTCGAGCTGACCCACGAAGCCTTCCAGCTGCGCGCAGGCGAACCCTTAGCCCAGCTCTCCGACCTCCGCCCTCTCAAAGGACTCACCCGATGACGAACCATGCACTGACAAACCTCGCCCTGACCACCGACACCATCGGCTCCGGCGGAGGAGCAGCCGGCTCAGAGCCCCTTGCCGACAGCAACGACGACCGCGAACGCCTGGCTCGCGCCGGCTTGTCCCGCGTCGTCGAGCCGGGCGACCTCGCCGCGCTGAAGGCCTTCGACGGGATGTCCGCGCTCGAGATCTGGGACCGCCTCCAGCGGAAGTCACGTGGCCTTGAGCGCTGGTCCACCCGCCTCGCCGAGGTCGACCCACAAGGAGATCTCGAGCGGGCCGCAGCCGCTGGGGCCAGGTTCGTCATCCCCGGCGACGAGGAATGGCCCGACGCCGTGGACGTTCTGGCCGACGCGGGTCAGCTGACCCGCCGCGCCGGCGCGCCGTTCGGCCTGTGGGTCCGCGGCCGGGCCAATCTCCGTGCTGCGTTGAAGCAGTCCGCCTCGATCGTCGGCGCCCGCGCCTGCTCGTCGTACGGCGATCACGTCGCAGCCGAGCTTTCCGCCGGCCTCGCCGACACCGGTGTCACTGTGGTGTCCGGTGGCGCGTTCGGCATCGACGCAGCCGCCCATCGCGGCGCGCTGGCCGCTTCCGGTCTGACGATCGCGGTCCTCGCCTGTGGAGTCGATGTCAGCTACCCGAAAAGCAATTCAGCCCTGCTCAGCCGCATCGCCGAGGACGGCCTGGTCGTCGCCGAGCTCCCGCCCGGATGTTCGCCCACCAAGCTCCGCTTCCTCGCCCGCAACCGCCTCATCGCCGCAGCCACGCAAGGCACAGTCGTCATCGAAGCCGCGATCCGCAGCGGCGCCCTCAACACCGCCGGCTGGGCCGAACAATGCGGCCGCGCCGTCCTCGCCGTCCCCGGCCCCATCACGTCCCGCATGTCCGCCGGCAGCCACCTACTCGTCCGAGAGCGCAACGCCCTACTGGCCACCAGCGTCGCCGACATCGTCGAAGCAATCTCCCCGTTCGGCGCCCACCTCACCGAACCCCCACGAGCCCCCCAAACCCTCGCCGACACCCTGGCCCCCGACCTCCAACGCACCCTGGACGCCGTCCCCGTCCACCACCCAGCCCCCGCCACCCGCATAGCCGTCACCGCAGGCCTTGACCTCCCCACCACCCAACAGTCCCTAGAATCCCTAGCCGCCCACGCCCTAATAACCCAAACCCCAACCGGCTGGCGCCTCCCACCACCGACCCCACTCGCGTAACCCTCAGGGCCCGAGATAGCGCTCAACAGCCGTCAGCAAGGCCCCACCCACGACAGCTGCGGCGCAGGCATGCCGCCCGGCACCAGCTGTCAATCCCCGCGATGCTCCAGTTGGCCAGGGGGTTTGTGTGGTTGGGCTAGTTGCGCATGTGTTTGCCGCGGGTGGGTTTTTGGGGCTGTTGTTCGGGTGGGGTGCGGATGGCGCGGAGCTCGGGTGGGCGGTCCTGGTCGGCGCGGATGGCTTGGAGGCCTCCGGTGCCGGGGTCGGTGTCGCCTAGGTCGAAGTCCCAGCTGTCCTCGTTGGCGAGGCGGCTGTGCCAGCGGCCGTACAGGCCGTAGATCGCGATGCCGATGACCATCCAGACGCCGAACTTGGTCCAGGTGCTCGTCTTCATGTTGAGCATCAGCCACACGGTCGCGGCGAGCGACAGCAGCGGGATCAACGGGACCATCGGCACCCGGAAGCCGCGCTCCAGGTTGGGCTCCGAGCGACGCAGCGTGAGTACGCCGACGGCACAGAATGCGAAGCAGAACAGGGCACCGATGACCAGCAGCTCCTCGAGCTCGAGGACCTTCGGGTACAGCGTGAGCGCCAGCGCGGCGAGACCTGCGAAGGCGGCGGCGCGGGCGGGGGAGGAGTACACCCGGCTGACCCGGCCGAGGCTCTTCGGCAGCAGGCCGTCGCGGCCCATGTTGAACAGGACGCGGCTCTGCGCGATGAGGACGACCATGATCACCGTCATCAACGCGAGCAAGGCACCTAGGTTGACCACCTTCGCAGCCCAGCCGACGCCGACCGCAGCGAGTGCCTCGGAGACGGGTGCGGCTCCGCCCAGCTTGCCGAACGGACGCATGCCGACCAGGACGACAGCCATTGCGATGTAGAGGATCGTCACGGCGCCGACGCCGAGCAGCATCCCTTGCGGGACAGTCTTGCGGGGGCTCCGGGCGTCCTCCGACGCGGTGGCGATCAGGTCGAAGCCGATGTAGGCGAACACGATCGTGCTCGCGGCCGTGAAGATGCCCATCGTCCCGAACGAACCGAACGACGAGTCCAGGATCCAGCCCAGCAACGTCGGACTCGCTGTCGCGGGCGCGGCCCGGGCCGGCGGCACGAACGGGTGGTAGTTCGACACGTTCACGTGGGCGGCGCCGACGATCACGACCAGCAGGATCACCGCGACCTTCGCGATCACGACGACGGTCAGCACCCGGGACGACAGCTTGGTGCCGGTCACGATCAGCGCAGTCAGGACCAGCAGCAGCAAGGGGGCAACAAGGTTGATCTTGGCCTCGGGACCGAAGAACTGCGCCACCCCGCTGGGCAGCGTGACTCCGAATCCGTCCAGCGTGGCCAGGAAGTACGCCGACCAGACGCGCGCGACGATCGCCGCCGCCGTGACGAGTTCCAGCACGAGCGCCCAGCCGACCAGCCAGGCCCACATCTCGCCGAAAGTCACGTAGCTGAAGGTGTACGCGCTACCGGAGACCGGGATCGTGGAGGACAGCTCGGCGTAACAGGCCGCGGCCAGCAGACAGACGATCGCGGCGATCACGAACGACAGGATCACTGCCGGTCCGGCGACATTGGCCGCCTGGACGCCGCTGATGCTGAAGATGCCGGAGCCGATCATCACGCCAAGGCCGAGAACGACCAGATCGCGACGACCGAACAAACGCGGCAGACGGTGCCGCGCGTCCTCGACTCGAGTGAACGCCGACTCGACCGGCAAACGCCGGCCTACGGTCTGTCCGTTCGCTGAGGGGGCCATGGTCAGGGGTGCCTCCGTTGCTACTAGGGCAATCGGGCCGAACAGTAGTCGACCGTCGGGCTATCGACCAGACCTCCTCTCGCCGGTCTCCGCGCGGTGGCTTGCGATGCCGGGCCGCCTCACGCATCGTCGACACATGACGCCGGACGATGTCAGTGGAAACCCTTCCTGGCCGGAAGGTTTCACTCAGTTACTGGCTGACTACGAACGGCATCTGACGGCGGAGAGAGACCTCAGCACTCACTCGGTCAGAGCCTACATCGGAGATGTCGCGGATTTACTCGAACATTTGATTCGGCTTGGTCACGATGATCTTGCCGGGCTGGACATCCGAGGTCTGCGGTCCTGGCTGGCAAAACAGCAAAGTCTGGGGAAATCCCGCAGCACGATGGCTCGCCGGGCCACGGCCGCAAGGGTGTTCACGGCGTGGGCGCAACGGACCGGCCGGGTCGGTACGGATCCGGGAGCATTGCTCGTCAGCCCTAAGGCGCACAAGAGTTTGCCGGGCGTGCTGGGGCAGGCCGATACGCGAACCGTGCTCGATGCGGCAGCGGTCGCCGCGGATGACGGCAGTCCGATCGGGCTGCGTGACCTCGCGATCATGGAGCTCCTGTACGCGACCGGGATCCGCGTCGGTGAGCTGTGTGCGCTCGATGTGGACGATATCGATCGGTCGCGCCGAGTGGTCCGCGTGTTCGGCAAGGGCCGGAAGGAGCGGTCGGTCCCGTACGGCGTACCGGCCGGGGAGGCCCTTGAGCGATGGCTGGCCGAGGCGCGGCCGAAGCTGGCGCGCGAAGGGAGTGGGCCGGCCGTGTTCCTCGGCGCCCGTGGCGGACGGATCGATCAGCGGGCGGTACGGCGGATGGTGCACGAGCGGATGGCGGTCGTCGATGCGGATCTGGCTCCGCACGGTCTGCGGCATACGGCGGCCACGCATCTGCTCGAAGGTGGCGCGGATCTTCGGAGCGTGCAGGAGTTGCTCGGGCACGCGTCGTTGGCGACGACGCAGGTCTACACGCATGTCTCCAGCGATCGGCTCCGGAAGGCCTACCAGCAGGCGCATCCGCGCGCCTGACCACGCGCTCGCCCAGGTCCTTACCTGGATCCACACCTAGGTCCTTGTCCGGGCGCTTGTCCGGGCGCTCGTCGGGGCGCTTGTCGGGGCGCTTGTCGGGGCGCTTGTCGGGCCCCCTTGTCCGGGCGCTCTTCCGCGCGCTTTTCCCGACGGTGTCCGGGCGGTTGTCCGGGCGGTTGTCCGGGCGGTTGTCCGGGCGGTTGTCCGGGCGGTTGTCCGGGCGGTTGTCCGGGCGGTTGTCCGGGCGGTTGTGCGGGCGGTTGTCCGGGCAGTTGTGCGAGCGGTTGAGTGGGCGGCCTCGCCTGGGCGAAGGTGCGGCGGGTGGGCAAATCCGCTCGTTTGCGCGATCTCGGCTCGGTGACGGCCGGTGGCGACGCCTGGAGATCGTCCAGCCTCTCGGACTCGGGGCTGTGTGCGGGGGATGCGGCGCGTGAGTGGGCGGATGCGGCAGACTGCGGGACATGCGGGTTTCGGCGAAGTCTGACTATGCGTTGCGAGCTCTGATCGAGATCACCCAGCGGTGGGCGGCCGACGATCCCTCGGTGGTGTCGGCCGAGGAGCTCAGCCGGGCGCAGGGCATTCCGCACGGCTTCCTGCAGGGAATCCTCGCCGACCTCCGCCGGGCCGGCGTGCTGTCCAGCCAGCGCGGGCAGTCGGGTGGATGGCGGCTCGCCGTCGACCCGAACGAGATCTCCGTGGCCGACGTGATGCGCGCGGTCGACGGTCCGATCGTGAGCATCTCCGGTGTCCGGCCGGAGAGCGTGTCCTACAACGAACATGCAGTGGTCCTCCAACGGGTCTGGATCGCGGCGCGTGCCAGCCTGCGGGACGTACTCGAGAACACGACCCTGGTCGATCTCGCGAAGAACAAACTCCCGGCCGGCGTCGAGCGCCGCTCCCGCGACGAGGACGCCTGGCAGGCCCGCGTCCCCGGCAGCTAACCGCCCTTCCGGCGAGCACGGGCAGCGGACCGGGCGGGTCAGTTGTAGGTAGCGGGGCCAGCAGAGCGCGGAGGTAGCAGGGCCGGCACGGCGGGCGAGGTAGTGGAGCCGGCAGGGCAGGCGGCAGGGCTGGCCAGGAGATGGTGCCAGCAGGGCGGCCGAAGTAGGGGCCACCAGGGCAGGCGCTGGCAGCGCGGCGGGCAGGCCAGACGGGCCAAGCGGGCCAGCAGGGTGGGCGAGGTAGTGGGGGCCCAGCAGGGTGGGCGGAGGTAGTGGGGGCCCAGCAGGGTGGGCGGAGGTAGTGGGCTAGGCAGCCAGGTGGGCCAAGCCAGCGGGCCAAGGCAGGCGGCACGGGGCGGCAGGCGGGCCAGGCCGGGCGGCAGGCGGCGCGGCACGGCAGGCTTCTATGTGGCGGGGCAGGCGGAGACAGTTGGCCAAGGGGCAGGTGGGGCGGCAGACCAAGGGGCAGGCGGAGGCGGCAGGCCAAGGGGCAGGCGGAGGCGGCAGGCCAAGGGGCAGGCGGAGGCGGCAGGCCAAGGGGCAGGCGGAGGCGGCAGGCCAAGGGGCAGGCGGAGGCGGC
>NZ_JBITDF010000006.1:0-86312 GCF_044453965.1 Kribbella sp. NPDC051586 | reverse complement strand
GCAGGCCAAGGGGCAGGCGGAGGCAGTTGGCCAAAGGGCAGGCGGGCCAAGCGGCACGGTAGGCGGGCGGCAGGGTGGGTGGGGTCACAGCTAGTCGCGTCTGATCAGGAGGGCGGCGGTCAGTGTTAGGGCTGCTGTGGCGGCGATGATTAGTTTGGCTGTTCGTTGGTTGTTGGCGGGGGGAGCGGGTGTGGCGTCTGTGGCGCGTGGTGGTGGGGACGGTGGGGGTGGAGCGCTTGCGGGGCGGGTCTGTTGATTGGTGAGTGGGAGTAGGCGGACCGGTCGGTTGGGGACGAGGGTCAAAGGGTTTAGGTATTGATTGGCCTGGGCCAGGCCCCAGTGCAGGCAGGTCCGGGGGAGGCAGTGTGAGCCGGCGGCGGAGAGGCGGCCGATGACGGTTCCGGTCTTGACGGTGGTCCCGACGGAGACCGCGGGGACGACTGGTTCGTACGTCGTACGGCGGGGGCCGGTGGTGATCGTGATGACGCCGCGGCCGGCCAGTGGACCGGCGTACGTGATCGTGCCGGGGGTGGCGGCGAGGACGGGCTGGCCGGGGCGGCCGGCGAGGTCGACGCCGCGGTGGCCGGGCAGCCACGGTTTGGCGGGTAGTTCGAAGCCGCGCAGCACCTCCGGGCGGGGCTGCAGCGGCCAGTCCGAGGCGGCGGGCCCAGGCGTGATGGTCAGGGTGGCGAGGGAGAGCAGGGCGAGGTTCATGCCAGGGAAGATGCCGTCGCCGCGGACGGCCCAGGACCCTCGACAGCGCGATTGTGGATAACCAGGGCCGGTTCGCGTTGCCCGCCGCCGGTCACGTACACTTCCGGTGGCGTCCCATGTGAGTGGGACGACTACGCATGCCCGCACAAGTGTGCGGTTCCACCGGTCCCGGAGCTTTTCGGGCGGAGCCGTACGACGGGCATCAGGAGCAGCGGATCATCCGATCCGACGCGAGACAACCGAGTAGACCCGGACGAATCAGCCGGGTCGCCAAAGGAGACCACCTCATGGCCGTCGTGACCATGAAGCAGCTGCTCGAGAGCGGCGTGCACTTCGGGCACCAGACCCGTCGCTGGAACCCGAAGATGAAGCGCTACATCCTCACCGAGCGCAACGGCATCTACATCATCGACCTGCAGCAGTCGCTGTCCTACATCGACCGCGCGTACGAGTTCGTCCGCAGCACGGTCGCGTCGGGCGGGGCGATCCTGTTCGTCGGCACCAAGAAGCAGGCCCAGGAAGCGATCGCCGAGCAGGCGACCCGCGTCGGGATGCCGTACGTGAACCAGCGCTGGCTGGGCGGCATGCTGACCAACTTCCAGACGGTGAACAAGCGGCTCCAGCGCCTCAAGGAGCTCGAGCTCATCGACTTCGACGACGTCGCCGCCTCCGGTGTCACCAAGAAGGAGCTGCTGCAGAAGCGTCGCGAGCACGACAAGCTGCTCAAGACCCTCGGCGGTATCCGCGACATGGCCCGGGTTCCGGCCGCCGTGTGGATCGTGGACACCAAGAAGGAGCACCTCGCCGTCGACGAGGCGCGCAAGCTGAAGCTGCCGATCATCGGCATCCTGGACACCAACTGCGACCCGGACGAGGTCGACTACCCGATTCCGGGGAACGACGACGCGATCCGCTCGGTCGGCCTGCTCACGCGGGTCGTCGCCGACGCCGTCGCCGACGGCCTGATGGGCCGCTCGGGCCAGGGCGCCGCCGCCTCCGGCGAGGAGCTGGGTCAGGAAGAGCCGCTGGCCGCCTGGGAGCGCGAGCTGCTGGAGAGCCAGAACGGCACCGCCAAGGCCGCTGACGCCAAGGCCGCCGACGCCAAGACCGCTGACGCCAAGACCGAGGACAAGGCCGCCGAGGCCGCCCCGGCCGAGGCTGCGCCGGTGGCGACCGAGGTCAAGGTAGAGGAGACCGAGGTCAAGGCCGAGGAGACCGAGGTCAAGGCCGAGGAGCCCACCGAGGCCAAGGCCGAGACGACCGAGGTCAAGGCTGAGGAGACCGAGGCCAAGGCCGAGGAGACCCCGAAGGCCGACGAGGCCTGACAGCCATGGATGCCGCCCGGTCCCGCCGGGCGGCACCCCGCTGCGCCGCACGGTCCGCAACCGGGCCTGCCCCGCCCATCCAGCCGCATCGACAAGACGAGAGAACGAGGAATGGCGAACTACACCGCCGCTGACGTGAAGAAGCTCCGCGACGCCACCGGCGCGGGCATGATGGACGCGAAGAAGGCGCTCGAGACCACCGACGGCGACTTCGAGAAGGCGATCGAGGAGCTGCGCATCCACGGCGCCGCCAAGGCCGCCAAGCGGGGCGCCGAGCGGTCCGCCACCAACGGCCTGGTGGCCGCGGCGGAGAACGCGCTGGTCCAGCTCAACTGCGAGACCGACTTCGTCGCCAAGAACGAGCAGTTCCAGCAGCTCGCCGCCGACATCGTCGCGCACGCTTCGGCGAGCAAGGTCGGCGACGTCGAGGGCCTGCTGACCGAGAAGCTGACCGACGGCAAGTCGGTCGCCGAGAACATCGAGGCGCTGGCCGCCGTCATCGGCGAGAAGCTGGAGCTCGGCAAGGTGGCCGTGTTCGACGGCCGGGTGACCGCGTACATGCACAAGCGTGCCGCGGACCTGCCGGCCCAGGTCGGCGTACTGGTCGAGTTCGAGGGCGACAACGTCGAGGCCGCCCGTGGCGCCGCCATGCAGGCCGCCGCGATGCGCCCGCTGTACACCACCCGCGACGAGGTCCCGGCCGAGACGGTCGAGAACGAGAAGCGGATCGCCGAGGCGACCGCCCGCGAGGAGGGCAAGCCGGAGCAGGCCCTGCCGAAGATCGTCGAGGGCCGGGTGAACGGCTTCTTCAAGGACGTCGTCCTGCTCGAGCAGCCGTCGGTGACCGAGAACAAGAAGTCCGTGAAGGCCGTGCTCGACGAGGCCGGTGTGACCGTGAAGCGGTTCGCCCGCTTCGAGGTCGGCGCCTGATCCCGCGAAGGATCTGAACCGGACAGCAACGAACGAGGAGGCCGGAATCGTGACGGAAACCCTGGGTACCGAGACGAATCCGGCCTCTTCGCCGTTCGCCCCGGCCTATCACCGGGTGCTGCTCAAGCTGTCGGGTGAGGTGTTCGGCGGCGGCAAGCTCGGCGTCGACCCCGACGTGGTGAACTCGATCGCCAAGCAGATCGCCGAGGTGGCCCGGGCCGGTGTCCAGGTCGCCGTGGTGGTCGGCGGCGGCAACTTCTTCCGCGGCGCCGAGCTCCAGCAGCGCGGCATGGAGCGGAACCGGGCCGACTACATGGGCATGCTCGGCACCGTGATGAACTGCCTGGCCCTGCAGGACTTCCTGGAGAAGCTCGGTATCGAGACCCGGGTGCAGACCGCGATCACGATGGGTCAGGTCGCCGAGCCGTACATCCCGCGCAAGGCCGAGCGGCACCTGGAGAAGGGCCGCGTGGTCATCTTCGGCGCCGGTTCCGGCATGCCGTACTTCTCCACCGACACCGTCGCCGCCCAGCGTGCGCTCGAGGTCGGCGCCGAGGCGCTGCTGATGGGCAAGCAGGGCGTGGACGGCGTGTACGACTCCGACCCGAAGAAGAACCCGGACGCGGTCAAGTTCGACCAGCTGTCGTACGACGACTTCCTGGCCCGCGGCCTGCGGGTGGCCGACGCCACCGCGATCAGCCTGGCCCGCGACAACGCGCTGCCGATCGTGATCTTCGGCCTCGAGGAAGGCAACATCGCCCGGGTGATCCACGGCGAGAAGATCGGCACGGTCGTCTCCCGGGGGCAATAACCCGGGCCAGGGCGGCGTACCACTAGGATCGGGTGTCACAAGGCGCAGTAGGAGTGGCCGCATCGACGCGGCCCAGAGGAAGCGAGGAATGTCGTGATCGACCAAGCTCTCCGCGAAGCCGAGCAGAAGATGGCGAAGGCCGTGGAGGTCGCGAAGGACGACTTCGCCGCGATCCGCACCGGCCGGGCGCACCCGCAGATGTTCGCGGGCATCCTGGCCGACTACTACGGCAGCCCGACGCCGCTGCAGCAGCTGGCCGGCTTCCAGGTGCCGGAGCCCCGGACCGTGCTGATCTCGCCGTACGACAAGGGTGCGATGGCGGCGATCGAGAAGGCGATCCGCGACTCCGACCTCGGTGTGAACCCGGGCAACGACGGCGCGGTGATCCGGGTGGTGATGCCGCAGCTGACCGAGGAACGCCGCAAGGAGTACATCAAGGTCGCCAAGACCAAGGGCGAGGAGGCCCGGGTCTCGATCCGCAACATCCGCCGGCACGCCATGGACCAGGTCCACAAGACGGTCAAGGACGGCGACGCGGGCGAGGACGAGGGCAAGAGTGCTGAGAAGCGGCTCGACGGGTTGACGAAGAAGTACGTCGACTCGATCGACGACCTGCTCAAGCACAAGGAAGCCGAACTGCTCGAGGTGTGATGGGCGTCGACAGCACGCCCGCGCCGAGTCCCAGCCCGAGCCGTGCCGGGCGCAATCTGCCCGCCGCGATCGCGGTGGGCGTCGGGCTCGGCGCCCTGATCCTCGGATCGCTGTACTGGCAGAAGGTCCTGTTCACCGTCCTGGTGCTCGCGGTCGTTCTGATCGCCGTCGACGAGATGATGAAGGCTCTGCGCACCGGGGGCGCGGCGATCCCGCGGATCCCGCTGTTCGCCGGTACGACGGCGATGCTGGCCGCGGCGTACTTCGGGGGACCGATGGCGCTGCTGGTCGCGCTGGCGCTGACGGTCCTGGGGACGATCTTCTGGCGGATGCCGGGCGGTTCGGTCGGGTTCGTCCGGGACGTGAGTGCGGGCGTGTTCCTGATCGGCTATGTCCCGCTGCTGGCGGGATTCGCGATTCTGCTGGTCCAGCCGGACGCGGACGGCCCGGGGCGGGTGGTGACGTTCTTCGTGGTCGTCGTCGCCAGTGACGTCGGCGGGTACGTCGCGGGCGTGCTGTTCGGCAAGCACCCGATGGCGCCGACGATCAGCCCGAAGAAGTCCTGGGAAGGATTCACCGGCTCCGCGCTGGCGTGTATCGGCGCCGGCATCGCCGCGGTGGTCTTCCTGCTGGACGGCGACTGGTGGGTCGGCGCGATCGTCGGTGCGGTCGCCGTACTGACCGCCACGGTCGGCGACCTCGGCGAGTCGATGATCAAGCGCGACCTGGGTATCAAGGACATGTCGAACCTGCTGCCCGGCCACGGAGGGCTGATGGACCGGTTGGACTCGCTGCTCGCGACCGCGCCCGTGGTTTGGCTCCTGCTGCACCTGCTGGTGAAGGCATGACGATCGCACCGGACGGACGTTCGCTGGTCGGCGACGTCGTGCGCCTCGATCGGATGCAGGCGTCGGACATCGACGAGTTGTACGCCGCGATCGGCAACGAGCAGGTGTACGCCAGCGGCTTCGGTGGCGGACCGGCCGCGATGCCGGCCGGCGCGGACGAGATGCGCGCGAAGTGGATCCCGGCCGCGGCCAAGCGGTTCGCGTACGTGGTCCGGTTGGTTGCCGACGGCACCGTTGTCGGTACGTCGAGCCTCGCCGACGTCGACCTGGTCAACGAGCGGATCCACATCGGCTACACCGGCTACGCGCCTGCCGTGTGGGGGACCGCGGTCAACCCGGCGGCCAAGCTGCTCCTGCTCGAGCACGCGTTCGAGGTGTGCGGATTCGGCCGCGTGAAGATCCAGACCGGCACGAAGAACACCCGCTCGCAGGCGGCGATCGCCAAGCTCGGCGCGACCCGTGAGGGCGTACTGCGACGGCACATGCGGATGGCCGACGGCTCGTTCCGGGACACCGTGGTGTTCTCGATCCTGGCCGACGAGTGGCCGGATGTGCGGAAACGGCTCGAGGACCGCATCAACCGATGAGCTTCGCCAGTGAGGCGAGGAGATCGTCCCGGTCGTAGGTGTTGGTCGTGACCAGCACTTCGTCCGCGGCCGTGCGCTGCACGAGGTCCTCGAGCGCGGCGTGCACCTCGTCCGAGGTCCCGTAGTACTGGCCGCGCAGCGCGTTCTCGAAGAACTCCCGCTCCCGGGCGGTCATGTCGGCGGGGATATCGGGCTGCAGCGGCGGGAAGACACCGCGGGTGCGTGAGTACGCGCTGGCCCATGCCTCTGGCAACAGCAGCTGACGGGCCGCCGAGGCGGTGTCGCCGACCGCGGCGGTAACGGCGAGGACGACGTACGGCTCCGAGGCCCATGGGGACGGCTGGAAAGCCGTTCGGTACTGCTCGACCAGGTCCTCGGAGTCTGGACGGGCAGCCAGTACGACAGGTAAGCCCAGCGCGGCTGCGATCGAGGCGCCTTCCCCCACAGCCAGGATGAAGGGTGGAATGTGCAGACCCTCGCCTGGTCGGGCGTGGACGTCTGAAGTGCCGGCGAGATAGCCGAGCAGCTCCTGGACCTGTCCGGCGAAGTCGTCCGCAGCGTCCTTCTCGACGCCGAGCGCGCGCCGTACGCCGTTGGTGAAGCCGACCGAGCGGCCGAGGCCCATGTCGATGCGCCCCGGGTACAGCGACTCCAGTACGCCGAACTGCTCCGCCACCACGAGCGGATTGTGGTTCGGCAGCATCACCCCGCCGGTGCCGACGCGGATCCGCTCGGTGCGAGCAGCAACGGCGGCCGCGAGGACAGTCGGCGCCGAACCGACCACTCCAGGAACGCTGTGGTGCTCCGACACCCAGAAACGCTTGTAGCCAAGGTCTTCCACCTGCCGGGCGAACTCCACAGTCGCACGCAGTGTCTCCGGCTCTGTCTCGCCAACGCGCGTCCGAGAACGATCCAGAACTGACAGCGGGACGGAGAGCATGTTCAGTCCAACGGGTCCGCCGGAGCGCTCATTCCCCGAGCAATAGCCGAAGATCGTCCCGGAAACGCTCCGAGGATGCCAGGGGAGCGAGGAACGCCCGCTCAACCTCCAGGCGGATCTGCTCCGCCGTTTCATAGGTCGATTGGCCGAGCGACGTCAGTACGACGACATTCCGCCGGCGGTCCTCGGGACTGCGGCGGCGCTCCACGAATCCACGCTCCTCCAGCCCGTCCAGCAGGTCGCCGATCGACGTGCGGTCCACCCGCAACCGGGCCGCGACCTCGAGCTGGGACAGCGGCTCACCGGACACGATCGCGGACAGCACCGCCAGATCGCGGCCGTTCAGGCCGTGCGGAGCCAGCGCCTTGGTCTGAGCCTCGGTGAGCTTCGCCAGGACGTGTTTGAGCAGATAGCCCAGCCGGTCGGACGCCATACCGTCAAATCTACCGGGCAACTGATCATCAGGAAGACTGATCATCAGCTACCCTGACGATTATGGAACTGACCTTCGGTCTCAAGACCACCCCGATGCACGTCCCGTACGCCGATATCCGCCGCGTCTGGCTCGAGGCCGACGAGGTTCCGCAGATCCGCGACGCCTGGCTGTGGGACCACTTCCTCCCGCTGGCCGGCCCGAAGAACGGCGACGTCCTCGAAGGCTGGACCCTGCTCACCGCGTTGGCCGCACAGACCACCCGGCTCCGCCTCGGCCTGCTCGTGACCAGCAACCGGATCCGCCCGCCGGCCGTCCTCGGCAAGATCGCCAGCACGCTCGACGTGATCTCCGGCGGCCGCCTGATCATGGGCCTCGGCGCCGGCGGCACCCATCAACCGGCCGGCCTGAGCGGCATTGCCGGCCCGAACCCCGCGATCGAGGAGTACGCCGCCTACGGATTGACGCTCGTTCCGCCGGGGGAGGGGATCGACCGGCTCCGCGAGAGCATCGAGATCCTGCGCCGGATGTGGACCGAGGAGGAGTTCGACTTCCACGGCCGCTACTACCAACTCGAGCGCAACCGCAACGAGCCCAAACCGATCCAGCCCGCGGGTCCGCCGCTGCTGATCGGCGGCTGGGGCAACCGGATGCTCGGACTGGTCGCGGAGTACGCCGACGTGTGGAACATCGGCGGCCCGCCGCACACCGACTTCGACACCCTCGCCGATCGGGTCCGGCGGTTGGACGCGGAATGCGCCCGGATCGGCCGCGACCCGTCGACGCTCAGCCGATCGCTGCAGCAGATCGTGTCGTACGACGACCCGGCCGAGACGCGTGCGATCGTGCAGCGGGCGATTGGACTGGGGTTCGACCACATCGTGCTGTCGCTGCCGCGCCCGTATCCGGAAGGCGCCGTGCGCTGGCTGGTGCGGGAGATCATCGAGCCTTTCGATCAGGCTGGAAAGGGTCGGTGATTTTTTCACCACGCCGCAGATTCTTGTGCCAGTATCAAACGCAGGATGATCCGCCCCGGTCGTCCATCGCGTGTGAGGAGCTGACATGACCCCCACGACGAAGTTCAAGGCCGCCCTGTGCGGTCTCGCCCTCATTGCCGCCGCCGCCCTCCCGCTGGCCGCAGCACCCGCCACCGCAGCACCCGCCGCACCCCGGACCGTCTCGGCGGAGGCAGCCGCCGCGACCAAGCCGGTGCCGAAGCTCGGCTACTCGACGCAGACCGTCAGAACGCTGAACATCGACTTCCAGTACCAGCAGACCGGCTACTGGTGTGGCCCGGCCGCGACCCGGATCGCGCTGTCGGCGCGGATCTCGCCGCCGAGCCAGCAGCAGCTGGCCAACGAGCTGCCGACCACGACCAACGGCACGGACTGGATCGGCCAGGTCACCACGGTGCTCAACAACCACCTCGGCACCGGCTGGTACGAGACGAAGGAGATGCCCAACGATCCGCCCACCCAGGCGCAGCGTGACCTGCTCTGGCGGGACGTCGTCCTGGACATCAACAACAACTACCCGATCGTCGCCAACATCGTCGCCCCGGCCGGCAACCACCCGCCCGGCTACCCGAACTACACGATCTACCACTACTTCACGGTGATCGGGTACGACGACAGCGACCAGACCGTACTGATCGCCGATCCGGCCGGGTTCGCCCCGACCGCGACGTACTGGCTGACCTTCAACCAGCTCGCCACCCTCATCCCGCCCAAGGGCTACTCGGCCTGACTCCACCTGTCCCTCGTCACGGCGAGATACCTTGGTCGCCGTGACGAGGGAGCCGCGGTTGGAGATCGAGTACTGCACGCAGTGCCGGTGGTTGATGCGGACGGCGTGGACCGCGCAGGAGTTGCTGACCACGTTCCCGCAGGAGTTGGGGGAGGTCGCGCTGATCCCGAGCACCGGCGGTGTGTTCGACGTACGACTGGACGGCGAGACGCTGTGGTCGAGGAAGGCCGAGGGTGGATTCGCCGAGATCCCGCTGCTGAAGCAGATGGTGCGCGACCGGATCGCCCCGGACCGCAAGCTCGGCCACTCGGACCGCAAGGCCGCCGGTGACGAGAGTCATGGGTCGTGAATTTGTGAATCATCCGGGGCGCTTGCGACAATGGATCGGTTATGACTACCTCCCTTCCCCTTGTCTTCGATGAGCCGCGCCGCGCCAAGAAGCCGCCGCGGCACCTGGCCGACCTCACGGGGGAGGAGCGCCGTACTGCGGTTGCCGCGCTGGGTGAGCCCGCGTTCCGGGCCAAGCAGCTGTCCAACCACTACTTCTCCCGGCTGGTGTCCGACCCGGCCGAGATGACCGACCTGCCGGCCGGGACCCGGGACAAGCTGGTCGCGGACCTGATGCCGCCGCTGCTGACCCGCGTCCGGGACCTCGAGTGCGACAACGGGGAGACCCGCAAGACGCTGTGGAAGCTGCTCGACGGATCGCTCGTCGAGTCGGTCCTGATGCGGTATCCGGGCCGCACGACGATGTGCGTGTCGTCGCAGGCGGGGTGCGGGATGGCGTGCCCGTTCTGCGCGACCGGCCAGGGCGGACTGACGCGGAACATGTCGACCGCGGAGATCGTCGAGCAGGTCGTCGACGGTGCGCGGGCGCTGGCGCGCGGCGAGATCGCCGGCGGGCCGGGGCGGGTCAGCAACATCGTCTTCATGGGCATGGGCGAGCCGATGGCCAACTACAAGGCCGTGATGGGCGCCGTCCGCCGGTTCACCGATCCGTCGCCGGAGGGGCTGGGGATCTCGGCCCGCGGTGTAACGGTGTCGACGGTCGGGCTGGTGCCGCGGATCAACCAGCTCGCGACCGAGGGGATCCCGGTGACGCTCGCGTTGTCGCTGCACGCGCCGGACGACGAGCTGCGCGACGAGCTGGTGCCGATCAACAACCGCTGGAAGGTCGACGAGGTGCTGGACGCGGCCTGGGAGTACGCGCGGCAGACCAAGCGGCGCGTCTCGATCGAGTACGCGATGATCCGCGACATCAACGACCACGCCTGGCGGGCGGACCTGCTCGCCGAGAAGCTGAACGCGCGTGGCGACTGGGGCTGGGTGCACGTCAACCTGATCCCGCTGAACCCGACTCCCGGCTCGAAGTGGACCGCCTCCGATCCGGCCGACGAGCGCGAGTTCGTCCGCCGCCTCGAGGCCGCCGGCATCCCCACCACCGTCCGCGACACCCGCGGCCAGGAAATCGACGGCGCCTGCGGCCAACTCGCCGCCGCCAGCAAGTAACCGACAAACCGGGCGCTCCTCAGCTGACCACTACTCCGTCGAGGATCTGGGCGAGAGCTGCGGGCTGCGAAAGCATCGGCCAGTGGCCGGTCGGCATCTCGAGCAGCTCCCACTGCGGCGACTGCAGGTGCTCCTGCACATCGGCAGACGGCGCATCGCCTGCCATGAGGCACTTGATGTACGTCGTGGGCAGCTCGCGGACCGGCCTGGTCAACCGCGCCGGTTGCGTCAGCGTCAGGCCCGGGTGCGGCGTACTGCGGGACACCAGCCGGCTGACTGCCTCCTCGGACAGGTCTTGGTCGACGAAGTGCTCCGCTTCAGCCGGCAACCAGGTGCCGTCGCCTTCGATCAGCTGCTCCTCCAGCCAAGCCCGCTCGTCGTCGGGCCAGCCGTCCGCGAACGACAGGCCGTCAGCCGGGACGCTCGAGTCGACGTACACGACCCGTTGCAGCCGGTCGCCGATCCGCCCGGCCGCCTGCCCCACCGGGATCCCCGAGTAGCTGTGCCCGACCAGCACCACGTCGTACAACTCGTTGCCCTCGACCACCGAGACGATGTCCTCGACGTGCTGTTGCTGTCCGACCCGGTCCGCGTCCGGCCGATGGCGCTCCGCCAGCCCGCTCAACGTCACCGGATACACCGCGTGCCCAGCGCCCCGCAGGTGCTCAGCGACCATGTCCCACGCCCAGGCCCCCAGCCGAGCCCCCGGCACCAGCACGAACTCACCCATGCCGCGCACAGTACTGCGAGCAGTCGGCCATTGGGACGGATGGGATGATCGGGTGGTGAAGATCCTCTCGATCCAGTCAGCGGTTGCCTACGGGCACGTGGGTAACTCGGCAGCTGTGTTCCCGTTGCAGCGCATCGGTGTGGAGGTGCTGCCGGTGTACACGGTGAACTTCTCCAACCACACCGGCTACGGGGCGTGGCGTGGGCCGATGATCAGCCCGGACAACGTGCGCGAGGTTCTGCTGGGGATCGAGGACCGCGGCGTGCTTCCGCAGATCGACGTGGTCCTGTCCGGGTACCAGGGCGGTGAGGGGATCGCCGACGTGATTCTCGAAACGGTACAGCGGGTGAAGGCGGCCAACCCGGCGGCGGTGTACTCGTGCGACCCCGTGATGGGGAACGCGAAGTCCGGGTGCTTCGTCGCTCCCGCCATCCCCGTGCTCCTGCGCGACCGGGTAGTTCCGGCAGCCGACATCATCACGCCCAACCAGTTCGAACTGGGCTTCCTGACCGGCACTGAGCCGGACACGCTCGAGTCCACGCTGGCCTCGGTGGAGCTGGTGCGCGCCACCGGTCCGCGTACGGTCCTCGTCACCAGCGTCGAGCGTCCCGACCGCGAGGACGGCACGATCGAGATGCTGGCCGTCGACGACAGCGGCGCCTGGCTCGTGCAGACGCCGCACATCCCGATGAAGGCGAACGGCTCGGGCGACGTGACGGCAGCGCTCTTCACGGCGCACTACCGAGGAACGGGCGATCTCGCGGAGGCTCTCGCGCGCACGACCTCCAGCGTGTTCGATCTGCTCACCCGCACCCACGAGTCAGGTGAGCGCGAGCTACAGCTTGTCGAGTCGCAGGACGCGTACGCCAGCCCGCAGATGCAGTTCAAGCCACGCCAAGTCGGCTAACACACCAGTCCGGCAGCCTGGTCGATGGTGTCGACCAGGTGGAGCGGCATGGGGTGCTTGGTGGCCAGCGACTGGAGGAGTGGCCACACGGGGAGCTGAGCGGTCCAGTAGTCGGTGCCGACCAGGATCAGGGGGATCTGGGTGGCCTTGTCGCCGTAGTAGTTCGGGGTGGCAGCCTGGAAGATCTCCTGGACGGTGCCGGCCGCGCCTGTCAGGTAGATGATGCCGCCGTGGGCTCGGGCGAGGAGGACGTCTTCGCGCTGGGCGTTCGAGAAGTACTTCGCGATGGCGCCGGCGAACACGTTCGGCGGCTCGTGGCCGTAGAACCAGGTGGGGATGGACACGCCGCCGTCACCTGGGTACTGCGACCGGACAGCGAGGCCCGCGGACGCCCACGCTCCGATGGAGGGGCGGAAGGACGGTACGGCGGCCAGCTCGGCGAGAGCGCTCTCCAGCGCGGCGTCGTCGTACGCCGCCAGCGAGGCGCCGAGGTTGGCAGCTTCCATCGCCCCGGGACCGCCGCCGGTCACGACCATCCGGCCGGCGCGGGCGAGTGTCCGTCCGAGCAGTACGGCGGAGCGGTAGTCGTCACTGCCCCGCAGTACGCCGTGGCCGCCCATCACGCCGACCCAGGGCTTGTCCTCGGGGAGTTCGGTGAGTGCGTCGGCGATGGCGTGGTCGTGGAGGGCCGCGGCCAAAGTCCGGCTGGTGTCGCCCTTCTCGTCGTGCTGGCGGGACCAGGCGTAGATCCGGGCGTCCGGCGTGGCGTCGTACCCGTGCTCCAGGCCGGCGTACAGCTCGTCGGCGTCGTACAGCCGGGCGCGGTACGCGTCGAACGGCAGCTCCGGGATGGCCGGGAACACCAGTCCGCCGCCGTCCCGGATCCAGGCGTCCGCCTTCTCCTCCAGCGCGCAGCCGAGGAACAGCGAGCCCATCGGCTTCAGCCCGAGCAGCTCCGCCGTACGCGGGGTCAGATCCACCGACTGCACCCGCCAGCCGGCCATCGCCGTGGCCCCCGTGGCGAGCAGCCGGTCGAAGTGGTCCAGAGACTCGATGTCCACGTGCGGGATGCTCGGCATTGTCACGCAGAGCACCCTAGGGCATAGCTCCTGTCATAGACCTGCGCTATCGGGGAACCGGTGTAATGCTTGGCCCATGACACATGCGGAGCTCTGGGAGCGTCACAAGGCCGTCATGCCGGCTTGGCTCGCGTTGTACTACGAGGAGCCGATCGAGATCGTGCAGGGGTCCGGCCGCCGGGTCACCGACGGTGAGGGCAACACCTACCTCGACTTCTTCGCCGGCATCCTGACCAACGCGATCGGGTACGACATCGCGGAGATCTCGGACGCCGTCCGTGAGCAGCTCGGCACCGGGATCGCGCACACCTCGACGGTGTACCTGATCCGGAAGCAGATCGAGCTGGCCGAGCAGATCGCCGAGCTGTCCGGCATCCCGGACGCGAAGGTGTTCTTCGCCAACTCCGGCACCGAGGCGAACGAGACGGCCCTGCTGCTCGCCACCCAGAACCGCCGTTCCAACCAGGTCCTGGCGATGCGGAACTCGTACCACGGCCGCGCGTTCGGCACGGTCGCGATCACCGGCAACCGCGGCTGGTCCGCGAGCAGCCTGTCGCCGGTGAACGTCCAGTACGTGCAGGGCGCGTACCGGTACCGCAGCCCGTTCCGCGAGCTGCCGGACGCGGAGTACATCAAGGTCTGCGTCGACGACCTGCGCAACGTCATCGAGACCACGACCGCCGGTGACGTCGCCTGCCTGATCGCCGAGCCGATCCAGGGCGTCGGCGGGTTCTCGTCGCCGCCTGACGGGCTGTACGCCGCCTTCAAGGAGGTCCTCGACGAGTACGGGATCCTGTTCATCTCCGACGAGGTGCAGACCGGGTGGGGCCGGACCGGCGACCACTTCTGGGGCATCCAGTCGCACGGCGTCGTACCGGACGCGATGACGTTCGCGAAGGGGCTCGGCAACGGGTTCGCGATCGGCGGGGTGGTCGCCAAGGCCGAGCTGATGGACAGCGTCAAGGCGAACTCGCTGTCGACGTTCGGCGGCAACCCGATCTCGACCAGCGCGGCGAAGGCGACCATCGACTACCTGCTGGACAAGGACCTGCAGGCGAACGCGGCCAAGCGCGGCGCGCAGCTGGTCGACGGCCTGCGCGGGATCTCCGACGAGTACCCCGAGCTCGGCGACGTCCGCGGCAAGGGCCTGATGCTGGCCGCCGAGATCGTCAACCCCGACGACCGCACCCCGGACGCCGCGAGCACCGCCAAGCTCCAGCAGGAGACCAAGAACCGCGGCCTCCTGGTGGGCAAGGGCGGCCTGTACGGCAACGTCCTCCGGATGGCCCCGCCGATGACCCTCACCGAGGAGGAGACCGCCGAGGCCCTGGAGATCATCCGGGACTCGTTCAACTCGCTGCGCTGACTCCGAACGAGGTGCTCAGCGCCTCCGTCAGCCCGGCATCGTCCGATCCGGCCCAGGCCACGTAACCGTCGGGCCGGATCAGGACCGCTGCCGGGACGTCGCCGTCCCACGATGAATCAGCCACACGAGCTGATACGCAGTCGATCCGGTCGATCGCCGGTGCCGGGCTGCCGTCGAGGGTCAGGAGCAACGGGCGGCCGGTGCTCAGGAGCTGATGGACCCGACGCCCGTCCTGCAGCTTCGCGTCGGGGATCCGGCGGCCGTTCAGCGGGTGCTCGCCCTTGACGTCGTACCGGATGTCGAGGGCCGAGATCATCAGCGCCAGCCGCCACCGGACCTCGTCGATCGCGATCAGGCCGGCGAAGGTTTCCCGCAGCGCCTCGCTGTGCGCGCCCGGTCGGGCGAGCGCGGTCTGCGCGCGGGTGTTGTGCAGCACGCGAGCGGCGATCGGGTGTCGCTCGCTCTCGTAGCTGTCGAGGAGCGCGTCCGGGGCCTCACCTCGCAGTACCGTCCCGAGCTTCCAGCCGAGATTCATCGCGTCCTGGACGCCGAGGTTCAAGCCCTGACCGCCTGCCGGGTAGTGGATGTGGGCCGCGTCGCCGGCCAGCAGGACCCGGCCGGCGCGGTACCGGTCGGCCTGCCGGGCGGCGTCGCCGTACTGCGAGACCCACCGCGGACCGTGCATCCCGAAGTCGGTGCCCGCGACCTCGCGGTAGGACGCACGGAAGTCCTCGTAGCTCGGTTCCGAGCCACGGTCGACGACGCGGTCGTGCCGCTGGACCATCAGCCGCCACCAACCAGGCTGGAAGGAGAGCGCCGAGAAGTCGCCCAGCTCGCGCCGCTCGGAGAACACGTTGCCGGCCGGTGGATCGGCCAGCTCGACATCGGCGAGCATGCCCAGCATGGTCGGCCCCGTGCCGTCGAACCTGATCCCCGCGAGCTTGCGGACGGTACTGCGGCCACCGTCGCACCCGACCAGGTACTCGCACCGAACCGTGCGCTCGCCGAGCTCGACCTCGATACCCGTCGCGTCCTGCCGAAGTCCCGTCACCGGCGACCCCCACTGCGGCGCAGCGCCCAGCTCCGTCGCGTGGCGCTCGAGCACGCGCTCGACATCGGCCTGGATGATCGCGAGCGTGTGCGGGTGCCGGGTCGGAAGGTCCGAGAAGTCCAGCCCCAGACCGGCGAAGTGCCCGGCCTGCAACGGGCGGCCGTGAGCCAGCACCTCCTCCAGCAACCCCCGCTGCTCGAACAGCTCGATCGTCCGCGGGTGGATGCCGCCGGCCCTCGACTCGCCCGTCCGGGCCGGCAGCCCGTCGACCAGCAGTACGTCGATCCCGGCCAGCCGCAGCTCACCCGCCAGCATCAGCCCGGTCGGCCCGGCGCCCGCGATGAGCACCTGCGTCGTCTCCATCACCGTCTCCTTAACGTCGTTAAATTTTCCTTAATGATGTTAAGGAGAGCAGAACATTGTTAAGGTGTCAACGTGAAGCTCGATCCCGGGACCATTGCCGGCACCGCTCTCGGTCTGCTCGACGACGGTGGCGTCGACGCGCTGACCATGCGCAAAGTGGCGACCGCGCTCGGCGTTCAGGCGCCGGCGCTCTACTGGCACGTGAAGAACAAGCGCGAACTGCTCGACGCGATGGCGCGGGCGCTGTTCGTCATGGCCGTCGACGGCGTGGAGGCGCCGCGGCAGGGGATCAGCTGGCAGGACTGGCTGGTCGAGCTGGCCGGCCGGCTGCGCAGCACGATGCTGCGGTACCGCGACGGTGCCCGGGTGCTGGCCGGCACGCACGCCGGCGACGAGGCGATGTGGCGGGTGACCGAGCTGACCCTGCGGACGCTCGAGGATGCCGGGTTCGCGCTGCGCGAGGCCGGCCGGGTCTTCCCGGTCCTGCTCAACTACACGATCGGCTTCGTGATCGAGGAGCAGGCGCAGAGCGGCGTCGACTACCCCGACGGCAACCCGTACCGGAGCGACGAGATCGCGAAAGAGGTCGACGCCGAGCGCTTCCCGCTGACCGCGCGGATGGTGAACGACGTCTTCGGCGCCGATCCGGACGTGGAGTTCGCGCACGGCCTGCGCACGATCCTGGCCGGGATCAACGCAGAAGGCCCCTCCCCGGCAACAGGGGAGAGGCCTTCAGATTAGAGCGGGGCTTCCGCCGAGGTGGCTGCCTCTGCGGCGGAGGGCGGTGGGGCGCCGGTGATCTTGCGGCGGCGGCGCGAGCGGCCCTCGAGGTACCGGGCCAGCAGCGACAGCAGCGAGCACAGGCCGATGTAGATGATCGCGGTGACGATGTACGTCGGGATGTACGGGAAGCCGTACGTGAGCCGGCCGCCCATCTGCTTGGCGACGTACAGCAGCTCGCCGTAGGTGATGATGAAGCCGAGCGCGGTGTCCTTCAGCAGTACAACCAGCTGGCTGACGATCGCCGGCAGCATCGCACTGATGGCCTGCGGCAACAACACCAGCCGGACCACCTGGTTCTTCCGCAGCCCGACCGCGTACGCCGCCTCCCGCTGACCCTTCGGTACGGCGGCGATGCCGGCCCGGAAGATCTCCGCGAGCACTGAGCCGTTGTAGAGCGTCAGACCGAAGACGACCGCCCAGAACGGGCCGAGTCCCAGGTTGAACTGGATGTTGCCGAAGTAGAAGTAGAACATCAGGATCAGCAGCGGGATGGCGCGGAACAGCTCGACGATCAGGGTCGCCGGCGTCCGGATCCACTTGCGGTCACTGATCCGCGCGGCGGCGAACACCGCACCGAAGAGCATCGCCAGCACGGCGGCGAGACCGGCCGCCTTCAGCGTGTTCAGCAGGCCGTCGAACAGCTGCCGCTGGATCGACGAGTACTGGAACTGACGCCACAGCCGTCCTTCGAACTGGCCGTATACGTACATCCGGTGGATCAGCCAGGCGATCACGCCGGCCAGCACCAGCAGGACCACGATGTTCGAGATCCGGTTCCGGAGCTTCGCGCGCGGCCCGGGGGTCTCGTACAGGACTGAGCTCATCAGGCCACCGCCGTCCGTCGTTCGGCCCACCGTTGCAGGAAGATCAGCGGCACGATCAGGATCAGGAACCCGATTGTGATCCACAGCAGCGTGAGCAGCTGGTTCTCACCGCGCTCAGACATCGCCGCCGGGATGGCGCCGGCCTCCGCGACCGAGAAGCCGGCCGCGATGGTGGTGTTCTTCAGCAACGCGATCAGCACGCTCATCAGCGGCGGGATGATCGCACGGAAGGCCTGCGGCAGGACGACGATCGTCAGCACCTGCAGGAACGACATGCCGACCGCGCGTGCCGCCTCGGACTGCCCCGGCGAGATCGTGTTGACGCCCGACCGGACCACCTCGCAGATGAACGCGGACGTGTAGATCGTCAGCGCGCCGACCGCGGTCCAGTACGGGTCCGGCAGGGACAGGTGCATCTTGGCCGAGCCGAAGAACAGGAACGCGAAGACCAGCGTGAGCGGCGTGTTCCGCAGGACGTTGACGTAGCCGGTGCCGACTCCGCGCAGGGCAGGCACCGGGGAGACCCGGAACGCTCCCAGGATGGTGCCGAGCACCAGACTGAGCACGCCGGACACCACGAACAGCCTGATGGTCAGCCAGAAGCCGTCCCGGAACAGCGGCCAGTTGTCGGTGAGGACCGAGAACATCGCGACCTTCCTCTTGCCTTACAGGTAACGACAGGTGATGACAGGTGATGACAGGTGATGACAGCTAGTGACAGCGAACGACACAGCCCGGCCGCGGCGCCCGTCCAGGACGCCGCGGCCGGCTGCGAGGATCAGTACTTCTCGAGCGGCGGCGGGGTCGAGTCCGAACCCGACTTGCCGAGCGTCTCGTCGTAGATCTTCTTCCAGGTGCCGTCGGAGGCCGAGGTCTCCAGGATCGAGTTCACCTTGTCGCGCAGCGCCTTGTCGGCCAGCGGCAGGCCGATGCCGTACTTCTCCACACTGAACGGCTTGCCGACCACGCGCAGCTCGTCGGGCGCGCTGGCCGCGTAGCCCTTGAGGATGGCGTCGTCGGTGGTGAGCGCGTCGACCTTCTGGTCGAGCAGCTGCGAGACGCACTCGGAGTACGTCTTGAACTCGGAGATGTTGCTGGCCTCGGTGAGCTGCTCGTCCTTGACCCGCTGGATCGGGGTCGAGCCGGTCGCCGAGCAGACCTTCTTGCCCTTCAGCGCGGTCTTGCCGGCGTCCATCGAGGTGTCGGCCTTGCGGACCAGCAGGTCCTGACCGGCGATGAAGTACGGGCCGGCGAACGACACCTGCTTCTTGCGCTTGTCGGTGATCGAGTAGGTCCCGACGTAGTAGTTGATCTCGCCGCCGGCGATCGCGGTCTCCCGGTTCGCCGAGGGGATCTCCTTGTACTCGATCTTGTCCGGGTCCATGCCGAGGCCGGCCGAGACCATCCGGGCGATCTCGATGTCGAAGCCGCAGCGCTTGCCGTTGGCGTCCTTGTAGCCGAGGTTCGGCTGGTCGGCCTTGACGCCGACGGTCACCTTGCCGGCGGACTTGATCTTGGTGAACGTCGGGCTGCCGGCCACGTCCACGCCGCTCGCGGTGTCGAACTTGTGCAGCTCGCCGCAGGAGTCGGAGGCGTTGCCGCCACCGCCGCCGCTCGCGGCGGGCTCGTCCTTGCCACAGGCAACAGCGGTCAGCGCGAGCGCACCGACGCCGAGAGTGGCGACGAGGTTGCGCATTCTCATGATCTGGTTCCCCTTCGTTGGTTACTACAGCTACAGCCGCGGGCGGGAGCTCAGTGCTTCAGGATCTTGCCGAGGAAGTCCTGGGCCCGCCGGGAGGTGGGGTTGGTGAAGAAGGTCTCCGGGTCGGACTCTTCGACGATCTCGCCGTCGGCCATGAACACCACCCGGTTCGCCGCGGTGCGGGCGAAGCCCATCTCGTGGGTCACCACGACCATCGTCATGCCCTGCTTGGCCAGGTCGATCATCACCTCGAGGACCTCCTGGATCATCTCCGGGTCGAGCGCCGAGGTGGGCTCGTCGAACAGGATGACCTTGGGGTCCATGGCCAGCGCCCGCGCGATCGCGACGCGCTGCTGCTGGCCACCGGACAGCTGAGCCGGGTACTTCGAGGCCTGGTTGGCCACCCCCACCCGCTCCAGCAGCTCCATCGCCCGCTTCTCGGCCTGCTTCGGATCCGCCTTGCGGACCTTCAGTGGGCCGAGGGTGACGTTCTGCAGGATCGTCTTGTGCGCGAACAGGTTGAACGACTGGAACACCATGCCGACGTCGGCGCGCAGCTTGGCCAGGGCCTTGCCCTCGCTGGGCAGCGGTTCGCCGTCCAGCAGGATGCTGCCCGAGTCGATCGGTTCCAGCCGGTTGATCGCGCGGCAGAGCGTTGACTTCCCGGACCCGGACGGGCCGATCACGACGACGACCTCGCCCTGCTGGATGGACAGGTCGATGTCCTTCAGGACGTGCAGTTCGCCGAAGTGTTTGTTGACACCGGACAGTGCCACCAACCCGGTTTTCGTGAGAGTGCCGGAATCGCTCATGGCCAGAACCTACTGGAGCCGGGGGTGCGGTCGCAGGCCCGGGTGGTACCCCCTTGGTAACGATCTGCAATAAACCCGGGCTGCCCGTAGCCGGGCGGTCACGGATTGCTGGCGTTTGTTCGTTTGTGAGCGCCCTGCCCGCTCAGGTGACGATTCCGTACTCGCGGATCTTCCGGTAGATCGTCGCCCGTGACATTCCCAACGCGCCCGCGGCGGCCTTCTTGTCGCCGTCGTACGTCGACAACGCGTCGACGATCGCGTCCCGCTCGAGGGCCTCGATGGCGGTCAGCTGCCGGCGGGTCGTGGCCCTGCACTCGGGCGGCAGGTCGGCCAGCTCGACCACCCCGGACCGGCGGCGCCGGGCGATCGCGGTGAGGACGGCGCGCAGGTGGGTGATGTTGCCAGCCCACGGCAGCCGCATCAGCTGGTTCATGGTCGCGGGGGAGAAGGCCAGTCCGTTGATGCCGGCCTTCGCCAGCAGCGAGCGGACCAGGGCCGGGACGTCCTCGACATGGTGGCGCAGCGGCGGCACCTCGATGGTGCGGGGGAAGAACGCGAGCAGCTCGTCGGCGATCTCGGCCCGGTCGGCCGGCAGCGTGAGCGCCACCCACGCGTCCCCGGCGATCGCGCCGTCGCGGACGTTCTGCAGCAATTCGGTCAGGCCGTCGAGGACCTCACCGGTCAGCAGGTGCGCGCGCCGGATGATCAGGTCGGCGCCGGACTCCAGCTCGGCGCGTGCCTCGGTCAGCAGGTCGTCGCCCATCGCCTCGGGATCGAGTACGGCGAGCCGGCGCTCCGGCGCCACGTGCCGCCGTACTGCGCGCAGCATGGTCAGCTTGCCCGTCCCCGCTTCGCCGTTGGCGATCAGCCACTCGGACCGGTTGCACGCCTCGAGCAGCTCCTGGGTGACGTGCTGCCAGACCGCACTCGTCCCGGTCGTCCCGGGAATCAAGGCGGCCCGGGCGACCTGAGGAGTGCGGACCGGCGCTCGTTGCTCCTTGATCTGGATGACTCCGCCGGCCAAGGTGTCGCCGAGGAACGTCGGCCGGTAGGCCAGTCGCGCGGTCGTCCCGCTGGGCAGGTCGGTGATGAACACCAGCGGCTTGGTCCCGCCGCGGGCGTCCCGGGTGCGGTCGATCAGCGCCGCCTGGTCGATCGCGTCGAACCGGGCCTGGGCGTAGGCGTTCATCATGAACACCTCGTCGCCGAGCGCGAGCACCGGCCCGCCACTGTGCCGGCAGGCCGCGTAGTAGTCGCTCAGCAAGGCATGGTCGAGCGCGTTCGCCTCCTCGACGACGCGGTCGTGGATGCGGCGGGCGGCGAGTTTGGCGAACGACAGCAGGATCGAGTTCGAGTTCCGTGCCTGGGTGGTGATGTCGAGTACGCCGAGCAGGCCGCCGGTGACCGGATGCGTGATCGGGGCGCCGGCGCACGAGAACATCCGGAGTTTGCCGTTGTAATGCTCGGCTCCGTCGATCTGGATCGGTCCGCCCACTTCGAGCGCCGTACCGATCCCGTTGGTGCCGACGGCCGATTCGGCGTACTGGAACCCGGGTGCGAGGTCGACGGAGTCCAGGCGCCGGAGCAGGGACGGGTCGCCGCCGCGGCGGTCCAGGACCACGCCCTTCGCGTCGGTCAGGATGATGCAGACCGGCTCGTTGTGGAGCTCCGACGACAGTGCGTCGATCACCGGCCGGGCCGCGCGGATCAGCGTGGTCTCGCGATCGATCCGGTCGAAGTACTTCGGGGCCGGGCGGTCCACGTCGACCTGCGATGCCTGTGAGCGCTCCCATGACACTCGGATCGGATCCCGGACCGGCTGTGCAGCGCCCATAGCGGTCTCCTTCATGTCCGTCACCAGCGGAACTGCGACCAACGGTAGCTCGCCCCGCTGTGACCGCCATCTCACATTGAGACACGGAGACGTCCATCAGGCGGCTTTCATCTCCTATCAACCCCGATGATGGAGGCCCACATTGAGCAGGCAGAGTCTTACCAAGGCGCACGCCAAGATCACCGAGTTGTCCTGGGAACCGACGTTCGCGACCCCGGCGACCCGCTTCGGCACCGACTACACGTTCGAGAAGGCGCCCAAGAAGGACCCGCTGAAGCAGATCATGCGGTCCTACTTCCCGATGGAGGAGGAGAAGGACAACCGCGTGTACGGCGCCATGGACGGCGCCATCCGCGGCAACATGTTCCGCCAGGTGCAGCAGCGCTGGCTGGAGTGGCAGAAGCTGTTCCTCAGCATCATCCCGTTCCCGGAGATCTCCGCGGCCCGGGCGATGCCGATGGCGATCGACGCCGTACCGAACCCCGAGATCCACAACGGGCTCGCGGTGCAGATGATCGACGAGGTCAGGCACTCGACGATCCAGATGAACCTCAAGCGCCTGTACATGAACAACTACATCGACCCGGCCGGTTTCGACATGACCGAGAAGGCGTTCGCGAACAACTACGCGGGCACCATCGGCCGGCAGTTCGGCGAGGGGTTCATCACCGGTGACGCGATCACCGCGGCGAACATCTACCTCACGGTGGTCGCGGAGACGGCGTTCACCAACACGCTGTTCGTCGCGATGCCCGACGAGGCCGCTGCCAACGGCGACTACCTGTTGCCGACGGTGTTCCACTCGGTCCAGTCCGACGAGTCGCGGCACATCAGCAACGGGTACTCCATCCTGCTGATGGCGCTGGCCGACGAGCGCAACCGGCCGCTGCTGGAGCGCGACCTGCGGTACGCGTGGTGGAACAACCACTGCGTCGTGGACGCGGCCATCGGCACCTTCATCGAGTACGGCACGAAGGACCGCCGCAAGGACCGGGAGTCGTACGCGGAGATGTGGCGCCGGTGGATCTACGACGACTACTACCGCAGCTACCTGCT
The DNA here is from genome assembly GCF_044453965.1 of Kribbella sp. NPDC051586. NCBI lineage: Bacteria > Bacillati > Actinomycetota > Actinomycetes > Propionibacteriales > Kribbellaceae > Kribbella > Kribbella sp. NPDC051586. Next base: position 63,311 of record NZ_JBITDF010000006.1, on the reverse strand, counting down.
GCCGCTGGAGAAGTACGGCCTGACGATTCCGCACGACCTGGTCGAGGAGGCGTGGAACCGGATCACCAACAAGGGCTACGTGCACGAGGTCGCGCGGTTCTTCGCCACCGGCTGGCCGGTGAACTACTGGCGGATCGACGCGATGACCGACAAGGACTTCGAGTGGTTCGAGGAGAAGTACCCAGGCTGGTACTCGAAGTACGGCAAGTGGTGGGAGAACTACAACCGGCTCGCCTACCCCGGCAAGAACAAGCCGATCGCGTTCGAAGAGGTCGGGTACCAATACCCGCACCGCTGCTGGACCTGCATGGTGCCGGCGCTGATCCGCGAGGACATGGTCACCGAGAAGGTCGACGACCAGTGGCGCACCTACTGCTCGGAGACCTGCTACTGGACCGACGCCGTCGCGTTCCGGGGCGAGTACGACGGCCGGCCGACCCCGAACATGGGCCGCCTGACCGGCTTCCGCGAGTGGGAGACCCTGCACCACAACAAGGATCTGGCCGACATCGTCCAGGACCTCGGGTACGTCCGTGACGACGGCAAGACGCTGATCGGCCAGCCGCACCTGGACCTGGACGACCCGAAGAAGCTGTGGACCCTCGACGACGTCCGGGGCAACACGTTCATGAGCCCGAACGTGCTGCTGAACGAGATGTCCGACGCCGAGCGCGAGGCTCACATCGCGGCCTACAAGGCCAACGGAACTGCCTCGACCCACACGGCAGCCTGAGGAGGACCCGGTGGCCGACAAGCACCGTATCCAGTTCGAACCGGTCGGCATCGAGATGGAGGTCGGCGAGGAGGAGAAGATCCTCGACGCCGCGTTCCGGCAGGGAATCCATCTGATGCACGGCTGCCGGGAAGGGCAGTGCTCGGCGTGCAAGTCGTACCTGCTCGAGGGTGACATCCAGATGGAGCGTTACTCGACGTTCGCCTGCAACGACGCGGAAGTGGCCGAGGGTTACGTGCTGCTCTGCAAGGCGCACGCGTACAGCGACTGCACGATCGAGCTGCTCAACTTCGACGAGGACGAACTGCTCGGCGGCATCCCCATCCGGACCGTGGGGACGCGGGTCGCGGCGATCGAACCGGTCACCCGCGACATCGTGTCGCTGCGGCTGGAACCCGCCGAGCAGTTCGACTTCAAGCCGGGGCAGTACGTCGACCTGACCATCCCCGGCACCGACGAACACCGCTCGTTCTCGATGGCGACGACACCATCCGGCGAGATCGAGTTCCTGATCAAGAAGTACCCCGGCGGCCGGTTCTCCGGCCTGCTCGACGACGGCCTGGCGGTCGGCGACGAGCTGTCCATGACGGGGCCGTACGGCTCGTCGACCTTGAAGGACGGCCACGTCCTGCCCGTGGTCTGCGTGGCCGGCGGGGCGGGGATGGCGCCCATCCTGTCGATCCTGCGGCACCTGAAGGAGACCGGCAGCACGCGTCCCGTCCGCTTCTACTACGGCGCGCGGACGGCGGCCGACCTGTTCTACCTGGAGGCGATCGAGGAGCTCGGCGCGGAGTTGGCCGGCTTCGAGTTCATCGCCTGCTTGTCCGAGTCGGCTCAGGACTCGGATGGCTCTGGCGGGCTCCAGGTGGAGGAGGGCAACGTCACGGAGATCGTCGAACGGCGCGAGGCCGAGCTGCACCGCAGCGAGGTCTACCTGTGCGGCCCGCCGCCGATGGTCGACGCGGCCCTGACATTGCTCGAGGCAAACAACGTGCCCAAGGACCAGGTCTTCTACGACAAGTTCACCAGCCCAGCTACCGATGGAGCCTGAGTTGACGTCCTCCCCCGCCAGCGGGCCGGGGGATTCCAACTACGCCACGATTGGAGGTGCGAGTTGAGGTTCACGCTTCTCAGAGCCCAGTACCGCGGTCTCTCCGCGTGCATTCACGGCCCGTCCGGCCGCGACGTTCTGTGCGATGTTGACGGCGGCATTCACGTCGGCGTTGGCCTCGTACCGGCAGGCGACACACCGGAACACCGCTTGGCTCTCACGGTTCTCCGGCGCGACATGCCCACAAGCGCTGCAGGTCTGCGACGTATAAGCGGGCTTGACTCGCTCGACCCGGCTTGGCGCCTTGTGCTCCAGACGCTGAACGAGCAGACCCCAGCCTTGGGCAAGGATTCCCCGATTGAGCACAGCCTTCTGCCGCACGTTGCGGCCCGGCACATCGCGGGTGCCTCGCGCGGAATTCGTCATGCCACGAATCCGCAAATCTTCGACACCGATCACGTCAAACCGTCGAACGAGGTCGGTGGTCATCTGCTCGACCCAGTTCTTCCGCCGGTCGGCCTCCCGGGCCTTGAATCGCGCAAGCGAGGCCCGAATCTTCCCGCGCCGGTTGCTGCCTGCCTGCGCCTTGGCGAGCTTGCGTTGCAGATGCTTGACTCGCCGCTGTTCACCCCGCGACAGGTTGGGGCAGGTCAGCAGTTCGCCGGTCGACAAGGCCGCGGACACGGAAACTCCACGATCAACACCGACTACGTCGCCCGTTCCAGGTGCCTGGATGGGTTCGGGGACTGCCGCGAACGCGATGTGCCAACGCCCTGCCCGGTCACACGAGACGCGATACGACTTCGCGTCCGGCAGCCTCCGGGACAGCCGGAATTTTATCCATCCGACCTTGGGTATCAGGACCCGGGCCCACTTCTGGTTCAACGTCTCCACTCGCTGGGCCACCGGTCCGACGATCCGAAACCCCTCATGCACGTTTTCTCTGCGCCACGTAGGGCGGCCGTGGGCTCCTGCGTAAAAGTTGCGCCACGCCCGGTCGAGATCGCGCAGCGCCTGCTGCTGCACGGTCTGCGACCCAGACCGCAACCACGGCTCTGCCGCACGGGCATCGGTCAGTTGCGCCGATTGCGCCACATACCCCGGAGTTGCGGGCCGGCCCCGCCGCCACATCAACCGTTGCTCCAAGCCCAGGTTCCACATGTATCGCGCATGCCTGCAGTGCTCCTGCAGCCCAGACACCTGGGCCGGAGTTGGTGCGAGGCGGTAGCGGGACACAACACCTAACCAACCAGACGGCACCGACATTCTTCACTTGAAGGGAGGCAGTTGGGGTTCCTCCCCGCCCTGTAGGACGGGGTTTCCCAACAGACCTGATGACAGAGACCAAGTACCGCAGTTTCCCGAGCATAGAGTTCACCGACTCCGAGGCCGGCGCGCTGGAGTTCCCGAGCTCGCAGAGCCGCTCGTACAACTACTACAAGCCGGCCAAGCTGCGCGCGACGATGTACGAGGACGTGACGGTCGACGTACAGCCGGACCCGGACCGGCACCTGAGCCAGGGCTGGATCTACGGCTTCGGCAACGGCCCCGGCGGCTACCCGAAGGAGTGGACCGCCGCGAAGTCCTCGAACTGGCACGCGTTCCTCGACCCGAACGAGGAGTGGAACCAGACGATCTACCGGAACAACTCCGCGGTCGTCCGGCAGGTCGACCTCGGCCTGCAGAACGCCAAGCGGGCCAGGGCGTACGACGCCTGGAACCCGGCCTGGCTGAAGTTCGTCGAGCGCAACCTCGGCGCCTGGATGCACGCCGAGAACGGGCTCGCCCTGCACGTCTTCACCAGCATCCAGCGCTCCGGCCCGACCAACATGATCAACACCGCGGTCGCCGTGAACGCTGCGCACAAGATGCGGTTCGCCCAGGACCTCGCCCTGTTCAACCTGGACCTGTCCGAGGCCGACGTACCGTTCGACGGCTCGGCGCACAAGGAGGTCTGGAAGAGCGCGCCGGAGTGGCAGCCGACGCGCGAGGTGGTCGAGCGACTGACCGCCGTGGGCGACTGGTGTGAGCTGCTGTTCGCCACCAACATCGTCTTCGAGCAGCTGGTCGGGTCGCTGTTCCGGACCGAGCTGGTGATGCAGATCGCGGCCCGCAACGGCGACTACATCACGCCGACCATCGTGGGCACCGGCGAGCACGACTACGACCGCGACCTCTCGTACAGCCGCAACCTCTTCCGGCTGCTGACCCGCGACCCGGAGTTCGGCGAGAGCAACAAGGCGCTGTTCGGCGAGTGGCTCGCGACCTGGGTACCGCGCTGCCTCGACGCCGCGCATGCCCTGCAGCCGATCTGGTCACAGCCGGCCGAGAAGTCCGTCACGTTCGCGGACAGCCTGGCCGCGGCCACCCAGAAATTCCGTTCCCTGCTCGAGGACCTCGGGCTAGACACTCCGAAGGAGCTGGACCAGTGAGCATGCAGTTCGGATCTGATGCCGAGTTCTCCAACAAGACCGGCGTGACCTTGATGAACACCCCGATCGGCCGCGTCGTCGCCCAGGTGATGGGCGCCAAGGACGGCGTAGAGCTGACGGAGTACCCGTCGATGATCCGGGTCGACGGCACCGGGCTCCTCGACTTCGACTACGCCGAGCTGTCCGACGCGCTCGGGATGGAGTTCGACGGGTCGGTGTTCGAGGAGATCTCGTCCACCCACTACGGCCGGATGGTGCACCTGGACGACAAGACCATCCTGTTCGCCAGCCCCGAGGACGCCGCCGAGTACATCGGCTTCGACCTCACCACGAAGTGAGCGCGCATGTACGAGAAGAACGGTGAGAAGTACTACATCTGCGACGCGCACATCGCGTTGTGGGACGCGCGCCCGGACAACCAGCGCAACATCCACGGCAAGCAGTTCATCGACTGCTTCTACGACTACCACAAGAACCTCAGTCCGGCCGAGGTCGTGTGGGACTACGACACCTACACCTACTACGGCGAGCAGCGCTTGCTGAAGGACCTCTTCGAGGACGGGTACGTCGATCACGCGATCTTCCAGCCCGCGATCCTGAGCGACTTCTACAAGCGGGGTTTCGGCCAGACCGAGGACGCCCTCGCGCTGACCAAGGCGCACCCGGACAAGCTGACCTACAACCACGCGTGGGACCCACGCCACGAAGAGGCCGGCCTCGAGCAGCTCCGCAAGGACGCCGACCGGATGGGCCTGAAGGGCGTCAAGCTCTACACGGCCGAATGGAACGGCGACTCCCGCGGGTACAAGCTCGACAGCAAGTGGTCGCGGCGCTATCTCGAGGAGTGCCTCAAGCTCGGTATCAAGAACATCCACGTCCACAAGGGCCCCACCATCAGGCCCCTGGACCGGGACGCCTTCGACGTCGCCGACATCGACCAGGTGGCGACCGACTACACCGACCTGAACTTCATCGTCGAGCACGTCGGCCTGCCGCGACTCGAGGACTTCTGCTGGATCGCCACCCAGGAGCCCAACGTGTACGGCGGTCTCGCGGTCGCGATGCCGTTCATCCACAGCCGGCCGGGGTACTTCGCACAGATCATCGGCGAACTGCTCTACTGGATCGGCGAGGACCGGATCCTGTTCTCCTCCGACTACGCACTCTGGACGCCGAAGTGGCTGGTCGAGCAGTTCGTCGACTTCCAGATCCCGGCGGACCAGACCGAGTACGCGCCGATCACGACGGCCCAGAAGAAGAAGATCCTCGGGCTGAACGCGGCGGCGCTGTACGACCTCCACGTACCCGAGGAACTGCGGCTTCCGGCCGCCGTCGGGTCGACGGAAGAAGCAGTGGCGTCATGATCGCGGTCGCTGCGTCGCTGGAGCTGGAGGCCGAGGTCGTCGCGGCGCTGGCGACCGTCATCGATCCCGAGCTGGACCAGCCGATCACCGACCTCGGATTCGTCCGGTCGGTCCTGATCGACGATGTCGGCGTGACCGTGCACCTGCGGCTGCCGACCTCGTTCTGCGCGCCCAACTTCGCTTACCTGATGGCATCCGACGCAGTTGACGCCCTGCGTCGGGTGCCGGGCGTGGGCGCGGTGAGCGTGCTGCTCGACGATCACCACGACTCGGACAAGATCAACGCCGGCCTGGCCGCGAACGCGGGCTACGTCGGCACGTTCGGGTCCGAGGCCGATCAGGACCTCGACGAACTGCGGCGGACCTTCCAGCGCAAGGCGCACACGGCGGCGATGGAGCGGTGCGTGATGGCGCTGCTCCGGTCCACCGGCAAGACCATCGAGCAGTTGCCGGGGCTCACGCTCTGGCACCTGCCCGGCGGTCCGCAGAAGGACGCCCTGCTCCGTCGCCGTACCGACATCGGGCTCGGGATCCGGCCGGAGGACCTGGTCCTCGTCGACGACGACGGCGTACCCGTCCCGCCGGATGCGGCACCGGTGCGGTTGCGGTTCGCGAAGGCGGTCCGGATCTCCGTCGAGGGCAACGCGCACTTCTGCCGGGGACTACTGGCCACCCGGTACGACGAGGAGCCGATGACAACCCGGATCACCAACACCAGGAGGAAGAAATGAGGGCCGTCCAGGTCACCGGCTACCACCGCAACCTGCAGCTGAACGACGTACCCGAACCGAAGATCACCGGGCCGCTCGACGTGGTCGTCCGGATCGGCGGCGCCGGCGTCTGCCGGACAGACCTGCACATCCTCGAAGGGCAGTGGGCCGAGAAGAGCGGTGTCATGCTGCCGTACACGATCGGCCACGAGAACGCCGGCTGGGTGCACGCGATCGGTGACGCCGTCACGAACGTCGCCGCCGGCGACAAGGTGATCCTGCACCCGCTGATCACCTGCGGACTCTGCCGGGCCTGCCGGTCCGGCGACGACGTGCACTGCGAGGCGTCGGCGTTCCCGGGCATCGACACCGACGGCGGGTACGCCGACTACCTCCGTACGACGGCACGCAGCGTCGTCCGGATCGACGACTCGCTGGAGCCGGCGGACGTCGCCGCCCTTGCGGACGCCGGGCTGACCGCGTACCACGCTGCGGCGAAGGCGGCGCGGGCACTGCGGCCGGGAGCCGTCTGCGTGCTGATCGGCGCGGGCGGCCTCGGCCACATCGGGATCCAGGTGATGAAGGCGATCTCGGCCGCGACCCTGGTCGTCGTCGATCGCAACCAGGCCGCGGTCGACCTGGCCGTCGAGATCGGCGCCGATCACGGAATCGTTGCTGACGGCACCCATGTGGAGCAGGTCCGGGCCCTGACCGGACGGCACGGCGCAGAAGCGGTGATCGACTTCGTCGGCGAGGGCGGCGCCACCGCCGACGGGATCGAGATGCTCCGCCGGGCCGGCAACTACTACGTGGTCGGGTACGGCGAGAACCTCGACGTGCCGACCATCGACGTGATCTCCACCGAGATCAACTTCATCGGCAACCTGGTCGGGTCGTACAACGACCTGCAGGACCTGATGGAGCTCGCGGCGCAGGGCAAGGTCGCGCTGCACACCACGAAGTACCCGCTGGAGGACTTCCAGCAGGCCCTCGACGACCTCGACCGCGGCCAGGTCCGCGGCCGGGCGATCCTCATCCCCTAACAATTCTCTGGCAGGAGGCAGACCATGGCGAAGGAACTGCGGTTCAACACCGACGCCCGGCGGTTGCTCGAGTCCGGCGTCAACGCGCTGGCCGACGCGATCAAGGTGACACTCGGGCCCAAGGGCCGCAACGCGGTGCTGGAGAAGCTCACCGGCCCGCCGACGATCACCAACGACGGCGTCACCATCGCCCGCGAGATCCAGCTGCGCGAACCCTTCGCGAACATGGGCGCGCAGCTGGTCAAGGAAGTCGCGATGAAGACCAACGGCGTCGTCGGCGACGGCACCACCACGGCCACCGTGCTGGCCCAGGCGATGGTGCGCGAAGGCCTGCGCGAGGTCGACGCGGGCGCCAACCCGATGCGGGTACGCCGCGGCATCGAGCGGACGGTCCCGGTGGTGGTCGAGGCGTTGCGCAGCCGGGCGGTCGAGGTTCGTGGCCGCGAGCAACTGCAGCACATCGCGACCCTGGCGGCCAGTGACGACGAGGTGATCGGCACGGTGATCGCGGACGCGGTCGACTGGGTCGGCCGCAACGGCGTCGTCACCACGGAGGAGTCGGACACGCTCGGGATGTCGGTGGAGGTCGTCGACGGCATCGAGTTCGACCACGGCTACGTGTCGGCGTACATGGTCACCGACCGGGAGCGGATGGAGACCGTCTACGACCACCCGCTGATCCTGCTGACCAACAAGAAGATCACGCAGGTGCAGGAGATCATGCCGACCCTCGAGGTGGCGCAGCGCGCGGACCGTCCGCTCGTGGTGCTCGCCGAGGAGGTCGACGGGCCGGCGCTGCAACTGCTTGTCGGCGGCAACATGCACAACACGATGCGGTCGGTCGTCGTACGGGCGCCCGGGTTCGGCCATCGGCGGATCGCCGAGCTGGAGGATCTCGCGACCGCGCTCGGCGGTGCGGTGATCGCGAAGGACACCGGGCTCGACCTGACCGACGTGACCCGCGAGCACCTCGGCACGTGTGACCGGATCACGATCACCGAGGACACCACCACGATCGTCGGTGGGCACGGGGACGCGTCGCTGGTGGAGGCGCGGATCTCTCAGCTGGAGAAGCAGTTCGAGCGGGCCAAGATCGACGCCGACCAGGACAGCCTGCAGCTGCGGATGGCGCGGCTGGCCGGCAAGGTCGCGGTGATCCGGGTCGGCGGAGCGACGAGTGTCGAGCTGAAGGAACGGATGCTGCGCGTCGAGGACTCGCTGGCCGCGACCCGCGCTGCGCTCGAAGAAGGCATCGTGGCCGGCGGCGGGACTGTTCTGGTGCAGGCGCAGGCCGCGCTCTCGGAGCTGGAGCTGTCTGGCGACGAGGCGATCGGGCGCGAGGTTGTACGCCGCGCGCTGCCGGAACCGCTGCGCTGGATCGCGATCAACGCCGGGTACGACGGCGACGAGGTGGTGGCGCGGGTCGCGTCCCTGCCGGCCGGGCACGGTTTCAACGCGCTCACCGGCCAGTACGGCGATCTCGTCGAGGATGCCGTGATCGATCCGCTCAAGGTCACCCGGGCGGCGCTGGAGAGCGCGGCCTCGATCGCGGCTCTGATCCTCACCACGGAGACCGCGGTCGTCGAGGAGATCCTCGGCAACCCCGGCGCGATCATGGCGCCCGGCTTCGGCGATCTCGCCGAGGGCATGGTCCGCCCGTCGAACATCTATTGAGGGGACGGCCATGAACCGACGGCACCAACTCCTGGAGACGTTCCTGTACCGAGTCCTCGGCGTACCGCTGGACGAGGTGCACGGGGAGGCGCTCCTCCTCGAGCCCGGGTTGAGCGACCGGCTCGAGGAGCTGATCGACGCGGCGCTCGGGTTCCCGGTCCGTGACCCGTTCGGGGAGCCGATCCAGGCGAAGGCTCGTGCGGGCGCATGATCGAGCCGACCTCGCCACAACTCGCCACCGCGGCCAGGACTTTCGGCTTGTTGCTGGCGCCGGTCCGACTGCACCTGGTCGCGTTGGCGAGTGGTGGCGAGTACGACGTCGGCACGCTGGCCGCCAGGGTGGGTGTCAGCGTGCCGACGGCGAGCCAGCACCTGGCCAAGCTCCGCCTGGCCGGACTGGTCAGCGCACGACGCGAGGGTCGCCGGCAGTTCTATACCGTCGACGACCCCCACGTCGTAGCCCTCGTCGAGCAGATCTTCGAGCATGTCGCGCCAGACGGCACGCTCGCGCCGGATCCGCCCCGGAGGGCGCTCAGTGGTTGGATCGGCCGCAGCAGCCGCCGGCTGCGAGTGCCGTCGCCGCGGGCGGCGCCTTGACGGCGGCCTCCACATCGGCGAGCATCCGCCGGCGTTGCGCGGGGGAGATGACCCGTCCGCGGGTCACCACGGTATGGATCTTGCGGCTGTTGCGGATGTCGATCAGCGGGTCGGCGTCGAGTACGACGAGGTCTGCGATCTTCCGCGCTTCCACCGAGCCGAGGTCCGCCGACAGTCCGAGGAACTTGGCCGGCTCCACGGTCGCGGCGTACAGCGCCTGACGCGGCGTTGCTCCGGCGCCGACCAGGTGCTCCAGCTCGTCGTGCAGTGCGAACCCGGGCACGGAGTACGGAGCGCCCGTGTCGGTGCCGGCCATGATCGGTACGTCGTGGTCGAACAACTCCCGGACGAATCGCTGCCGCCAGGCCCACATCTGCTTCTGGTGGGAGATCTCCTCGGCGGTGCGGTTGGCGCCGTACATGGTCTGCACGACGTAGTCGTACGTGCCGATCGAGTCCTCGCTGAGGTACTTCTTGAGGCTGGGGTCGAGCTGCGTGTAGTCGATCTGGTCGAGCACGTTGTGCATGGTCAGCGTCGGCGTGACCCGGGTGCGGTTGCGCCGCAGCGTGCCGAACACATCGGCGGCGCGGGCCGGGCTGTAGGTGTTCGCGGCGATCCACTCGATCGCGTGCATCTGCCGGAACCAGGAGTTGTAGTCGCCGGTCTGCACCGTGATCGCCCGCACCATCCGCCGTACCTCGGCCTCCCGGGTGGAGACGTTCAGGCCGAGCGAGTGGATGTGCTCGATGCTGCGCTGGCCGGCGTTGCTGACCTCCTGCGAGGTGAGCTCGTCCGGCCCATGACCGTGGACGGTCAGACTCTGTTTGCGGGCCTCGTCGATGATCGCGGCGTACGACTCCTTGTTCAGGCGCGAGTACACCTTGATGAAGTCGGCGCCGCCGGCCTTGCTCTGGCGTACGGCGGCACGTGCCTCGGCGGCATCGGATACGACCAGGACGTGCAGCAGGTTCGGGTCCCAGAGCGTCGGGTCCCCGTCGATGATCGGGCTGGCCACGACCATCCGCGGACCGAGCAGCGTGCCGGCCTCGATCCGGTCGCGCCAGTCGTAGACCGTCGGGTCGGGGGCGGCCATCTCGCGGACCGTGGTCAGCCCGTTGGCGAGGTACAGCGGCGGCGAGACGTGCTCGTCGCCGAGGCTGTGGACGTGCATGTCGGCCAGGCCGGGGATGACGTACTTGCCGGTGAGGTCGAACTCGGCGGCGCCGCGGGGAACCGGGATCCGGCCGACTCCGATGATGCGTTCGCCGCTGATCAGGACGGTCTGGTTCCGGTGGCGGCGACCGGTGGCGACATCGATGACGGTGACGTTGGTCAGCGCGGTGATCTTCGTTGGCTTCACAAGCGCCGAGGCGGTCGTCGTGGCGAAGGTCCCACCAGCGAGGACGGCGGCTCCGGCGGCGGTACGGGCGAGGAACTGACGGCGAGAACTGTTCATGCCCCTCACTATTGTTGTCGGTGCAGGTTGGCACACGGGTCGCAGCCCGCCGGTCCCAGGTAGGGATTTGTCTACCCCGGCACGTACTCTTGGTGGCTGTTATGCGTACTTATGAGGTCCGCACCTACGGGTGTCAGATGAATGTCCACGACTCCGAGCGCCTGCGCGGGCTGCTGGAGGACGCGGGCTACGTCCGCGCGCCCGAGGGTGACGAGGCCGACGTGGTCGTCTTCAACACCTGCGCGGTCCGGGAGAACGCCGACAACAAGCTGTACGGGAATCTCGGCCACCTGGCGCCGGTGAAGGCCCGCAAGCCCGGCATGCAGATCGCCGTCGGCGGGTGCCTGGCGCAGAAGGACAAGGCGTCGATCACCAAGAAGGCGCCGTGGGTCGACGTGGTCTTCGGCACCCACAACATCGGCTCGCTGCCGGTGCTGCTGGAGCGGGCCCGGGTCGCCGAGGAGTCCCAGGTCGAGATCCTGGAGTCGCTCGACGTCTTCCCGTCGACGCTGCCGACCCGGCGCGAGTCGCCGTACTCCGCCTGGGTGTCGGTGAGCGTGGGCTGCAACAACACCTGCACGTTCTGCATCGTCCCGTCGCTGCGCGGCCGCGAGAAGGACCGCCGCCCCGGTGACGTGCTCGCCGAGGTCGAGGCGCTCGTCTCCGAAGGCGTGCTCGAGGTGACGCTGCTCGGTCAGAACGTGAACTCGTACGGCGTGGAGTTCGGCGACCGGTTCGCTTTCGGCAAGCTGCTCCGGGCGTGCGGCGGGATCGACGGCCTGGAGCGGGTCCGGTTCACCTCGCCGCACCCGCGGGACTTCACCGCCGACGTGATCGAGGCGATGGCCGAGACGCCGAACGTGATGCCCTCCCTGCACATGCCGCTGCAGTCGGGCTCGGACACGGTGCTGAAGGCGATGCGGCGTTCCTACCGGCGCGACCGCTATCTCAAGATCATCGAGGACGTGCGCGCGGCGATGCCGGACGCGGCGATCACGACCGACATCATCGTCGGGTTCCCGGGGGAGACCGAGGAGGACTTCCAGGGCACGCTCGACGTGGTCCGGCAGGCGCGGTTCGCGGGCGCGTTCACCTTCCAGTACTCGAAGCGCCCCGGCACGCCGGCCGAGTCGATGGAGGCCCAGGTCCCGCGCGACGTCGTCCAGGATCGGTACGAGCGGCTCGTCGCGCTGCAGGACGAGATGGCGTGGGACGAGAACAAGAAGATGGTCGGCCGGACCGTCGAGGTGCTCGTCGCGGAGGGGGAGGGGCGCAAGGACGCCGCCACCCACCGCCTCAGCGGGCGCGCCCGCGACAACCGCCTGGTCCACTTCGCGCTGCCCGCCGAGGTCGAGGCCCCGCGGCCGGGCGACGTGGCCACGGTCGAGGTCACGTACGCGGCGCCCCACCACTTGAACGCGGATGTCTTCGGCGCAGTACGTCGTACTCGCGCCGGCGACGCGTGGCAGCGAGCGCAGGACGCCCCGGCCCCTTCGCCTGGTGTAATGCTCGGCATGCCAACTCTCGGTGCCAAGCCCTTCGAAGCAGCAGCCGGCGGCTGCCAGGCCGGATGACGGACAGTTCGCAGCCCGGGCTGTCGGCGCTGCTGCCTCCGGGTGCTGAGCCGTTCGCCGCCGGTCGGGACGCCGACGTCTACGCCATCGACGACCAGTGGGTCCTGCGGCGCTACCGCAACAGCCATCCGGTCCGCGACGAGGCCGACTTCATGCGGCACGTGGCGAAGTACGACTACCCGGTCCCGAATGTCCGAGAGGTCAGCGGTCCGGACATGGTCGTCGAGCGCCTGGACGGCCCGACGCTGGGTGACGCCGCCATCGCCGGCGACCTGACCGCGGCCGAGATCGGCCTGATCCACGCCGACCTGCACCGCCGCCTACAGGCCATCCCCGCACCCAGCGGTACGCCGGGACTGGTCGTCGTCCACGGCGATCTGCATCCGCTGAACGTGATCGCCACCCCGGCCGGCCCGGTCGTCATCGACTGGCGCAACGCCGAGGAAGGCATTCCCGAGTTCGACGTGGCGTTGACCGCGATCATCTTCGCGCAGGTCGCACTGGACCCGGCGTTCGAGGAGCTCACCGACTTGCTGCGCGACGCCCTCGGCGTCTACCTCGCCAACACGATCGACCCGACGCCCGGCCTCCCCGCCGCCCTCGAGTACCGCGGCAACAACCCGACCCTCACCGCCGCGGAGCTCGCCCTCCTCCCCGCGCAGGAAAAGCTGATCCTGTCGTTAGCCGTCACGCGTTGAGGAACTGTGACGGTTCGAGTGCGCGGGCGACGATGCGGAGCTCGCCGATGTTGCCGGCGAAGCCCTGGTCGATCGTGTTCGCGTAGTGGCCGGCGCCGACGAGCCAGGGCTTACCGGCGGTTGCCAGTCCGTTGGACGGGGTCGCCGGGTTGCGGAGCAGCTCCGACGAGTCGACGTACACGATGCTGTGCCGGCCGTCGTTGACGATCGCCAGGTGGAACCAGCGGCCGGCGACCTGCTCGTGGCCCCAGTTCGTGAACGTGTCGTTCTTGTCGAGCGGGTACACCGCCCACTGCACCTGCCGCCCACCGGAGAACCCGAGCTTCGCCGCAGGCTCGTCCGGGTCGCTGCCGGTCCTGCCCGCGTCGCGTCCGGTGCCCAGCCGGGTGAGCAGTCCCTCCCACGAATGGTCCTGCCCGTCGTCGGCCAGCTTCACGAAGGCCTCGATCGTGTACCCGCCGCGGAAGGTCAGCGCGTTGAGTGGTGCGCCGTCCGCCGTCTGCAGATAGCCGCCGCGCGCCGGATCCTTGCCGCCCGGGAACAGCCAGCTCCCGTGCCCGGGCTGCTCCGGGTGGAACTCTGTGCTCGCCGTGAGCGCGTCGTCGGACAGTTGCTTGCGGGTGAGGTGATTGCCCTTGCCCGACTGGTCGATCACCTGATCGGCAACAGGCCCGTCGAAGCGCCAGTACGCCGCCGTGCCTGGGATCACCAACTCTGACGCCGGCCGCGCCGGGCGGACCGCTACCGGTGCGAAGCCGGCGAACCGTTCGTCGAAGTCGATCGGGACGCTGAACCGGTTGATGTCGTCGGTCAGCTCGATCTCGAGCTCGGCGAGCTCGTTGCGCCGGGCCGGGTCCTGGCCCATGATCCACGGCGCGATCGTCTCGACGTCGATCGTGTTCCGCGCCAGGTCGAAGTGGTACAGCCGCACCATGCCGGATCCGCCGTAGAACCGGTCCTGGTAGTTGGTGATGTGCAGGTGTACGTCGTGGCCGGCCGCGTTCTTGCGCGTGACCCGGCCGGGCGGCCAGTAGTGCCCGTTCATCGTGATGAAGATCTGGTCGTTGTCGTCGATCAGCTGGTCCCAGACCCGGTTGCCATGGTCGCTGAAGTAGGCGGTCGGGTCGCCCGCGTCGGCGTACACGATCTCGTGCGTGGTGAGGACGACCGGCAGCTTCGGGTGTTTCGCGATCACGTCCCGGGCCCAGGCGAAGCTCGCGTCCGACGGCCGCCAGTCCATTGCCAGCAGCAACCATTGCCGGCCGGCCGCGCGGAACACGTGGTAGGAGTTGTACCCGTTCGGGGTCGATCCGCCGTACGTCGGCATCCATCGGAACCGCCGCGGGCCGAACGTGTCGAGGTACGGCGACGCGCCGCGGGTATCGTCCTTCGACCCGTCGATGTCGTGGTTGCCGGCCAGCACGGAGTACGGGAAGCGGGCCCGGTCGAGGATCTTGAAGACGGGGTCGGCCTGCGCGAACTCCATCGCCAGCGCGTTCTCGGTGACGTCTCCGAGGTGTGCGACGAAGACGATGTTCTCGTCGGTCCGGTGGTCGATCAGCCAGTCGAACGTCGCCCTCAACGGCGCTGGATCGCCGCGGTCCTGATCGAACTGGTACTGCGTGTCCGGCACGATCGCCAGCGTGAACCGCGGGTGCTCCGTGTCGATCCGGCCAGCCGTCCTACTGCCACCCGTGCCGGCGGCGGCGTTTCCCGCGCTCAAGGCGCCTGAGGTCAAGACCGCACCCGCACCGAGCGCTCCCGCCTGCAACAGCTTCCGCCGGCTCGTCCCGTCGTACCGCTCGTCCATCGCCCACGCTCCCAAAGCTCGCTGACACCGCAGCGAACACTAGAGCGAAGCAAGGCGAACAACGGTGAACTCAGGCGAAACCCTGGGCGATCACCGCAGGAAGCCCACGCCCGTCCGCCACCGCCGCCAGCACCCGTGCCTCGTGCGGCACCAACGGCTCCGGCAGCTTGTCCAGCGAGTACCACTCCAGGCCCGCGGCCTTCTCCGGCTCCATCAGCCGCGGCTCGCCACTCCACTTCGACGCGATGAAGAAGAAGTCCACCCGCTCGTCGATCGGATCGCCGTTCCCGCCGGTCCGATGCATCGCCGTCACCGGCACCAGCTCCGCCGGGTCGACGTCCAGCCCCACCTCTTCCTTCAACTCCCGCACGGCCGCCGCGATCGCCGACTCGCCCTTCTCCACATGCCCTGCCGGCACCGCCCAGTACCCGTCCATGTATCCGGTGTTGGCCCGCAGCAACAACAACACCTCATCGCCGCGCCGAACCACCACATAAGCCGCCGGCACCACCCGAAAACGATCCATGCCAGCACCCTAGACACTTCCACCGACAACCGGACGACGGCGGTGACGAGGAAGCAGGAACGCGGGGAACTTTCGCTGGCCTCAGCGGCCACCCAGGGCCACCATCGGTCACCTGAGTCCGTACGCCCGGTGGATCGTCTGGCGGATCGAGGTGCCGGCCGCGTCCCTGGCCTCGAACCGAAGACTGACCGCGCCGGCCGTCTCACCCAGCTGAGGGTGCTTGAGCAACGCGATGAACGCGCCGTGAGCTGCCGGTCGTACGGCGACCTCCTGCCACTTGCTCCCGTCGTCGTAACTGACCCACGCCTGCAGCGACTTGACCTTCGGTCCGGCGGCGAGCAGTCCGTTCTGGTACGGCGTGATCGTGATCGTGTGGACCCGACCGGCAGGCAATGTGTTGTCCAGGTCGGCTCCGACGTCGTACCGCAGGTGCAGCGACGGCAACGCGGCGCAAGGCTCGTCCTTGGACACCACTGCGTAGATGGGAAACCACTGCCCGAGGCAAAGGGCCGACGACGGGTCGGGGCGTTCTGTGACGAAGGTCAGATCGGTGTCCACCTCAGTCGCGTAACGCTGTGACGGCAGCGGCGACCGGTACCGCTCGGCCAACTGGTAGGTGGCTTTGCCGGTTGGCACGGTGAACGCCGGCCACCAGAAGTGCGCAGCCCATCCGGCCACGACGTGGACCTCTCGAAGTTCCAGCGGGAGCTCCCGGCCCGATGTGGACAGCGAAAGGGTCTCCTGTGGCACGGGCTGATCGCCCGGCGACCCGCCGTACCACGACTGGCTTCCGCTGTGGGTGGGCTCGTCCGAGGTAAGCCAGAACCAGGGCAGTACCGTGTCACCGGCCCGGCACAGACCCATGCAGAGTCGCGGCTGGCCCACGGAAGCCGGCACGGCGGGAACCCCCGGTACCTGCGGGACCGAGTACCAGTCCTCGGTCCGGCTGCCGCGGTTCGGGAACGTCTCGTCGGCCGATTCGTACGCCGTGTCCGCTGATCCGTCGTACGTCTGATCGGCTGCGCGCGTCCACGCCCTGGTGGCTGAGACCGGTCCCACGTACTCGGTCATCGTGCCGGGCGAGTCGAGGGTGAACGACGTACTGAGCGTGTTCGACAGATCGTTGGTGGTCCGCAGAATGTGAGTGCCGGCCGGCCGGTCGGCATGAACCCGGTCGGTGATCTTGTACAGTTCCCGGTCCTTCACCTCGTAGGTCGGGACCGCGGGCACCCCGCCGTCGGTGGAGAAGGCCAGCGAGTAGACGCTGTGCGGGCCGGTCTGGCCCTCGAACCGGATCTTGATCGCTGCTCGCTTGGCGCCGGCTGCCAGCGACTCCGCCTCGTCGGCCGGCAGAGTCATGACCGGGAGGGCGAAGGCACGGTCGCCCAGCGAGACACGGGCAGCAGGACCGGCCACCACAACGCCGATGGCTCCGGCCTGAGCCGCGGCGTCGATCCGATCGGCGATCGCCGGGCCACAGGAGTTGGTGCAGATGTCGGTCGGCCGCATCAGTACCAGCGCGCCGCGAAGGTGGATGCGGGCGAAGTCCTCGGGCCGGCCCAGACCGACGTCCTGGAGCGGAACGATCGCTCGTCCCTTGAGCCTGGCGACGGTGTCGTCGGCCGCCTGGTACTGCGGGTGGAGAGACGCGTGTCCAGGTCCGACGACCTGCATCGTCACGGGTGCGGCGCCGCGGAGTTGTTCGGTGGCGAGGTGGAACGCGCCCAGTTTCACCGACCTGGTGGGTAGCAGCCAGTAGTTCTGGCTGCCGTAGTCGGAGGCCAGCTCGGAGCGGACATCCCACCCACTGCCGGCCGAGACGCGTCGGATGCTGACTCCGCCGTCGTACGACTCGGTCGGCGTCGGCGTCCTGATCGTCAGCCGCCTGGCCGCGTTGAGGTCGAACCGTACGGTCGTGTCCTTGCCTACGGCAACCTCTGGGGCGATGGGGAGGGCGTACTGCCGCTCGCCGGCGGCATCGCGCCACGAGACGACGGCTTGCACCGAGTACGTCCCGCCCAGCAGGTGGGCGCCGGCCCGCAGTCCGGCGGCAAGCGCGATCGGCCCGTCGTCGAGGTCGTCCCGGCCGTCTTCCCGGACGACCAGTCCTCCGGAGACAGTCACATCGGTGGCCCCGCGGGGTGGGGTGACCTCGAGTGTCAGGTCGAAGTGCTGGGGTTCGAGATACGCCCCGATCGTCGTCCTGAGCTTGATCTTCCCGGTCGGGTCGGTAGCGGTAACTACCCCCTGGAACGCGCCGGCGGCGGCTCCACTCGGGTCGAGAGCCACGGTGACCGAGGCCCGACCGTTGGCCGGTACGGTCAGGCTGTTCTGAGCGAGCCCGAGCATGCCGTGCGGCGCGGGCGAGCCGGTGTAGGACGACAGCGTTCCGTGCAACTCGAGCGTCACGGGGTCGTGGCTGTCGTTGGTGTAGGTGATGGTCTTCGTTCGTGGGGCGCGGTCGCCGTACGGCGACACACCGAAGTTCAGGCCCGCATCGGCGTGCACGCTCTGACCTGACGCGCGCCCGACGTCGAGACGCCCGGAACCTTGCTGGTACGCGGTGTAGCCGACGTCGAACGCGGTACTCGTCAGCGCGGCCTTGATCGTCTGACCGTCCCAGTCGGGATGCTGCTGTGCCAGTATGGCGGCGGCTCCGGCAGCG
Organism: Kribbella sp. NPDC051586; assembly: GCF_044453965.1. Lineage (NCBI taxonomy): Bacteria > Bacillati > Actinomycetota > Actinomycetes > Propionibacteriales > Kribbellaceae > Kribbella > Kribbella sp. NPDC051586. The sequence continues at coordinate 44,978 of NZ_JBITDF010000006.1, read as the reverse complement.
TGCGGTGCGGCCATCGACGTACCCGACAGCATCATGTAGTGGTCGTCGACGACCTGCCCGAGCGAGCTACCGGCTGCTCTGGCCGCCACGATGTCGACGCCAGGGGCGGCGAGATCGGGCTTGAGAGCGCGATCTCCGACCCGAGGGCCACGGCTGGAGAAGTCGGCGAGCCGGTCGGACTTGTCGACCGCGGCGACAGTGAGCGCCAGGTCGGCCGCCCCGGGGGAGGCGACAGTGTCCGCCCGCGGCCCCGAGTTCCCGGCGGCGATGGTGAACAGGGCGCCGGTCGTTTCGCTCAGGTCGTTGACGGCCTGGCTCATCGGGTCCGTGCCGTCGGTCGCACCGCCGGTCAGGCTCATGTTCACGACGTCGGCGTGCTCCGTTCGGGTGGCCCACTCCATCGCCTCGATGGCCCAGGAGGCTTGGCCGGACCCGTTGTCGTCGAGCACCTTGCCGACGATCAGTTGCGCTCCGGGCGCAACGCCCTTGTAGACACCGTGGTCGGCCGCGCCGGTGCCGGCCGCGATCGACGACACATGTGTGCCGTGCCCGTGGCCGTCCTGCGTGCTCGTCACACCAGGAACGAAGCTGCGCGCGGCGACGACCTTGCCGGCGAAATCGGGATGACCCGCGTCAAGCCCGGTGTCGAGTACGGCGATCCGCACCCCGCTGCCGTCGAAGCCCGCGGCCCATGCAGCGGGAGCGCCGATCTGCGGCACGCTCTTGTCGAGGGCAACAGTCACCTTGCGGTCGAGCCACACCTTCGCGGCCGCCACCGGGGAGTGCCGGCTGAGGGCTGCCCAGAACTGGCCGGCCTCGGACTTGCGCACGCCGACGGCGGTGGCGTCGATGCTGTCCAGCACGTGGCCGGGAGTAGTGGCCGGCAGTTGCTGCTGCGCCAGATCACTTCTCCCGTGCGGGTACTGGACGATGATCGGTAGCTGATCGGTTCTCTCGTCGTCGTAGCCGCTGGCAACCAGCTCGGCGATGTCGAACAGGTGCCAATCGATGGTGTGCGAGGCCAGCATGCTCAGCGCGTCAGACGGTATGACGTAGGTGTCGCCGGCGTGGATCAGCGTGTGAAAGGCAGTCGTGCTGCCGTCGGCACGGGGCGCGGCGGTCACCTGCCGCACGATCGGGCGGCCGTCCGCTCCCAGCTGCACCCGAACCTTGTCGCCGGTCAGCAACGTCAAGTCCGCGCCGGGCGCGCCGGCAGGGACTGGTGTCGCCTCTGGGTGGGGGACTGCTGCAGCAGGTCGTGCCGGTATCCCGGCCAGCTGCAGAATCCCCACCATGGCAATGCAGAACGCCGCCACGGCTGTCCTGGCACCACGCTGCCGTTGCATCATCGCTACTCCCGTCGGTGCCTGACTTGGCCTCCCGTAACCTCCCATTCAGCTCGAGACGAACAGAAGGGATTGCACCGTCCGGTTCGCGCCATTGGCGAATAAATGACTCGCTCGGCCAGAGCGGGCCGACTAGCTTTTGGCAGATGCTGGACGGTTTCGGTCTGACTGGGCAGGAGAAGGTCCTGTACGACTACCTGTTGAGCCGTCCGCCCGTTCTCGAGTCGGACATCGATCGCATCGCCGATCGTGAGGGCTGGGACGAACCGGTCGACGCGGCGCTCGAGATGCTGCAGAGCCTCGGTCTGGTGGCCCGGATCCCAGCCAGCCCGCCGCGGTACGCCGCTGTCGAGCCCGAGCCGGCCCTCGACGCCCTGTTGTCCGCCCGCGAGCGTGATCTCAGCGAGGCCAGGCGACGGGTCACCGAACTGGCGACCAGATTTCACGGCCGGCGTCCGGGGCAGGAACTGGATCGCCTGATCGACGTGATCTACGGCCACGAGGCGATCGCGCGTGTATCACAGGAGCTGCAGCGCGGCGCTGTGTCCGGGCTCTGCGTTTCAGACGTTCCGCCGTACGTGAGCTTCGGGCCGGACGTCGAGGCGCATCCGATCAACTGCCTTGAGCTCGAGCTGCTCGGAAAGGGCATCGAGTACCGGGTCCTGTACCACCCACTCGGCCTGGATCGCCCGGGACGGCTGGCTGATCTGCAGGCCGGGCTCGCGGCCGGGGAGCAGGCCCGGGTCACCGAAGTTCCGATCAAGCTGCTGCTCAGCGACAAACCCGCGGCGCTGTTACCTCTGCATCGCAACCCGGTCGACCTCGCCTCCGCGTTGCTGATCGAGGATTCGACCCTGCTGGAGGCGCTTCGCGAGATGTTCGAGCTCTACTGGTCCCGGGCGATTCCGCTCCGGGTCCGGGGCGGCGGCCAACCATCACACCCGGACGGATCGGACCGGCCGACCCCGACCGAGAGTTGCCTGCTGCCGTTGCTCGTCGGCGGGCTGAGCGACTCCGCGATCGCCCGCCAGCTGGGCTGGTCCGAACGCACCGTCGGCCGGTACCTCCAGGCGATGATGCTCAAACTCGACGTCCAGACACGGTTCCAGGCCGGTTATGAGGCCGTTCGGAAGGGATGGCTCGGCGATGGTTGAGACCGGACCACCCCGATCCGCGAGCGAGGATCTCACTGTCCTCGGCCTGAGCCCGCACGAAGCGGCTGTGTACGAATATCTGATCGATCACCATGCGCTCAGCTTTACCGAGCTCCTGGCCGTGACCACGGACCGGCGGGAGCTGCGCGACCTACTGAGCGGACTCATCTCCCACGGTCTGGTTCGTCAGCTCGCCGACGCGCCGTCCCGCTACGCGGCCATCGCGCCCGACGTCGCGCTGGCAGCACGCCTGATAGCGGTCGAGCGGGACATCGAGCAGGCACGAGCATCGGCACGAGAAGTGAGCCGCCGCTATCAGGCCTCCCTGGTCCGTCCCGCGACGAACCTCGTCGAGCTGGTGATCGGCGGTCCTGCCCTGCGCCAGCGGGTACATCAGGTCAAGCGCTCCGCGCGGACGGAGCTACGCAGGTTGAGCCGTGCGCCCGACATCGACGACGCCGCCGCGATCGGGACCGAGCTCGCCCTTCTCCAGCGAGCGGTGGTCTGTCGGACGGTGTACGACGCCAAGGCGCTCGAGCAGTCCGGCTTCCGCGACGAGCTCGAACGCACCGGACGCGCGGGTGGGGTCAGTCGGGTGACCCCACGTGTCCCGCTCGCCTTGTGCCTTGTCGACGACCGGCTCGCGCTGCTCCCCTTGCAGCGCGGGCCGTCCGAGGTCGAAGCAGGTCTGGTGATCCACCCGTCCGGCCTGCTCGATGCGCTAGGCAACCTCTTCGAGGGGCTGTGGTACGGCGCGGTGCCGCTGGCGCCGGCCGGTGACCGGGCGGCGCCTGTCCAGCAGATGGCCGGCCAGGACCGGCTCGAGGCGCTTCTCCTGTCCGGCCTGAAGGATTCGGCAGTGGCACGTCAGCTGGGCATCAGTAACCGCTCGATCCAGCGCCAGATCGCCGCGCTCCTTCGCGACCTCGGGGCGGCCACCCGCTTCCAGGCCGGGGTACAAGCCGCTCTCCGCGCAACCCAGCCGAAACGACCCGACCGGCAGACGAGCTAGACGGTCTTGCTCATGACGGTGTGGTTCTTGCCCTTGGGGCGGAGGTAGGTGAAGCCGGCCTGCTCGAAGAGCGAGCGAGTTCCGTTGTAGAGGAAGGAGGCGGTGATCTTCTTGCCGGCGGTGTCCTGCGGATAGGCCTCCACGACTCCGCCGCCGGCCTGGGCGATCAGCTCGAGGGCGCCGCGGAGCGCAACTGCTGAGACGCCTTGGCGGCGGTAGTTGCGGTCGGTGAAGAAGCAGGTGAGCCGATAATCCGGCGGGCGGTCCAGGCCGGCCTCGTACTCCTTGCGGTGGTTGATGTTCGGCAGCTCGGCCGGCGGGCCGTACTCGAGCCAGCCGACCGCCAGCTCTTCGTCGAACACGAGCGCCGCATGCGCGCGCCCCTCCATCACGAGGCGATGCTTGAGGTCGCGGTTGCTCTCGGCCTCGAACGTCTTCTCGTCATGCATCGTGTGGAAGTACGTGCACCAGCACCCGCCCCACACCCCGTTGTGCCGCTCCGCGAGCGCCGCGAACGCATCCCACGTCTCGGGGGCGAGCGCCCGCACCGTCAGTTCGTCGACGGCCACCTTGGTCTTGGCCATGCCCCGAGCGTACGACGCTATCCGGACGATCTACGTCCGGAAGTCACATGAGATAGGCAGCGCCCGGTACGGCGTACTCGACGGGCCCGTCGAATCGGGTCGCGGCGCGCACAGCCGCCTGCTCCCGGCCGATCGACCGCCCGACATGCGTCACGATTAACCGGGCCGCACCCGCAGCGGTCTCGCCGGCCTGCTCGGGGGTGTGGTGTCCGTCCTCAGCGCCGTCGGCCTCACACAGCAGTACGTCGCATCCGTCGGCCAGCTCCCGCAGCGCAGTGCATGGCGCGGTGTCACCGGAGTACACGAGCGACCGCCCCTCGCTCTCCATACGTACGGCGAATGCCGGCATCCCGTGCTCCACGGCGCGACTGGTGAGGTGGAGCGCGCCGACCGCCGCCTCATGCCCGTCGTACAGCTCGGTGACCGCGAACGCCGACTCGATCGGACTGCGCGTCGGCCCGTTCGTGAGGAATCCCGCCAGCCGATCGGCGATCCCCGGCGGCCCGTAGAGCGGAATCGGTGCGCGCAAGGTGATGTCGGCGTAGAGCGCGCCGTAGTACGCCGTCAGCAGGTCGGCGCTGTGATCCGCATGCAGGTGCGAGATCCAGATCGCATCCAGCTCATCCAGCCGCACATGCCGCTGCAGCTCCCCGAGCGTCCCGCTGCCCGCATCCATCCAGATCCGCGTGCCACCACCGCTCACCAGATAGCCGGAGCACGGGTTGTCCACCTCGGCGTACGGCGTCGCACACCCGAGCACCACGACCTGGAACCGTTCCTCGCTCATCCCCAGACCCTAGACGTCCAGGCATGGCGAAGGGCCGCAAGCGGGTGCTTGCGGCCCTTCGGGGTAGATCAGGCGGACTGGTTCGGCTTGTCGGGGATGTCGTCGTTCTGGCCGTCCAGGTTGTCCAACCCGTCCTTGGCCTTGTCGACGCCCGTGTCGATCTTGTCGCCGTACTTGCCGCCCGTCTTCTCGTCGACGAAGTCACCGGCCTTGTCCAGACCTTCACCGACCTTGTCGCCGTGCTCGTTGACCAGATCGGTGGCCTTGTCCTTCAGGTCCTCGGCCTTGCCCTTGAACTTGTCGAAGATGCCCATCTCGGGGGCTCCCATTCCTGCGTAGTTGAGTGCTTACAGACAGCTAGCGGTGATCTTCGCACCTGCAACGCCGGAACTGTGGGATCTCCGCGAGCGCCATGCTGACGCGCGTCGGACGGGTGTCAGACGCCGTCGCCCGACGGCTCAGACTCTACGTCGCCGCCGCTGTCCTCGCTCTCGTCACCGGTGGATTCGACGTCTCCACCGCTGAACTCGACGTCGCCGCCGCTCTTCTTCGCCTCGACGTCGCCGCCGCTGCGCTTCGCGGCCGCCAGGTCGTCGGCTTCCTCCCCCAGGCCGAGCGCGTCCTTGGCCGCGTCCGACTCTTCCTCGAACCCATTCGTCACGTGGTTTCCTCCCGTAGAAATGTTTCCAGCTCCAGGCGTTCTTACCGAACTTTCCGGGTCACCCACAAGGCTGGTCCATACCTCTTGGCCAACTCTTCGCAGGCACGACCGGGGTGGTGGGGCCGGGAAGGAATCTGCACTGACAGACTGGAGCGATGCCCGAACCACTCGTCGTCGCGGTCGTCGGCCCCACCGCGGCCGGGAAGTCCGACCTGGCCGTCGCGCTGTCGCAGCACCTGGGCGGCGAGGTGGTGAACGCGGACGCCATGCAGGTGTACCGCGGCATGGACATCGGCACGGCGAAGATCAGTACGTCCGAGCGCGACGGCGTACCGCACCACCTGCTCGACATCCTCGACGTCACACAGACCGCGACCGTCGCCGAGTTCCAGCAACTCGCCCGTGAGGCCATCGACGACTGCATCGCCCGATCGAAGGTCCCGGTCCTGGCCGGCGGCTCCGCGCTGTACATCCGCGCGATCCTCGACGACTTCGTCTTCCCCGGCACCGACCCGGTCGTCCGCGCCCGGCTCGAGGCCGAGCTGGAAGCGCACGGATCCGGTGCCCTGCACAACAAACTGCGGCAGCTCGACCCGAAGGCCGCCGAGCAGATCCTGCCGAGCAACGGCCGGCGGATCGTCCGCGCGCTCGAAGTCATCGAGATCACCGACGGCCCGTACGTCGCCACGCTGCCCGAGCACCGCTACGTGTACCCGGGCGCGATCCAGCTCGGTCTCGACGTACCGCGGCCCGAACTGGACGAGCGGATCGGCCTCCGGGTGGACCGGATGTTCGACGCGGGTTTCGTGGCCGAGGTGCGAGGACTGCTGGACAAGGGTTTGATTGAGGGGAAGACGGCCAACCGCGCACTCGGGTACTCGCAGGTGATCGCGTTGCTGAACGGTGAGATCGACGAAACGCAGGCCCGGGAACGGACCGCCCAGGCCACGCGGCGGTTCGCGCGCAGGCAGGACTCGTGGTTCCGTAAGGACCAACGCATTAGTTGGCTCCAGTACGACGCCCCCGATCTGGTGGAGAAGGCAATTCGAGTGATAGCCCAGGGCAACCGCAGGGGGATCGGCGGCGTAGTCGGGGTGGAAACGAATGCGAGGGGGTGACCGTGAGGCCGAGTTCCGTGAGTACCTGCTCGCGGACCGCACCAGGCTGATGAGAACGGCGTTGCTGCTCACCGCCGGTGACGTGCACACCGCCGAAGATCTGGTCCAGACCGCCTGCACCCGGGTGTACGTGCACTGGCACCGGATCAAGCACGAAGGCGCGGGCCCGTATGCGCACCGCATCCTGGTCAACGCCTTCCTGGACGAGCGCCGCCGGGCCGGCCGCCACCCGGAGGTGGTGACCGCGGAGACGCTCGAGCCGCGGCTGCCCGACGTACCTGATCAGACCGACACCCTCGCCATCCGGGACGCGTTGCTGGATCTCGCGCCGCGGCAGCGGGCCGTGCTGGTGCTGCGGTACTTCCAGGACCTGGATGTCGCAACCTGTGCACGGATCCTGGAGTGCACCGAGGGCACGGTGAAAAGCCAGACGGCGAAGGCGCTGAAGCGGTTGAAGGACCTGATGACGGAAGAGACGGGGAGTAGCTGAGGGCTGGTGGACGAGGTCAAGAGGTTGTTGGAGGGGTTCGCGGATCAGGCGGCCGAGGCGCTGCCGGATGCCGACATCGAGGCCGATGTCACCCGCGGCCGCCGTGCCCTGCGCCGGATCAAACGCCGGCGTCGCGTCACCGGTGTGTTGTGCGTTGCCGCCGTGTCGGCGCTCGTGCTCGCGGTCGGCAACCAGGTGAAGTGGTGGGGGAACACCTCCGAGGTCGCCGGCGGCACGAGCGAGCCGGAGAAGACCGCAGCCGCGTCCCCGACGCCCGCGACGGCGCCGGCGGCCAAACCGTCCAGCAGCGAGACGATGTCGATGTTCGGTGCGTCCGTCGTCGAGCTGGTCGCCAACAAGCAGCCGTGGAGCACCATCGACTGCAACCTGACGCCGAGGGGCTGGACGGCCGAGACGCCGATCGCGGCCAACCGTGTCGTGCTCTCCCAGCCGACGATGCGTGCGGCGGACTCGGCCGCCAAGGTGGTCCTGCAAGCGGGACCGCAGGCCCGCAGCCTGACGGCGGTCCGCGTCACCGACGGCAACGGCAAGACCTTCCACATCGGCACCCTGAACGGTCGCCTGACCGGTCAGGTGAAGCTGGCCGACCAGTGGCTCCTGGTCGAGCTCCCGACCGGCACAGTCGAGTGGCCGGACGACGTACTGCGGCGCTTCATGGACTCCTGCACCGTCAACTAGTACTGGCGCGAAGCCCGTCGGTGGGATAGCAAGGGGATGTCCCTGTCGCCGACGCCCCGCGGGAGTACTGGTGAAGAAGCTGGTCGCATCGCTGTCTGCAGGTGCCCTTGTTCTGGCTGGTCTGAGTACGAGCGCCGCCGCGAGCCCGCCCAGCTCACCGGCGCCGCCGGCGAAGAACCCGACCGCGGTCGGATTCGGGGGAGCGGTGTCCTCGGTCGACGCGGACGCGACGGCCGCCGGGCTCGGCGTACTGCGGCGCGGCGGCAACGCGGTCGACGCGGCGGTCGCGACCGCGGCTGCCCTCGGCGTCACCGAGCCGTACTCCGCAGGCATCGGCGGTGGCGGGTACTTCGTCTACTACAACGCCAGGAGCCACAAGGTCTCCACGATCGACGGCCGCGAGACGGCGCCCGCGGCGATGCCCTCGGACGCGTTCATCGACCCGGCGACCGGCAAGCCGTACAACTTCACTCCCGAGCTCGTCACGTCCGGTGTGTCGGTCGGCATCCCCGGCACGCTGGCGACCTGGGACTCGGCCCTGCGCCAATGGGGTTCGCTGTCGCTCGGCAAGGCGCTCACGCCGGCCGCCGACCTGGCCGACCGCGGCTTCGTGGTGGACAGCACGTTCAACCTGCAGACGCAGGAGAACAAGGCCCGGTTCTCGGCGATCGTGCCGACGGCGAAGCTTTACCTGCCGGGCGGTGACGCGCCGAAGGTCGGCACGGTGTTCAAGAACCCGGAGCTCGCCGACACCTACCGGATGCTCGGCAAGAAGGGGATTTCGACCTTCTACGGCGGTGCTCTCGGCGCGGAGATGAGCGCCGTGGTGAAGAACCCGCCGAAGACCGCGACGACCACTCTGCCGGTGATGCCGGGCTACCTGACCACCGGCGACCTGAAGAAGTACAAGCCGTTGGACCGCGTCCCGACGAAGGTCCGGTACGACGGCCTGGACGTGTACGGGATGGCTCCGTCCTCGTCCGGTGGCACCACGGTCGGCGAGGCGCTGAACATCCTCCAGCCGCTGCACCTCAGGCAGCAGAGCACGACGCAGTACCTGCACGACTACCTCGAGGCGTCCGCGCTGGCGTTCGCGGACCGAGCGGCGTACGTCGGCGATCCCGCTTTCGTGGACGTGCCGACAAAGGAACTCACGTCCCGCGGATTCGGCGCCGAGCGAGCCTGCCAGATCGACCCGGCGAAGGCGGCGGTCAAGCCGGTGCCGGCCGGATCGCCGGACGGCAAGTACCACCACTGCGCGAAGGGCGCCGCGACGACGCAGCGGCCGGACACCGAGGGGTTGTCGACCACTCACCTGGTCACGGCGGACAGGTGGGGCAACGTCGTCTCGTACACGTTGACGATCGAGCAGACCGGCGGCAGCGCCATCACCGTCCCCGGCCGCGGATTCATTCTGAACAACGAGCTGACCGACTTCTCCGCGGTCTACGACCCCGCCGACCCGAACCGGATCCAGGCGGGCAAGCGGCCGCGGTCGTCGATCTCGCCGACGATCGTGCTGCGCGGCGGCAAGCCGTACATCGCCCTCGGTTCGCCGGGCGGCTCGACGATCATCACGACCGTCCTGCAGACCCTCACGAACCGGCTCGACCGCGGCATGACCCTGCCCCAGGCGATCGCCGCACCGCGGGCGTCCCAGCGCAACACCGCGTCCGTGACGGCCGAGCAGTCGTTCATCGACAGGTACGGCGCGGCGCTGGGGGCGTACGGCCACACCTTCACGCCGGCCGGTGCGCCGGGTTCCTCGGCGGCCGAGATCGGTGCCCTCGAGGGGCTGGAGTTCCTGCCCGGTGGCGCGATCCTCGCGGCCGCGGAACCGACGCGCCGCGGCGGCGGATCCGCGGCGGTGGTCTGGCCTAGATAGTTGTGAGGATGGCGGCGACCAGGGCGACCCGCTCGCTCAGGCTCGCCGCGATCACCTGCTCGTGGACGGCGTGGGCGCCCTTGCCTACAGGCCCCAGGCCGTCCAGGGTCGGGATCCCGAGCCAGCCGGTCAGGTTGGTGTCGGCAGCACCGGACGCGGCCGCACCGCCGATCTCCTGACCGACGGTTCGCCCGGCCGCGGTCACCTTTGTCAATAGCTCATCGGTCGCCGCCGACGGCTGCCACGCCGGCCGATTCGACATCACCCGCACCTGCAGTTCAGCCCCGCGCACCGGCGACAGACCGGTAACCGCATCCAGCACGGCGCACTCTGTCTCCGGGTCGACAAAGCGGAACCCGATGTCGGCCGCAGCCGATCCCGGTACGACGTTCGTCCGCCCACCGCCCGAGATCGTGCCGACGTTGCACAGGACCTCCTTGTGCTGTGCGACGATCCCCCGGACCGCGATCAGCTGGTCGACGAGCTCGTCGATCGCCGAGATCCCGCTGTCAGGATCGAGCGCGGCATGCGCCTCGCGGCCGGTGATCTCGATGCGGACCCGCGTGCTGCCCCAGCGCGACGTCTTCAGGTCGCCGTTCGGGTGCGGCGGCTCGAGTCCGAAGGCGGCGCACACGCCGGCGGACTCGGCCGTGACGAGTTCGCGTGCGGAGGGCGAACCGACTTCCTCGTCCGCGACGACCACGACCCGGACCGGCCGGCGGTCCTGGTCGGCGACCTGCTCCAGGGCGGTCTCGAGAACGACGAGTCCGCCCTTCATGTCGAAGACGCCCGGGCCGTGGATGACGCCGTCCTCCTGGCGCCACGGCATCGCGTCGCGCAGTTGGCCGATCGGCCAGACGGTGTCGTGGTGCCCGAGGAACAGCAGCGGCGCCTCGCCGGCCCGGCCGGGGAAGTCCGCGACCAGGTGATCACCGGTCGGCGCCGGCACCCGGCGGACGGTCGCGCCGAGCGCGTCGTACCGCTCGGCCAGACGGTCGGCGAAGGCGTTCAGCGCGGCCGCGTCGCCGGTCGGGGTCTCCGCGCCGACGTACTCCTGGAGTCGCTCGATGATCATGGATAGTCAACGTATCATCATCTGATCACGGATTGACTCCCTGGAGATCCATGGGATCTACTCAGGATATGAATCGTATCTCTGAGGTGAGCTTTCGTGCGGTCTCGCTCACCACGGCGTCGCGGTTCGCCGAGGCCTCGGAGCTGTACCGCGCGGTCTTCGGCTACCTCGACCCGGCGTACGGGCTGAATCCGCGGCTGCTGGGTGCGCTGGCGAGCAACGGGGGATCGGTGGTCGGCATCCTCGACGGGACCGACAAGCTGGTCGCGTTCGCGTACGGCTTCTGCGGCACCGACCGGCGCGGCTTCTACCACTACTCGCAGTCGGCCGTGGTCGCCGCCGACCAGCAGGGGCACGGCCTCGGCCGGATGCTCAAGCACGCCCAGCGAGAAGTTGCCCTGAGCCACGGTATGTCGCGGATGCGATGGACGTACGACCCGGCGCAGGTCCGCAACGCGCACTTCAACCTCGACGTTCTCGGCGCTCGCGCGCGATGGTTCGCCCCGGACATGTACGGTCCGGGCACCGATCGAGTGATCGTCGAGTGGGACCTGACCCGCGAGCGGCCGGCCGTCCCCGACACCCTGACCGAGTTGGTGATGCCGACCGAGCCGGCCGAGCTTCGCAGCTCGTTCGAAGGTCTTCTGGCGCAGGGACTCGTCGCTGTGTCGTGCCGTCGCCTGCCGGACGGCCGCGGCGCGTACTACTTCGGACCGGCCGCCGATGCCTGACGACCCACGCAACCGCGAGCTCACCAGCCCCCACGAGCGGTACGACGCCCGGCTGCAACGGCGATCGTCGACGTTGTTGCAGCGTCGCGTGGTCGAGCAGGAGCGCGCCTCGATCGACGAGGCCCTGGACCAGATCCTGACCGACGAGTCGATCGCGCAGGCCGCGGCCCGGATCGTCGCCGCCCGCCGGCGCTTCATCGTCGGCTCGGCGAAGTCGTTCTCGTACGCGTCGTTGCTGGCCTTCGACCTGGGGGCCGGCCTGTCGCAGGTCACGTTGATCGACGGCACGGTCGTCCGCGGCGTCGACGTATTGTCCGACGTCCGGTCGAACGACCTGATGGTCGCGTTCTCCTTCCGCCGGTACCGGCGGGACACGGTCGAGATCGCCCGCCGATTCGTGGACGCGGGCGGTGAGCTGGTCGCGGTCACGGATTTCGAGGACGCGCCGCTGGCCAAGATCGCCGACCAGAGCATCTACGTCGCGACCGGGAGCGCGTCGTACGTCGACTCTCCGACCGTCGTCGCCTCTGTGCTGCATGTCCTCGCGACGCTGACGACCGCGAGCGCGAAGGGCGCGCGGCGGCGGCTGCTCGAGCGCGACCGGCTGAACACGGAGCTGGGACTCTATGTCAACTGAGCTGAAGATTGTCACCGCGCGACTGCACCGGGTCCGGATGCCGTTGGTGCACGAGTTCCAGACCAGCTCTCACCGCAAGGCGTTCCTCGACCACATCCTGGTCGAGCTCGAGGACGCGTCGGGTGCCGTCGGCTGGGGCGAGATCGCGTCGTCCTCCGACCCGTACTACGCGCCCGAGACGGTCGAGTCCTGCTGGCACATCGCCTCGCAGTACCTTCTGCCTGCCATCCTCGGCCGCTCGTGGACGCACCCCGGCCAACTGGCGGCGGTCTGGTCTAAGGTTCGCGGCAACAACTTCGCGAAGGCCGGCGTGGACACCGCGGCCTGGGTGCTGTTCGCCGAGACCCAATCAATGCCTTTAGCAACAGTTCTGGGCGGGACGCGGACCGAGGTGGTCGCGGGTGTCTCGCTGGGCATCGAGCCGACGATCGACGATCTCCTCACCCAGGTTGCCAACCAGGTGGCCGCCGGGTACCCGAGGGTGAAGCTGAAGATCGCGCCCGGCTGGGACGTGGAGCCGGTCCGTGCCGTGCGTGCGGCGTACCCCGACCTCGATCTGCATGTGGATGCCAACGGCATCTACACCGTCGACGATCTCAAGCTGTTGCGGGAGCTGGACGAGTTCGGCCTGACGATGATCGAGCAGCCGTTCGCACCGCGCGACCTGCTCACGCACGCCAAGCTGCAACGCACGATCAGGACGCCGGTGTGCCTCGACGAGAGCATCGAGACGGTCGACGACCTGCAGACGGCTCTCGAGCTAGAGGCGCTGCAGGTCCTGAACATCAAGGTGTCGCGGATGGGTGGGCTGACCCCAGCGCGTGAAGCGCACGACCGGGCCCAGGCTGCCGGGATCCCCGTCTGGTGCGGCGGTATGCACGAGTTCGGCATCGGCCGGCTCGCGAACGTCGCGCTCTCCAGTCTCGCCGGGTTCACCCTCCCATCGGATGTGTCCGCCTCGGAGAAGTACTACGCCCGGGACGTGATCGAACCGGCCGTCGTCGCCGTCGACGGTGTCGTACAGGTGCCCGAGGCAACCGGTCTCGGCCATGTCGTGGACCGGGCGCTGATCGAGGCGAACACCGTCGCCGAGCTCGCCCTCGGTCCAGAACAGGAGTGATTCGGTGCGAACGACGGGGCCAGTGGCATTGACCGGCGGCCTGGTTGCCGACGGCACCGGCGCGGAACCCGTGCCGGGGACCGTGGTGATCGACGGCGAGCGCATCACCGCGGTGCTGCCACCCGGCGCGGCGCTGTCCGGGGCAGAGGTCATCGATGCCACAGGCAACATTGTGGCACCGGGATTCGTCGATCTTCATTCACATGCGGATTTCAGTCTGGGCTCGAGTCCGGCCGCCGAGTCCCAGCTGGCCCAGGGCGTGACCACGCTCGTCGCGGGCAACTGCGGCTGGTCGCCGTTCCCGATCGGCGACCTGGAGACGTTGAAGGCCGGTACGGCATTTCTGGGGTCGAAGCACGACTGGTCCTGGGACGACCTGGGCGGCTTCGCCGCAACATTGGAGCCGGCGGTGAACCTGGCTCTCCAGGTCGGTCATTGCACACTGCGGATCGCGGTCATGGGCAACGCGCGCCGGGCGCCGTCGGCCGACGAGCTCCGCCAGATGCAGGACCTGCTCCGCGCGGCCGCGGACCAGGGCGCAGTCGGGTTCTCGACCGGGTTGATCTACGCGCCGGGCGCCTACGCCTCGCCGGCGGAGGTGGCCGCACTGGTCGCCACCGCCGCCGACTGCGGTCTGCTCTACTCGACCCATATCCGCAACGAGGGCTCCGGCCTTCTCGCGGCTCTGGAGGAGGCGATGTCGGCCGCCCGCGCCGGCGGCGCCCGCCTCGAGATCTCCCATCTGAAGGCCGTCGGCAAACAGAACCACGGCCTGGTCCACGCAGCGCTCGAGCTCCTCGACGACGCCGATCTCGACGTCGGCTGGGACGCGTACCCGTACACCGCGACCAGCACCACGCTCACCACCCGCCTGCCCGATTGGGCCTTGGCGGACGGCGCCCTCCTGGACCGCCTCGCGGATCCGGCCGAGCGCAAGCGAATCGCCGACGCGCTCCGCTCCGACAACCTGTTGTCGCCGGACTCGGTCGTCATCGCATCGCTGCCACCCGGACGCTACGAGGACAGCCGCGGCCTCAGCCTGACGGAGATCGCCCGGCGCGACGACGTCGACGCTGCCGAGATCGTGCTCCGCATCCTCGAGTCCCACCAGGCCGCGGTCAGCGTGGTCAACCACGCGATGAGCGAGAACGACGTGATCACCGTCCTCGAACACCCAGGTACGGCGATCGCCAGCGACGGCTGGATCATGGACGCGACCGGCCTCGGCCACCCCCATCCCCGCAACTTCGGCACGTTCCCGCGCGTCCTCGGCCACTACGCCCGCGACCTGGGCATCCTCACGTTGTCCGAGGCCATCCGCCGAATGACCTCTCTGCCCGCGGCACGCCTCGGCTTCTCCGATCGCGGCGTCATCAAACCCGGGGCGATCGCGGACCTCGTGGTCCTCAACCAGAGCACGATCGCCGACAGGTCGACGTACGACGACCCCTGGCAACTGTCCGTCGGCGTCGAACACGTCCTGGTTGCCGGTCAGCCCGCGTTGTCCAACGGCAAACCAACCAGCAGCCGGCCGGGCCGGGTCCTTACTTGAATCGCCTTGGTTCCTGGGGCAGCGGTGCGGGTGTCGCACCCGGTTCCTTCGTCACCGTCTCGACCCATCCGTCGTGCTCGGCGACGACTCGCTCCGCGTCCGGGTGATCGAGAACGACGACCCACGGGTGATCCTCGTCGTCGTCCTCGCCATGGAAGCGCCCCCGCCGTACCTCGCCGTCCAGCAACCCGGCGACGGTCTCGGCGTCCTCCTGCTCCCAGAAGTAGGCAATCAGCTCCACGAGGGAACACCGTACGCTGAGCACCATGAGCACGTTTCCCTGGTTGAAGGGGCACGGCACGGAGAACGACTTCGTGATCCTGCCCGACCCCGACGGTTCGGTCCACGGCGATCTGGACGCCGGCCTGGTGCGGTTCCTCTGCGACCGGCACGCGGGCCTCGGCGCCGACGGCGTACTGCGGGTGATCCAGGGGGACAAGCAGCCGTACGTCGAGGACGGTGGCGACTGGTTCATGGACTACCGGAATGCGGACGGTTCGATCGCGGAGATGTGCGGGAACGGCGTCCGCGTCTTCGTCAAGTACCTCGCCGACGCGGGGCTCATCGACGACAAGCCCGTCCGGGTCGGCTCCCGCGCCGGTATCAAGGCTGTCTCCCAGAACGACGACGGCACGCTGACCGTCGACATGGGCGAGCCGACGCTGCCCGGTCCGGCCGGAATCGTGGTCGAGTCCAACGGTCACCAGTGGCCCGCCGTGCACGTCGACATCGGCAATCCGCACGCCGTCGCGTTCGTCGACAGCCTGGACGAGCCCGGCAACCTCTGCGACCAGCCGACGTGGTCGCCCACCAGCGCTTTCCCGCACGGGGTCAACGTCGAGTTCGTCGTACGCCGGGATGCGCACGAGGTGCAGATGCGGGTCCACGAGCGCGGTTCGGGGGAGACGCGGTCCTGTGGGACCGGCACCTGCGCGGTGACCGTGGCCGCGGCGCGACAGGCCCGCGACGAGCTCCCGGTCACGTACCGCGTCGGCGTACCAGGCGGTGAGGTGAGCGTGACCTGGCGTGCCGACAACCACCTGGAGCTGACCGGACCGGCCGTTCTGCACGCTCGTGGGGAGTTCGACCGGACCTGGCTACCTGCCTAGGCGGGGAATCCTGGTGCCGCGTGGGGCGTTGACGTGGTTAAACGGGTCGCCTGTACTGGAGGCCCGTGCCACCATGGAAGGTATATGACGACCCATTCACACGCATACGACGAGACCACCGACGTCGAACTTGACCTCATCGAGGGCGAGGACTCCGGCGCTTCGTTGACGGGTCACGATGAGTATGAACACGAACTGAGCACCGAGGGCCTCGACCTGGAGGAGCGCCAAGCGCTTCGCCGCGTGGTCGGGATGTCCACCGAGCTGACCGACATCAGCGAGGTCGAGTACCGCAAGCTGCTGCTCGAGCGGGTGCTGCTGGTCGGCGTCTGGACCGAAGGCAGCGCCGAGGACGCGGAGAACTCGCTGGCCGAGCTGAAGCTGCTCGCCGAGACCGCCGGTTCCGAGGTTCTGGACGGCGTGATCCAGCGGCGGAAGAAGCCCGACCCGGCCACGTTCATCGGCTCCGGCAAGGTCTCCGACCTGCGCAACCTGGTCGCGTCGCTCGGCGCGGACACGGTGATCGCCGACGGCGAGCTGGCCCCTGCGCAGCTGCGCAACCTCGAGGACAAGCTCAAGGTCAAGGTGGTCGACCGGACCGCGCTGATCCTGGACATCTTCGCCCAGCACGCGAAGAGCAAGGAAGGCAAGGCCCAGGTCGAGCTGGCCCAGCTGCAGTACATGAAGCAGCGCCTGCGTGGTTGGGGTGGGAACCTGTCCCGCCAGGCCGGTGGACGCGTCGGCGCGGCCGGTGGCGGTATCGGCGGCCGTGGTCCCGGTGAGACGAAGATCGAGACCGATCGGCGCCGGATCAACACCAAGATCGCCAAGCTGCGCCGTGAGCTGAAGAGCCTGAAGGGCAAGCGTTCGACCCTGCGCCAGGAGCGTCGCCGCAACCTGGTGCCGTCGGTCGCGATCGCCGGGTACACCAACGCCGGCAAGTCCTCGCTGCTGAACAAGATCACCGGCGCGGGCGTGCTGGTCGAGGACGCGTTGTTCGCGACCCTGGACCCGACCACCCGGCGGACGACGGCCGCGGACGGGCGCGTGTACACGCTGACCGACACGGTCGGGTTCGTCCGGCACCTGCCGCACGACATCGTCGAGGCGTTCCGCTCGACGCTGGAGGAGGTCGCGGACGCGGACCTGCTGCTGCACGTGGTCGACGGTTCGCACCCCGACCCGCTGGCACAGATCCAGGCCGTGCGCGAGGTACTGGCCGAGATCCAGGCGAGCGACGTGCCCGAGATCATCGTGATCAACAAGGCCGACCTGGCCGATCCGATGGCGCTGGCGCCGATCCTGCACCGCGAGCCGCACGTCATCGTGGTGTCGGCCCGCACCGGCGAAGGGATCGACAAGCTCCGCGAGCTGATCGAGGGTGGGCTGCCGCAGCCGCACGTCGCCCTCGACGTACTCCTGCCGTACGACCGCGGCGACCTGGTCTCCCGGATCCACTCCGAGGGCTCGGTCGAGCAGCTCGAACACACCGCCGACGGCACCCGGGTCACCGCCCGGGTCCACCCGGCCCTCGCCGGCGACCTGAGGCGGTACCAGGTAGCAACGGCCTAGTAACACAGAGGTAACACAGAGCGTGAGCGCGTCGCCAACTCTTGGCGGCGCGCTCACGCTGTGTCATCCTCCGGGCGGGAGTCAGGGGGATGACCATCAACATCAAAACCGTCGCTGTTCCTGGAAGGGATGCTCGCGGCCGGCGCGAACGTCAAGTTCGTGACCTTCGACGAGAACCTGGTCGACCAGGATCTCGACCACGGCGGTGACGCGCAGCAGGTCGACATCCTGTACGTCGCGACGCACAGGCTGAACGGCGCATCCGGGTACGAGCTCGGGCTGCACGCGGACGACTGGCCCGTACTCGCGGGCGGATTCGGCGACCGAGGCCCGGTGATCGTCGTCTTCGACTGCTGCGATCTGGCCGATCCGGCCGTGATCGATTGGGACCGGGTCTGGCGTACCGACAAGATCGGGCCGCAGCTCCGGCTCGTCCTCGGCTTCGCGTCACCGGCCTCGGTGTCGCGGCAGGCATCGATTCGCGGTACTGACGTGGACGCGCAGTACATCCTCGACAGCCGACTGGGCCTCCGATCAGATGCGCGACCGGGAGCCCTCGCCCAACCTCCTGTTCGCCCCGCCGCCGGAGCAGGTGGAGGCGAGTTCATCTACAACGCGAACTTCCTCCGGACCCCGGACGATCCTCCCGAGTTGCGGGCGGACGAGCAGCCACCGAACTTCGTCCGCCGGCAGCTGCTGACCAGAGTCGAAGGCCTGCGGTCCGTGGGACCTGGCGGCTGCCTGACCTGATTCGACCTACCTGACCTGGTTCGACCTACCGTCCGGGGAGTTCGTCGACATCAGCATCCGGCAGCGGGCCGAGCTCGTCCGCGGCGTGACAGCCGGAACGAGCAGACGGCCCCGGGAGTCTGGACTCCCGGGGCCATCTTTTGTCTTGTTGCTCAGGTCTTGTTGCTCACGGCATCACTTGCGCTTGCTGACCTGGACCTTCATCGAGGTACCGGTCTTGGAGACGACCTTGATGTTGACCCCGTTGTTCGGCACCTTGACGCTGCTCGTCGGCTGGTCCGCGCTCCAGTACGACTTGCTGTCGTTGAACGTCGGAACGGCGTTCTGGCCGCGGATGTAGCTGGCCTGGCCGTTGAAGTGCAGCGTGAACGAGTCGGCCTTCTCGAGCCCGAACGGAGCATCGTACGCGCTGACGCGGGGGCGCCAGAGCGTTCCGTCGACCCGGTTGATCGGCGTCGGGTGCGAGTCGATCGGCAGGATCAGGCCGGAGCCCGGGTGCACGCTGGTGTTGTTGTCGGCCTGCGACGTGTCCCAGTACCAGATGACGAGGCCGTCCTGGTACGGGAAGTGCTCGACCTTGTCCGGAAGCGTGTTCAGGAACCCGAAGTTGTACGGACCGGTCTGCAGGTACTGGTCGTGGTCGACGTAGTTCACGTTGGCCGCGAGGTAGTAGTTGTCGAACAGCGTGGTGAACGACGAACCCGCCGCGGAGAACCCGTTCAGCGTCCAGCCGTCGGGAGAGGTCTCCGCACCGGACGCGACCACCGTGGTCGAGCCCGAGGTCACCTTGATGTCGTCGGCGAAGAAGCCGATCCCGCCGGACGCCGGGTCGGTGGCGTAGCGGAACTGGAGCGTGACCGTCTTGCCGGCGTACGCCGACAGGTCGAACGTGGCCGGCACCCAGCCGTTGCTCTTGCCGTCGATACCGTTGCCTTCGGCATCCTTGGTGATGTTGCCCTTGATCGTCTTGAACCCGCTGCCGTCGTTGACGTCGACATAGGCGTAGTCACACGGGTCCGGGCCGCAGTCCTCGATGTCCCAGTTCGCCTGGAAGGTGAGGCTCGCGGGCTGGCCGGCGGGGAGCGCGACCTGACGGCTCATGGTGTGGGTGAAGTTGTTGCCCTGACCGCTCCACCAGGACTTCGTCCCGACGGCCGGCGGCACCAGTTGGCTGGTGATCTCCTTCTTCGGCAGCGGCACGACCAGGCTCTGGGCCTTCTTCGAGTTGTACTCCTGCGGGCCGAGGTCGACGGTCCGGTTCTGGCCGGAGTTCACGATCTCGTAGTCGAGCCAGCCGAGTTGCAGCTTGTCCCACGGACCCATGGACTGGACGCGCTCGCCGATGCCGCCGTCGGTGGCCGCGCTGACCCGGTTCTGGGCCATCACCGTCCACCAGTTGACGCCGTTCTCGCCGCCGGCGGTGTCGTACTCGTCCGGCAGACCGAGGTCGTGGCCGTACTCGTGCGCGAACACCGCGACGCCGCCGTTCTCCGGCTGGATCGTGTAGTCGCCGACATACATGCCGGTGTCACCGACCTGGGCGCCACCCCGCGGGTTGGTCGCCGGGCCGCCCGGGAACTGCACCGACCAGCGGTGCGACCAGATGGCGTCCTCGCCCTGGTACGGGTCACCGTCGGCCTGGTCGCCGCCGGCGTGCACGATCTGGAAGTGGTCGATGTACCCGTCGGGCTCGTTGAAGTTGCCGTCGTGGTCGTAGTCGTAGCGGTCCCACTGGTCGAACGTCTTCAGGTCCGCGGTGATCTGCGCCTGGGTGCGGCCCTTGGCCTTCTGGTCCACGACCCACTGGTTCACCGCGTCCTGGACCAGGTTCCAGGTGTTGTTGCAGACGTTGCCGGCGCACGGGTAGCCGTTCGAGCGACCGTACCGGGCCTCGTTGTACTTGACCTTGACCCAGTCGGTGACCTCACCGGACACGGAGTACCGGCCCGAGGACTGCTTCTCGTAGAACTCCTTGACCGAGTTCCCGTTGCCGAAGTACATGTCCTGGAAGTGCTTCTGGCTGTAGTCGGCCTGCCAGATCGTGGAGTTGTCCACGGAGCGGTCGGGGGCCGGGATCTGGTTGTGCAGCGGACCGTCGAACCGGGTCGGGCCCGGCGTCGCCGGGGAGGTGTCCTGGTCCGGGTAGTTCGGGTCGCGGTCGTTGCCGAACTCGGCGAGCACGACGAAGATCCGGTCGGTCTTCTCCCGGCTCAGCTCGACGTACTGGTCGACCTTGCCCTTGGCGTTCCTGGTCGCCTTGACGCTCTTCGGCGCGGGCGTGTTGCCGAGGTTGACGACCGTGCTGCCGTTGCGCAGCTCGGGCTTGGCCTGACCGTTCAGGACCTTGGTCAGAGCCTCCTGCCGCAGCTCGCGGCGCTTGTCCTCCTGCGGGCTGGACAGGTCGTCCGGCGTGGGCGCGACCTCGCTGGCGATCGGCGCCGACCCTTGTTTGGGCGGTGTGGCGGCGTTTCCGGCCGATGCTGCGGCGATGCCGAGCCCGGTCGTCGCGGCCAGAGCCAGGCTGAACAGCCCGGCGGGTAGCTTGCGCACGATTCCCCTCCGTGTCTGATAACGCGGTGTGATCAAAGCTCCCCCGAGCGTGTTCTGCGCGAGAGTACGGGGAAAATCCGCTCAGCTGAAGGTGAAACTGAGGAAAACCTGTCAACGTGCGGGGAAACCTGCACCTCGAGCTTTGAGTAATAGGGCTCACGCCGCCCGGTCGCGGTCCTTGGCAGACTGTGGCGCGTGGAACGCGAGAAGGTCGATCTGCTGCAGCCGCTGTGGCGTGCGCTGGTGGTGTTCCGCGTGATCACCTGGGCGTTCGCCTGCTTCGGTGTGTGGACGCGGTGGGACGGCATCGTCCGGCCGTCCGGTGCGCTGCTCCAACTCGCCGTGATGGGCATCTGGACGTTGATCTCGTCGCTGGGCTACAGCCGCCGCTGGGGTCGCCGGAACACCCGGCTCGCCTTCGCCGACCTGATCGTCACGGTCGGCTGCATGTACGCGACCTTGTGGGCGCAGCCTTTGGTGGATATCCGCGGTGGAGCTTCGGTCCTGACGTCGGTCTGGGCAGCCGGCCCGGTCCTCGCGCTGGCGATCTCCCGCGGCCGCGACGGCGGCCTGCTCGGCGCCGCGACGATCAGCCTGGCGTTGCTGTCGCTGCGCGGTGTCGACAACGCGTCGAAGATCCTCAGCAACGTCCAGCTGCTCTTGGTCGCCGGACTGGTCGTCGGGTACGCCGCTTCGACCCTGCGGCAGGCAGGCGCCCGGCTGCGGTCGGCGATCGCCGCCGAGAGCGCGACCGCCGAGCGGCTCCGGCTCAGTCGTTCGATCCATGACGGCGTACTGCAGGTGCTGGCGCAGGTCCAGCGACGCGGTACGGCGATCGGCGGCGACGCGATCGAGCTCGCCCAGCTCGCAGCGGAACAGGAAGTTGCCCTCCGCACCTTGATGTCGACGCGTCCGGCCGTCGCCGAGGGCGGTCGCGTCGATCTGTGCGGACTTCTGTTGCCGTTGGCGACGACCCGGGTGGATGTCGTCGTACCGGCCACGAAGGTCCTGATGCCCGCGCGCACAGCTGCCGAGCTGGTTGCCGCGGTCAAGGAAGCGCTGAGCAACGTGTCCAAGCACGCCGGCCAGGACGCCCGCTGCTGGATCGCGGTCGAGGACCTCGGAGATGACGTCGTGGTGTCGATCCGCGACGATGGAGTCGGCACGACGCCCGCCCGGCTGGAGCAGGCCCGCGTGGACGGCCACCTCGGCGTCAGCCAGTCGATCCGCGGCCGGATCGCCGACCTGGGCGGCACCGTCGCCGTACGGACCGCGCCCGGCGAAGGAACCGAGTGGGAGCTGAAGGTGACCGCATGACGCGAATCATGATCGTCGACGACCATCCGATGTGGCGCGAAGGAGTCGCGCGCGACCTCGGCAGCCGCGGGTACGACGTGTGCGCGACCGCCTCCGACGTTGCCGGCGCGGTGAAGATCGCCTTGGCGACCCGGCCGGACGTGGTGGTGATGGACCTGCAGCTGGGCTCCGGCTCCGGTGTGGACGCGACGCGGGAGATCACGTCGGCGCTGCCCGACACTCGGGTGCTGGTGTTGTCCGCCAGTGCCGAGCAGGACGACGTACTCGCGGCGGTGAAGAACGGGGCGTCGGGGTATCTGGTGAAGTCCGCGTCCTTGGACGAGTTCGACGAGGCTGTCCGTCGTACCGCCGAGGGCGACGCGATCTTCAGCGCCGGGCTGGCTGGGTTGCTGCTGGGCGAGTACCGCCGCCTCGGCGCCGGTGGTCCCGAGGTGCCGCACCTGACCGACCGCGAAACCGAAGTCCTCCGCCTGGTAGCCCGAGGCCTGACCGCCAAACAGATCGCCACCCGCCTGGTCCTCTCCCACCGCACAGTCGAGAACCACGTCCAAAACACCCTCCGCAAACTCCAACTCCACAACCGAGCCGAACTGGTCCGCTACGCCATAGAACACGGCCTGGACACCTAGCCGGCTCCCGCTCGCGGTCGATGGCCCCAGCAGCTGCCAGGATCTGATGTGAAGCAGTGTCGGATCGGCGGCGACGTGTTCTAGCAGGACCGGATCTTCGACGGCACCGGCGACTTCGATCTGGAGCTGCTCGAGAGCCACACGCTCGACGGCAGCACCCAGGAGCTCATCTACCGGCCCACCCCGCACACGTGAGAAGCGGGTGGCATCCAGCCGACCATATTGTTGCCTTATGCAACGGTAGTGACAGTACCGCTCCCGCCGGCCCACTGAACGGTTCGTCCCCGATACTCAAGCGCGCCGACGCTGCCGGGTGGCGGGTTGTTCGACAGCAAGCGTGTTATATCCCGTCAGTCAGCCAACAACCCGCCATCGGCGCGCCCGGGCGAGCAGAGGCGGACCGAGCCACACCCGCGACCCAGTCGCTTGTGCGATTGTTCTTGGTCGGGCTTGAGTGGGTTCGTACACTGTGCGTTCACACCCGCGTGGGTGCTCTCTGTCACGACATCCGTACTGCGGGTGCCCACCTCCGGAGGCTTCGGTGAACCGGTCGTCCCTTGTCCGTGTAGTGCTCGCGTTCCTGGTTCTCGCGGCGTCGACGTACGTCACGCTGACCGCGAAGCCACAGCTCGGTCTCGACCTGCGCGGCGGGACGCAGATCGTGCTCGAGGCCAAGGATTCTCCGACGGTCAAGGCGACCAAGGAGACCACCGACAAGGCCACCCAGGTGCTGCACCGGCGGATCGACGCGCTCGGCGTGAGCGAGCCGAACGTGACCCGCCAGGGCGAGAACCGGATCATCGTCGAGCTGCCCGGCGTGCAGGACCCGCGCGAGGCCGCGAAGGTGATCGGCAAGACCGCGCAGCTCACGTTCCACGAGGTGCTCGACCAGGTCGCCGCCAAACCGGCCAAGCCGGCCGCGGGCGAGGTCTATCTACCGCCCGAGAGCGGCCAGGGCTTCCTCCGGCTCGCCAAGCCGGCGATGACCGGTGAGCTGGTCAGCGGCGCCGAGGGCCGGCTCGACCCGCAGCAGGTCGCGCAGGGCTGGTTCGTCGAGATGAACTTCAAGGGCGACGGCGGCAAGATCTGGTCGACCATCACCGGCAAGGCCGCGTGCAACCCGGTGAACACCGCGCCGCGGCTGATCGCGATCGTGCTGGACAACGAGGTGATCAGCGCACCGCAGGTCGACCCGAACGGCGGCAACCAGCTCTGCAACGTCGGCATCACCGGCGGTACGACGACGATCTCCGGCGCCTTCACCGAGGAAGAGGCGAAGGACCTGGCCGCGCTGATCTCCGGCGGCGCGCTGCCCGTGCCGGTGCAGGTGATCGACCAGCGGACGATCGGTCCCTCGCTCGGCCAGGACGCGATCCAGGCCAGCGCCCTCGCCGCGATCATCGGCCTCGCGCTGACCGCGCTGTTCATCGTCATGGTCTACCGCCTCGTCGGTCTGATGGCGGTCCTCGGCCTCCTCGGGTACGCCGCGATGTCGTACGCCGCCCTGACCGCGCTCGGAGCGACCCTGACGTTGCCCGGCCTGGCCGGCTTCGTGCTGGCGATCGGCATGGCGGTCGACGCGAACGTCCTGGTCTTCGAGCGCGCCCGCGAGGACTACACAGCCGGCCGGACGGATGGCCTGCGAAGATCGCTCCGCAGCGGATTCCAGAACGCGCTGTCCGCGATCGCCGACTCCAACATCACCACTCTGCTCGCCGCCGGTCTGCTGTTCTTCCTGGCGGCCGGTCCGGTCCGCGGGTTCGGCGTCACGCTGTCGATCGGTGTGCTCGCCTCGATGCTGTCCGCGCTCGTCGTCACGAGGGTCTTCGCGGAGTTCGCCGTGTCGCGCGGCTTCGTCCTGCGCCGCCCCCGCCTGAGCGGAATCGCCGGCCACGGCAAGGTGCGGACGTGGCTGGAATCCAGGCAGCCGGCGTTGATGAAGCACAGCCGGCGCTGGCTGGTGATCACGGCCGTCGCGATCATCGTGAGCGTCGCCGGCGTCGCCGTACGCGGCCTGAACCTCGGCATCGAGTTCACCGGCGGCCGGCTGCTCGAGGTCAGTACGACGCAGCCGGTCACGCCCGACCAAGCGCGTGCCGCAGTGGGCGAAGCGGGGTATCCGACCGCGGTCGTGCAATCGTCCGGGACGGACGACATCACCGTGCGGACCGGGACGATCAGCGACGACGAAGCCGAGAAGATCAAGGAGTCGATCTCCCGGATCGGTGGCGGCGCCGAGGTGATCCGCAACGAGAGCATCGGCCCCTCGCTGGGTGAGGAGCTGCGCAACAAGGGTCTGATCGCGCTGGGCATCGCCTTGCTCGCCCAGCTGGCGTACCTCGCCGCCCGGTTCCGCTGGACCTTCGGCGCCGGCGCAGTACTCGCCCTGCTGCAGAACGTCGCGGTCGTGGTCGGCGTCTTCGCCTGGACCGGGAAGCCGATCGACGGCATCTTCCTGGCCGCGATCCTGACGATCATCGGCTACACGGTGAACGACTCCGTCGTCGTGTTCGACCGGATCCGCGAGACCCGCAACGCCCGCGCGACCGACAACCTCGGCCAGGTCATCGACACCGCCATCGTCAACGTCCTGCCACGGACCATCAACACCGGTATCTCGACCCTGTTCATCCTCAGCGCGCTCCTGTTCCTGGGCGGCGACTCACTGGCCGACTTCGCCCTCGCGCTGCTGCTGGGCATCCTGGTCGGCACCTACTCGTCGAACCTCACCGCAGCGCCACTCCTCCTCGAGCTCGAACGGCGCTTCCCGGCCCCACCGCCGCGTCCCAAGCGGCCCCAGGTCGACCGCGACGCCCAGCCCGACCGCGGCGCCGTCGTCTAGTCCGAAGGACCGGCAGGGGTTATCCACACCCCGCCCGCCGGATCGGAAATCTGTCGGTCCGTCGGGCTAGGGTGTGGCGGTGGGTGTTGATGTGCGGGAACTGCTGGAAGCTGCCGTGGCCGGGATCGCCGGCCAGACCCGGCCCGGGCAGGTGGAGATGGCGCAAGCCGTGGACACCGCGATGCACGACGGATCGCATCTGCTCGTCCAGGCCGGCACCGGCACCGGCAAGTCGCTGGGGTACCTCGTGCCCGCCCTGCTGCACGCGATCGAGGACCGCCGAGTGGTCGTCTCGACGGCGACTCTCGCGCTCCAGTCGCAGCTCGTCGACCGCGACGTCCCGGCGCTGCTCGACGCGACGGAGAAGCTCCTCCCGCGCAGACCGTCGTACGCGATCCAGAAGGGGCGGAACAACTACGCCTGCCTGCACCGGATCCGCGAGGGCGCGCCGGACGACGACGGCATGCTCGTCGACGTGCCGCCGCCCGGTGAGGTCGGCCGCCAGGTCATCGAGCTCCGCGACTGGGCCGAGCAGCAGCTGGCCGACGGCGAGGCCGGCGACCGGGACCACGCGCCCTCACATCAGTACCAGGCCTGGCAGCAGGTCGCGATCGCGGCGCGGGAGTGCCTCGGCGCGCAGAAATGCCCGTACGGCGAGGAATGCTTCGCCGAGAAGGCCAAGGAGCACGCCCGCAAGGCCGACATCGTCATCACCAACCACGCCCTGCTCTCGATCGACGCCTTCGAGAACCGCACCGTCCTGCCCGAGCACGACGTCGTCATCGTCGACGAGGCCCACGAGCTGCCCGCCCGGGTCACCGGCGCCGCGGGTGACGAGCTGTCGCCGCAGATGGTCGAGCGTGCCGGCAAGCGGGCCCGCCGGTTCGTCGACGACGACAAGGCCGACGACCTGATCGACGCCTCCGACGCTCTCCGCGCTGCCCTCGACGGCACCCGCGAGGGCCGCATCGAGGCCTCCAACGGGCCGGTCCTGGAGGCCGCCGCCCTGGTCCGCGACGCCGCCCGCGCGATGTATTCCGACCTCAACAAGAAGTCCGACGACAAGGACGACGACCCCGACGGCGCCAAGCGGCAGTCCAAGGGCGCGGTGAAGGAGATCTTCGACGTCGCCGAGCGGGTCGCCGCGCTGAGTGATCTCGACGTCGTCTGGATGATCGACCGCGACCGCTTCGGCCGCGAGCTCCGGATCGCCCCGCTGACCGTGGCCGGGCTGCTCCGCGAGTTGGTCCTCCGCGACCGTACGGCGGTCCTCACGTCCGCCACCTTGACGCTCGGCGGCGACTTCGACGCGATCGCCCGCCAGGTCGGTCTCCGGCCCGCCGACAAGCTCGCCGACGACGACGAGATGCCGGAGCTGGAGGACTCGGAGACGGCTCCGCTGCCCTGGCGCGGCCTCGACGTCGGCTCCCCGTTCGAGTACGAGAAGCAGGCGATTCTGTATGTCGCCAAGCACCTGCCGCCGCCGCACCGCGACGGACTGGGCAAGAAGCAGTTCGAGGAGATCATCGACCTCATCACCGCGGCCGGTGGCCGGACACTCGGCCTGTTCTCGTCCCGTCGCGCCGCCGAGGCCGCGACAGCCGCAGTGCGCGAGGCCACCGACCTCAAGGTGCTGTGTCAGGGCGACGCCCAGCTCGGTGAGCTGGCCCGCGAGTTCGTCGACGACCCGGAGACCTCGCTGTTCGGGACGCTGTCGCTGTGGCAGGGGATCGACGTGCCCGGCTCGACCTGCAACCTGGTGATCATCGACCGCGTCCCGTTCACACGCCCCGACGAGCCGCTGATGGCGGCCCGGCAGCGAGCCGTCGACGAGGCAGGTGGCAACGGCTTCATGGCGGTCGCCGCGACCCACGCGGGGCTCCTGCTCGCGCAGGGCACCGGCCGGCTCATCCGCCGCAGCACCGATCGCGGTGTGGTCGCGATCCTCGACCCCCGCATCGTCACCCAGCGGTATGGCGCGTTCCTGCGCGCCTCCTTGCCCCCGATGTGGCCGACCGCCGATCGTGAGAAGGTGCTCGGCGCCCTGAAACGACTGCAGTCGACATGAGTCCGGCCGGTCCGCCCGTGCTGCCGATGATGGCGGCGCTGGGGCAGATGCCCTCGGGCTCAGGCTGGTCGTACGAGTTGAAATGGGACGGCATCCGCGTCATCGCCGAAGTGGACGACGGGGTGTGCCGGCTGTGGTCGCGCAACAGCCACGACGTCTCCGGCGGGTACCCGGAGCTCATCGGCCTCGCCGAGGCGCCGGGGTTGCGACTGCCCGCAGTGCTCGACGGCGAGATCGTCACCCTGGACGAGAACGGCGCACCGTCGTTCGGTCTGCTGCAGCGGCGGATGCACGTGCGCGATCCACGCCAGCTCAGGCATCTGATCACCGAGGTGCCGGTCTCGGTGCGGCTGTTCGACGTACTCCGCTTCGACGGCAGGTGGTTGCTAGAGGCAACGTATGACGATCGTCGCGGACTGCTCGACTCGCTGGACATCGGCGACCCGTTCTGGGAGATCCCGCCCGCGTTGCGCGACGGATCCGAGGCGCTGGATCAGTCTGCCGCGCAAGGACTCGAAGGGGTCGTGGCGAAACGTCGCAAGTCGCGATACCTGCCCGGCCGTCGCAGCGCCGACTGGATCAAGATCAAGCCGGTGCAGACCAGGGACGTGGTGCTGTGCGGATGGCACCCGGGGGAGGGCAACCGGGAAGGCAGGATCGGCTCCTTCTACTGCGGGGCGTACGCCGAGCCCGGTGGCGATCTCGTCCTCATCGGCAAGGTCGGATCGGGCCTGGACTTCGCCACCCTCGAGATGCTCAGCGCCGAGCTGACCGGTCTCGAGATCGACCGCCCGTCGTTCGATCCGTCGGGCATCCCGATGACCGACCGGCGGCGGGCGCACTGGCTCGATCCCGTGCTGGTCGCCGAGGTCACCTACTCGGGCTGGGGCGGCGACGGCCGGCTCCGGCACCCGGTCTGGCGTGGATTGCGCCTCGACATCGACCCGGAGACGGTTCTCGTCGCGCGGAACTGACCGTGCAGCTGCAATTGCAGGCCGTCGCGACATGCAGGCAGCGGCAGGAAATGTTCGAAATGCGGAGAAGAATCTGAGGTGCTGCGACGCTTTCTGTTCACCTGTCGCAGGAATTCAGCAAGGTGACAGTTGCGCACGGCCCCGAATCGCGTCCAGGGTCAGTCGTTCGTTTCCCTCGACGGCGCGGGCACCGCCAGCGCGGCCTCGATCTTGTCGGCCAGCTTCTCCGGCGAGTGGGTGGGCGCGTAGCGCGCGATCACCCCACCGTCGCGACCGAGCAGGAACTTGGTGAAGTTCCACTTGATCCGGCCGCCGAGCAGGCCGCCCTGCTCGCGTTTCAGCCAGTTGTACAACGGGATCGTCCTCGACCCGTTGACATCGATCTTGGCGAACATGGGGAACGTGACGTGGTAGATCGTCGAGCAGAAGTTCGCGATCTCGTTCTCGTCACCAGGCTCCTGATGGCCGAACTGGTCGCAGGGGAACCCGAGCACAGAGAAGCCCTGCCGGCGGTATGTCCGGTAGAGCTTCTGAAGACCTGTGTACTGCGGAGTCTGGGCACACTGCGACGCCGTGTTCACCACCAGGAGCACCTGGTCGCGGAAATCGGCAAGAGACTGTTCACTGCCTTCGATCCGCGTGGCGCTGAAGTCATAGACAGTCGTCATGACTCAATGCTGACACGACACGCCGGACTTTGCTCGCCGTCTGAGATTTCAGACTCGGCGCAGAACCGTTACGACCTTTCCGAGAATGACCGCGTCCTTGCCGTCGATCGGCTCGAACGCCGGGTTGTGTGGTAGCAGCCAGACCTCGGTCTTGGTCTTCTTGAACGTCTTCACGGTCGCCTCGCCGTCGATCATCGCGGCCACGATGTCGCCGTTCTCCGCGGTCTGCTCCTGCCGGACGACGACCCAGTCGCCGTCGCAGATGGCCGCGTCGATCATCGACTCGCCCTTGACCTTCAGCATGAACAGCGTGCCCTCGCCGACCATTGCCTTAGGCAACGGGAAGATCTCCTCGATCTCCTGCTCGGCCAGGATCGGATTACCGGCGGCGATCTGGCCGACCATCGGGACGTAGACCGCGTCCGGATGCGCGTCGCCGGCCCCGGTCTCGTCGTACGTCGTCTGCCGCACCGAGCTGAGTGCGGATCGCCGGGCCGCGGCGTCGACCTCGCCCGGGTAGCGGACCTCGATCGCCCTCGGCCGGTTGGGATCGCGGCGGAGCAGGCCCTTCTGCTCGAGCACGCGGAGCTGGTGCGACACCGAGGAGGAGCTGGTCAGTCCGACCCGCTCGCCGATCTCGCGCATCGACGGCGGGTAGCCCCGGCTGTCCACCGAATCGCGGATCACGTCCAGCACGCGGCGCTGCCGCGGGGTCAGACCGGTCGCGTCGGCCGGCCCGTCGGGCAGCTCGGTGACGGTCCGGTCCGCAGCCTTGTCCGCACCAATGCGCTCGGGTCCTTGCTGCCCCGCCCCGCCACCCCGGTCATTCTTGCTGGATCCGCTCGGCGTCCTGGCCATCGGTGGTTGCTCCTCGGGTCGGGCCGGCGATCACACCACCGGCCGAAGCTTGCTCGACTGTGATGACCGTAGACCGAATCCTGAGATTCTTCAAACATCTGTTCGAAGGCGTGTCGGTTCGCACGTCTGTTCGTGTGTCGGGTTATAAGCCGCACGCGGGCAACTTCGGCGTCAGGGAATTTCGTGGGCGTGTCCTGGTTGGAAGTGGTTGCGCGACGGGTGCCCGTCGGTTAATCATTCGTACAGACGTTCGATCGAACAGGTGTTCGGTCCGGTCGAATGGGCCGCTCTCCGAAAACTGTCGGAGGCGGCCGGTAGACAGGACTCAGCACCGCAGGACGCGCACTGACCGAGGTCTGGAGGATCCGATGAGCACAGCAGCTCTCGCGGCCGACGCACTGGCACCACGACGCTCACCCGAGCCCACATCCCGCTCGCTCGAGCCCGCGCTGCGCTCGACTTCTCCCGTGACGTCGCCGGCGCCGGCGACCATGCCGCGCCGCCGGCCGCGGATCGACG
This sequence comes from Kribbella sp. NPDC051586, assembly GCF_044453965.1. Classification (NCBI taxonomy): domain Bacteria; kingdom Bacillati; phylum Actinomycetota; class Actinomycetes; order Propionibacteriales; family Kribbellaceae; genus Kribbella; species Kribbella sp. NPDC051586. Next base: position 14,271 of record NZ_JBITDF010000006.1, on the reverse strand, counting down.
GCGCGACCACCGACCCGCTTCCGGTTCGTGGCTGCTCCGGCGAGGCCCTCGGTCGCCATGACGTCTCGCGCCCGCGGGCCCAGTCGTCCACCCTTCAGCTGACCCGGCGTGGCCGCGTCCTGCTGACTGTCCTGTCGGTCCTGGTCTTCGGCTCGGCGATCGCCGTCCTGGGTCTCCGCGTCACCGGCGTGCTCGAGCCCGGCCCGCACTTCACCCACACCGTCCCGGTCCAGGTGGCCCCCGGCCAGACCCTGTGGTCCATTGCCCAGAGCACCAATCCCGGCCAGGACCCCGCCACGGTCGTCGAGAAGATCGCCGACCTCAACAAGCTCTCCAGCCCGGCCGACATCACCCCGGGGGAGACGCTCCAGATCCCGATCGCCGGCTGATCACAGGCTCTTGGTGGCATAGCCCAGGTAGGACAGGTCCACCCGCCGCACCCGGCCGACGTCCATCAACCGGCTCGCCTCGCCGAAGGACAGCCGACCCAGGCGCACCCGCACGAAGTTCCAGCCGAGTGACACCGCGCCCGCCCGAGGCCCCAGCCCGGCGACCTCGCCGAGCCGCAACCCGTGCCGTCGAAGGATCTCTTCGAGCTCGGTCGGCTTGATGAACATCGCCCAGGAGTGCACGTCGCTGTCGATCATCCGGGTCAGTCGCCATTCCTGCAGCAGCTTGATGAAAAACAGCTTCGACGCCCGCGTCCGATTGATCGTGTCGAACAGATAGACCCCGCCGGGTTTGAGCACCCGAGCGGTCTCCGCGACAACCCGATCCAGGTCCGCGACATGCTCGAGCACATCGCAGCAGTACGCGAGATCGACACTCCCGTCCGGCAGCACGAGCCGTTCGCCCACGCACACGGCGTACCCGATCTTCAGGCTGTAAGCCGACGCGTGCTGCCGCGCAGTACGAATCGACATCTCGGACGGGTCGATGCCGACGACCCGGCAGCCGATCCGCGCGAACTCCTCGGCCAGGAAGCCGCCCCCGCAGCCGATGTCGAGGACCCGCAGGCCGCCAGGATCGCGCCCGAGCCGATCGAGCACGTCGCGGAAGTAGGCGAACCGCGCAGGCGTGAAGCTGCCGTTCAGCGCATTCAGTGGATTCGACTCGTCCCACCAGCCGCTGCCCAGCCGGTCGTAGATCGCATTGTCAATCGGCATCACGCCAATCGTCCTCCAGCAGCGCGTAAACGTACTCGTTCCCCCACTCGCCCTTGAATTGGAGCGCGTCGATGAAATGCGCCTCCCGGCGCATCCCGAGCCGCTCGAGCAACCGGGCGGAGGCGTCGTTCCGATCGTCCAGCACAGCGACGATCCGGTGCAGCCCGAGATCCTCGAACCCGACCCGCAGCATTTCCCGCGCCGCCTCCGCCGCCAGCCCCTTGCCCTGGTACGAGGTGTGCAGCGCGAACCCGATCTCGCCCTGACGATCGGTCTCGCTCGCCCACTTCAAGAGGACCTCGCCGATCACGGTCCCGGTCTCGCGCAGCTCGATCGCGAGCACCAGCCACTGACCCGGCTCCGTCAGCTCGCCCTGCGAAAGCTTCTTCTCCAGGGCGACCCGGGTCTCCTCGCGGTCCCGCACGGGCCACGGTGTGTACCGCACGACCTCGGGCCGCGAATGGAACGCGTACAGATCGTCAAGGTCGTCCATCCGGTGCGGGCGCAACTCCAGCCGCTCGGTCCGCAGTGGGTACTCAGGTCGGAAAACAGTCACGGCACCATCCTCGGCTACGCTGTCTAATGACGTTAGACAGTACCTGTGGCCAACCACCTGGACAACGAGATTTCATGACTGAACGCGACCCGTCGTCCCACGCGCCGGCCGGCGTCACCGTGACGGCGATCGCCGACGCCGCGTTGGCCGTCATCCGCGCCGACGGCGTGGACGGCCTCACCATGCGGGCGGTCGCTGAGCGTCTTCACGTCCGGGCCCCGACCCTCTACCACCACGTCCGCAACAAGTCGGAGTTGCTCGATCTGGTCGCGCGCAACGCCTTCGACCAGTTCACCGCCGACAACGCGGCGTACGAGAACTTGCAGACAGTCGACGAGTGGATCGCGCTGACGAGATCCGGCTCCCTCGAGCTGCGCGCCTTCTACGCCGACCACCCCGGTCTGGCCGGACTGATCCAGTCAAAGGCCGGCCCGGATCGCGACCAAGGCGACGGATCCCGCGCCGAGCTCATCCGTGTCCAGATCGACGCCCTCGTCCGCCTCGGCGTGCCCGAGTCCGAAGCGCGTCATCTGTTCGAAGTCACCGCCCGCTGGAGCCTGGCTGCCGTCGTCGCCGAGTCGGCCGACGGCCCGGACCTTTTCGCCGACGGCCTCGACCTGTTCCTGTACGGGGTCCGGGCTCGCCTGGTCGATCTGGTCAGCTGACGGTCGCGAGCCACATCTCGGCGTACCGCTTGCCGTCCACCGCCGTCGCCACCTGGACCGTCGTCGGTGACAGCCCATGTGGATCGCTCGTCAGATCGGTCGACCAATCCCGTGTGTCCACGATGGTCCGTCCGCGCGACCAACCGCCCGACAGCTCGACCCGCACCGGGAACGACCGAGTCGTCAGTCCGGACGGATCGATGACCGCGCATACCGCGCCGCCGTCGCCGATGCTCGCGCCGTCGGTCTGGTACCGGTCGCTCCGGTTCTCGATCAGCTTGCGCGCCAGCTCCGCCGACTGCGACCCGCTCAATCCGCGCGCCTGGTCCGACGTGACGACGACGTCGTAGAAGACATCCAGCCCGTACATGGTCATCGGTACGCCGAGCTCGCCCACCACTGTCAGCACGATCGCGGCCGCCTCCGGATCGGTCCAGATGTTGAACTCCGCCGACGCCGTCGCATTCCCGATCCCCGCGGCACCGCCCATGAACACGATCTCGCGCAGTCCGGCTGCCGCGTCCGGGTACGTCCGCAGAAGCAGGGCGATGTTGGTCAACGGCGCCAGCGGGATCAGCGTGATCAGTTCACCGGTCGCCGCCGCCTCCCGCAGTACGTCGCGCAGCAGCTCGACCGCGTGGCGCGGATCCGTCTCCCGGTTTGACCGCGGCCAGTTGATGTCGCCGAGCCCGTCGGCCCCGTGGACATGCCGCGCCATCCGCACCGGCTGAAGCAGCGGCACGGCGGCGCCACGGGCGACCGGGATGTCCGGTCGGCCGGCGGCGTCGAGAACGGTCAGCGTGTTCGCCACCACGTCGTCGAGGCCGACATTCCCGCCGACGCAGGTGACGGCCTTCAGCTCGAGCTCGGGATGCCGCGCCGCCAGCAGCAACGCGCACGCATCATCCAGCCCCGTATCGACATCAAGAATCACCGGCTTCATAGCGCCATCCTCACATCCGGCGTCCCTTCCGCCGAGGCCGTAGTTTGCGCCTCGAAAGGGTCAAACGGAGGGACGCCACGCGGGAGTACACGGGCCCGCGTGAGTGTTGGAACCTAGACACGCGCGGGCGATCGGAGCGTGCTTGCAACTGTCGGAGCAGCGATCTAGGATCCCTAGATGTAGTGGTTACACGGGTGTAATTTTCCACAGGTAGTGGTTGGTTGCACACAGGTTCTACACAAGTTGTCCCCAGGCTGATCCACAACCTGCCCCTGCGGCAGTCACGGGAGGAGTGATCGTCGTGCACTGTCCGTATTGCCGGCACGCCGACTCACGAGTGGTAGACAGCCGGGTGGCCGAGGACGGCGGAGCGATCCGCCGCCGGCGTCAGTGCCCGGTCTGCGAGAAGCGGTTCACCACCGTCGAGCAGATGCAGCTGACGGTCGTGAAGCGCTCCGGCGCGACCGAGCCGTTCAGCCGGGAGAAGGTCATCAACGGGGTAGGGAAGGCGTGCAAGGGCCGGCCGGTGAACGCCGACCAGCTCGCGCGCCTGGGCCAGAAGGTCGAGGACGCGCTGAAGGGCAGCGGCTCGCCGGAGGTTCCCGCGCACGAGGTCGGACTCGCGATCCTCGGGCCGCTGCGGGAGCTGGACGAGGTCGCCTACCTGCGCTTCGCGAGCGTGTACCGGCAGTTCGAGTCCGCGGACGACTTCGAGACGGAGATCGCGCTGCTGCGCGCCGAGAAGGAGCCGCAGGGCACCGAGCCGGGCCAGCTGAAGCCGACCCAGCAGACGTAAACCGGGGGAACGAGTAGTTCCAGGTAGTGCCGAGCAGTTCAGTGAGCAATACAGGCGGTACGTGGCGTTCACGCAGTACTCCAACGGGGCGGTCCCGACAGACCGCGGTAGTAGACACAGGGCGAGGAGCAACCATGACAGAGACGGTGACCGGCCACTCGGGGTCGACCAAGCGGTCGGCGGCCGGGTTCCGCGGGCGGAAGAACGCGCCCACGGGACTCACCATCGAGCGCGTCTTCAGCACCGAGGGCGTCCACCCGTACGACGAGGTGACGTGGGAGCGTCGCGACGTCGTGCAGCAGAACTGGAAGACGGGTGAGACGGTCTTCGAGCAGCGCGGAGTCGAGTTCCCCGACTTCTGGAGCGTCAACGCCTCGACCATCGTCACCACGAAGTACTTCCGTGGTGCGCTCGCCCACGACAACCGCGAGTGGAGCCTCAAGCAGCTGCTCGACCGGGTCGTGAAGACCTACCGCAAGGCCGGCGAGGAGCACGGCTACTTCACCACGCCCGCCGACGCCGAGGTGTTCGAGCAGGAGATCACCTGGCTGCTGCTGCACCAGCACTTCAGCTTCAACTCGCCGGTCTGGTTCAACGTCGGGACGTCCTCGCCGCAGCAGGTGTCGGCCTGCTTCATCCTCGCCGTGGACGACTCGATGGAGTCGATCCTGAACTGGTACAAGGAAGAGGGCCTGATCTTCAAGGGCGGCTCGGGCGCCGGGCTGAACCTGTCCCGGATCCGCTCCTCGAAGGAGCTGCTCCAGTCGTCCGGCGGCACGGCGTCCGGCCCGGTGAGCTTCATGCGCGGCGCGGACGCGTCGGCAGGCACGATCAAGTCCGGCGGCGCCACCCGGCGCGCGGCCAAGATGGTTGTGCTGGACGTCGACCACCCCGACATCGAGGAGTTCGTCGACACCAAGATGCGCGAGGAGGAGAAGATCCGCATCCTGCGTGACGCGGGCTTCGACATGGACCTCGGCGGTCGCGACATCACCTCCGTGCAGTACCAGAACGCGAACAACTCGGTCCGGGTCTCCGACGAGTTCATGCGCGCGGTGGAGGACAAGGGCGAGTTCGGGCTGCGGGCGCGGCTCGACAACTCGGTGATCGAGACCGTCGACGCGCGGAACCTGTTCGACAAGATCTCCCAGGCGGCGTGGGCCTGCGCCGACCCGGGCCTGCAGTACGACGACACCATCAACGACTGGCACACCACGCCGGAGACGGGCCGGATCACCGCGTCCAACCCGTGCTCGGAGTACATGCACCTGGACAACTCGTCCTGCAACCTCGCCTCGCTGAACCTGATGAAGTTCCTCCGCGACGACGACCTGTTCGACTCGGAGAAGTTCGTCAAGGCGGTCGAGCTGATCATCACCGCGATGGACATCTCGATCTGCTTCGCCGACTTCCCGACCGAGGCGATCGGCGTCACCACCCGCGCGTACCGGCAGCTCGGCATCGGCTACGCCAACCTCGGCGCGCTGCTGATGGCGACGGGGCACGCGTACGACTCCGACGGTGGTCGCGCGCTGGCGGGCGCTATCACCTCGCTGATGACCGGTACGTCGTACAAGCGCTCCGCCGAGCTGGCCGGCATCGTCGGCTCGTACGACGGCTTCGAGCGGAACAAGGACGCCCACACCCGGGTGATGCGCAAGCACGCGGCGGCCAATGACGCGATCCGGACCATCCACGAGATCGACAAGGACGTGCACAAGCACGCGTCGGCCGCGTGGGACGGCGTGCTCAAGGTCGGCGCCAAGAACGGCTGGCGGAACGCGCAGGCCTCGGTGCTCGCGCCGACCGGCACCATCGGCTTCATGATGGACTGCGACACCACCGGTATCGAGCCGGACTTCTCGCTGGTCAAGTTCAAGAAGCTGGTCGGCGGCGGCTCGATGCAGATCGTGAACACCACGGTCCCGCGGGCGCTGCGCCAGTACGGCTACACCGAGGAGACGATCGAGGCGATCGTCGAGTACATCGCGGAGAACGGCCACGTCGTCGATGCCCCTGGCCTGAAGCCGGAGCACTACGAGATCTTCGACACCGCGATGGGCGAGCGGGCCATCAAGCCGATGGGCCACGTGCGGATGATGGCGGCCGCGCAGCCGTTCCTGTCCGGCGCGATCTCGAAGACGGTGAACCTGCCGGAGACCGCGACGGTCGAGGAGATCGCCGACGTCTACTTCCAGGGCTGGAAGCTCGGCCTGAAGGCGCTCGCGGTCTACCGCGACAACTGCAAGGTCGGTCAGCCGCTGGCGGACGCGAAGGCGAAGAAGGCCTCCGAGGCCGACGACGCGGTCGCGGCCCAGGCCGCCGTCGCGGAGAAGATCGTCGAGAAGGTCATCGAGTACCGGCCGACCCGCAAGCGCCTGCCGAAGTCGCGGCCGTCGCGGACCACGTCGTTCACCGTGGGTGGCGCCGAGGGCTACATGACCGCCGGTTCGTACCCGGACGACGGTCTCGGCGAGGTCTTCCTGAAGATGGGCAAGCAGGGTTCGACGCTTGCCGGCGTGATGGACGCCTTCTCGATCGCGATCTCGATCGCGCTGCAGCACGGTGTGCCGCTGGAGACCTACGTCCAGAAGTTCACCAACCTGAAGTTCGAGCCGGCCGGTCTGACCGACGACCCGGACGTCCGGATGGCGCAGTCGATCATGGACTACATCTTCCGCCGCCTGGCGCTGGACTACCTGCCGTTCGACGAGCGGGCCGCCCTGGGCATCTACTCCGCGGAGGAGCGGTCCCGGCAGCTCGACACGGGCTCCTACGAGCTCGCTCCGGTCGAGGTGTCCGAGCCCGAGTCCCTGAAGTCGGTCGAGCCTGTGGCCGAGGTCGCGGACGTCACCCCGGAGAAGCCGATCGCCGACGCGGCCTCCGCGAAGCCGATCAAGGGCGAGGCCCACACCACCGCCGAGATGCTCGAACTCATCACCGGCACCTCGGTCGACGCCCCGCTCTGCTTCACCTGCGGCACCAAGATGCGCCCCAGCGGCTCCTGCTACGTCTGCGAAGGCTGCGGCAGCACCTCCGGCTGCAGCTGATCTCTGGCTGATCTCTGGCTGCCTGATGCTGGCTGATTCGTAGTGGCTGAGCCGCCCTTGTAGCTGATAGCGCCACGGCCCCCGGGAACTTCCCACTTTCCCCGGGGGCCGAGGTGCGTCTGCTCACGAGTTGCTCAGCTAGAAGGCTGGAAGCGCTCCCAGCCAGGGCCCTAGGCTCACCGGCGATCACATCTGCCACCGCCGGGAGCCGCCCGATGTTTCTGTCCCCGCTTCGACGCGTGCTTGCAGCCGCAGCCGCCGGACTCGTGCTCGCAGGTGTGCTGGCTGCAGCGCCGGCGTACGCGAACTCGGCCGCCAACTGCTACACCAACCACAACAAAGAACTGCTGAACTCGCGCCTGAGCGCCGCGGTCTACTGCACCGACGGCGAATGGCTGGGCGTCCACGACGACCAGGCAGACGGTTACAGCGCCCGCGCCGCGATCCAGCTGTACCAAAGCCAGGTCGGCTTCTGGTACGACGCCCACGAGTGCTTCGACGACACCACCGTCGCGGACTACCAGGGCTGGAGCTTCTGCAACTTCTCCGTGCCCGACGGCACCCTCGTCCGGATCCGCCTGTGGTCCTCCAAGAACGGCGTCGAGTCCTACTCGGTCGTCACCGGCTCCTTCACCACCTGATCAGTGGCCGGCACGGTCGGAGTCGGCGGCACCCTTCGCCGTACCGTCCAGACCCGACAGGGCTGCCAGCTCGTCAGCGGTCAGGTCGAAGTCGAAGACCGCCAGGTTGTCCGCGAGGCGGCCTCGGTCGGCTGACTTCGGGATGGGTACGACGTCCTGCTGAGTCTCCCAGCGCAACACGACCTGTCCCGGCGTCCGCTCGTACTTCTTGGCGAGCTCCTGGACCTTCGGGTGGCTCAGTAGGTCGGTGCCCTTGCCCAGCGGGCTCCAGGCCTCCGTGACGATCCCGTGCTGGGCATGGATCTCGCGCTCCGCGGCCTTCGCCCACACCGGACTCAGCTGCACCTGGTTGACCTCCGGCGCCACACCGGTCTCGTCGATCAAGCGCTGCAGATGCGCGGGCTTGAAGTTCGACGTGCCGATCGCTCGCACGAGTCCGGCCTCGCGCAGCGCGATCAGCCCTCGCCACGCGTCGACGTACTGGTCCTGCGCCGGATTCGGCCAATGGATGAGGAGCAGGTCCAAGTACTCGACGCCGAGCTTCTCGGCGCTCGCCTCGAACGCCGTACGCGCGCCTTCGACGCTGTGCCACCTCTTGTTGAACTTCGACGTCACGAACACCTCGTCGCGCGGCGCACCCTTCAGCGCCCGCCCGACGCCGACCTCGTTGCGGTAGTTCTCCGCCGTGTCGATCAGCCGATACCCGAGCTCGAGCGCCGTACTCACGGCCCGCTCGGCGTCGGCGTCGTTCATCGGCGACGTACCGAGCCCGATCCGCGGCATCGCAGATCCGTGACTCAGCGTGACGGTCGGAACGTCGCTCATCCAACTCCTCCTTCGGCTGACGCTGCCCCGACACCGTACGCCGATCACAGTCCGCACCCCTGTCAGCCGACCGTCCGGAACCGGCGCTCCCGGCCCGGGATCCGCCGTACGCCGTACGGCGCGGGTGAGGTGTCTCAGCCCCGGGAAACCACCCTGCGGACTGTCGGATCCGTAGTTCATGATGGACCCGTGGGGCCTCGAAACACGTTGGAGGGGTGGGCAAATGAAGAACCGTCTGATCACTCTGGTGGACCTCGGTCTGGACAGCTCGTTCGACGCGTCGATGACGTTCGTCCAGAGCATCACCGGGAACATCAACGCAGGCTGGAACCGGCCGGTGATCGACGTGAACTTCGTCCGCAGCCGCGATCACGAGACCGCCTTCTCCGCGCTGACCACCCCGTCCTCGGTCCTGCACGTGATGGCACACGGTGACCACAGTGAGGAGCCGTCGTTCCTTTCCACCGACGGGCAGACCCAGGTTTCGCTCCGGTCCCTGGCCGACTGGTTCCTGGATCGCCAGTGGGGGATCGCCAGCGGCGTCGTGATCGCCGACGGCTGCAAGACCGGCATCGGGAAGTGGCAGCGCGCCATCCGCGACTGCCTCCAGGACGACATCACCTACATCGGCACCAGCACCGTCATCGGCTGGTACGAGGCGACCGTCTTCTGCTCCGCCTTCTACGGCGCCCTGGTCCGAAACCGCGGCCTCGGCCGCACCCCCGCAGAGCAAGGCTGGGACGCCGCCAACCGAGCCATCCGCGCTTATGAAACCCTCACCGACCAACGCTGCCCCTACAAACCGGTCCTCCTGACCCCCTCCCGCCAAGCCCTCCGCTCCCTCACGGGCTGACGCGGCCGACCTGGCTGTCTCGGCCGACCTGGCTGTCTTGGCTGTCCCGGACTGGACGGGCACGGGCACGTCCAGAGGGTGGTCGCCGACACGCTTTTGGCGGCTACTTTGGGTGAGGCATGTGAGACTTTTTGTGGACTCGTCGTGTGGCGCAGTCCGTGGTCTGGGTTGCCGGTGACTCGGATGGTGTGAAGACGGGGAAGCCGTCTGTTGTGCATTGGCCGACCTGCTGACCTCCGCCCGACGCGGTGAAGGAACGCGCCCATGAAGCTCCACCGGAACTCCCTCCTGACTGCCGCCGCGATTGTGCTGGTCCTCTATTTGGTGTCGCTGATCGTCGGCCTGCCGAGCTGGTCGGCCGTGGTCCTGACCGTGGTGCTCCTGGTCTTGCTGGCCGTCGTCTGGAAGCAGCCCGACGAACCCCGTCCAGTCGTGACCAGGCCGGCGCCGCCGTCCGTCGTACTGCCGGATCCGGATCCGGTCTTCTCGGGTCCACCGTCGCGGACGGTGAGCGACGTCCGGCTGCCGTCCTCCTCGCCCGACTTCCAATTCAGCTTCTCTGCCGTGGTGCAGTGGTCGACCGTCCTGTCGGGCTCGCGCCACGCGGACCTGGGTGCGGTGGCGGTCGACGCCTTGCTGGAGCGGGCGCGATCGCTGACTGCGAGGCAGCAGGTCACCGAGGAGTCGCTCAACCAGCACCGGCTGGCCGCTCTCCTCGGCGAACCAGCGCTCGACGAGAAAGGCCAGGTGCGCAGCTGGGCCACCGAGGTGCGGCTGCGACTGCCGGACGCGGATCACAAGCACCTCCTGCATCTGGCCGCCCTGCACCGCCGGGAGCAGGCCACTCTGCTCGAACGCCGGATGGAGCAGGACAAACGCGCCTACCTGAAGGACGACGTCTTCGCCACGCCTGGCTCGGCCGCGGTGTGGTGGCTGGTCAACCACCCGGGCGACGTGGAGACAGCGCTCGGTCTCCTCGACACCCTTGCCGAACTGTCGGCCGCGGCGAACGATCTCCCGATCCGGCGGACATCCGCGGAGGAGATCGAACGCCAACGGCCGACCCGCGCCGAACTCGCCTTCAGCACGGCAGTCGACAACCTCACCGACGACAACTTCACCGACGACAACTTCACCGACTCGCCGGACTCGGATCTGCCCGAGGGTGCGGAGTCCAACGGGTCCGGCGCCAAGGGCCCGACTGACGAGTCCCACCAGCGTCCGGTCCCGCGGCACGCGCCGTACCGAGAGCAGTTCTACACGGAGTAGACCGGTGAGGCGGGCCGGCTGCAGGGTGGGCCCGCCCCACCGAGATCGGCTACGCATCGTCACTCGTCCAGCCAGCGGATCGTGCTCGCACCGCCGTGACCGTGGATGGTCATCAGCGCGTCGATGCCATCCGGCCACACCGTCGTCGTCGCGTAGCGCCCACCCCAGTGGAGCGCCACTGTCCCGTCGCTCCACTCGACCCCCTCGGCGACCACGCCCGTGCCGCTGACGCCGGAGGGGTCGTGGTGGCGGACCAACTGGAAGCGGCGTGGCCCGGCCTTGGTCGCGACTTTCAGGTGACGCCGTCGTGTGGTCCGCGGCAGCGTCGCGGTTCTTCCGCTGATCTCGTCCATGCGCCAAGTCAACGCGTGCCCCGGTGTCCTCACCAGGAACTCAACCGGTATCCACAGCGCACAAATTCTGCCCTCGGCGGTCACCAAATCGCCATATTCTGATAGCAGGGAGTGACCGACAGGCAAGGGAGCGAGAACCGATGACAGTCGTCGACGAATGGACCGGCCGGCACGCACATGCCTTGCGTACGGCGATGCGCCTGACGAACGAGGCCTTCGCCGAGCGGCTCGGCATCTCGCCGCGCACACTGACGAAGTGGCGGGAGAGACCGGAGGTGGTGCCCAGTCCCTACCTCCAGGAGGCCCTCGACACCTACCTCAACCAAGCCCCGCCCGACGCCCACGTCCGGTTCGCCGCCACCCTCGGCCTGGACCAGCGACGGGTGCCGATCGACGACGCCGTGCTGACCCAGCTCAACACTGCGCTGGGCGATCTCGCCCGCGCCCTGGCCCGCCTGCAGGCCGACGATCCGGAGCGGTCTCCCACGTCTTGACGCCGGACGGCAGACTGGGCGCCGCAGCGCGAGGTGCGGAAGGAGCCACGCATGAGGCGACGCCCGGTGAATTCGTCGAGTGTGCGGTCGGTCGGATGGTCCGACGGCACACTGGAGCTCGAGTACGTGAACGGCTACGTCTACCAGTACTTCGACGTCCCACAGCCGACGTACGCGGCGCTACTGGCCGCCCCGAGCATCGGCGCGTACATCAACAAGCACATCAAGCCGTACTACGAGTTTCGCGAGATCTGAGTTTCTGTCAGGTTCGCAGCGGGCACCTGAGGAGGGCAGCACGGGGGCACGCCGAACCAGGAGATGCAAATGGCTACCCGGAGAGCTACTGCGACCCGTTCCCGCGCGATCACGATCATCATCGTCGTCTGGCTGCTGATCGGCCTGGCGGCCGCGGCCCAGCGCCACTACTTCGAGAGTTCCCGGACTTCCTGTGCCAAGGTCGGCACGGTGCTCGTCACGATCGTCGCCGGCCCGCTCAACTACATCGGCGCCAACCCGAAGATCGACTGCAGCACACCTCAGCCGTCCCGGTGATCCAGCTCCGGCGAGCCGTGTCCGCCGTACCGTTCCAGCAGGAACCGGATCGGGAGGGACATGGACATGCTGGAAGAGGAGATCAAGGCGGATCTCGGGAGATTCAACGTGCCCGGCGCGAGCTGGGTGGTGATCGAGGGCGGTGCTGTCCACGAGACCGGTACGGCCGGTCTCGTGGACGCAGGCGGAACTGAGGCCGTCACGCCGGACACGCTGTTCCAGGCCGCGTCGATCAGCAAGCCGATCGCCGTACTGGCGATGCTTCGGCTGGTCGATCGCGGCCTGCTCGATCTCGACGAGGACGTGAACCGGAAGCTCAAGTCGTGGCAGGTCCCGGCGACTGGCTCGTGGCAACCTGTCGTGACCTTACGGCAGTTGGCCAGTCACAGCGCCGGACTGACGGTGCACGGGTTCCCGGGGTACGCCGAGGGTGATCCGCTGCCCAGGACGCTGCAGATCCTTGACGGTCTTCCGCCGACCAACACCTTCGGTGTTCGCGTAGACCTCGTGCCAGGAACGCAGTTCCGGTACTCCGGAGGCGGCACGATCGTCATGCAGCAACTGCTGGAGGACGTGACGGGTACGCCGTTCCGCAAACTGATCCGTGAGCTTGTGCTGGAGCCGCTCGGAATGTCCGACAGCGACTACACCCAACCGCTGCCACCAGCGCTCCACGCGAGGGCCGCTGTCGCGCACGACGAGCGTGGTCGCCCGCTGGAGGGCCGCTGGCATGCGTACCCCGAGCTGGCTGCCGCCGGACTGTGGACGACTCCAACAGATCTCGCCAAGGTGGCCATTGGCGTGCAGCGGATGTACGCCGGAGCCGAGGGCGCCCTGCTGTCGCCGGAGTTGGCGCGGGAGATGTTGACGCACCAGCTCCCGGCCGGCCAGCGGATCGGGGGGCTCGGGCACCTGGGGCTCGGGTTCTTCCTCGATGACTCTGGTCAGCGGTTCGGGCACAGCGGGGGCAACGCCGGGTTCTCTTGTCACCTGCTGGCTGATCGCGACACCGGGCAGGGCGCTGTGGTCATGACGAATGGGGACCGGGGCGGATGGGTGGTGCAGAGGGCATTCGCCGCGGTGGCTTCGGCGTACGGCTGGAAGGGCTATCCGCTGGAAGTCGACACCCCGGATCTGCCGAGTGAAGAGACCGTCGCTGCGCTGGTCGGCTCCTATCGCTTGGACGGCAGGGTGGCCTTCACGGTGGAGCGCTGGGGGAGAGGGCTCGAGGTGACGTTCGACGGCCAGCGTCCGCAGCTGTTCCTGGCGCGGTCGGCCACGGGCTTCATCGCGGCGAACACCGAGACGACGTTCGAGGCTCGAGAGGGTCGACTGGTCTTCCACCAGGAGGGAGTGGAGTTCGACTGCGTGCGGGAATAGGTGCTGGGGCCGTCGGGTTACATCTGATGCCGTCCGGTTCGTGACCCCGGGCCTCAACCTAAGCCGCTACGAGCGGCCACTCGCCGAGAGGCGTCTGCTGGACGGTGCGGTACTTGGCGGAGTGGGAGCCGGCTGACCGGCTCCCACTCTGTCGCCATCTCCACCGTCGTCTCCACCGTCAGCGCCGTCTCCGTCGTCGCGTCTCGGTCGTTGTCTCCGTGGTTGCCGGGGCGGGTGAAAACCGCTTGTGTGGGTGCGGCATGATGGAAGTGTCGCTCGCGGAGACGCGAGTGAGTGATGTGACCAGAGGGATCAGCACTGCTTCCCTCGACGCCGGGAGACCGGTGCCGAGGACGGGTGCCGAGGAGCTCGGACGAGGGTCCGGGACCCCGATTTGCATCCGCACCATGAATGTCAGTAATGTTCTTCTTGTTGGAGCGAGGCGCAGGACGCGAAAGCGGCCGGCCCTTCAACAAACTCCCTGAAGGTCTCGGAAGCCGAAACACGCCTCGGCGGGTTTCGGACACTGAGTCGCGCAGGGGGACTGGATCGAAAAAGGCCGATTTGACCGGCTGGAAGCGAAACAGTAAAGTTGGGCGAGTTGCCCCGGAGCTTCAAACGAAAGTCTGAAGCGCGGTGTGCGTCCGATTCTTGAGAACTCAACAGCGTGCCGAAAGTCAATGCCGAAAGATGCATTAACCCCGTGCATGGGCTTCGGATGATCTGCT
>NZ_JBITDF010000005.1:803926-894603 GCF_044453965.1 Kribbella sp. NPDC051586 | reverse complement strand
CTCACCTTCTACAACAATCAACGCCGACACACCGCACTCGGCGGCCGACCACCCATCAGCCGACTGTCACCAACCTCATGACCGAGTACATCTAGAGCGTCGCGCTGCCGCGGATCCAGTGGGCGCGGAGGTTGTCGCGAGCGCGCTGGACCTGCTCGCGGGCGGCCGGGTCGGGGACCTCGAAGTCGTCGATCAGCCGGGTGAGCGCGAGCTCCAGCGCCGCGACCAGCGCGTCCTCCTCGGACAAGTCGGACTCGGCCACCCCGCGGAGCCCGGCGGTGAGCGCGGTCAGTCCGGCGCGCTCCTGATCGGTGAAGTGCACCCGGATCTCGGTCCTGCTGTCCACGCCCGTCCCTCCTCGCCGGTTGGTACAGTCATGGTGCAGTGCAACGGCCATGTTGCACAAGAGTGAGGGGTCGCGGTGGACGAGACGCTGCGTACGGCGACCATCGCCGTACTGGCCGAGCACGGCTGGTCCGGCGTGACGCTGGAGCGGGTCGCGGAGCAGGTCGGCCGGTCGCGGGTCACGCTCTGGCGGCAGGGACTCACCGTCGAGGCGCTGCTGAGTTCGTTGCTGGACGCGCTGGCCGCCGACTACCGGGACACCATGTGGCCGGTGCTGGCCGGTTCCGGGACCGGGCGGGAGGGCCTGATCCGGACGCTGGAAGCGCTGTTCGACGTGATCGATCGGCATCTGCCGCTGATGTTGTCGTCGGACCTGGTGTTCCACCAGGAGCAGGCGCGCAACGGGCCGGTCTCGTTCCTCGACCCGTTCGAGCGGTTCCTCCGCGAAGGCGAGTCGGACGGCACACTGCACCCGCACGGCCGGATCAGCGATGTGGCCGAGGTACTGATGGTCTCCGCGGCCTTCACCTACGTCCACATGCGTGGGCGCCACCACTGGTCGCGGTCCCGCGCCCGGCGGCTCACCCTCGACCTGGTGCTCCGCGGAGTCATCGACGCGTGAAACATGTCTGTTGCATTTCTTGCAACAAGCGTGTTTCACTGGCGGCATCGTCACCTTCGGTTGGAGACCGCCATGACACTTCCGTACGCCGAACCGCTGGTCCGCCGCGAGCCGCAACCGCGGGTCATCCCCGAACCTCCGCGCGTCGGGGAGCCCGGCGGGGAGCACTGCGGCCTGTGCGACTGGCTGGCCGACTTCGAGAACTCCGAGCACCGGCCGCCGCTGTGGCACGACGACGACTGGGCGCTGTGCCGGGCGACCGGGGTCACGATCCCCGGCGTGGTCTGGCTGACCAGCCGGAGCCACCACGACTCGTTCGCCGACCTGCCGGACCGGCTCGCGCAGAGCTACGGTCCGGTGGTCGCGCGCATCGAGCGCGCCATCCTCGCGCTCGGCGACATCGCCCGGGTGCACGTCTATCGTTGGGGCGACGGTTCGGCCCACTTCCACGTGTGGTTCTACCCCCGGCCGCTGGGCATGCTCGAGGCCAAGCGGGAGATGCTGCCGTTGTGGGCCGACCTGCTGCCCGAAGCGCCCAAGGAGGTCGTCGCTGATGCCGAGGCCAAGATTGCGGCCGCTCTGGCGGCGGACAACTGACATGAACGCGGCCGCGCGGCCAGAGGAGCCGGCAGCGGCCGCTCGGACCGGGCCAGGGCTGGCGCGCCGACTCGGTGTCGGTGATGCCGTGGTGATCGGGCTGGGGTCGATGGTCGGCGCCGGTGTCTTCGCCGTCTGGTCGCCGGCCGCGCAGGCGGCCGGCTCGTGGTTGCTCCTCGGCCTGGGGATCGCCGCTGTTGTTGCCTACTGCAACGCGGCCTCGTCGGCGCAGCTCGCGGCGGTCTACCCGATCTCGGGTGGCACCTACGTCTATGGTCGCGAGCGGTTGGGGGAGTGGTGGGGCTTCGCCGCCGGTTGGTGCTTCGTCATCGGCAAGACGGCGTCGTGTGCCGCGATGGCGCTGACCTTCGCG
This sequence comes from Kribbella sp. NPDC051586, assembly GCF_044453965.1. Classification (NCBI taxonomy): domain Bacteria; kingdom Bacillati; phylum Actinomycetota; class Actinomycetes; order Propionibacteriales; family Kribbellaceae; genus Kribbella; species Kribbella sp. NPDC051586. The sequence goes on along the minus strand of NZ_JBITDF010000005.1, from coordinate 892,666 downwards.
ACGTACGTGACGGACGTCGGCTGGCTGCGGCGGTTGATCGCGCTGGCGGCAGTCCTCGCCTTGGCTGCCGTCAACTACCGGGGAGTGACCAGGACGGCACGCCTCACCAGGATCCTTGTCACCTGCACCCTCGTAGTTCTCGCCGTCGTGCTCGTCGTGCTGTTCACCGGCGAGCATCAGCATCAGCCGGCAACCGGCACTTCGGTGTACGGCGTTCTGCAGTCCGCCGGGCTGCTGTTCTTCGCGTTCGCCGGTTATGCGCGGATCGCGACCATGGGCGAGGAGGTCCGCGAGCCGGCCCGGACCATCCCACGGGCGATCACCGTCGCCGTGGTCATTGCCATCGGCATCTATCTGCTCGTCGCGCTGGCGCTGCTGCGGACCGGCGACCCCGCGTCGACCGCGGCGCCCCTCGCAGCCGCAGTCGACGGGGTCGGTGCGGCCTGGGCGACACCGATCGTCCGGATCGGCGCCGCCCTCGCCAGCCTCGGCGCCCTGCTCGCCCTGATCGCCGGCATCGGCCGCACCACGCTCGCCATGGCCCGCAACGCCGACCTCCCGACCTGGCTGGCCGCCGTACATCCCCGCTACCAGGTCCCGCACCACGCCGAGCTCGCGCTCGCCGCGGTCGTCGGCGTCCTCGTCCTCACCACCGATCTGCGCGGCGTGATCGGCTTCTCGTCGTTCGGCGTCCTGCTGTACTACGCGATCGCGAACGCGTCCGCCTTCACCCAGCCGGCCGGCCAGCGTCGATGGCCCCGCGCCGTGAACGTGGTCGGCCTGACCGGTTGCGTCGTACTCGCGGTCACCCTTCCGTGGAGGTCCGCGGTCGTGGCTGCCGCACTCCTCGCGGCAGCCCTTCTCGTCCGCCGGTTCAGGACAGGTCGCGCCGGATCCGCCAGAAGCTGAACCCGGTCAGCCCCAACGCCAGGAGCATGAACAGCCCGAACTCGCGCCACTGCAGATCCCAGAAGGTGCCGGCCGTGAAGTAGCGCACATGCTGCCGGTAGCCCTCGTCGGCGAGCCGCTGGAAACACGCCACCTCGGCCGGCGTGGTCGTCACCTGCTGCTTCGGCCCGGCGGGCGGCGGCCCGGGCGCACACGCCATCGTCCAGTCGGGCAGCGTGCTCAATTCCTTGCCGGACTTGTCCACGGTCTGGTCGGACACCTTCCAGGCGGCGACCGCACCGGTGGCGACCTCGATCTCTTTCACCTGCTGATTCGCCCCGTCGCCGCTGATCCCGAACCCACGGATGTTCTCCGCGGTCGCGGCGATGTACCTGTCGACCGGTGCCAGCAGGTGCGGCCGGATCAACGACGGCGTGAGGATCTGGACCAGGATCACCGCCGCCAGCGTGATCGCGAGTGCCACCAAGGTGCGGCGTACCGCCAGCCCGATCGCGACTCCGAGAGCGAACGCGAAAGCCGCGTAGCCGACCGGGACCAGGCCACGGGCCGAGAAGGTCGACGGGAACATCCGCGGCAAGTAGGTGTTCGAGTCCTGACCGGCGTTCAGCGCGTCGTCGATCGGGGCCGACCACCAGGTCACCGCGAAGCTGAGCAGCCCGGTGATCGCCATCGCCGACAGGCCGGTCACACCGAGCTTCGTGGCCAGCCAGCGCCGGCGGGTGATGCTCTGGCTCCACACCAGCCGATGCGTGCCGGTCTCCAGTTCGCGGGCGATCAGCGGCGCACCCCAGAACGCACCGATCACCGGCGGTACGGCGTACAGCAGGAGCTGGCCGACGCGGTAGAGCACCGGGTTGAGCCGCTCGTAGGCGAGACTTTGGATGAAGTTGGTGGTCAGGCGGTGGTAGTCGTCGAGCAGGTTCGGTCCGGTCGCGGCGAGGAAGATCGCGGCCGCGACGATGACGGTCGCGACCACGACGAACTGCACGCGGAACTGCCGCCAGGTCAGCCAGATCATCGCTGCACCTCCAGGATCGGGCGCTCGGGCTGGACGTCGCGGCCCATGTAGGCCAGTACGAGGTCCTCGAGCGAGAGTTGGCTGACCGTCCAGGCCGGATCGTGGATCGGCCGGTCGGTCCGGATCAGGTACGTCGACTGCCGGTCGGTGTGGCTCGCCGTCACCACGAACTGGTCCTGCGGCAGATCCTTCGGGTCGCGGCGCGGACCGACGAGCCGGTAGTGCGTGGCCAGCAACGTGTCGATCTCGCCGCTGACCTGCACCCGGGAGTCCACCAGGACGATCACGTAGTCGCAGGCGCGCTCGACGTCGGAGACGAGATGCGAGGACAGTACGACGCTGAGCTCCTGGTCCGCGACCGCCTCCATCAGGTCCTGGAGGAACTCGCGCCGGGCCAGCGGATCGAGCGCGGCGACGGGCTCGTCGAGGATCAGCAGCTCGGGCCGCTTGGCCAGGCCGAGCGTGAGCGCAAGCTGCGCGCGCTGACCGCCGGACAGCTTGCCCGCCCGCTGCTTCGGATCGAGTTTCAGGTGCTGGATCCGCTGCTGTGCAAGGGATTCGTCCCACGCCGGGTTGAGCCGTCGCCCGAGTCGCAGGTGGTCCGCAATACTCAACCGCGCGTACGTCGGCGTGTCCTGCGCGACGTACCCGACCTTGGCCTGCTGCGCCCCGGCCCGCGCCCCCAGCACCTCGACCGACCCCGCACTGGGCGTCAGCATCCCGACAGCCAGATTCAGCAAGGTGCTCTTACCGGCCCCGTTCGGACCGACCAGCCCCACCACATGCCCGGCCGGAACCTCGAGATCACAATCGGTCAGCGCCCAGCGCCGCCCATACTTCTTACCCAACCCATGGGCCTGCAGAACCGTTGTCACGCTATGTCCTCCTGAGCGGCGGTCCGAAAGGTTGTCAGGAACAACGCCTCGATGCTCTCGTCGTCGAGTCCGGCCTTGCGGGCCTTCGCCAGCCAGCGGCGGAGGTCCTGGCGGAGCGGGCCGTGGGCGGCCAGGGTGTTGTCGGTGAGGGTGCGGGTGACGAACGTGCCGCGCCCGGGCCGGGCCTGGACCAGGCCTTCGTGCTCGAGCTCGCGGTATGCCTTGAGCACGGTGTTCGGGTTGATCGCCAGCGCCGCCACCACGTCCTTGACGGTCGGCAACTGGTCCCCCTCCCGCAGCAGGCCGAGCCGCAACGCGTTGCGGACCTGCTGAACGATCTGCTGGTACGGCGAGACCCCCGACCGGCCGTCCAGATGGAACTCGATCATCCATAACCCCATTCATCTAGGTAACTAGCACTATAGGGGTATGGCGCAAACGCCCGTCAAGAGCGGGACGCGGATCAGCGGATGGCGTCGTACCGGCGGAGCGCCTCGCGGCGGGCCTCGCCGTGGTCGACGACCGGGGTCGGGTAGCCGTCGGCGTCGTGCTTCCACGGCTCGTGCGCCGCCTTGCCGTCGAGGTGGCGCAGTTCCGGGACCCAGCGCCGGACGTAGTCGCCGTCGGGGTCGAACTTCAGCCCCTGCCCGACCGGGTTGAAGATCCGGAAGTACGGCGCCGCGTCCGCGCCGCAGCCGGCCACCCATTGCCAGTTGAGCGAGTTCGACGCGAGATCGCCGTCGCGCAGCGATCGCATGAACCACCGGGCGCCGAACCGCCAGTGCACATGCAGATCCTTGACCAGGAACGACGCGACGACCATCCGCACGCGGTTGTGCATGAACCCGGTCTCGGCCAGCTGCCGCATCCCGGCGTCGACGAACGGGAAGCCCGTCCGGCCCGCGCACCACGCGTCGAACAGTGCGCCGGGCTCGTCGTACTCCATCTTCTCGAACTCCGGACGCAGCGGCTTCCAGGCGGCCTGCGGGTGACGCGCGAGGAGGTCCGCGCAGAACTCGCGCCACGCCAGCTCCCGCCGGTACGCCTCCGCGCCGGCGCTGCGCTTGCGGGCCAGATCGGCGAGCATCGTCCGCGGATGGATCTCGCCGTACTTCAACGGGATCGACATCCGCGAGGTGCTGTCCAGATCTGGCCGGTCGCGCTCGTCGTCGTACGCCGCGACGTCGTCGAGGTACGCCTGCCAGTGCTCGAGCGTCGCCCGCTCACCCGCGCCGTCGGCGGACGGCAGGTCCTCGCCGTCCGCCTTGATCCACTGCACGTCCGCCGGCGCCTCCACCGGCTGCCGCCATCCGTGCGCCAGCCACGCCTTGAAGTACGGCGTGAAGACCTGGTACGACCGCCCCTGCTGATTGAGCACCCGGCCGGGGGCCACGGCGTACGGCGATCCCGTCCGCTCCAGTGGACACTTCAATGAGGCTTCAACTTCTTGATCGCGCTGTTGCCCGTACGGCCCGTAGTCCGCGCTGACATGCACGCTCGCCGCCCCGACCTCGGCCGCGATCGCCGGTACGACGGTCGCCGGATCGCCCCGCCGTACGACCAGCCGGCCGCCCATGGAGTCGGACAGACTGCGCAGCGATGCCATCAGGTGATCCCGCCGCGGATCGCCGGACCGCTCCCACAGCAGCGGGTCCACCACGAACATCCCGAGCACCCGGCCGTCACCCGCCGTCACCGCATCGAGCAAGGCCGGGTTGTCGCTCAGCCGAAGGTCCCGCCGGAACCACATCACCGCTGTCATCGGGCTCATCATCCGCCGGTACCCACAGCGATTGGGTAAGGCTTGCCTACATAGGTGAGAATGGGTGTCGTGAGCGAGCTGATCGATACCACCGAGATGTACCTGCGGACCGTCTACGAGCTGGAAGAAGAGGGGATCCTGCCGTTGCGGGCACGGATCGCCGAGCGCCTGCACCAGTCCGGTCCGACGGTCAGTCAGACGGTGGCGCGGATGGAGCGCGACGGTCTGATCAAGGTGGAGGGCGACCGCCATCTGGAGCTCACCGACGTCGGCCGCAAGCAGGCGGTCCGGGTGATGCGCAAGCACCGGCTCGCGGAGCGGCTGCTGGTCGACGTGATCGGGCTCGAGTGGGAGGACGTGCACGCCGAGGCCTGCCGCTGGGAGCACGTGATGAGCGACGCGGTGGAGCAGCGGCTGCTGACGATCCTGAACCACCCGACCGAGTCGCCGTACGGCAATCCGATCCCGGGCCTGGAGGAGCTGCAGACCAGCGGTATCGCGAGCGGGACGGAGGACTTCCGGATCGGTGTCGAGCCGCTCGACCAGGTCCTCGACCAGGCCACCGGTGAGAGTGTGCGGGTACTGGTCCGCCGGATCGCCGAGCCGGTGCAGACCGACGACGGCGCGATGGCGGTGCTGCGCAAGGCCGGCGCGCTGCCCGGCCGTGAGGTCGACTCGACCCTGGACGCCGACGGCGTACTGGTCGGCAGCCACGAAGCCGGCGGCATCATCAGCGACGAGACGGCCGGCCACATCTTCGTCAGCCGCGTTTAGGGGGTGTCCCCCACTCCCGCGCCTACTGCGCGGCACTCGGCACGGCACCTCGCCGCGCGGGTGCAAAGGGAACGATGCTCCGCATCGACCCCTTTGCCCCCGCGCGCCGATGCACCGCACCGAGCACCTGCTCGCTACGGCGTGGGAGTGGGAGACACCCCCTGATAGTCAACTCTGCGTTAACGCTGAGCACCCGGCGGAGCACGCCGGGTCGCCTGCCGGTAGCGTCGGTCCGCGATGTCTGAGAACCCTGTTGATTGGCCGCAGTACCTGCGGGAGTTTCATACCGCCACGCCCGGCAGCACGGAAGCGCTGCTGTCCCGGGCGGTGGCCGGCGACCATACGCCGTACCGCTGGCTGGTCCGCGCCGTCTCGGGCGAGGCCCGTAGGGTGCTCGACCTGGCCTGCGGCAACGGGCCGGTCGCGCGCGAGCTGTACGGGCGCCAGGTGGTCGGGGTGGACAACAACCCGGCCCAGCTCGCCGGTGCGCCCGGTCCGAAGGTGCAGGCCGACGCGTTGCACCTGCCGTTCGCGAACGAGGTCTTCGACGTCGTCACCTGCTCGATGGGCCTGATGGTCCTCCAGCCGCTTCCTGACGTCCTGGCGGAGGCGGCCCGGGTACTGCGGCGAGGTGGTGTGCTGGCGGCGATCGTGCCCGCCGTACGGCCGCTGCGGCGCGGGGACATCCGCACGTTGAGCGGTCTGACCACGCGGCTGCGATCGACGCCGCAGTTCCCGGCCGGCGGCGAGATCACCGAGCTGAAGGACCAGCTGCATCACGCCGGGTTCCACGTGATGGAGAGCCAGCGCGAGCGGTACGTGTACATGATCCGCAGCCGCGACGACGCGATGCGACTCGTCAACGCGCTCTACCTCCCGGGTACGCCGGACGTCCGCCGCGACACCGCCGCCGGGTGGCTCGCGGACCGCGCCGAGTCCAAGGACGGCCTCGAGGTCGCGATCCCGATCCGCCGCATCACCGCGATGCGCACGAAGGTCGCCCTGACCATCTCCTGAACGGTGGGGTCCGATCCGGGCCCGCGGTCGGTACGGTGTGCTTGTGAGTGCGCTGCGCTGGTCCGTCCGGACGCTCGATCGGGCGCTCGACGGTGAGACGGTCTACCGCGAGCTGCTGGCCGCTGAGCCGGTTGCGTTCTGGCTCGACGGCAGTCTCACCGACCGCGCGCCGCGCCGCGTCTCCGTCCTCGGTACGTCGCTCGGGGCCGAGGTCATCGTCCGGGATGTTGCCGATGGCGACGTCTTCGCCGAGCTTCAGGAGTTGCTGGCCGCGCGGGTCGCAGAGCCGCCGCCGGAGCTGGCCGGGCTCTTCTGCGGCGGGTACGTCGGATACTTCGGGTACGAGCTGAAAGCACTCACCGGCGGCGTGGTCGCCCACGAGTCGCCCACGCCGGATGCGCTCTGGATCTGGGCGAACCGGTTCGTCGTGATCGACCACGATCGGGACCGGACGTACCTGGTCGCAGTCGACAAGCCTGACGGGGAGCCCGGCGCCGGCGAGGACTGGCTGGACCGGGCCGAGACGGCCGCCGCCGACTGGTGGATGGGCAGCTTGGAGACGCCGGCGATCTCGACGCTCGACCTCGAAGTACATCTCGAGCAGGACCGGGCGACGTACCTGGCCGGCATCGCGCGCTGTCTGGAGGAGCTCGAGGCCGGCGAGACCTACGAAGTGAACCTGACGAACCGGGTCCGCCTGCCGGCCGTGCCGGACCCGTTCGAGTTCTTCCGCTGGCAATGGTCCGCGAACCCGGCGCCGTACGCCGCCTTCATCCGGTACGGCGATCTCGCGGTGGCGAGCTCCTCCCCGGAACGGTTCCTGACCGTCGACGCGGACGGCTGGGCCGAGTGCCGGCCGATCAAGGGGACCGCGCCGCGCGATCTCGACCCGGCGCAGGACCAGCTCGCGGCGAAGGCGCTGGCCGAGGACGACAAGACCCGGGCCGAGAACCTGATGATCGTCGACCTGATCCGCAACGACCTCGGCCGGGTGAGCGTGCCGGGGACCGTGAACGTGCCGCAGCTGATGCAGGTCGAGAGCTACCGGACCATGCACCAGCTGGTGACGACGGTCCGGGGCCGGTTGCGGGACGGGCTGACCGCGGTCGACGCGGTCCGCGCCTGCTTCCCGCCGGGGTCGATGACGGGCGCGCCGAAGATCCGCACGATGCAGATCATCGACGAGCTCGAACCGAGCGCGCGCGGGGTGTACTCCGGGGCGCTCGGCTACCTGTCCCTGGACGGGCGGGCGGACCTGAGCGTGGTGATCCGGACGGCGGTGCTGACCCCGGACGGGACCGTGATCGGGGCCGGGGGTGCGATCGTGCTGGATTCCGACCCGGTCGCGGAGTACGACGAAATGGTGCTGAAAGCAACGGCAGCCGTCGGCCGGGTGGGCCGCGGGTGAAGGGTGGGGGAGATGAGTGGTCTGCTGGTGGCGGATTCGTTCCTGGTTGCCAATGGCAAGGTCCGGGGACTGGAGCTGCACCGGGAACGGTTCGTCCGGTCGTGTGCCGAGGCGGGGGTCGCCGCGGAGCGGTTCTGGGACGAGCAGGCCGGGCGGCTGCCCGGGTTCGGTCGGTGGTTCCCGCGGTTCGAGCTGCCGGCCTCCGGTGAGCTCGCCGTCCAGCTGCGGCCGGCGCCGCCGATCGGCGGTCGCGTGCGCGTCGCCGTACACGAAGGTCCGGATCCGCGGACCGCGCCGCGGGTCAAGGGTCCGGATCTGGAGCTGCTCGGCAAGTTGAGGGAGGCGGCGCCCGACCGGGCCGACGAGATCCTGCTGCTCGACGCCGACGGGACCGTGCTCGAGGCGGCGTACTCGGCGGTCGCCTGGTGGGAGGACGACACGCTCTGCTTCCCGCCGTCCGACCGGCCGCTGCTCGCTTCGGTGACCGCCCAGCTGCTGCGCCGCATCGCGGCGAATCAGGGCGTCGAGATCTCCGAGCGGGCCGTCACCCCGCAGGAACTGCAGAACGCCACCGAGGTCTGGCTGGTCAACGCCCTGCACGGCATCCGCCCGATCCACGCCTGGGGCGCGTCTGCCATCGACCCGCTGCCCAACTCCGTCTCCACGGTCTGGCAGTCCCACCTCGAGTCCCAGGCGGCCCGGCTGCCCTGATCCGCCGCTTGTAAATGTGATATCACTTTGCTACCTTTGCGCTATTCGAGCAAGGGAGCGTGTGTGATGGTGGATGTCGCGGTGGAGATGCCGGCGCCGAAGGTGACCGAGCGGGCCGGCCGGGATCTGAACGGCTGGCCGATGGCGCTGCTGGCGTTCCTGCTGCTGGTGGCCGGGGTGGCCGGATTCATCATTGGTGTCACCCACGACCGGGGCCCGCAGGTGGTGGGTGGGATCGCGCTGTTCGTGGTCGGCGTGATCGTCGCCGCCGGACTGACCGCGGTCTCGCCCGGGCGGGCCCGGGTGCTGCAGATCCTCGGGCGGTACGCCGGGACGGTCCGCACCAACGGGCTGCGCTGGGTGAACCCGATCTCTTCCCGGCGCGAGGTCTCGACCCGGATCCGCAACCACGAGACAGCCGTTGCCAAGGTCAACGATGCCGACGGCAACCCGATCGAGATCGCCGCGGTGGTGGTCTGGCAGGTCGAGGACACCGCGCAGGCGATGTTCGAGGTGGACGACTTCGTCGAGTTCGTCGCGATCCAGACCGAGACCGCGGTCCGGCACATCGCGAACAGCTATCCGTACGACGTGCACAGCGACGACGACGTGTTGTCGCTGCGGGACAGCACCGACGAGATCACCGAGAAGCTGTCCGCCGAGATCGGCGCCCGGGTGCAGGCGGCCGGTGTCCATGTGATCGAGTCGCGGATCACGCACCTCGCGTACGCACCGGAGATCGCCCAGGCGATGCTGCGCCGCCAGCAGGCCGGCGCGGTCGTCGCGGCCCGGCAGCGGATCGTCGAAGGTGCGGTCGGCATGGTCGAGCTCGCGCTGGACCGGCTGTCCGAGCACGAGGTGGTCGAGCTGGACGAGGAGCGGAAGGCGACGATGGTCAGCAATCTGATGGTGGTGCTGTGCGGCGACCGTGACGCCCAGCCGGTGGTCAACGCCGGCTCGCTCTACCAGTGAGTGGTCGCGTCCCGTGGCTGTCGAACGCAAGAAGATCCTGCTCCGGCTGGATCCCGTGGTGCACGACGCGCTGGCCCGCTGGGCGGCCGACGACCTGCGCAGCACCAACGCACAGATCGAGTACCTGCTCCGCCGGGCGCTGGCCGATGCCGGCCGGCTCCCGGGCGGGGTAGGCAAACTCCGCCGCCCCGGCCGCCCTCCCAAGGAGGAAGACGATGAGTAGAAGGAATGCGACGATCGTCACAGGTGGACAACTGCTACGCCGAGCGCCGAGACCTGCTCGGAAGATTGTTGCGCTTGGCAACCTCCAGGTCCCGGATGCCTTGCCGGCAAGGATGTTCTTGCTGGCTTACGATCCGGACCGGGGGCGGCTGACGGCTCGGTCGAAGCTTGGGAAGGTGCTTCGGGCGGCGGTCCTGGTGGACCTGGTGCTGAGTGGGAATCTCGTCGACGACAACGGGCGGGCGCGGGTGACGTCGGCCGCGCCGCCGATCGACCCGGTGCTCGCGGCGGTGCTCGAGGAGGTTCGGGCGATGGGCCCGCGGCGATGGCGGTACTGGATCGACCGGCGGACGGGTGCGACCGTACGCCGGGTTCGCGACGACCTCGACCGCGCGCGCCTGATCAGGGTCGAGCCGCACCGCGTCCTCGGCATCTTCCCGGCGGACCGCATCACCGTCCGGCACCCGCTCATGCGCCGCCAGCTCCTGCAGGCCGGCCACGACACCCTCCGGGCCTCGCGACTCGTCTCCCGGGTGGATCTCCGCGACGCATCCCTCGTCGTGCTCGCGTCCACCGCGGACCTCCGCACGGTCATCAGCAAGGACCAGCGCCTTCGCCACAAGGACCGCCTGGCGCAGCTCGCGGTTCGCGTCGGGCCTGTTGTACCGGCGTTGAAGAAGACGCTCCAGCAGGCGCAGTACTCCGGCTGACCCCGGGTGCCGCTATGGTTCGTTGCTCAACCAACGAACCGAGGAAGGGGGGTGGATTGTGTTCGACGACCGGAGTCCGATCTATCTGCAGATCGCCGAGCAGATCAAGAACGACATCGTGACCGGCGCGTTGGCCGAGGACGAGCAGGTGATGTCGACCAACCAGTACGCCGCCTTCTACCGGATCAACCCGGCCACCGCCGCCAAGGGGTTCGCACAACTGGTCGACGAGGGCGTGCTGTACAAGAAGCGCGGGATCGGGATGTTCGTCTCCCCGAACGCCCGCGACCTGCTCCGCACCGGCCGCCGCGATTCGTTCTTCGCCGACGTCGTCGACCCGATGATCCGCGAAGCCAAAGCCATCGGCATCCCCCTCAAAGACATCCTCCAGCACATCCGCACGTACGGAGAAGCCTGATGACCGCCCTGACTGTGAGGACCGAAGAGTTGTCGGTCCGGTTCGCGGGTGTGCCCGCGCTGGATCGGCTCGATCTGCGGCTGGCGCCCGGGAAGATCCACGGGCTGCTCGGGCGGAACGGGTCCGGTAAGAGCACGCTCGCCGCGGTCCTGGCCGGTTTCCGTCGGCCGGACGAGGGGCGGGTGCTGATCGAGGGCGGTGACCTCGGTGCGGCGCAGGAGCCGTACGAGAACGCCGTCGTCACCAGCCGCGTCTGCCTGATCCGCGAGTCCGGCGACCTGCCGGAGGCTGTGCAGGTCAAGCAAGCGATCGGTCTGGCCGCCGCGCTGCGCCCGTACTGGGACGCGGACCTCGCGGGCGACCTGCTGGACCGCTTCGAGGTACCGGTGAACAAGAAGATCCAGAAGCTCTCCCGCGGTAAGAAGTCCGCGCTCGGCGTCGTTCTCGGCCTCGCCAGCCGGGCTCCGCTGACGATCTTCGACGAGAGCTACCTGGGCATGGACGTCCCGTCGCGGAACCTGTTCTACGACGCACTGCTCGCCGACTACAGCGAAGTGCCGCGCACGTTCGTACTGTCCACCCATCTGGTCAGCGAGGTGAGCGCGATGCTCGAGGAGGTCGTCATCCTCGACAACGGCCGACTCGTCACGCAGTCGCCGGTGGACGCACTGCGCGGCCGCGGCGCCTCGATCGTCGGCCCGGCGGCGGCCGTGGACAAGTTCACCGCCGGCCTCACCGTGCTCGCGGAGGAGCGGCTCGGCGGCACGAAGTCCACCACCGTCCTCGGCGACCTCGATCCGGCCCTGCTCGCGGAGGCGTCCGCCGCCGGCCTGGAGATCGGCCCGGTCGGCCTGCAGGACCTCTTCGTCCACCTGACAGGAGCCCGCTCTTGACCAGCACAGTGGTGGACGGCCGCGCAACGCTTCCGCGCGGAGCGACGAACCGGCACCGGCTGAAGACGGTGTTGTGGTCGATGACTGTCGGCCTGCGCCAGATGCTCGTCGGCTACTGGATCGTGATGCTCGTCGCCTTCCTGGTGATCGGGCTCGTCATCCAGCTCCTCACCAGCGGTGTCACCGGCAGCATGTGGGACTACGGCACCCAGTCGCCGAAGTACTTCTCGCTGGCCTTGGGCGTCACGCTCACTCCGCCGTACCTGGCCCTGCTCGTCTCGCACGGCGTGACCCGCCGGATGTTTGCGGTTGCCTCCGGCATCTATCTGACCGGCGCGGCCGCGGCCACCTCGATCGTGTGGGTGGTGGCGTACCAGCTGGAGCACGCGCTCTACGCGTCGCAGGGCTGGCCCGACAAGCTGACGAACCCGCACCTGTTCACCGACACGTCGCAGGTCGGCCTGATGTTCGCCGAGTTCTTCCTGCTGATCCTGTCTCACGAGGTGACCGGCTGGTTGCTCGGCATCACGTTCGTCCGCCTCGGCTTCTGGCGCGGCGTGCTGATGCTCCCGCTCGCCCTGGTCCCCGCGGTCGCCGCCGAGTTCCTCCTCGTCGCGCAGTGGCTCGCGGACGTCCTCACGAGCACCGGCTATCACCGTCCGCCACTCGCCGTCGCCATACCTTCCGTCCTCGTGGTCAGCGCGCTCGGTGTGTACGCCGGGTATCGCATTCTGCAACCGATGGCCCTGAAACCCGCTAAGGGCTAAGACACGTTATGCACAGGGGGTGTGTATAACTGCGACGGTTTCTGTGGATGGTTGCGTGTTCACTGTGGACGACCAAAACTGTTGCCAGGAAAGGCTTGTGCGACCCCTGTCCAAGAGCGTAGAAATGTCGACACGCCGCTTCGGACTGGAGTGGCGGGTCGATCGGAAACCGAGGGCCCTCGCGGTGGGGATCCCCACCGAGGTAGACCGGTGACGGGGTCTGCCGGCCTCCACGGACCCGTATCGGGAAGCTGGAGACGTCACCTTCCTTCAGCTGGTGCGGGCCCCTCCGACTCATACTCGGAGGGGCCCGCCTTCTTGAACTCCCCGGTGCCGAAACAAAGAACCCCCGAGGTCGCGAACGACCTCGGGGGTTCTGAGTGGGCACCTCTCAGTTGAGCGTGATCCTCAGCTCGGTGTGAGAGCCCTTCGCCGGCACGTGGACCTCGGTCCCGCGACTGGTGGTGACGAGCTTGTACTGCGCTGTGCGGCCGTCGACCGTCACAGTCTTCACCTTCGCCCCGGACGGCAGTACCGCACCGATCGTGAGCGTCGCACCGACGCCCTTCGCGGTCACATCGGTCGATAACGCCTTACCTGTAAGGCGCGCGGACACATCGACCGAGCCGCGGCCGACCAGGATGTTGCTACCGGCCACCTTCTGCTGGCCTTCCGGCAGCTGCGGCACCACGGCGATCCGGCCGTGGCCGAGGTCGGGGTCGACGCCGAGCTGCTGGTGGATCACCGGCCAGAGGATGCCGTACGCGCCCCAGGCCTGCAGCGCCATCGAGCGGTCGTAGAACGGCCGGCCGATGTTCGCCGCGGAGTCCGGCGACGGGGCGATCTCCGGCATCGCGCCGGGCGTCTCCCATACCGACGGGTCGAGCTGGATCCGGGCGTTGCCGGTGGTGTACGCCTGCTGCTGCTTCGCGCCCATCCGGCCGAAGTTGCCTTCCGCAACGGCCATGATCGAGGTGTTGAGACCGAAGATGCTGCGCTCGCTCTTCACCTGGGACACCACCGGATCACAGGTCGCGCCCGGGTTGCCGGCCGGGTCCGACGTCGCACCGGTGCCGGTGTGGAACAGGCCGAATTCGCCTGTGTAGCAAGCCGTTTCGCGCTGGTCGAGCGCGGTGTTCGCATGGTCGGTCGAGGCGAGCGGCGAGGCCGGCTTGCCCGGGCGGGCCAGGACCGCCTCCATCGGCGTGACACCGATCCAGTGCCGCTGGAAGATCGGCGTGTTGTCGTTCGCCGGGTCGGCCGGGTCGTCGATCGAATCGGCGTAGCCCATCGCCTGCGGAACCCACCACTGCGCCTCGAAGCGCGACTCGAGGTCGTTCGCGCGGCTCGTGGCCCACTGCTGCGTCTTCGTGTCGTGCTTCGACGCGGCCAGATCGGCGAGGTCGGTCAGACCGCGGATCAGGTAGACGGTGTTGTCGAGCTTCTCCACGCCCATCCCGGTGCGCTCGACGTTGCCGAGACCCTCCGGCCAGCCGTCGCCGTCCTTGTCGAGTTCGCGGTACACGTACTCCAGGTTCCGGACGCTGAAGTCGTACATCTCGTCGCGGAACTTGTTGTCACCCGTCCAGCGCCACAGCAGCGCGACCGTACTCGGGAACTTCACCGTCTCGTCGGTGTTGCCCGCGCTCTGGTTCGAGCCGAAGTACACCGAGCCGGTCGGTGTCACCTCGTGCGCGACCTTGCCGCTGCGGTTGTTCAGGATGTCGCTCACGTCGCGCAGCGATCGCAGATGCGCCTTCACGGTGTCGAACTGACCCGCTGCCACCGCGGCGAAGGCGGTGTACTCACCGTCGGTCGCGAACAGCCACGGATAGTCCGGGAAGCCGGCGCCGAACCAGCGTGCGGTCTGGACCGTCCCCGCCGGTGCCGGGTAGTCCTTGCCCTCGTTGACGTCCCGGATCTGCAGGTTGTGCGCCTCCTGCACCGAGTCGGCGAGGTTCTGCTTGCTCCACTCGACGCTCTGCTGCAGCAGTCGGTCACCAGGCAGGTCCACCGCGGACTGCGCGTCGATCTGCTGCCGCGCGGAAGTCTTTGCCCGCAGCAACTTCTCTGGGTTGCGCAGCGCCTGGCCGTACTCGCGTTGTGCGGCCTGGCTGCCCTGGTCCGACCCGGCCACTGCGAACCAGATCGTCTTGTGCTGACCCGCCGAGAGCTTCACGTCGTACGTGAGCCGGCCGCCGGTGCCCTTGCCGACGAGCGAGTCGTCGCAGCGTGCGGGCGTCGTACCGTCCTTCGGGCAGATCACGGCCGGATCCTGCGGCCCGCGGTGGTCCGGACCGAGCTCGTGGCCCGTCGGACGCAGGGACGATCCGACGAACGCGGCGTAGTCGTGGGCGGTCGCGTTCGGGTACGACGGCGTTCCCTGCTCGCTGAACTTGAGCGCACCGCCGGCGTAGTCGCCGGTGTCGGGCAGGTTGGCGTCCGCGGCGCCCGGGGTGGTCCAGTCCCATGGATAGGACTGCATCAGCTCGGAGTGCGCGTCCACGTCGAGCTTGACCTTCTTCGCCGTACTCGAGCTGAGCGTGAGGCCGACCAGCGTCGCGCGGACCCCGTCGGGGACGAAGTCGGTACGGCGTACGTCGACGGCGCCGGAGTAGTCGATCCGGCTGTAGCCCTGGCCGCTGGTGTACTTCGCGGCGGCGACGTCCTTGCCGAGCCAGTTGCCGTCGAGGCCGAACCAGATGCCGTCGAGCAGCTTGATCGGCTGGGTCCAAAAGCCGCCCATCTCACCGCGGACGTGCCAGCCGGTGGCGGGGTACAGGCCCGACTCGTCGCCCATCGCGTACGCGCGGTCGCCGACGACGAGCGATCGCCGGTCGGCGAGGCGGGTGGTCTCGGACAGCTCCGACCCGGCCGGTGCGGAGACGGTCGCGGCGCGCCCGGTCGTGGTGGACGAGCCCGCGGGGCCGGCGATCGCCGAGGCGGTGCCGGCGAGGACGGTCGCGGCCGCGAGCAGGGCGATGCCGGCGCTCCGGCGTACCGGTCTGCGGCCGGGTGGGGAGCTACTGCGGTTGGTCGGATGGGGAGTCATGGCGGTTCCTCCTTCTCGCGGCGCCCGGGGGACAGCGCCGGGATCAGCCAGGGGCTGAGCTGCCCCTGATCACCAGTTCGGGCTTCAGCAGGCATTCGGCCGGTGTGCCGTCGGGCGCGCCGGTCAGGATCTTGATCAGTTCACCGGCGATCTCGTCCATCGGTTGCCGGAGGCTGGTCAGGCCGGGGGAGACGACGTCCGCGAGCGGCGAGTCGTCGAAGCCGGTGACGCCGAGCTCGCGGCCGGCGGTGAGGCCGCGGCGGGTCAGCTCGCGGAGCGCGCCGAGGGCGAGAATGTCGCTCAGGGCAACGATCCCGTCGATCGCGCGGCCGGCGTCGAGCAGATCCGCGGTGGCACGGGCGCCTTCGTCGAGGCTGTCCTCGCGGCAACGCACGGACAACCCGCTGGTCGGCAGGCCGAGCGCCCTGCACTCGTCCCGCCATCCGCCGGCGCGGTCCTCGGCCAGCCCCGACGACTTCGGCCAACCGAGGAAGGCGATCCGGCGGCGGCCGGTCTCGTACAGATGCCGGACCGCCATCGCGGAACCGGCCGCACCGTCGACGTCCACCCACGGACCGGGCTGTGTCGTCTGTTTCCACACCCGCCCGAAGCTGACGAACGGGATGCCCTGTTCCTTCAGCCAGCCGTGCCGCGGGTCGTGCGTCTCGGTCTGCGAAAGCACGAACCCGTCGACGAGCCGGCGCGCGTGCAGATCGTCGTACGTCGGCATGCCGTCGACGCCGGGCGGTGCCGTGAACAGCAGGATGTGCCGGCCGGTGCGCTCGGCGGCGGCGCAGAGCGCGTGCAGGAACTGGTCCATCACCAGATGGGTCTGGTTCGGCCAGTCCGGGACGCAGTACCCGATCAGCTCGACCGCGCTGGTGCGCAGACTGCGGGCGTTACGATTGGGCCGGTAGTTGAGCAGTTCGATCGATTTGTTGACGCGTTCGAGCGTGTCCGGCCGGAGCCGGTGCGGCGCGTTGAGTGCGTTCGACACCGTCTGCACCGACACCTCGGCGTGGGCGGCGACCTGCTTGAGCGTGGCCACGCGACCTCCCACGGACGTTTTGAACGTTAAAAACATCGGCAGTCTGCCCCGGGCCGTCCAAAACTGTCAACGGTTCAGAGCGGCGGTGGCCCCTCGCGGACGATCGACAGCGTCTCCTCGGCCCCCATCGGCGCGATCCACCGCCCCCACCACGCGGCCCCCGCCTCGGCGAACGCCGCCGGGTCACCCCCACTGACCTTCACCTCGCGGGCCCCGTCCTCCAACAGTCCGCGGACATCGTCAGGAGTGATCTGCTGCGGTGCATCCGTGCTCCCCTTGTAAGCACAGGACCCACCCCAGCGCAGAATCCGCCGCCTGACGGCAGGCACCAACATGTTCCCGCCCACCCAGACAGGAATTCGGGGCTCCTGCACCGGCCGAGCCGTCAGCCGCACATCGTCCAGCCGGTAGTGCTTGCCGCGGAAGCTCACCCGCTCCCCGCTCCACAGCCGATCGATCAACTCCAGCCCCTCGTCCAGCATCTCCGCCAGCACCTTGGGACTCTTTCCCTCCATGAACGGATCGCCCGGATCCCCGATCCCCACCCCGAGCACGAACCTCCCGTCCGAGAGGTGATCCAGCGCAACCGCCTCCGCCGCAACCTTCCACGGCCGGCGCCGGGGCAGCGGCGTCACCGTCGTACCGATCCGGATCCGCTCTGTCGCCACCGCCATCGCCGCCATGCAGATCCAAGGGTCGTACGTCGGCTGGGACGCGTCGCCCTGGTAGACGAGAATCCTCCAGGAACAACGCGTCCCAGCCACACTCCTCAACCATCCGGGCAAGCTCCGCCAACCCACGCGGATCCCGCCCCGCACCCACCGCCCCGACCGTCACCGAGAACTTCATCCCCAGACGCTAGCCGGGTCCACCGACAGGCTGTGCTCAGGCGGTGTGGCCGCCGTCGATGGTGAGCTCGGTGCCGGTGATGTAGGCGGCATCAGGACCGGCGAGGTAGGCGACAGCGGCGGCGATCTCGGTGGAGTTGCCGAAGCGGTCGATCGCGAGGTTGGCGATCTGGACGGCGGCGAAAGGGCCGTCGGCCGGATTCATGTCGGTGTTGATCGGGCCGGGCCGGACGACGTTCGAGGTGATGCGGCGCGGCCCGAGCTCGCGGGCCAGCGCCTTGCTGAGCCCGGTGACAGCGGACTTGCTCATCCCGTACAGCGTCATCCCGGGGGTGGTGACCCGGCCGGAGACGCAGCTGCCCAGGTGGATCAGCCGACCGCCGTCGGCGAGCAGCGGTACGGCGGCCTGCGTGGCGGCGTACACACCGCGCACATTCACCGCGAGTACCCGATCCACGTCATCCAGCGTCAGCTCGCCGATCGGCGCGATCGCCCCGATACCGGCGTTGTTCACCAGGATGTCCAACCCACCAAGGGAATTCGCGGCCCGGCGTACGCCGTCGCCGACCGCGATCGCGTCCGCCGCGTCGACCGCCAGCGCGACGCTGCGCCGTCCGAGGGACTCGATCTCCTTCACCACCTTCGCCGCCGCGTCGGCGGATGCGTTGTACGTGATCGCGACGTCGGCGCCACGCTCCGCCAACGCGATCGCGGTCGCCGCGCCGATCCCGCGGCTGCCACCGGTTACCAGGGCCTTCTTGCCAAGCAGTTCGTTCATGTGGTCAAGTCCACGCGACGTCACCGGGGCAAGGCTGGCGAGAATCCGCCACCGGATCCTGCCGTCGCAATTTCGCGACCCCGTCCCACCTCCATGTCGTAAAACCGCTAGAGACTGTCGGTGCCGGCAGGGATGCTGGAGGACGTGTACGAGTGCAGGGAGCGATGCATCCGGGCCGTGCAGTCCAAGGACGCGCGGTTCGACGGGTGGTTCTTCACGGCTGTTCTGACCACGAAGATCTACTGCCGGCCGAGCTGTCCGGTGGTGCCGCCGAAGGTCGAGAACATGCGGTTCTACCCGAGCGCGGCCGCGGCGCAGCAGGCCGGGTTCCGCGCGTGCAAGCGGTGCCGTCCGGACGCGAGCCCGGGCTCCCCGGAGTGGAACGACCGCGCCGACCTGGTGGCCCGGGCGATGCGCCTGATCGCGGACGGCGTCGTCGACCGTGACGGCGTACCTGGCCTCGCCGGCCAGCTCGGGTACAGCGTGCGCCAGGTGCAGCGACAACTCCAGGCCGAGCTCGGCGCCGGGCCGCTCGCGCTCGCGAGGGCGCAGCGTGCACAGACCGCCCGCCTGTTGATCGAGACGAGCGACCTGCAGATGGCGGACGTCGCGTTCGCCGCCGGGTTCTCGAGCGTGCGGACGTTCAACGAGACCGTGCAAGAGGTCTTCGCGCTCGCGCCGACCGAGCTCCGCCGCCGTGCCCGCCGGGGTACGACGTCGTCCGCGCCGGGCACGATCTCGCTGCGACTCCCGTTCCGCGCGCCACTGACACCGGACAACCTGTTCGGCCACCTGATCGCGACCGGCGTGCCGGGCGTCGAGGAGTGGCGCGACGGCCACTACCGGCGCACCCTGCGGCTCCCGCACGGTCACGGCGTGGTCGCGTTGCGTCCGATGCCCGACCACATCGCCTGCCAACTCTCGCTCACCGATCAGCGCGATCTCGCGATCGCGATCAGCCGTTGCCGGCGGATGCTCGACCTCGACGCGGATCCGATCGCGGTCGACGACCTGCTCAGCGAGGACCCGGTGCTCGCGCCGCTGATCGTGAAGGCGCCGGGCCGACGCGTTCCGCACACGGTCGACGGCGAGGAGTTCGCCGTCCGCGCGGTGCTCGGTCAGCAGGTGTCCACCGCGGCGGCGCGGACGCACGCGCATCGCCTGGTGCTCCAGCACGGCGAGCCGATCGAGGATGCGGCCGGTGGACTCACCCATCTGTTCCCGACGATGCAGGCGCTGGCCGGCGTCGACCCGGAGACGCTGGCGTTTCCGAGGTCCCGGCGGACGACGCTGATGACGCTGATCGAAACACTCGCCGCCGGGGAGATCGACCTCGGCGCCGGTGCGGACTGGGATCGCGCGCGGGAGCAGCTGACCGCGCTGCCGGGGATCGGACCGTGGACGGTCGAGTCGATCGCGATGCGCGCGCTCGGTGACCCGGATGCCTTTGTGGCCAGTGATTTAGGTATCCGGTACGCCGCCCGTGACCTAGGCTTGTCCGAGGCCCCCAAACTCCTGACCGACCACGCCCGCGCGTGGCGGCCTTGGCGTGCGTACGCCGTGCAGTACCTGTGGGCCACCGGTGACCACGCGATCAACAAGATTCCGGAGTGAGAATGACCGACCTGACCACCGACCGTCTGTTGCTCCGCCAGTGGCGTGACTCCGATCGGGAGCCGTTCGCCGCCTTGAACGCCGACCCCGCGGTGATGGAGCACTTCCCGGCCCTGCAGACGCGTGAGCAGAGCGACGCCCTGATCGACCTGAACATCCCGCACCTCGACGGCCGCGGTTGGGGGTTGTGGGCGATGGAGGTGAAGGACACCGGTGAGTTCATCGGCTTCACCGGTCTGAACGTGCCGAGCTTCGAGGCGCCGTTCCTGCCCGGGGTCGAGATCGGCTGGCGCCTGGCGAAAGGTGCCTGGGGCAACGGTTATGCGACCGAGGCGGCCCGGGCCGCGTTGGCACATGGGTTCGGACCGGCCGGACTGGAGGAGATCGTCTCGTTCACCGCGACCCCGAATCTGCCCTCGCAGCGGGTGATGCAGCGGATCGGGATGGTGCACGACGAGGCCGGCGACTTCGACCACCCGCGCATCGAGAAGGGCCACCGCCTGCAGCGCCACGTGCTCTACCGGATCAACCGCGCCCAGTGGGAGTCCACCCAGTGACGTATGCCGTCATCGACAGCCCGCTCGGTCCACTCACCCTGGTGGGGACCGATGCGGGCGAGTTGACCGGCCTGTACATGGACCAGCAGCGCTACCGTCCCGAGGAAGCCGGCTTCGGCGACCGGGACGACGCGACTCTGCCGGCGGTGGCCGAGGAGCTGGACGAGTACTTCCACCACGGCCGCACGACCTTCGACGTACCGCTCCACCTCGTCGGCACGCCGTTCCAGCGCCAGATCTGGACCGCGCTCCAGACCATCCCGTACGGCGAGACCACCACGTACGGCGGTCTCGCCACCGCGCTCGGGCTGAAGCCGCAGTCGGCCCGGGCGGTCGGCCTCGCGAACGGGAAGAACCCGATCAGCATCATCGTCCCGTGCCACCGCCTGGTCGGCTCGACCGGCAGCCTCACCGGCTACGGCGGCGGCATCGAACGCAAACGCGCCCTCCTCGATCACGAGTGCGGACTCCAGCCACTCATCAACTGATCGTCCGCCGGCGGGTTCACGCCTGCGGCTGGCGGTCACGCTCCTCGGCGACTGGTTTGGTGAGTGCCGGCGATCCGCGCTTGAACAGCCGGCGGGCGAGCGGCTCGGTGTAGCGGGCGGCGACCGGGCCGAGGATGACCAGGATCAGGACGTACGCCGTCGCGAGCGGACCGAGCTTCGGCTCGACCCCGACGGCCAGCCCCGCGATGACGATCGAGAACTCGCCACGGGCCACCAATGTCCCGCCGGCCCGCCAGCGTCCGGCCGTCGAGATGCCGGCGCGGCGGGCGGCGTACCAGCCGGTGGCGATCTTGGTGAGCGCGGTGAGGACGGCCAGCCCGAAGGCGATCGCCAGCACCGGCGGGATCTTCGCCGGGTCCGTGCTCAGCCCGAAGAACACGAAGAACACCGCGGCGAACAGATCGCGCAGCGGGCTCAGGAGACTGCGGGCACCATGCACGACCTCGCCGGACAACGCGATCCCGACCAGGAACGCCCCGACCGCCGCCGACACCTGCAGATGCTGCGCGATCCCGGCCACGAGCAACGTGAGGCCGAGGACGACGAGCAGCAGCATCTCCGGGTTGTCCGACGACACCGCTCGGCTGATCACGCGCCCGTACCGAAGCGCGATGAACAGGACGACGCTCACCGTGCCGAGGGAGATCAGCAGCGTCATGCTGCCGCCGGCCAGCCCGACGCCTGCCAGCAGTGCGGTGAGGATCGGCAGGTAGACCGCCATCGAAAGGTCTTCGAGCACCAGGATGCCCAGTACGACAGGGGTCTCGCGGTTGCCCAATCGGCCCAGGTCCCCGACCACCTTCGCGATCACGCCCGACGACGAGATCCACGTGACACCGGCCAGCGCGACCGCCGCCACCGGACCCCAACCGAGCAGCAGAGCCACGGCGGCGCCGGGCAACGCGTTCAGCAGGAAGTCGACCGCACCCGACACGTACTGCGTCTTCAGCGTGCCCACCAGATCCGAGGCGGTGTACTCGAGCCCGAGCAGCAACAGCAGCAGGATCACGCCGATCTCGGCGCCGGTGGCAACGAATTCCTCACTCGCTGCCAACGGCAACAATCCGCCGTGCCCGAAGGCGAGCCCGGCCAGCAGGTACAGGGGGATCGGTGAGAAGCCGAGCCGTCCGGCGATCCGGCCGAGGATGCCCAGGGCAAGGATGACCGCCCCGAGCTCGATCAGCAGGGCGGTGATGTTCTCGTGCATGTCACCCACCCGCGATCAGGTCGGTCACGGCGTCCACGCCCTCGCGGGTGCCGACCACGACCAGGGTGTCGCCGATCGCGAAGCGGAAGTCCGGCGTCGGCGACGGCGTCGCCCCCGTGCGCCGCAGTACCGCGACGATCGACGCGCCGGTCCGGCTGCGCGCCTGGGTGTCCCCGAGCGTGCGGCCGGCGTACGGCGACCTGGCCGTGACCGGGATGTGCTCGGTGACCAGGTCGATCTCGATCTCGCCGCGGACCGGGTCGATCGGCGCCGGGACCAGCAGTTGCGCCAGCGCCGCTGCCTCGCCCTGGCCGAGCGGGACCGTGGCCTGACAGGTGTCGTCGTCGTCCGGATCATGGAACCCGAGGAACCGCCGGCCGTCGTTGTGGACCACCACCGAGACGTGTCTGCCGGCTTCGGTGATCAGGTCGTACCGCGTGCCGATTCCTGGCAACGTCGTCTTGGTCGGGTGATTCATGAGGCTCCGATCAATAGATGGCGTCTGCAACCATTCTCTCAAACCCCGAGCGCCCGGCCCGGTCCCTGGATGTGATCCAGGTTGCAATCAGGTGCAGTGCAACGAGTTGCATAGGTACGCTCCGGGGATGGCGCTGGAGCACGCGATCCTGGTCTCGCTGACCGAGCGCGCCGGGTCCGGCTACGAGCTCGCCCGGCGGTTCGACCGGTCGATCGGCTACTTCTGGCCGGCCACGCATCAGCAGATCTACCGGGTGCTGCGGCGGATGGACGACGCCGGCTGGGTGACGCACACCGAGATCGCCCAGGACGGGCGACCGGACAAGAAGGTCTACCGGGTCGCGGCCTCGGGACGGGCCGAGCTCTCCCGTTGGCTGGCGGAGCCGGAGGACCCCGCCGTACTGCGGGACGGTCTCGGCGTGAAGCTCCGTGGCGCCTCGCTCGGCTCGGTGGATGTCGTCTTCAAGGAGATCGAGCGGCACCGGGTCGAGCACGCGACCCGCCTCGAGGTGTACCGCGGGATCCAGAAGCGCGACTTCCCGAAGCCGACCACCCTGCACGGCCGCGACCTCCACCAGTACCTCGTCCTGCGTGGTGGCATCCGCACCGAGGAGTCGTTCGTGCAGTGGTGCGACGAAGTGATCGACGCCCTCCGGAAGGACAAACCATGAGCGCGTACCCGCACTTGCTCGAGCCGCTGGACCTCGGGCATGTGGTGCTGCCGAACCGCGTGATCATGGGGTCGATGCACACCGGCCTCGAGGACCGGTTGAGCGACCTGCCGAAGCTGGCGGCGTACTTCGCCGAGCGGGCGCGTGGCGGGGTCGGCCTGATGGTGACGGGCGGCTACGCGCCGAACCGGACCGGCTGGCTGACGCCCTTCGGGTCGATGCTGACCAGCCGCCGCCAGGCTCGCCGGCATCGCATCCTCACCGATGCGGTCCACGAAGCCGGCGGCCGCATCGCGTTGCAGATCCTGCACGCCGGCCGCTATTCGTACCACCCGTTCAGCGTCTCGGCCTCCGCGCTGAAGGCTCCGATCAACCCCTTCAAACCGCGTGCCCTCTCCGACCGCGGGGTGCTGAAACAGATCACGGCGTACGTCGACTGCGCCGCGCTGGCCCGCGAGGCCGGGTACGACGGTGTCGAGATCATGGGCTCCGAGGGGTACTTCATCAACCAGTTCCTGTCCGAGCGCACGAACAAGCGGACCGACCGCTGGGGCGGCAGTCCGGAGAACCGGCGCCGGATCGCCGTCGAGATCGTCCGGCGGACCAGGCAGCGGGTCGGCGACGACTTCCTGATCATCTACCGGCTCTCGATGGCCGACCTGGTCGAGGGTGGTCAGACCTGGGACGACGTGGTTGCGCTGGGCAAGGAGATCGAGGCCGCCGGTGCGTCGATCATCAACACCGGCATCGGTTGGCACGAGGCCCGCGTCCCGACCATCGTCACCTCGGTGCCGCGCGCGGCCTTCACCTCGGTGACCGCGGCGTTCAAGCCGCACGTGCGCATTCCGGTCGTCACCTCGAACCGGATCAACCTGCCGCAGGTGGCCGAGGAAGTGCTGGCGCGTGGTGACGCCGACCTGGTCAGCATGGCCCGCCCGTTCCTGGCCGATCCAGAGTGGGTGCTGAAGGCAACGACTGACCGGGCCGACGAGATCAATGTCTGCATCGCCTGCAACCAGGCGTGTCTGGACCACGTGTTCGCGAAGAAGAAGGCCAGCTGCATGGTCAACCCGCGGGCCGCCCGCGAGACCGAGCTGCGGTTGCTGCCGACCCGTCGTACCAAGAGCATCGCGGTTGTCGGTGCGGGACCGGCCGGGCTGGCTGCGGCGGTGACGGCGGCCGAGCGGGGACATCAGGTCGAGCTGTTCGAGGCGGATGCCGAGATCGGCGGGCTGTTCGGGATCGCGCGGCGGATCCCGGGCAAGGAGGAGTTCGCCGAGACGATCCGGTACTACCGGCGGCGGCTCGAGCTCACCGGGGTCAAGCTGCACCTCGGCCACCGCGCGAGCGTCGAGGATCTGGCCGGCTTCGACGAGATCGTGCTCGCGACCGGGGTCGTGCCGAGGGTGCCGGCGATCCCCGGTATCGACCACCCGACGGTCCTCTCGTACGCCGACGTCGTACGGGAGGGGAGACCGGTCGGCGACACGGTCGCGGTGATCGGGGCAGGCGGGATCGGCGTGGATGTCAGCGAGTTCCTGACCACGCCGGAGTCGCCCACGCTGGATCTGGACGCGTGGAAGGCGGAGTGGGGCGTTGGCGATCCGACCAAGCTCGCCGGTGCGCTCGGCGTACCGCACCCGGAGCCGTCGCCGCGGAAGGTGTACCTGCTGCAGCGCAAACCCGGGAAGATCGGCGCCGGCCTCGGCAAGACCACGGGCTGGGTGCACCGGGCCGCGCTGAAGAACAAGCAGGTCGAGCTGCTGCGCGGCGTCAACTACGAGCGCATCGACGACGAGGGCCTGCACCTCACCTTCGGGCCCAAGCGCGAGAAGCCACGCGTCCTCGCCGTCGACACCGTCGTCGTCTGCGCCGGCCAGGAGCCGGTCCGCGACCTCGCAGAGGCACTGCAGGCAACCGGCCGCCCGGTCCATGTCATCGGCGGCGCCGACGTCGCCGCCGAGCTGGATGCCAAACGCGCCATCGACCAGGCGACCAGGCTCGCGCTGACCCTCTGACCGGTACCGACCAACGGGTAGTGGTCCCGCCGCTCAGCCGTCCCCAGGCTCCGCGGCCTCGGAGCGACAGGCGATTCGGCTACCACTACCCGTCCGTCGGTACCGCTGTGCCCCCGGTGCACTAGTGCGCGCTGGCGGCCACCGCTCCGGCTAGTGCACCGTTTACGGCGTACGCGCACTAGTCAAAGGGGTGACCGATGAAGACTGTTCTGATCTCTGGTGGCGGGATTGCTGGGCCGGCGTTGGCGTTCTGGTTGCGGCGGTTCGGGTTCGCGCCGACGGTTGTCGAGATTGCGCCGGGGCCGCGGCCGGGCGGGCAGACTGTCGACCTGCGGGGAGTGTCCCGGGTGGTCGCCGAGCGGATGGGCGTGATGCCGGCAATCGCGGAGCGGAAGATGCACGAGCGTGGGCTCGAGTACGTGCGGGCCGACGGCCGGCGGTCCGCGGTGATGCACGCCGAGCTGATGGACGGTGCCGGGCCGGTCGCGGAGATCGAGATCCTGCGAGGCGACCTGGCCGCGATCCTGACCGAGGCGACGGCTGAGGTGGAGTACGTGTACGGCGACTCGATCACCCAGCTGCACCAGGACACGACCGGCGTCGACGTGACATTGGCGAGTGGGACGCAGAGGCGGTTCGATCTGGTGATCGGCGCGGACGGGGTGCACTCGCGGGTCCGGCGGCTCGCGTTCGGTCCCGAGGAGGAGTTCGTGCAGCACCTCGGCGGCTACACGTCGTACTTCACCGTCGAGACGCCCGAGCCGCTGGACCACTGGTTCAAGGTGTACACCGCGCCGCGCGGTCGGTGGGTCGGGCTGCGGCCGGATCACGATCCGCGGTTCGCGAGGGCGTTGCTGAGCTTCCGGTCGCCGGTGATCAGCTACGACCGGCGCGACGTCGCGGCGCAGAAGCAGTTGGTGCGGGAGCAGTTCGCCGGGCTCGGCTGGCACACGTCGCAGATCTTGAACCAGCTCGACAAGGCCGACGACTTCTACTTGGACAGCACCAGCCGCGTCGTCGTACCGCAGTGGTCTCGTGGCCGGATCGCGCTCGTCGGCGACGCCGGGTACTGCGGCTCGCCGATGGCCGGTCACGGTACGGCGCTCTCGCTCGTCGGGGCGTACGTCCTCGCGGGGGAGCTGGCCGCGGTCGACGGCGACCACGTCCGCGCGTTCCCGGCGTACCAGGCCCGGATGCAGGCGTACGCCGATCAGCGGATGGAGCTGCCGCCGGGCGGGATCAAGATGGCGATGCCGATGTCGTCATTCGGGATCCGGTACCGCGACTTCGTGTTGCGGGCGATGACGTCCCGGCTGATGGCCGGTGCGCTGACGAAGATGACGCTCGCGAAGCCCGACGCGATCGACCTGCCCGAGTATTCAGTCGAGCGGGGACACCCACTCCGGGTTGCGACCGAGCAGGCCCAGTAGCTGGTCGAGGTCGGGAGCAGACGCGGAGACCTTCACGGTCCGGTCGAACGCGTAGCCGGGGCCGCGGTTGCCCTCGGTGTCGGGGATGCGGCGGGCCAGCGTGAGCGCCATCTCGACCATGTCCGGCGGCGGGTTGTACGGGACGTCGATCGCGCGGGCCAGGTCCCAGGCGTGGACGACGCAGTCGAGTTGGTGGAAGGTCAGCGCGATCCGGCGCGGGAACGAGCCGAACTCGCGCACCTCCACCAGCCGGTCCAGTGCGCCGCCGTCGGCGAAGGCATCCGCGACCCGCACGTTCGACCGGCGGTACGCGCCGGCCGGGTTGTCGGCGAGGCGGCCGCCGTTCCAGGTGTGGATCGAGGCCGAGCCGTTCAGCGCGGCGGCCGCGAGGCCTTCGTTCTGGCTGACCAGATGACGGAGCAGGCCCCGGACGGTCCAGTCCGGGCAGGGGGTGGGGAACCACAGGTGCTCGGTCCGCACCTGCATCACGACTTCCCCGAGCACTGCGCCGGCCCGACGATCCAGATCCCGGATGTCCATCCGCTCTCCTCCCGTGGCGCACTGCCGAGCATAAGGCGGTATGTCGCCTCCTGCAGGAAACCGCGCGGTTCACAAGGGACAACCCGCACGCAGCGAGCCTGGCCTGCAACAGGTCGGGCTCCGGTGTCGCGGGGGTCTAGGCGCCGGCGACTTCCTTGGCGGAGGCCTTCGCGGCCTTCTTGAAGTTGCGGACCTGGACCAGGGAGGCCGCGTCGGTGACATCGGCGATCGAGCGGTGCGAGCCCCGGTCGCCGTAGTGCCCGGCGGCTTCGCGCCAGCCCTTGGGCTGTACGCCGCGCTGTTTGCCGAGCATCGCGAGGAAGATCTTCGCCTTCTGCTCGCCGAACCCGGGCAGCGCCTTCAACCGCTTCAGCACCTCGGCGCCGTCCGGCTTCGGGCGGCCGCTCAGCCAGATGTTCTCGGTCTCGCCGTCGTAGGTGTCGATGATGTGCTGCGCCAGCGCGTGCACCCGGCGGCCCATCGAGCCGCCGTACCGATGGATGGCCGGCGGCGTCACGCAGAGCTCGACGAAGGTCTCCAGGTCGGACGCGGCGATCTTGTGCAGGTCGAACCCGTCCATCCGGTTCGCGATCTTCCACGGGCCGGAGAAGGCGTGCTCCATCGGGTACTGCTGGTCCAGGAGCATCCCGACCAGCAAGGCGAACGGGTCGTCGTTGAGCAACTTGTCGGCGTCCGGGTTGCCGGTGAGGTGCAGTTCGCGCAGCATGCCGCCCATCTTGACACGGCGTCAGCTGGTAGGCACCCGGGTCCTCCAGAGCAGGTAGACGAAGTACGGCGCTCCGATCAGGGCGGTCAGCAGGCCGGCCGGGATCTGGGCGGGGGCGAGGACGGTACGGCCGAGGCTGTCGGCGACGCTCACCAGGATGGCGCCGAGCAGAGCCGCGACCGGCAGGATCCGGGCGTGCCGGCCGCCGACCAGTGCCCGAGCGGCGTGTGGGGCGACGAGCCCGACGAATCCGACCACGCCGATCGCGGACACGGCAGCTGCGGTCAGCAGAGCCGCGGCCAGCAACATCAGCAGCCGGGTCCGCTCCAGCCGCACCCCCAGAATCCGCGGCACATCGTCGTCCAACGCGAGCAGATCCAGCTCCCGCCGGGCATGCGCAACAACTGGAGTCAGGACTATCAGTGCGATCGCGAGCGGTAGAACCTGCGGCAGCGTCCGTCCGTATGTGCTCCCCGACAACCACGTCATCGCCAGACTGAGATTCCACGGGTCCGTCGCGACGATCAGCAGCGTGATGATCGCCGTGGCGACGGACGAGACGCCGACGCCGATCAGCACCAGTCGGTCGGAGCTCAGCCCGCCACGCCACGAGATCAGATAGACCAGCCCGAAGGTGACGACCGCGGCGACCGCGGCGACGCCGGAGAGCAGCCAGATGCTTGCTGACGGCAACAGGATGAGCGTGGCGATCGCGCCGACGCCGGCGCCGCCGGTGATACCGAGGATGCCCGGCTCAGCCAGCGGGTTGCGGCACACCGCCTGCACCGTCGTACCGGCGATGGCGAGGGCGGCCCCGCAGAGCAGCGCCGACACGACGCGGGGAAACCGCTGGTCCAGCACGAAGGTGATCGCGCGGCCGGAGGCGCCGTTGATCCAGTTCGCGAGGTCGCCGGTGCGGAGGAGCGCGTCGCCGGTCAGCAGCGCGCCGACCGCCGCGGCGATCAGCAGCACGGCGAGCGCCGCGGTCACGATCCAGAAGGTACGGCGACTGCGCAGACCGGAGCTCGTCCCGCCGGGGGAGCGGCTCGGCCCTGAGTCGCGGTGGCGTCGGGCCAGCCAGATCAGGACGATCGCACCGACGACCATCGTCATGATGCCGGTCGGGATCTCGACGCCGGCCTGCCCGCCGAACGCGGCCCGAAGTACGACGTCCGAGGCGAGTACGACGAGGACGCCGGCGAGACCGGAGAGCGGGAGGAGGACCCGGTGCCGGAGCAGGCCGGGGACGATCGGGGCGACCAGGCGGACGAGGACCGGCGCGACCAGGCCGACGAAACCGACCGGTCCCGCGACCGTGACGGCGGCCGCGGAGAGCATGACGGTGACGAGGGTGGTCAGGACGCGGATCCGGCGTACGTTCACGCCGAGGACGGACGCGGTGTCGTCGCCGAGGGCAAGGATGTCGAGCTTCGCCGCCAGCAGGAACGCGGCGAGGATGCCGAGGGCAACGATCGGCGCCATCTGGGTGACCGCACGCAGGTCGGTCTGCACCAGCGTGCCGGCGCCCCAGGCGAAGGTGCCGACCGTCTCCTCGCGGTACAGCAGCAGAAGCAACGTGGTCACCCCGGCGAGCGCCATCGCGACCGCCGACCCGGCCAGAATCAGCCGGGTCGGCCCGGTGGAGCCGCCCGCCGACAGGACCAGCACCAACCCCGCAGCTGCCAGTCCGCCGACGAACGCCACCCCACCGGCGGGCAGCACCGGCAGCGACACCCCGAACGCCGCCACCACCACAACCGCCAGATACGCCCCCGCGTTGACCCCCAACGTGTCCGGCGACGCCAGCGGGTTCCGGGCCAACGACTGCAACCCGGCGCCGGCCACCCCCAGCGCCACCCCCACCAGAGCCCCGGCCAGCAACCGAGGCAACCGCGACGCGACAAGCACGTTCGCGGCGTTGTCGGTCCCCTGGCCGAGCGCCAGCCGCACCAGATCCCCGGCCCCCACCGAGGAGGTGCCTTGGGTCAGATGCACACCGGCCAGCACCACGATCGCCGCCAGGGCAACCACAAACACCCCGGTGACCTGCAACCGGCGAACCGGAACAGCCAAGGGAACAGACTGAACGGCCTCCTGCTGGGTCAAGAGGTGACTGCCTGGACCGCGGCGTCGATGAACTGCTCGGTGGACTTCGGGCCGCCGAACATCCAGATGCCGTCCGGGAGGCGGTGGACCTTGTCGGTCTTGACGAACGGGAGGTTCTTCCAGATCGCGTTGCCGGCCAGGTCGCCGCCGAAGACATCGCCGCCGTCGTTCTTGTTCGCGATGTAGAGGAAGTTGCCGTCCGGCAGCTTCGTCAGCCCCTCGAGGTCGGTCTGCGCCAGCCCGTAGTCCTTGTCGCCGGCGCCGGTCCACCCGTTCTTCAGGCCCAGCTCGGTCGTGACCGCACCGAGCAGCGATCCGCTCGTGTACATCCGGATCGAGATCGTGCTGCCCTGCTTCCACCCGTCCGCCATCGTGAAGCCGGTCCCGGCCTTGCCCGCGTCGGCGATCTTCTGCTTGCCGTCGGCAAGCGCCTTGTCGAAGTCGGCGGTCAGCTGCTTGGCCTGCTCCGCCTTCCCGACCGCCTGGCCGACGAGGTCCAGGTTGGTCTTCATCTGCGGGATCGCGTTCGCGGCGTCCGCACCACGGATCACCAGCACCGGCGCGGCCTTCTCCAGTTGCGTGATCGTGTTCGCCGCCTCGTCGGTGGTGGTGATCACCAGATCGGGGTTGAGGGCAACGATCGCGTCGACGCTCGCCTCACCGCGGGTGCCGACATCTTTGACCGACGGGTCCAGCCTCGCCGCGGTCACCCAATTCGTGTACCCCTTGGTGTCCGCGACGCCGACCGGCATCACGCCGAGCGAGACCAGGTTCTCGGCGGCGTTCCACTCCAGCGCGACCACCTTGGTGGCCGGTGCCTTCAGGTCCAGCTTCTTGTTCCGCGCGTCGGTCAGCGAGACCGGCTGGGCGGCCGCGTCACTGGCGTCGTTGGAGGCGGCTGGTTCGCTCGTGCCGCAGGCGGTCAGGCCCAGGAGGGCAGCAGCGACCAGAGCGATGGCGGTTCGTCTCATCAGGATGACTTTCAGATCGTCGTGACACGGGTCAGGTGCTTGCCGATGGGCCGGGTGGTGACGAGGCCGGTGGCCGGATCGGTGCCGACCTCGATGGTGATGCCGTACGTCTCGGTGAGCGCATCGGCCCGCAGTACCTCTTCCGGCGTACCGGTCGCACGTACCCGCCCCTGATCGAGTAGTGCGATCCGGTCCGCCACCGCGGCGGCCTGGTTCAGGTCGTGCAGTACGACGCCGACCGCGACCCCGTGCTCGTCCGCGAGGTCGCACATCAGGTCGAGGATCTCGATCTGGTACCGCAGGTCGAGGAACGTGGTCGGTTCGTCGAGCAGCAGGACGCCGGTGTCCTGGGCGAGGCAGGTCGCGAGCCAGACGCGCTGCAACTCGCCGCCGGACAGTTCGTCGACCGCGCGCTCGGCCATCGACGTGACACCGGTGACCGCCATCGCGTGCTCGATCGCCCGCGGGCCGTCCGCGTCGTCGTTGCGCCAACGGCTGCGATGCGGATGACGCCCGTACCCGACGACGTCGCGGACGCTCACGCCGTTCGGGGTCGGCCGGGACTGCGAGAGCAGCGTGACCTTGCGGGCGAACTCCTTCGCCGACAGGTCGAGCGCGTTCCCGCTGCCGGGGAAGGTGATGCTGCCGGCGTCGGGGTGGTGCAAGCGGGCAAGGGCCCGCAGCAGCGTCGACTTGCCGCTGCCGTTGGGGCCGACGAGCGCGGTCACGTGAGCGGGCTCGAGGTGGAGCGAGGCGCTGTCGACCACGCGCCGGCCGTGATACCCCAGGCAGAGTTCGGTGCCGGTCAGCCCCATCGTTTCCTGCATGCGCCAGAGGATAGCCTTACCTAAGCTGACATGTCAGGAGGGGTCTCGTTCCGGGATAGTGCGCGTACGATGTATGCGCACTATTTCGGGAGGGGTCGATGACGCAGTACGAGGTGGTCGCGGCCGAGCTGCGGCGGCGGATCCTGGCGGGTGAGTTGCGGCCGGGGGATCGGGTGCCGTCGACGCGGGCGCTGGTGCGGGACTTCGGGGTGGCGATGGCGACCGCGACCAAGGCGCTGCAGGCGTTGCAGGCCGAGCGGCTCGTGCATCCGAGTCCCGGCGTCGGCACGGTGGTCGGTCCGCCGCCGCGGGCCGCGCGCCGCACCGAGCAACCAGAGCTGAATCGCGACGAGGTCGTGCGGATGGGGATCGCGATCGCGGACGGCGAGGGCCTCGCGGCGCTGTCGATGCGGCGGATCGCGGCCGAGCTCGGAGTGTCGACGATGGCGCTGTACCGGTACGTCGGGGGCAAGGACGCGCTCGTCGTGCAGATGGTCGACGCGGCGCTCGGCGAGTTCCCGTTGGGGCCCGCGCCGGACGAGTGGCGGGAGGCGATCGCGATGGTGGCGCGGGTGCACTGGGCGGCGTACCGGCGGCATCTCTGGCTGGCGAGTGCGATCAGCCTGAGCCGGCCGCAGTTGGTCCCGCGGTTGCTGCCGCACACGGACGCGGTGCTGCGGGCATTGCGCGGGTTCGAGAAGAGTGCGGCGTTGTCGACCATGATCAGCTTGTTCGCGTACGTGCGCGGTGTGGCGCTGGTGATGGAAGCCGAGATGCAGGCCGAGCAGGACACCGGCGTGACCGCGGACGAGTGGGTCACCGAGCAGGCGGACAAGCTGGGCACGATGATCGCGCTGGGAAATCTGCCCGCGTTCCGCGAGCTGCTCGCGGACGGGTTCGACTACGAGTACGACCTGGACAAGTTGTTCGAGTTCGGCCTCGCCGTCTTCCTCGACGGACTGTCTGCCCGGGGAAGGGGTGTCTGATGCTCCCGCGCCTACTGCGCGGCACTCGGCACGGCACCTCGCCCCCGCGCGCCGATGCACCGCACCGAGCACCTGCTCGCTACGGCGCGGGAGCACCAGACACCCCTTACGCTGAGTGCTGACGAGTTCTCCGGAGGTGGCGATGGAGCCTGTGTTCGCGCCGGGTGTGCCTGTGGGCGTACGGCGGTTGTACGAGCACCGGTCCGAGTTGTTCGTCGCGGCCGACGCGCCCCGGCCGAAACGGCAGACGTCGTGGTCGGTGGCGCCCGGGAACACGTTCGGCACGCTGCTGGTGTGGCTCGCGGTCTGCGTCGGTGGCTGGATCCTGGCGCTGATCGTGATGGCGGCGATCCTGCCGACCGCGGTGGCGGCCTGGGCCGCGGTGGCGCTGGCGGGCGTCGCCGTATTGGCGACCGGCGGGATCCTGGTGAAGTCGATGGTCGAGGACCGCGGGCACAAGGCGGTCCGGATCCAGCACGGGAAGTACCTGCTGCCGGAAGACTTCGACGAGCCGGCCGCGCGGCTGCTCGGCCGGGCCCAGCGCGCGGTGAGAACGGTGCTTGAGGCAACAGTTACCCGGCGCGGCCTGCTGGACGAGATGAAGAACGAGCTCGTGCTGCCCGAGCAACTGTGGGACATCGCGCAGGTGCTCCGCGAGCAGACGGTACTGCGGGCCCGGCAGAAGGACATCGCCCGCGGGATGGAGACCGCCGAGCTGGACGCCGTACTCGGCCCGCAACGTCGCGCCCTCGCCCTGTCGGTCGACGCGATCAAGCGCAAGGTGGATCTCCTGGACCGGTACGCCGATCGGGTTCGCTCCGCCGACGCAGCCCTCCGCGCCGAAGCCGCGCTGGAGGACGGCGACCGCTACATCGAGCTGCTCGCCCGCACCGAGCCCGTCGGCGACACGTCCATCGTCCAAGGCTTCGCCGACGAGGCCACCGCGTTGAAGGACACGCTGACCCGCTCGATCAACGCCGCCCGGGACGCTGGCCGGACGCTAGCGCTGCCGGAGTAGTTCTTCTTCCTGGTCGGGCGTCAGGCCGAGGTTGAGCTCAGGCGCACCGCGGTCGTGGTCCCACTGGAGGACGTCGGCGACCGTCGTCCGCAACGGGGTGACGGACATGCCGGCCGCGCGGGCCTTGGCCGGGTTGCGGCGGCGTTCGCCCCACTCCGCCTCCGGGTCCATCAACGGGAAGCGGGGCGGCACCGCGTCGAACGGGACGGGGACGATGTCGACCGTCGTGTGCGACAGTTCGGCGGCGGACTCGATGAGCTCGGCGATGGTGGAGTCCGGGCCGATCGCGTTGAACGCGCCGGCGCGCTCGTCGGCGATCAGCTGCACCACGAGACGCGCGACATCCCGGCTGTCGATGAGTTGCAGCGGCGCCTCGGGCTTCGTCGGGAGCGCGACCCGGCCGCCACGGGCACCGCGGCGGATCCAGTACAGCGCGGTGCCGGACGAGTCGCCGGGACCCGTCACCCGGCCAGGACGCACGATCGTCGCGCGGTCGCCGTACCGCTCGACCACGTCGTCCTCGCACGCGACCTTGCAGGGTCCGTACGTGTCGTTCGTGAGTACGTCGGCGTCCCGCATCGGCTCGCGCCGGGGAGCGGTCTCGTCGGTGCCGGCCGGCAGGTCCCGGACGTACACCGCGTGGCTCGAGACGAACACATACCGCCCGACCCGGTCACCGAGGACGTCCATCGCCTGGTCGACGTCGCGGGTCCGGAAGCCGCTCAGGTCGACCACCGCGTCCCACTCGCCGGTCCGGAGCGCATGGTAGTCCCCGGTCTCCCGGTCGCCGACCAGTTCGGTGACCTGCGCGGGCAGCGGTGCTCCGCTCTTCCCGCGGCTGAACGACGCGACCTCCGCTCCGTGCGCCAGCGCGTCCTCGACGATCGCGCGTCCGACAAACCCGTTCCCACCCAGCACCAGAATCTGCACGATCGGTCAACCTACCGGCCGGATCCGGCCGATTGACAACCGATTAACGCTGTAACACGTCTGAAGAGGTACAGGGTGTGGTACTTGGCGCACACTGGAAGTGGGACGGGCGACAGGGGAGCCAATGGGGAGACGTGCGCGCGCGGCAACGAGACGGCCACGATCGGTGCCGAAGTTGCTGGGGCTGACCCTGTTGGGCGCACTGCTTCCAGGACTCGGGTTGATCATCGGCGGCCGCCGGCGGATCGGCGCGTTCGTACTCACCCTCTTCCTCGGGCTCGTCGGCCTCGGCGTGTACGTCGGGCTGACCCGCCGGGACGAGGTCCTCGCGGCCGCCGTCGTACCGAGGCGGCTGCTGATGACGTCGGTGGTGATCGGCGCTGTCGCGTTCTTGTGGATCGTCGTCATCGTGGCGTCGCACCGGTCGTTGCGTCCGGCAACGGGTGGCGCGGGCGGGCGGGCGCTCGGGGCCGGGTTCGTCGGCATCCTCTGCTTCGCGATCGCGGCGCCGGCCGCGGTCGGCGTACAGAGTGTGCTCGCGCAGCGGACGCTCGTGCAGGACGTGTTCCAGGCGCAGGGCGAGAGCAAGAGCGCGACCCGGCCGACGACGGTCAACGTCAAGGACCCGTGGGAGGGCAAACCGCGGCTGAACCTGCTGCTGCTCGGCGGTGACGACGCACCGAGCCGGGAGGGCGTGCGGACCGACACGGTGATCGTGGCGAGCATCGACACCAAGACCGGCAACACGGCGCTGATCTCACTCCCGCGGAACCTGACCTTCATGCCGTTCCCGAAGGACTCGCCGCTGTACAAGTACTACCCGAACGGCTTCGGCAAGGAGGGGCTCAGCCTCGACGGGCGGCTGGAGTGGATGCTGACGGCGATGTACCAGAACATCCCGGACGCGCACCCCGGCATCCTCGGCCCGTCGGACAACGAGGGCGCGGACGTGGTCAAGCAGTCCGTCGGTGAGGCGATCGGGCTGAAGCTCGACTACTACCTGCAGGTGAACCTGCAGAGCTTCCCGGAGATCGTCGACGCGCTCGGCGGGATCAAGGTCAACGTCAACGAGCGGGTCGCGATGGGCGGTATCAGCAGCTCGCACATCCCGCCGAAGGAGTGGATCGAGCCCGGTCCGAACCAGCACCTCGACGGCCGGCACGCGCTGTGGTTCGCCCGCGGCCGGTACGGCGCCGACGACGACCAGCGGCAGATCCGGCAGCGGTGCGTGATCAAGAGCATCGTCGACGCGGCGGATCCGCAGACGCTCGTCACGAAGTACAAGGCGATCGCGAAGGCCGGTCAGCATCTGCTCCGCACCGACATCCCGCAGGAGCTCCTCCCGGCGATGGTCGAGCTGGCCCTCAAGGTCAAGTCCGGCACCGTCTCCAACGTGACGCTGAACTCCGAGAAGCTCCGGCTCAAGTACCTCCACCCCGACTACCAGGCCCTCCGCGACACAGTCGAGAACGCCCTCGAGTCCACCCCGGCCCCCGCCGTCACGCCGACCACCCCGCTCACCCCGAAGAGCACCCGCAAGCCGATGACCACGACGACCACCCCACCGCCCGGTCCCACGCAGAACCTGGTCGACGCCTGCGCCTACAACCCGTCCGGCGACCAGCCGAACTAGTACCGACGAACGGGTAGTGGTCGCACCCCACGGCCCGATCGCCGCCAGGTCCCAGCGCGAGCAGCTCTGCAGCCCGGTCGGCGGCGGCACCACGACCCGTCCTTCGGTACCGCGACAGACGGCTGAGGAACGGCTCGGCGACTGCGGCCGGGCGAGCCTGCACGAATCGGTTACCTGATCCGGGTTGCGTGTCGATCTGGTGGAGGGTCGATCGACGTGGGAGTAAGTGATCGATCGACACGACGAGGAGCTGCAGCGATGCGCTACATGATCATCAACAAGGCGGACGCCGGGTCCGAGGCGGGGAAGTTCCCGTCGCCGGAGGTGGCCGAGGGGGTGGGAGACGTGGTCGAGGCCCTGTCGAAGGCGGGCGTGCTGCTGTTCGCGGAGGGCGTGCACCGCAGTTCGCTCGGCGCCCGGGTGAAGGTCGAGGACGGCAAGCGCAACGTCACCGACGGCCCGTTCGCCGAGACCAAGGAGTTGATCGGCGGCGTGATCGTCGTCGAGGTCCGCAACCGCGACGAGGCGATCGAGTGGGCCGCCCGGCTGGCCGAGGCGCTCGGCTCCGAGGTCGAGGTACGCCGGGTCGTCGACGAGGCGGACTTCGACCCGGAGTCCGGCCTCTACGTGAACTGAGTGTCCATTCGTGCCACCGTCGTTCGTGGAGGTGGCATGAACAACACACTGAAGGTTCCCGAGGCGGAGTTGTACTACGAGGTGCGCGGATCAGGGCCGTTGGTGGTCCTGGTCGGCGCACCCATGGACGCGGACTCGTTCGCACCCCTGGCCGATCTGCTGGCCGGTGACTACACGGTGCTGACGACCGATCCGCGAGGGATCAAGCGCAGCACCCTCGATCCCGGCGGTACGTCGCGCCCCGAGCAGCGGGCCGACGATCTGGCCCGGCTGATCCGGCACGTCGACGCGGGCCCCGCCGTCGTCCTCGGCTCGAGCGGGGGAGCGGTCACCGTGCTGGCGCTCGCCCAGCAGCACCTGGACGCCGTACGCGCGGTGATCGCCCACGAGCCGCCGCTCGACCGGCTGGTCGAGGACGGTGACGAGCTGCTGGCCAGGTCCGAGAAGCTGATGGCCGACTACCTGGCCGGCGATGCGGTCGGCGCGTGGCAGCAGTTCTTCCAGCTGGCGAACCTCGGCGTGCCGGACGAGGTCGTCGAGGCGATGTTCAGCGGCGAGCGCGACCCGCAGCAGGTCGCCGCAGAGCGGTTCTGGTTCTCGCACGAGATGCGGGAGACGATCACGTGGATGCCGGACGTAAACAAGCTGCGTGCGGCCCGGGTGGTCGTCGGGATCGGTGCGGACTCGGTCGGGCAGCTGTGCGAGCGGACCTCGGAGGCGCTGGCCGGTCGGCTGGGCATCGAACCCAGCCGTTTCCCCGGTGGTCACACCGGGTTCGCCGATCAGCCGGAGGTCTTCGCCGACGCGCTCCGCGCAGAGTTGAAGGTCCTTCACCAGCCCCGGTGAGACTCGCCCGCGGGCCGCTGGGTGGAGTATGTGAA
The DNA here is from genome assembly GCF_044453965.1 of Kribbella sp. NPDC051586. Taxonomy (NCBI): domain Bacteria; kingdom Bacillati; phylum Actinomycetota; class Actinomycetes; order Propionibacteriales; family Kribbellaceae; genus Kribbella; species Kribbella sp. NPDC051586. Next base: position 854,746 of record NZ_JBITDF010000005.1, on the reverse strand, counting down.
GCTGGGGGTGTCCGGTACGTGTTGCAGGGGTGTGAAGGCGGTCGTGCCGGGCACCGGTCGATGAGGGTGCCGCGGACGTCCACGTGGTTCCTTGACCTCAACCGTGGTTGAAGTTTCAAGCTGGTGCCGCTGAAACAGGACATCGGAGATATCGGCCCCCGGTGGGCCCCGACGAAGGAGCAGAGTTGACCACGTACACGCTTCCCGATCTTCCCTACGACTACAGCGCGCTCGCGCCGAGTATCGCCGGCGAGATCATGGAGCTGCACCACGACAAGCACCACGCGACCTACGTGAAGGGTCTGAACGACACTCTGGACAAGCTGGCCGAGGCCCGCGACAAGGGTGACTTCGGGTCGATCGTCGGGCTGGAGAAGACGCTCGCCTTCAACCTCGGCGGGCACGTCAACCACTCGATCTTCTGGAAGAACCTGTCCCCGGACGGCGGCGACAAGCCGGACGGCGAGCTGGGTGCCGCGATCGACGAGTTCTTCGGCTCGTTCGACGGCTTCCAGGCGAACTTCACCGCGAGCGCGACCACGATCCAGGGCTCCGGCTGGGCCATCCTCGGCTGGGACGCGCTGGGCAGCCGGCTGCTGATCCACCAGCTGTACGACCAGCAGGGCAACCTGCCGGCCGGCCAGACCCCGATCGCGATGCTGGACATGTGGGAGCACGCGTTCTACCTGCAGTACAAGAACGTGAAGCCGGACTACGTCAAGGCCTGGTGGAACGTCGTCAACTGGGCCGACGCGTCAGCTCGCTTCGACGCGGCCCGCGCCGGCGCCGGCGCGCTGATCACCGGCGCCTGATCTTCGCGGATCTGCACGCCATCACAATCCGTCGCGCCCGCCGGCTCCCCGCTCACGCGGGGCCGGCGGGCGCGATTGTGATGGCCCGGGGATCCGTTACCCGCAGAAGTCGGCGATCACCGGGGCGATCGCCGCGGCCTTGATCACGTGGTTCTGACCCGGTACTTCGGTGTGCTCCGCGCCCGGGACCGCGTCGGCGAGCGCCCGGGTGGACGTCTTCATCCAGGCCGGGCTCTTCCCGCCGTTCACCACCTGCACCGGCTGCTGGATCGCCGCCCACTGCGACGCGTCCATCGGGTCGCCGAAGCAGTTGCCGCCGAGGATCCGGGCGTCGTAGGGCAGGGTGGGCGCGATCGCCTTCATCGGCTTCCAGGCCGGCATCAGCTTCATCATCGTGACGAAGATCCCGGGCAGGCCGATGCCCTTGGTGAAGAAGTACTTGATCGCGTCCGACGGCTCGAGGGCCTCCAGGTCGGCGACCCAGCTGCGTGGGATCTGGGTCCGGCTGTCGTCGACGACGTACGGCGGCTCGAACGCGACCAGCTTCTCGATCGGCAGCCCGGCCGCGGCGGCCCGGAGCGCGAGCGCCGCGCCCGACGACGAGCCGTACACGTACGCCGACCCGCCGGCCGCCTCGATCACGGCCGCGAGGTCCTCGATCTCCCGGTCGACCTCGTACGCACCGGCGTCGCCGGAGTCGCCGCGGCCGCGCCGGTCGTAGTTGTAGACGGTGAACCGGTCGGCGAGCGCCTCGGCGACCGCGGGCATCGGGCCCTGTGCGCGGGAGCAGAGCGCGCCGTCGACGAGGACGAGCGCCGGCCCCGTCCCGCGCCGGTCGTAGGCGATGGTGGTGCCGTCCTTCGATACGACGGTGTTCATAGTGTTCCTCCTGGTGGGTGACGATCTCACCCCTGCGTCGAGCGTGAAGGTTCTCCCTCGACTCCGTGTGACGTAGATCACTCAGGCTCGCACTGTGCACTCGGCAGATGACAGGGTGCAGCCAACGCAAGCGTCCGCCCCCGCTTACGTGTGGGGTTCGGGCGTTCCGTCCGGGAACGAGCTTGGGGGCTCGACAGCGTTCCCGGTGTCCAACGGAACTGGGAGGAAGCCCGTGAAAGTTCGTTCCTGGCTGGCCGGTCTCGCGGCCGGCGCAGTCGCACTCACCCTCGCGTCACCAAGTCTGGCCAGCAGTGCTCCGGTCACGTCGGTTGCCAATGGCCCCGAGATCCGGCAGCTCGACACCCCGAAGGGCGGTGGCGCCGGTGTCGTCGCCAAGCGCGACGAGCTCGGTCGCGCGCACTCGATCCGGCCGGCGACGCCGCTGAAGGCGCCCGCCGCGGTCGGCGCGAAGGCGGCCAGGTCCGCGACCAGCAAGCCGGACGCGCTCGCGGTCGCGAAGGCCCAGGTCGACGCGGTTGCCCCGTACTTCGGTGCGCGGCCGGCCGATCTGGTGGCGAGCAGCAGCGCCCTGTCGGAGTACGGCTCGCAGACCCGCTTCCAGCAGACCATCGACGGCGTCCCGGTGTACGGCGGCCAGATCGTCACCAACCTGGACAAGTCCGGTGCGCTGGAGTCCGCCAACGGCGAGGTCACGCTGGCGACGTACGGCGCCTTCCCGGCCGCCGGCCAGGTCGACGCGGCGAAGGCGAAGGCGAGCGAGGCCGCGGTGAAGGCGGTCGCGGAGCGCGCCAAGCTCGACGCCGGCAAGCTGACCGCCAAGCTGGACGGGCCGCGCTGGTTCGACCTCGGCCTGATGACCCGTACGCCGGGCTCGGCCGCGATCCCGGTCTACCTGTTCGAGGTGACCGGCCCGGGCGACGTCCGCTGGCAGGCGATGGTGCACGCCTCGGCCGGGCAGGCGCTGCTTGCCTGGAGCCTGAACGAGAACCTGAACCGGGTGGTCTGCGACGCCAACCACACCGTCATCCAGACCGGCGCCGAGGACGTCCGCTGCGGCACCGTCTTCCCGTCGGCCCGCGCCGACGGCGAGGCGCCGTCGGCGATCCAGGACGTCAACCAGGTCTACGAGTACTTCGGTGACACCTCCGACACGTACGCGTCGCTGGGCACCGACCTGACCGAGCTGATCGGCGCCGACTACGGCGACGGCAAGGGCAAGGCGCTGCGCGGTACCGTCCGGATCTGCGTCGACGGCGGCTGTCCGTACGCGAACGCGTTCTGGAACGGCGAGCAGATGGCCTTCGGCGAGGGCGTCAGCACCGACGACGTGACCGGTCACGAGCTGACCCACGGCGTCACCCAGCACACCTCCGGCCTGGCCTATCTGTGGGAGGCCGGCGCGATCAACGAGTCGCTGTCCGACATCATGGGCGAGTTCGTTGATCTGACCAACGGTTCCGCGGACGACACCGCGGCGAACCGCTGGCAGATCGGCGAGGGCTCGAGCCTGGGCGTGATCCGGAGCATGTCCGACCCGACCAAGTTCGGCGACCCGGACCGGATGCGCAGCGCGAACTGGTTCGACGACGAGTTCTTCCAGGACAACGGCGGCGTGCACTTCAACTCCGGCGTCGGCAACAAGGCGGCGTACTTGATCGCCGACGGCGGCGCGTTCAACGGCCAGAAGATGCTCGGCATCGGCCTGGCCCGCTCCGAGGTGCTGTGGCACGAGACCCAGAAGGTGCTCACCACCGGCGCGGACTACGGCGACCTGGCCGAGGGGCTGCGGGCGACCTGCGCCAAGCTGGCCAAGAAGAAGAAGTCCGGCATGACCAAGGCCGACTGCGCCCAGGTCGAGCTGGCCATCAAGGCGACCGAGATGGACTTCGAGCCGGCCGTCGGCAAGCCGGCCCAGGCGCCGGTCTGCGACACGGCCGGTGCCAAGGCCAAGAACCTGTTCAAGGACAGCTTCGTCGAGTACCCGGACGGCAAGGTCGTCCGCGACGCGGGGTGGGTGCTCGGCAAGGCCGAGGGCCTGGACGGTTCGCTGGTCGACACGTCGTACTCGCTGGACGGTGACGACTCGATGCTCGGCGTCGTGACCGCTCCGGACACCTCGATCAGCCTGCAGACCGCGAACGGCACGAAGATCAAGAACCCGAAGACGTACCTGCGCTTCACGCACGCGTACAACTTCTACAACGTGTTCATCATCTTCGGCGTCCGGACCGGTACGTCGACGCTGGAGTACTCCGACAACGGCGGCGCGACCTGGAAGGACACCGCCGACCTGAAGTGGGTCAACGGCCCGACCGTCGACCCGAACTTCACCGACGAGCCGGCCGCCTGGCACGGCAACTCGGGCGGCTGGGAGACCAGCCGGCTCGACCTGACCGACTTCCAGGGCAAGCAGCTGAAGTTCCGCTGGACCGAGCACGGCAAGGACTTCGCCGACCTGCTGCCGGCCAACTGGTGGCTCGACAACGCCGCCGTCTACACCTGCTCGAAGTAGCTCGACCCAGCACGACCCAGCACGACGAGGGCCCGGCGGATCCGTCCGCCGGGCCCTCGGCTGCGTAGCGTGACGCGAATCGGGTACCGGGTCGTCAGCCGAACACGGGAGGCGGCCATGACGATACGTCCGGAACTCGCCCGGCACGATGCCGAGCCGAAGAACCACAACGACAACGTCGGTGCGCTGGTGAGTCAGGTGACCAGCGACCTGAGCCGGCTGGTTCGCGACGAGCTGCAGCTGGCCAAGGCCGAGCTCAAGGAGAAGGGCAAGGAGGCCGGAGTCGGCGCCGGGCTCTTCGGCGGAGCAGGCACGGTCGCGGTCTACGGGCTCGGCGTGCTGATCGCCGCGGCCGTCCTCGGCCTGGCCACCGCGTGGCCTGCCTGGCTGTCGGCCCTGGCGATCGCCGCCGTGCTGTTCGCGATCGCGGCCGTCGCGGCCTTGCTCGGCAAGCGGCACGTCACGCGTGCCACCCCGCCCGTACCGCATCGTGCCGTCGACGGCGTGCACGAGGATCTGGAAGCGCTCAAGGGACACCAGCCCGAAGGGAAGGTCACGTCATGAGCACCACCAAGAACGGGGCGCACCGAGAGCCGATGTCGGACACGGAGACGCTCCGCGTCGACCTCGAGGAGACCCGGCAGCACCTCGCGGACACGGTGCAGGAGCTCAGCCGCCGGCTGAACGTCCCGCACCGCGTCAAGGAGACCGCCGGTCAGGCCGGGCAGAAGATGAAGGAAGTTCCCGGTGCGATGAAGGATCTGCCGGCGATGAGCAAGCGGCACCCGAAGGCGGCCGCAGCCGCCATCGGAGGCACCGCCGTAGCCGTCGGCGTCGGCGCCTGGATGGCCCGTCGGCACAGCTAGACCATCACCACAGGTCGCAGTGGTGGTTGCCCCGGTCATCGATCGGATGGGTACCACCAGGAGCGAGGATCTGGGTGCTCGGCCACTGCGGCCAGGTTGGTGTTCCGGGACCGTTCGGGTTGCCGGTGCGGGCGAAGTTGGTCCAGTAGCGGCGCAGCTGGGCAGCGAGCTGCTGCTGGGCCGGCGTCAGCTGGTACGACGGTCCGCCCGCCGTGTCGAACAGGTAGTTCAACTCCGCGCCGTGTGACGAACCAGTGGGGAAGCCCGCCGGGAACATCACGTACCCCGGTGCCGCCGGATCCGCGAACTCGTAGGAGTACGCCGTGGTCCGCCGCGCGAAGGCAGCTGTCGTGGCCTGCTGGGTGCAGGCGAAGACCCGGTCTGTGTCCATCGCCGACCAGGCCAGCGCCGCGGCCCGATCACCGCTGTACGCGGATGCGGGGTACGCGGCCTGGACCGTGGCTGCCCGGTCGCCGAACGCCTCGGTGAGCCGTGTGCGGTAGTTGCCCTCGGTCACCGGATTGCTCATGAGCTCCGCGATCGACGCGATCGCACGGCCCTCGTCCTTGTTGTAACCGGACAGGATCGGGATCCTCGGGAACAGGCCGGCCCGAACCGCCTTCCCCGGCTCGACCGGCAACGTCGGGGTGTTGTAGGCAAGAGATCCGAAGGCGGCGGACTGGCTGAACACCTTCGCCGTGTCCAATCTCCGCAGACACTTCAGGACAGCGCTACGGGTGCAACCGAGCTTCGTCGCCGCGGCCTTGCCGGTCTGCTGCACCTGCGTGACCGAGTGCCAGAACGAACCGGCCGGGATGCCCATGAGCAGACCGTTTCGCGGCCAGTCGAGCAGGCACGAGCCGCTCTCCATGATCGCGCGATCGACCAAGCCACGGGTGGCCGGTGACGTGAGCAGTCCGCAAGTCCCGACCCCGCCACCGGACTCGCCGAACAGCGTCACGTTGTGGGCATCTCCACCGAAGGCGCCGATGTTCTGCCGGACCCAGCGCAGCGCGGCCTGCTGGTCCTGCAGACCGAAGGTGCCAGATCCAGGCAGGCCGGGCAGTCCGAAGTTACCGAAGACACCGAGCCGGAAGTCGACCGTCACCACGATGACGTTGCCCTCGGTTGCCAGCGAGGTCGCCGTGTACTGACTCCCCGAGCCGGCGTTGAACCCGCCGCCGTGCGACCACACCATCACCGGTCGCGGCGCGTTCGACGTTGCCTTCGGCACCGTCACGTGCAGGTACAGGCAGTCCTCCGACGCAGTGGGCATCGGCTGTCCGTCATTACCGAGCTGAGGGCAGGGCGGCGTGGGTTTCGACGCGTCCCGGACGCCCGACCAGCGCGCCGGCGGCTGTGGCGGTCGCCACCGCAACGCCTTGACGGGCGCGGCGGCATACGGAATGCCTTGGTATGTCACCGTCGACGGCCCGACCGCGCCACGCACCAACCCGTCATGGATATGGACGACGTCCTGAGCCGGGGGAGATGTGGTCGCCGGCACGACAGCCAGCAGGCTCAACGCGAGAAGGCTTCTGATCATGTCTTCAACCCTGCTGCCAGGCCCGGGCCGGCAGCAGTAGCCAGATGGCTAGTTCTACTGGCCGAACGGCGACGATGTGCCCCGGCAGGACCGAAGTTCTCCTAGGCTCGGGAGGGTGGACGAGGACCAGGAGCAGCCGTGGCCGCGTCGGCAGCGCCTCGCCGACGTCGGATTGACGCTGCTTGCCTACCTGGTCGCGGCCGTGACCCTGGCCGGTGAAGTGACGGCGGTTCCGCGGCCGGCGCAGGCGTGGATCGTGCTGGATACGGTGATCGCGACCGTCGCGCCGGCGTTGTTGATGTTCCGGCGCCGGTGGCCGGTTCAGGTGGTGGCGATCCTGCTGGCCATGACCACGGTCTCCACGACCTCGGGTGCGGCGGCGGCCATAGCGTCGGTCATGGTGCGGCGCCGGTACCAGCAGGCGCTCGCCGTCGCCGGGTTCGCACTGGCCGTCGTGACGATCAACCTCGTGGTGCGGCAGGGGTTCGCCACCTACTGGCCGATCTTCGGCGTGCTGGTGATGGTCGGGGCCATCGAGCTCGGGTTGTTCCTGCGCCTGCGGCTGCGGCTGGCCCGGGAGGCCGCGGAACGCATCCGCCGGGCCGAGGCGGAGCAGAAGGCCCGCATCGACCATGCCCGGCACTCCGAGCGGCTGCGGATCGCCCGCGACATGCACGACGTCCTCGCGCACCGGATCTCGTTGCTGAGCATGCACGCCGGAGCGTTGGCGTTCCGCCCGGATGCGCCGGCCGAGGACGTTGCCGCGACGGCGGAGGTGATCCGCGGCGCGTCGCACGACATCCTGACCGACCTGCAGAAGGTGATCGGCGTACTGCGGGACGACAGCCTGCCGCCCGATCCGGATCTGCGCACGCCCGGGCTGCGTCGCATCGCTGAGCTGATCGACGATGCGGTCCGGTCAGGGCAACCGGTCCAGGCGGATGAGTTGCCGGAGACAACCATCCCGGAGGCCGCCGGGCGAACGGTGTACCGGGTCGTGCAGGAGGGGCTGACCAACGCGCGCAAACACGCGCCGGGACGGCCGGTGCGGATCGGCTTCGCCGCCGACGACGGTCTGACTGTTGTCGTCAGCAACGAGCTGGTGCAGTCGACGGATGCGGGCGTGCCGGGGTCGGGGCTCGGTCTGATCGGGTTGCGGGAGCGGGTGGAGCTGCTCGGCGGAAGGCTCAGCTACGGGCCGTCGAACGGCGTCTTCCGGCTCGCCGCCTGGCTACCCTTGGCGTCATGAGCGACCGGTCGTTGCGGGTGTTGCTGGTGGACGACGATCCGCTGGTGCGGATGGGCCTGCGGACGATGCTCGGCGGCGTACCGGATCTGGTCGTCGCGGGGGAGGCCGAGGACGGGGCGGAGGTCCTCGACCTGGTCGCGTCGACCCGTCCGGACGTCGTGCTGATGGATCTCAAGATGCCTGGCACCGACGGCATCGCCGCGACCGCGCAACTGCGTGGCCGTCCGGATGCGCCGGCCGTCATCGTGCTCACGACGTACGACGCCGACGACCAGGTGCTGCGTGCGCTGCGGGCGGGGGCGGCGGGGTTCGTGCTGAAGCACACGCCACCGGCCGACATCGTGGCGGCCGTGCGGCGCGCCGCCGCCGGTGAACCGGTGCTGTCGCCGTCCGTCCTGGCCGGCCTGATCAAGCACGTCACCACCCCGGACCGCGACCGGCAGCACGCGCGGGACCTGCTCGACGCCCTGACCGACCGCGAGCGGGCGATCGCGACCGCCATCGCCCGCGGCCGGACCAACCGCGAGATCGCCGCCGAGCTCTACCTCAGCACCGCCACCGTGAAGGCCCATCTGACCCGGCTGATGGCCAAGCTGGACGTCGCCAACCGGACCCAGGTCGCCGTCCTCCTGCACGAGGCGGAGTAGCTAGCAGGCGGCGGCGCGCTCGAGCAGGAGCCTTCGTTCGCGTTCGTTGCGGGTCAGGGCGGCGGCCCGCTCGAACTCCTCGCGCGCCTCGGCCAGCCGGCCGAGCTTGAACAGGAGATCGCCCCGCACGCTCGGCAGCAGGTGGTAGTCCTTCAACGACGGCTCGTCCGCCAGCGCGTCCACAGCCTGCAGCCCGCGCTCCGGGCCGAACGCCATCGAGATCGCGACCGCCTGGTTCAGCTCGATCACGGGCGACGGCGTGACCTGCGCGAGTACGGCGTACAGGCCGGCGATCCGGGCCCAGTCGGTGTCGTCCGGGTCGGCGGCCCGGGCGTGGCAGGCGGCGATCGCGGCCTGGAGGAGATACGGGCCGGGTGGCTTCTCCAGGGCCCAGGCGCGATCGATCCCCTCGAGGCCGCGGCGGATCAGCAGCCGGTCCCAGCGGCGGCGGTCCTGCTCGAGCAGGAGCACCGGCTCGCCGTCGGGTCCGACACGGGCGTTGGCTCTGGACGACTGCAGCTCCATGAGGGCCAGCAGGCCGAGTACTTCGGGCTCGGTCGGCATCAGCTCCGCGATCAGACGGCCGAGCCGCATCGCCTCGTTGCACAGCGCCGGACGCATCCAGTCGTCGCCCGCGGTCGCGGAGTACCCCTCGTTGTAGATGAGGTAGACCACCTCGAGCACGGACGACAGCCGGTCCAGCAGGTCCGGCCCGGACGGCACCTCGAACTCGACGCCGGCCTTGGCCAGGTTGCGCTTGGCCCGGACGATCCGCTGCGCGATCGTCGGCTCCGGGGCGAGGAACGCGCGCGCGATCTCGTCGGTCTTCAGGCCGCCGAGCAGCTTCAGGGTCAGCGTCACCCGCGCGTCCATGGTGAGCACCGGGTGGCACGCGGTGAACACGAGCCGGAGCAGATCGTCCTCGATGTGGTCCTCGAGGATGGCCTCGACGTCGTCCTCGACGCTGTCGCCGTCGATCTCCAGCTCGTGCCCCATCTCGGCGAGCTTGCGCTGGTAGGTGTCCTTGCGCCGGATCAGGTCGATCGCCCGGCGCTTGGCGATCGCCATCAGCCAGGCGCCCGGATTGTTCGGTACGCCGGACTCGGGCCACTGCTCAAGCGCCGCCACCAGCGCGTCCTGCGCCAGCTCCTCGGCCAGACCGACGTCGCGCACGATCCGCGCCACACCCGCGATGATCCGCGCCGACTCGATCCGCCAGACCGCGTCGACCGCCCCGTGCGCATCCGTAACCGTCACCCGCCGATAGTAGACACGAACTCGGTCGTCCGCGCTTGTTCGGCCGGCGTACCGATCGGTGCGAGCATCAGGTCGGTGATCCCGGTGTCACGCAGCCGGTCCAGCTTCTTGCGCACCGCGCTCTCGTCGCCCGCGACCAGGATCTCGGCCGGCCCGTCGACGCCTTCGCGGTCGAGCACGGCCCGGTACTCCGGCACCTGGCCGGACAGCGCGAAGTCGGTGGCGTACTGCGTTCGCGTCGACTCGAGGTCGGCAGTCAGGCAGATGTGCAGACCGGCGACGATCCGCGGCGCCCGACCGCTCTGGGCCGCCTTGGTGATCGACGGTACGACATGGGTCTCGAGCGTCCTGGGCCCGGTCATCCAGGTGATGGTGCCGTCGGCCAGTTCGCCGGTGACCTTGAGCATGGCCGGACCGAGGGCGGCGACCAGCACCGGCGGCGCGACCGCTCCTTCGACGGCGACCGAGCCGACCGCGGTCAGCGTCTCGCCGTGATGGTCGACCGCTTCGCCGCGGAGCAGTGGTCGCAGTACCTCCAGGTACTCGCGGAGCCGGCGAGCCGGCCGATCGGTGGGTAGCCCGAACATCGAACCGACCATCAGCGCGATGCCGGCCCCGATCCCCAGCGTCAGTCGGTTGCCGGTCGCTGCCTGGACGGTGAGCGCCTGGCTCGCCAGCACCAGTGGATGCCGCTGGGGGAACGGCACCACCGCCGTGCCGAGTTCGACGGAGGTCGCGCCGGCGGTGGCCAGGGTAAGAAGGGCGTCGAGGTTCGGGCCCTGGGTGACCCAGACGGTGTCGATAGCGCGAGCCGTCCGGATCTGCTCGGTGATCCCGGCGAGATCGCGTTGTTTGCGGGCGTCCCCGAACGCCAGTCCGATCCGCATCTGCCACTCCTCACGAGTGATTAGTGGGGTGGTACCCCGGTTAACTCCTGATACGATATGGGGTGCCACCCCACTTAAGCAAGGAGCCCGATCGTGCGAGCGGACGCCCGGCGAAACCGCGACCGGATGGTCGCGGCCGCTGCCGAGGTGGTCGCTGAGCAGGGAGCCGAGGCCTCGCTGGAGGAGATCGCCCGCCGCGCCGGGGTCGGCTCGGCCACCCTGCACCGCCATTTCGGCGGCCGGGTCGCGCTCCTCGAGGCCGTCTTCGAGAGCAGCATCGCCGGCGTCTGCGCCCGGGCCGAGGAGCTCCGGGAGCATCCGCAACCCCTGCGGGCGTTCACGATCTGGCTACACTGCATGGTCGGCCACATCGCCACCGTCCACGGTCTCGGTCCGGCGCTGGTGATGAGCGCCGAACACGGCTCGCAGTGTCACGTCCGGATCCGCTCGGCCGGCCGGCTCCTGCTCGAGCGGGCTCAGGAGGACGGCTCGGTGTCCGCCGACGTGGACATCTCCGACCTGCTGACGCTGGTCAACGGCCTCGCGCTGGCCAGCGGCCAGGACGCCGGCCGGGCCGGCCACCTGCTCGACCTGGTCATCCGGGGAATAGCACCCGCGCAGGCCTAATAGACTTCGCTCCGAACACCCCCCGAATACGGCTTGAGGTTTGTTGTGCTCACCATGCAGGACGCGCTGCTCGCGCTGACGAAGTACTGGACCGACCGGGGCTGCATGGTCGTGCAGCCGTTCAACACCGAGGTCGGCGCCGGCACGCTGAACCCGGCGACCATCCTGCGGGTGCTCGGTCCCGAGCCGTGGCGGGTGGCGTACGTCGAGCCGAGCGTCCGACCGGACGACAGCCGCTACGGCGAGAACCCGAACCGCCTGCAGACCCACACCCAGTTCCAGGTGGTGCTGAAGCCGGACCCGGGCAACCCGCAGGAGTTGTTCCTGGACAGCCTGACCGCGCTCGGGATCGACATCCACGCGCACGACGTCCGGTTCGTCGAGGACAACTGGGCCAACCCGGCGACCGGATCGTGGGGGCTGGGCTGGGAGGTCTGGCTGGACGGCCTGGAGATCACCCAGTTCACGTACTTCCAGCAGGCCGGCGGCATGACGCTCGACCCGGTGTCGGTGGAGATCACCTACGGCATCGAGCGGATCATGATGGCGCTGCAGGGTGTCTCCCACTTCAAAGACATCTCCTACGCGCCGGGCATCTCGTACGGCGAGGCGTTCGGCCAGGCGGAGTACGAGATGAGCCGTTACTACCTCGACGACGCCGACGTGGAGTCACAGAAGCGTTTGTTCGAGGAGTACGCGAACGAGGCCCGCCGGATGATCGACGACCGGCTCCCGGTGCCCGCGCACATCCAGGTACTGCGTTGCTCGCACACGTTCAACGTCCTCGACGCCCGCGGCGCGGTGAGTACGACGGAGCGCGCGAAGGCGTTCGGCCGGATGCGCACGCTGGCTCGCGAGGTCTCGCGGCTGTGGGCCGAGCGCCGTGCGGAGCTGGAGTACCCGCTGGGGCACGCCGAGCTGCCGCCGGCCGCGGCCGAGCCGACCGAGTTCCCGGCGAGCACCGGGACCCGGCAGCTGACGTTCGAGATCGGCACCGAGGAGATGCCGCCGTCGGAGGTCACCAAGACCGCCGAGGCGGTGCGGAAGGCGCTGGAGGAGAAGCTGGCCGCGACGCGGCTCGGCCATGGCGCGATCACGACGTACGCGACCCCGCGCCGGGTGGTCGCCTTCGTCGCGTCGGTTCAGGCCGGTGAGCCGGACGCCGAGCGCGTGGTCCGCGGTCCGAAGAAGGCCGCCGCGTACGACGCCGACGGCAACATCACCAAGGCTGCCGCCGGGTTCGCCCGCGGTCAGAAGGTCGACCCGAGCGAGCTCCACGACCTGGACGTCGACGGCGTCGAGTACGTCGCGGTGACCAAGCCCGACCCGGGGCGGGGCGCCGCCGAGGTGCTGAGCGGCGTACTGAGCGAGATCGTCACCGGACTGCGCTCGGACAAGAACATGCGGTGGAACGACGCCAAGCTGTCCTTCACCCGCCCGATCCGCTGGCTGGTCGCGGTCCTGGGCGATCAGGTCGTGCCCGTGTCGGTCTCGACGCTCGCCGCCGGCCGCACCACCCGCGTCCACCGCACGGCCGCGCAGCCGAAGGTCGAGCTCGCCTCGGCCGAGGGCTACCTGGACCTGCTCCGCATCCACGGCGTCGAGGCCGACCCGGCCAAGCGCCGGTCGGAGATCGTGTCGGCGGCCACCGAGCTGGCGAAGGGCGTCAACGGAACCATCGACTTCGACGGCGAGTCCGCGCTCGTCGACCAGATCGTCAACCTGATCGAGGAGCCGACGTCGATCCTCGGCGGGTTCGCCGCGGACTACCTCGATCTGCCGAGCGAGATCCTGACGACCGTGATGCGCAAGCACCAGCGCTACCTGCCGGTGCGTGACACGGACGGCAAGCTGCTCCCGCACTTCGTTGCCGTGGCCAACGGTTCCGTGGACGAGGACGTGGTCCGGGCCGGCAACGAGGGCGTACTGCGGGCGCGTTACGAGGACGCCGCGTTCTTCTGGCGCGCCGACCTCGACACCCCGCTCGAGTCGATGAAGGCCGAGCTGGACAAGCTGGCCTTCGAGGAGCGCCTCGGCTCGATGGCCGACCGCGCCGGTCGCATCGGCCGGATCGCCCTGGCGCTGGCCGCGAAGGTGGGCCTCGACGGCGACGACCTGACCACGCTGAAGCGGGCCTCCGAGCTCGCGAAGTTCGACCTGGGCTCGCAGATGGTGGTCGAGCTGACCAGCCTGGCCGGCACGATGGCCCGCGAGTACGCGCGTCGCGCCGGGGAGACCGAGGGCGTCGCCCAGGCCCTGTTCGACATGGAGCTGCCGCGGTCGGCCGGTGACCCGGTGCCGTCGACGACCCCGGGTGCACTGCTCGCGCTGGCCGACCGGTTCGATCTGCTCGCCGGACTGTTCGGTGTCGGCGCGAAGCCGACCGGAAGCTCTGACCCGTTCGCGCTGCGGCGTGCGGCCGCCGGTGTGGTCGCGATCCTGCGCGAGCACCCGGAGCTGCGGGCGATCACACTCGAGACGGGTCTGCAGGCAGCCGCTGCGGAGATCGGCGCCCAGGGCATCGACGTACCGGCGGACTCGCTGGACGAGGTGGCCGAGTTCACCGTCCGGCGGTACGAGCAGCAGCTGCTCGACCGGGGTGACGATCACCACCAGGTCGCCGCAGTGTTGCCGTTGGCAACGGCGCCCGCGGCGGCGGACGAGACGCTGAAGGCCTTGCAGGGCCTGGTCGGCGACAGCGACTTCGCCGGCCTGGTCGCCGTTCTCCAGCGGGTACGCCGGATCGTCCCCGAGGGCACCGAGGCGTCGTACGACTCGAGCAAGCTGACCGAGCCCGCCGAGGTCGTGCTGCACGAAGCCGTGCAGAAGATCGGTCAGGCGCCGACCGGCCTGTCCGACTTCGTTGCCGCCGCGTCGGTGCTGGTCGAGCCGGTGAATGCGTTCTTCGACGAGATCCTCGTGATGGCCAAGGACCCGGAGATCAAGGCCGCGCGCCTCGGCCTGCTGGCCACGATCAGCCACCTGGCCGCACCGGTCCTCGACTGGCAGGCACTGGGCACCAGCCTCAGCCCGGCCGAGTGATTCAGCCGAGCGTGAGCAGTCCGGCGAGCCGCTCGCCGATCAGTCGATAACCGTCGGGCCCTGGATGCACTTCGTCCGCATACAGGGCCCGGGCTTCGTCCTCGCTGAGGACCGTCCGGCCGTCGATCACCTGTACGCCGGGGTCGGTGCGGGCGCCGAGCTCGACGCAGTCGCGGACGTCGTCGAGCCTGAGGCCGACCGAGTTCGGCTTGCCCTCGCGGTCCGGGGCGGGCAGCGGGGTGACCACGACGAGCGGAGTCTGCGGATGACCCTCGCGAACGGTGGCGATGAACGACTCGACCTGGCCGGGCAGCGTCCGGCCGCTGAAAGTCGCTCCACCGTAGATGTTGATGCCGAGACACAGTGAGATCAACCGGGCCGGCAGGCCGCGGATCGTCCGGGCCGCGATCGGGTCGAGGTGGCACTCGCCGCCGAAACCGAGATTGACGCCGTCCCAGCCGTTCTTCCGGGCGACCAGCGCCGGCCAGGTCTCCGACGGGCCGTACGCGCCGCCGGCCTGGGTGATCGAGCTGCCGTAGGTGATCCACCGCGGCCCGGTCGGCGCGAGCGACTCGGCCTCGCCGTCGAAGGACAACTCCCGGATCGCGATCTCTCCGGCCTGGGGGAGCCAGATCTCCGCCTCGACCGGGCGACCCGGCAGGTCGACGACCAGCCGCTGCTCGCCCTCCGGCACCTCGCACCGCCGGTGCAGCTGCCCGTCGACCAGGACGTCGACGGGCGCGATCCTGGAGTAGATGCCGAGCGCCGCGCGGATCTCCAGCTCGACCGAGGTCGCCGAAGTACGCCAGGCTCCGCGCACTCCCGCGGGCGTCGCGGCGCGCTTCCACAAACGATGGCCGGGACGGTCCGGATAACCCGTCCAGTCGGACAGGTGGAAGTCGTGGCCGCGAGGGTCGAGTCGCCAGAACGTCGTCCAACCGTCCGCATCGACCTCGCGATACTGGTACCCGGTCCACAGGTCAGTCATGATCGGCCTCCTCGAATGCCCCGGAGTGACCGGGCGGCGGGTTGCTCGGCGGCCGACGTCAGGCGGGCGACCGCGCGAGCACCGAGGCTGGCCTCGACGTGCGCCAGCATCACTGTCGTCGCGGTCGCGGAGTCGCCGGCGGCGATCGCGTCGACCAGCGCACGGTGCTCGGAGTGCGTGCGGTCCAGGTCCGCTTCGGGCCGGCCGTCCTCGAGGGCAAGTCTGCGATACCGGTCGGCCTTGTCCCAGAGTCCGTCCAGGTTCTGAACCAGGAGCTGGTTGTGCGACGCGGTGTAGATCGCCACGTGGAACCGCCGGTGCGTGAGCAGCTCGGCCGAACCGGGGTCGGTGCGCAGCGGCCGCAGCTCGTCGGCCGTCTGGCGGATCAGCGCCAGGTCTTCGCGGGTACGGCGTTCCGCGGCGAGGCCGGCGGCGAGCGGGTCGAGGGAACGGCGTATCTCGATCAGGTCGCGGGCCTCCTCGAGGGTCAGTCGGGTGACGCGGGCGTCGCGGTGCGCGTCGAGCTCGACCAGGCCCTCGGTCATCAGCCGGCGCAGCGCCTCACGCAACGGCGTCGTACTCACGCCGAGCTCGCGGGCGAGGGCAGCCTGCGGGATGACCGCGCCCGGGGTCAGGTCGCCCCGGAGCACCTGCTCCCGGACGAGTTCGTAGGCAGACTCCGCCTTCGTCACCAGCACCCCCTTCGGTTATAACGCCGAATCGCAGCATATCAAGGCACGAGACATCAGCGACCAAGGTCTTGACGTGAGTCGTTATAACGACTCACACTCCTGGACATGGCACATCGACTCGGAGTACTCGACGGTGACGGCATCGGGCCGGAGATCGTTCCGGCCGCCGCTCAGGTGCTCGACGCGGCGCTGGCCGCGGCGGGAGCCGAGCCGGTCGAGTGGGTGCCGCTGCCGGTCGGTGCGGCCGCGATCGAGACGCACGGCAGTGCGCTGCCCGACGTCACGGTCGAGACGCTGGACAAGCTCGACGGGTGGTTGCTCGGTCCGCACGACAGCGCGTCGTACCCGGCGGAGCATCGCGCCCGGCTCAACCCGAGCGGGTTCCTGCGCAAGCACTTCGACCTGTTCGCGAACATCCGGCCGGCCCGGGCGTTCGAGGGGACGCCGGCGCTGGTGCCGGGGCTCGACCTCGTCGTCATGCGGGAGAACACCGAGGGGTTCTACGCGGATCGCAGTACGTACAAGGGGACCGGCGAGTTCATGCCGACCAAGGACGTGGCGATCGCGATGGGCATCTTCACCCGGCCGGCGATCGAGCGGATCGCGCGGCAGGCCTGCGAGCTCGCGCTCCGGCGGAGCCGGCATCTGACGATCGTGCACAAGGCCAACGTGCTGCGGACCACGACCGGATTCTTCCTGGAGATCTGCCGGGAGGTCGCGGCCGACTACCCGCAGCTGCACGTCGACGACTTCCACATCGACGCGATGACCGTGCACCTGGTCCGGCACGGGGCGGACTTCGACGTGCTCGTGACCGAGAACATGTTCGGCGACATCCTGTCCGACCTGACCGGCGAGCTGGCCGGTTCGCTCGGGATCGCGCCGTCGATCAACGCGTCGCACGACCGGGCGATGGCGCAGGCCGCGCACGGCTCGGCGCCGGACATCGCGGGTCGTGGACTCGCCAATCCGACGGCGATGATCGCGTCCGGCGCGATGCTGCTCGACTGGCTGGGTGCGACCGAAGCAGCAAATCTCGTCAACCAGGCGCTGCGGAAGACCATCGCCGGGGGTGTGCGGACGTCGGACCTCGGTGGGACGGCCAGTACGTCGGGGTTCGCCGAGGCCGTCATCGGTGCGCTGGCATGATCCAGCAGCTGGCGGGGATCGCGCCGGATCATCTGCCGCGGACGCTGCGGATCCTGCTGGAGAACACGCTCCGGCACGGTACGGCCAGCGACCTACTGCGGAACTGGGAGCCGGGGGTCACGGGCGAGCTCGAGGTGTATCCGTCGCGGGTGTTCCTGCACGACACGAACGGCGTACCCGTGCTGGTCGACCTCGCGGCGATGCGCGACGCAATGGTTGCGTTAGGCAAGGATCCGGCGCTGGTCGATCCGGTCGTCCCGGCGGAGCTCGTGGTGGATCACTCGGTGGTCGCGGACGTGTTCGGCCGGCCGGATGCGCTGCGGCTGAACGTGGCCCGGGAGTACGAGCGGAACGCCGAGCGGTACCGCTTCCTGCGCTGGGGGCAGCAGACGTTCCGGCAGTTGAAGGTCGTGCCGCCCGGAGCCGGGATCATGCACCAGATCAACCTGGAGCACCTGGCGCGGGTGGTCGAGGAGCGGGACGGGTGGGTGTTTCCGGATCTGTGTCTCGGGACCGACTCGCACACCACGATGGTGAACGGCCTCGGCGTACTCGGCTGGGGGATCGGCGGCATCGAGGCCGAGGCGGCGATGCTCGGTCAGTCGGTGTCGATGGTCCTGCCGCCGGTCGTCGGTGTGTCGCTCACGGGCGCGCTACCGGCCGGCACCACAGCCACGGACCTCGTCCTCACCATCACCGAGACCCTGCGCGCACACGGCGTCGTCGGCAAACTGGTGGAGTTCACCGGCCCGGCGCTCGCCGATCTCCCCGTCCCTGACCGCGCCACCATCGCGAACATGAGCCCCGAGTTCGGCTCCACCGCGGCTTACTTCCCCATCGACCAGCAAACCCTCGACTACCTGACCTTCACCAACCGCCCCGCCGACAAGGTCGCCCTCGTCGAGTCCTACGCCCACACCCAAGGCCTATGGCACGACCCCTCCGCCAACCTGCTGTACGACGAGCGCGTCGACATCGACCTGTCCACCATCGCCCCCTCGATCGCAGGCCCGCGCAGACCCAACCAGCGAATCTCCCTGCGGGACGCGAAACAAGCCGCCGAAACCGAACTCCCCGAGGGCCTACGCACCAGCGCGGGATGCTCCGCTCCAGTTCCCCGCCTGGCTGGTAGCGGGATCGGGCATGGGGCTGTGGTGGTTGCGGCCATTACTTCTTGCACCAACACGTCCAACCCGGCGGTGATGGTGGCGGCTGGGTTGGTGGCTAAGAAGGCTGTGGAGCGGGGGCTGGGCAGTCGGGCTTGGGTGAAGACGACGTTGTCGCCGGGGTCTCGGGTGGTGATGGAGTATCTGGGGGCGGCTGGGTTGACGCCGTACCTGGAGAAGTTGGGGTTTCACCTGGCCGGGTTCGGTTGTATGACGTGTATCGGGGCGTCGGGGGAGTTGATCGACGATGTGGCGCGGACGGTGCGCGAGCAGGATCTGACGGTGGCGGCCGTGTTGTCGGGGAACAGGAACTTCGAAGGCCGAATCCAGTCCGACGTGAAACTCAACTACCTCGCCTCGCCGCCGCTGGTGATCGCGTACGCGCTGGCCGGGCGGATCGACATCGACCTGCTGACCGAGCCGTTGAGCGGTGACGTGTACCTGCGCGACATCTGGCCCCGGCCCGACGAGATCGACGCGGTACTGCGGGATGTCCTCGAGCCCGGCCTCTTCGAGCACGCGTACGACGACCTGTTCACCGGCGACGAACGCTGGCAGAGCCTGGATGCACCGCAGGGCGAGACATTTGCCTGGGGCAACTCGACGTACCTCCAGCAACCGGACTACTTCACCAAGCACACCAGTGACCTCGAGGGAGCCCGCGCTCTGGTGCGCCTGGGCGACTCCGTGACGACCGACCACCTCTCACCCGCCGGCGCCATCCCGCGCGACAGCGTCGCCGGTCGCTACCTGCAAGACCTCGGCGTGACCGAGCTCAACACGTATGCCTCCCGCCGCGGCAACCACGAGGTGATGATGCGCGGTGCCTTCGGCAACGTTCGACTGCGCAACCAGCTCGTCGACGTCGAGGGCCCATTGACCCGAGGACCCGACGGCGCGGTCACCTCGATCTTCAACGCCGCGATGGCCTACCAAACCGCCGACGTACCGATCATCGTTGTCGCAGGCAAGGAATACGGCACCGGCTCCTCCCGCGACTGGGCCGCCAAGGGCCCCGCCCTGCTCGGCGTCCGCGCCGTCCTCGCGCAGTCCTTCGAGCGGATCCACCGCTCCAACCTGGTCGGCCTCGGCATCCTCCCGCTCGAGTTCCTCCCCGGAGACGGCGACGACCTCACCGGGGAGGACCCGATCGACATCGAGTTGCACGACGACGGCTTCGCCACCGCGCGATCCGCCGGCCGGACCTACCGCCTCCGCATCCGCCTCGACACACCCCGCGAACACGACTACTACCAACACGGCGGCGTACTCCCTTACGTGCTAAACCGCCTCAGCGAAGGGCAGACCCTGTGATCGCCTCGATCAATCCCGCCACCGGCGAGCAGCTCGCGAGCTTCGAGCCGTACGGCGAAGACCGCGTCGACCGCCTGCTCAGCGCCGCACTGCTTGCCCAGAGCAACTGGCGACTGACGGCCGTCGGCGAACGCACTGCCCTCCTGCAGTCGATCGCGGACACCCTCCGCGCGCGCAAGGACGAGCTCGCGCACCTGATCAGCACCGAGATGGGCAAGCCGATCGCCGAGGCCGATGCCGAGATCGAGAAGTGTGCGATCACCTGCGAGTACTACGCCGCCAATGCGGAAGGCCTCCTCGCCGCCGAACAGGTCACCGCGCAAGGTCGCATCGAGGTCGAACCACTCGGCGTCGTCCTGGCCGTGATGCCGTGGAACTTCCCGTTCTGGCAGTTCTTCCGCTTCGCCGCCCCCGCGCTCGCGGCCGGCAACGGCGCCATCCTCAAACACGCGAACACCGTGCCGCAAAGTGCGCTCGCGATCGAGTCCGTCCTCTCCGACGCCGGCATGCCGACCGGTCTGATCGGGGTCGCGCTGGTCGAGACCGAACAGGTCGCCGGGCTGATCACCGACCACCGGATCGCCGCGGTGACATTCACCGGTTCCACCGAGGTCGGCCGGATCATCGCGACCCAGGCCGGGCAGGCGTTGAAGAAGCAGGTCCTCGAGCTCGGTGGCTCCGACCCGTTCATCGTCCTCGCCGACGCCGACCTCGAGGCGGCCGCCCGGTCCGCGGTGAAGGCGCGCTTCCTCAACACCGGCCAGAGCTGTGTGAACGCGAAGCGGCTCATCGTCGAGGACTCGGTCGCCGACGAATTCGTCGAACTCTTCACGATCGAGATCGAGAAACTGGTCGTCGGGGACCCGCTCCAGCGCGAGACCACCCTCGGCCCGCTGGCTCGCGACGGTCTGCGCGACACGTTGCACGACCAGGTACGCCGTACCGTCAAGGCCGGCGCCACCCTCGTCTGTGGCGGAGCTCCGGCAGGGCCGGGGTTCTACTACCTGCCGACCGTCCTCGATCACGTTCTGCCGGGGATGGCAGCGTTCGACGAGGAGACGTTCGGCCCGGTCGCGGCGGTCGTCCGGGCGCGTGATGCCGACGAGGCGATCCGGCTCGCGAACCAGACCGAGTTCGGCCTCGGCGCATCCTTGTGGACGTCGCCAGAGCGCTCCGCGGACCTGGTCCGGCGGATCGACGCGGGCGCGGTCTTCGTCAACGCGATCGTGGCGTCGGATCCCCGCCTGCCGTTCGGCGGGATCAAGCAGTCCGGGTACGGCCGTGAGCTCGGCGCCTACGGGATGCGCGAGTTCATGAACGTCAAGACCGTCTGGTCGCCGCAACCGGCGCCCCGGCTGGTGATCCGGCCGGACGAGACCGAGGTGTTCGACCGCGGCAGCGGCGTCCGCACCGTCCCGTACGTCGGCGCCTGGAACAACGACGCGAACCGGATCACCACCGGCACCACAACCTTTGCCGTCGGCACCGAAATCCCGATGCACTCGCACAACGTGGAGGAGTCGGTGCTGGTCTTCGCGGGGCAGGCGACCGCGGTGATCGACGGCGAGCGCGTCGACCTGGAGGCCGGCGATGCGACCTGGGTGCCGGCCGGCGTACCGCACCAGTTCATCAACCGTGGCAGGGACGAGCTGGTCATCTACTGGGTGTACGGCGGCCGCGCGGTGACCCGCACGATGACCGCCACCGGCGTGACCGTGCAGCACCTGTCGGCCGCGGACCGCGGCGCCGTTGCCGGCGCCAAGAAGTAACGAGTAGACTGATGTAACAGGTGATGCAAATTAACTGAGGTTACGCAAACCTCAGTGCGGCAAGGCTCACCTACCCTGCGGAAGGAATGTCTCCCCATGACCGCGGATGTTGCGGAAACCGAAACACCCGAGATCCACCACTCGCATCGCGACGTGACCGGCGGCTGGCTGCGGCCGGCGACGTTCGGCGTGATGGACGGCCTGGTCTCGAACTTCGCGCTGGTCGCCGGTGTGGTCGGCGGCGGCGCGACCGGCAAGGTCGTGATCATGACCGGCCTGGCCGGACTCGTCGCCGGCGCCTGCTCGATGGCGTCCGGCGAGTTCACCTCGGTGTCGTCCCAGACCGAGCTGATGCAGGCCGAGATCGCGGTCGAGAAGCGCGAGCTCGAGATCCACCCCGAAGAAGAAGAGCGCGAGCTCGCGATGATGTACGAGGCCAAGGGCCTGCGTCCGGAGCTTGCGGCCGAGGTCGCCCGCGAGCTGACGGTCAACCCGGCGGTGGCGCTCGACGTCCACGTCCGGGAAGAGCTCGGCGTCGACCCCAACGATCTCCCGTCGCCGTGGGTCGCGGCCGGCTCGTCGTTCGCGGCCTTCGCGGTCGGTGCGGTGATTCCGCTGCTCCCGTTCATCTTCGGGGCGACCTCGGTGCTGCCGGCGCTGCTGCTCAGCGCGCTGGGCCTGGTCCTCACCGGCGGCATCGTCGGCAAGATCACCGCCCGCCCGTTCTGGTACGGCGGCGGCCGCCAACTGCTCCTCGGCGGCATCTCGGCCGCAGTCACCTTCGCCATCGGACTGGCAGTCGGCACGGGCTTGTCATGAACCTCGTAGTCACGGCCCTGGTGAAGCAGGTGCCCAAGGGTGACCACAGCGGGCGTCTCGACGCCGACGGCCGGCTCGAACGGGCCGGTGCGGTCGCCGAGATGAACCCGTGGTGCCGTCGGGCCGTGGCGCAGGCAGTGCGGTTGGCGGGCGAGACGGGTGGTCGCAGTACGGCGATCACCATGGGCCCGGCCGCCGCCGTCGACGTACTGCGTGAGGCGCTCGCGTGGGGTGTCGACGATGCCGTACAACTGTCGGACCCCGCGCTGGCCGGGTCGGACTGTCTGGTGACCGCTCGTGCGCTGGCCGCCACCATCCGATTGCTCGACGATCCGCCGGACCTGATCCTGGTCGGCAACAGCTCGGTCGACGGCAGCACCGGAGCCGTCGGCGCGATGCTCGCCGAACTGCTCGGTCTGCCTTTCACCGGTCCCGTCCTGGCTCTCGAACCAGCCGACGGTCGCCTTCGAACCACAGTCCAGTACGACGCCGGCACAGAGTCAGTCACCATCGACCTCCCCGCGGTAGTAGCCGTCGCCGAACGCTCCTGCGACCCCGCGAAGGCTCCCGCCGACACCTGGCCGTCCCCCGACGTCGTCCGCCAGGTCACCACGGCAGACCTCGCCGAAGGCTCCTGGGGCCTGGCCGCCAGCCCCACCAAGGTCGCCCAGGTCCACCCCGCCCCCCTCACCCGCAACCCGGTCATCTTCCGCGGCCACCCCCAATCCCAAGCCACCCGCGCCCTGGCCGAACTAACAGCCAGAGGCTGCTTCCAGCAGCAGTCCACCCCGCCGCGCTCGGGGCGGCAGGCGGCGGGGGAGGGGTCGGGTGCAGCCCCAGCTCCAAGCGAGTGGACGGGGCTGCAGGTCGCGGCTGGGCAGGCGTCCCGGCTGCCCAGCACGACTCCCGCTCCTGACGGAGGCGCCGCCTCCCGTCCCCTCTCCACCGAGCGGCGCGGAGCGCCGCGAGGTGAGGTTGTGGTTTTGGTCGGGGACGGTCCCGTGGAAGGGACCCGGGCGTTGCTCGGGGCCGCCGCTGCGCTGGCTGCCGAGGTTGGTGGGGTGGTGACGGCTGTCGCGACGGAAGAGGGCGATCGGGAGTTTGCGCGGTGGGGGGCTGATTCGGTCGTCACTCTGGATGGTGATGAGCCTCGGGCGGTGGCTCGGGCCCTTACTGGGTGGCTGCAGGGGCGGGGAGCCTGGGCAGTGCTGGGGGCCGCGCTGCCGTGGGATCGGGAAGTGCTTGCTCGGCTGGCTGTTACCTCCGACGCGGGGCTGATGTCCGATCTGGTCAGCCTGTCCGCGAAGGAGGGGCGATTGAGCGGGCTGAAGCCGTCCGGGGGCGGGACGCTGGCGGAGATCATCAGTCGCGGGACTCCGCAGATCGCCACGCTGCGGACCGGTCTGCTTCCGTTGAGAACCCCGCGCGACGACCGGCCGCTCGAGCCGCAGACCCTGCACGTCGAGCCAGACACCGCGATCTTCAGGACCGAACGACGTACCGGCAGTGACGGCGACGCGCTCGACCGTGCCGAGGTGGTCATCGGCGTCGGGCGCGGCGTACCACCGGAGAAGTACGACGAACTGGAGCCCGTCCGCCTCCTGCTCAACGCGGAACTCGCCGCCACCCGCAAGGTGACCGACCAGGGCTGGCTCCCGCACGGTCGGCAGATCGGCATCACCGGACGCAGCGTCGCCCCGCGCATGTATCTGGCCGTCGGCCTGTCCGGCAACCTGAACCACCTGGCCGGCGCGAGCCGCGCCGGGACCGTCGTGGCCATCAACACCGACCCGGCCGCGGAGATCTTCGCGCACTGTGACGTCGGGCTGGTCGCGGACTGGCAGGAGGTGATGCCGTACCTCGTCGACGGGCTGCGGTCCTGTGTCAGCGGATAACCTGTCCGGCATGGCGACCCGACGTACCAAGGCCAAGAACCCCGAGAGCTGGCTGCTGCTCATCTACAAGGTGCCCAGCGAGTCGTCCCGGGCCAGGGTCGCGGTCTGGCGGGACCTCAAGCGCCTCGGTGGTTTCTACGTCCAGCAGGCCGTCTGCGTGCTGCCGGACCGTGACGAGCTGCGGGCCGGGATGGAGAAGGTCCGCGAGCGGGTCACCGAGTTGGGTGGCTCGAGCGTGTTCCTGACCCTGGCCGATGTGGACGACGACGCCCGCGAGCAGTTCGTCGAGGGCTTCCGGGTGCAGTCGGCCAAGGAGTACGCCGAGATCGTCGAGGAGTGCGAGACCAAGTTCGTCAAGGAGATCGAGTTCGAGCGGTTCCGCGAGAACTACACCTTCGAGGAGGCCGAGGAGATCCGCCAGGACCTGGAGAAGCTCCGCCGCTGGCTCGCCAAGGTGGAGGACCGCGACTGGATGGATGCCGACGGCAAGGAGTTGGCGAGAGCCAAGGTGGCCGACTGCGAGCGGCTGCTGGAGGAGTTCGAGGCCGATGTGTACGAACGGACCGAGGGGACCGTCTGAGGCTGGAGCAGTCCGGCCGTCAGCCCCGACGGCGTGGCGTGCGCTTCGCCTTGGGCAGTGTCAGCAACCCTTCGTCCGCGAGCGAGTATCCGTTGAGCTCCTCCCGGAGCTGGTTCATCCGGTCGGCGTAGCCGAGCGCCTGATCCCGGTTCTGGGCCGCGACCGCGATGGTCAGCGCCTCGAGCAGGATCAGCACGGTCGCCTGACTGGTGAACGTGCCGGGCCGGCTCATCGGCGCCGACAGCACCACCTCGACCTCGTCCCGCAGCGCCTCGCCGAGGGTGTCGGTCAGCAGGATCACCGGTGTGCCGATCGAGGCGCAGTAGTCCAGGATCACCCGGGTCTCGCGGTTGATCCGGTTGTGCCCGATCGTGATCACCACGTCCTGCTCGGACAGCAGCAGCAACCGGTCGGCGAGCCGGTAGCCGGTGTCGGACGCGGCCCGGGCCTGGTGCCCGATCCGGGTCAGGTGGGTGGCGATGTACTCCGCCACGCCCTCGAGACCGGCGAACCCGCAGATCACCGTCTCGCGGGCGCCGATGATCAGGTCGACCGCCCGCCGGAACCCGGCGGTGTCGATCGAGCTCTCCGCCTGGGACAGCCGCTCGATGTGATCCCGCAGGGTCGCGCTGAGCACCGCCTCCGGGTCGTCGCCGGCCGTCTCCAGGCTCGCGCTGAGCCGGTTGGCCGGCGTCAGCAGGCTCTGCAGATGACCCTGCAGCGAACGCTTCAGCCCGGGCAGGCCGTCGAAGCCCAGGGCCTTGGCGGTCCGCACCACGCTCGCGTCACTGGTGCCGGTCGCGCGGCCGAGCTCCTCGGCCGACGAGAACGCCGCCTCCTGCGGATGCGCCGACAGGTACTCGGCCACCCGGCGCTCGGTCGCGGTGAGCGTCCCGATCCGGGCGGCGACCCGCTCCTGGAGGGTGGGCGGCTTGGATTCCGCAACACTCACGACGGGCTCCTTCGCCTCGCAACACATCTGACCGGTTCCCACCGATCATTTCATCCGGCCTCGACGGGTCGTGTCCGGATCACCGACAGGTAAACGATCTGCTGACTCGTTGACAGCAACTGTAGCAGTCACTACCGTCAGGTGAATATTCGTAGTAGACACAACAACGAGTTGTTCCGCTCAACCCACGGAGACTTTCGTGACCGATCTCCTCACCATCGACCTCTCGGCGACCGACGCCCGCGAGCGCGGCCGGCAGTACGGCGAGGCGGCCCGCGAGCCGATCGCGGCCTCGCTCGCCTTCTACGCCGAGTCGATGACCCGGCAGACCGGGCTGACCTGGCGGGAGATCCTGGACCGGGCGCCCGCCTGGGTGCCGGTGATCGACGGGTACCTGCCGGAGATCGTCGAGGAACTGCGCGGCATCGCCGACGGGGCCGCCCGGGAGTTCGAGGAGATCCTCGCGCTGAACAGCCGCGGTGAGCTCACCAAGGGCAACCCGTTCGCCGCGGACCGCGGTACCGAGACCGACGAGGGCTGTACGTCGTTCGCGATGCTCCAGCAGGCCAACGCGCTCGGGCACGTCTGGGCCGGCCAGAACTGGGACCTGTGGGACGGGATCGCCGACACGGTCGTCGTCCTGCGGATCGCCCAGCCGGGCAAGCCCACGATCATCTGTCACGTCGAGGCCGGCCAGGTCGGCCGGCACGGCGCCAACTCCGCCGGCATCACGCTGAACGCCAACGGGCTCGGCGCCGGCTTCGGCACCGGCCTCGGGGTTCCGGGGACGTTCGTCCGCCGGAAGGTGCTGGAGAGCTGGGACATGCACGACGCGCTGGACGCGATCTTCGGCGTCCGGCAGAGCCTGTCCAGCAATCTGCTGCTCGCCCATCGCGACGGTTTCGCCATCGACGTCGAGACCACGCCCGGCCGGCACGGCTGGATGTACCCGACCGACGGGTTGCTGGTGCACGGCAACCATTTCCAGTCGTTCGTGCCGGCCCAGATCGACCGTACCTACAAGCCGTTCTCGGTGGACTCGCTCTACCGGACACCTCGGGTCGAGGAAGGCCTGTCCAGGGCCCGCACCGACGGAACCACCGAGGAGGCGGTCCACACCATCGTGCAGACCACGATGAGCGACCACTTCGGCCACCCGAACGCCGTCTGCCAGCACGTCGACCCGCGCCGGCACGAGCTCGACCGCTATTCCACGATCGTGTCCAGCCTGGTCGACCTGACCACCGGCGCGTATCGGCTCACTCCCGGCCTGCCCTGTGCGAACAGCTACCAGCAGGCCCCCTGGAACTTGTACGACGGTCCCGGTCCCGAGGACCGTCCACACGTCCCTGGCCCCGAACAGGTCCTCGTGGCTGCCAGGTGATCCCTACCTCAACCCCTGCAAGGCAGCTTCGACTCGAGGAGTCAATGCCATGTCCCTTTCCGCCACCAAGGTGCGGCGCTCGATCGCCGTGCTCGCCCTGACGGTTGCCGCGGCCGCTCTGACCGCCTGCGGCACATCTGCCTCGTCCTCGTCACCGGCCGCGGGGGCGGCCCCGAACGCCGACCGGGCCGCCGCCGCGACCGGCGTCAGCTCCGGTGTCAACCTGGACGAGTGCGGCAAGCCGACGCGAACGATCAAGCACGACCTCGGCACCACCACGATCACCGGCACCCCGACCAAGGTGGTGGCGCTGGAGTACTCCTTCGTCGACGCCCTGGTCGCGGTCGGCATGTCGCCGATCGGGGTGGCCGACGACAACGAGCCGAAGCGGATCATCCCCGCGCTGCGCGACAAGGTCGGCAGCAGCTACAAGTCGGTCGGCCTGCGGGCGACGCCGAACATCCAGGTGATCACCGCGCTGAAGCCGGACCTGATCATCGCCGACAGCGGCCGGCACAAGGCGATCTACGCCCAGCTGTCCAAGATCGCGCCGACCATCGCCTACGCCAGCCTGAACGGCAACTACCAGCAGGTGCTGGACAGCGAGATGTCGACCGCGATCGCGCTGAACAAGTGCGACGAGATGAAGCAGCGGCTCGCCGAGCACGCCAAGATGATGGCCGGCTTCAAGGCCGAGGCGCCCGCCGACGAGAGCCGCAAGGCGTTGTTCGTCCGGGCCTCGGACAAGGGTTTCACCGGCTTCCCGCCGAAGGCGTACACGCCGGGCGTACTGTCGGCCATCGGGATTCCGTCGGCGTTGCCGGACAGCGGCACCGACGCGTCGGTCTCGCTCACGCTGGAAACGCTGGTCTCGACCAAGCCGGACATCATGTTCATCGCTCCCAACGACGGCCCGACGCTGCGTGACACCTGGGCGAAGAGCTCGCTCTGGAAGCAGCTGCCGGCGGTCAAGAACAACGCGACCTACGACGTCGACCCGAACGAATGGTCCCGCTCGCGGGGTCTGATCGCGTCCGAGGTCGTCGCCCAGGAAGCCGTCAAACTCCTCTACGGGAAGTGACCTGGCTGTGTCTGCCTCATCAGTGGGCACCGTGCCCAAACCAACCGAGGACGCCGCCCACAAGCGTCCGAAGATCGTCACCAGCAGGCAGCGGGTCACGTGGGTGGCGCTGGCACTGCTGGTGCTGCTCGTGGCCGGCGCCGTGTGGGGCATGTCGATCGGGAGCCAGCACATCTCGCTGACCAGCTTGCCGGGCGCACTCGGCAAGGCCGACACCCCCGACGAGCTGATCCTGCAGTCGATCCGGATGCCGCGGGTGGTGCTGGCGCTGTGCGTCGGCGCCGCCCTCGCGGTGGCCGGTGCGCTGATGCAGGCGGTCGCGGCGAACCCGCTGGCGGCACCGGAGATCATGGGCGTCAACGCCGGTGCGGTGTTCGTCGTCGTCATCGCCATCACCATCGTGCCGTCGCTGTCGGGCGCACCGACGATCCTGCTCGCGTTCGGCGGAGCAGCAGCAGCCGGTGTCTCGGTGATGCTGCTGGCCGGATCGGGCCGGGGCCGGGTCAGTCCGGTCCGGCTCGCCCTGGCCGGCGTGACGGCGAGCAGCCTGCTCATCTCGCTGACGCAGGTGCTGATCATCTTCGACGAGAACTCCACCGACAGCGTGTTGTTCTGGCTCGTCGGCGGCGTCAACTTCGCCAGCTGGCAGGACGTCCGCAACCTGTTGCCCTGGCTGGTGCTCGGACTGATCGGCGCGTTCGCGATGGCCCGCCCGCTGAACCTGCTCGCCCTCGGCGAGGACATGGCCCGCGGTCTGGGCCAGAACGTCGAGCGCACCCGGATCCTCGGGTCGGCACTGGTGATCGTCCTGTGTGGCGCCGCCGTCTCGGTTGCCGGTCCGGTCGCCTTCATCGGCCTGATCGTGCCGCACATCATGCGCCGGCTGGTCGGCTCCAGCTACACGGTCCTGCTGCCGCTGGCCGCGCTGGGCGGCGGCGTGATGGTGCTGTACGCCGACATCCTGTCCCGCTACGTCAAGCCGCCGTTCGAGGTGCCCGCCGGCGTCGTCACCGCCCTCATCGGCGCACCGATCTTCGTGTTCCTCGCACGCAGGCAGAAAGCGACCTCCTCATGACGACTACGGCGATTGTCGCGCAGCGGGTACGGCGTACGTCGCTCGCGCAGAAGCATCCGGCGGTTCTGATGGGGTCGCTCGGTGTGCTGGCGCTGGTGCTGAGCTTCTACAGCCTCAGCGTCGGCGCGACCGATGTCTCGATGAGTGACGTGTTCCGGGCCGTGATCGGCGAAACCACCGATCAGGCCGCGCAGATCGTGGTGCAGTTCCAGTTGCCGCGGGTGTTGCTCGCGTGGCTCGTCGGGATCGCGCTCGCGGTGTCGGGAGCGGTCATGCAGGGCGTCATCCGCAATCCGCTCGCCGCACCCGACATCATTGGCGTCACCAAGGGAGCGGGATTCGCCGGGATGCTGTTGCTGCTGGCGATCCCCGGCCTTCCGGTGGTTGCCGTCGTACCGGCGGCCTTCATCGGTGGTCTCGCTGCCGCCGGACTGGTGTACCTGCTCGCCTACCGCCGCGGTGCGACGCCGGTGCGTATCGCGCTCGTCGGTATCGCTGTCAGCGCGGCCTTCGAAGCAGGTATCCGCTTCCTGCTGGTGCGCAATCCGCTCGATGTGAGCGCGGCGCTGATCTGGCTGACCGGCAGTCTGTTCGGCCGGTCGATGAGCTCCGTCCTCGAGATCCTCCCGTGGGTCGCCGTGCTGGTGCCGCTGATCGTGGTGTGGGCGCGCAAGCTCGATGTACTCGGGCTCGGCGACGACCTCGCGTCCGGACTCGGTGAACCGGTCGAGAAGACCCGCCGGCTGTTGCTGTTCTTCGCCGTCGCACTGGCCGCCGCGGCAGTCGCGGTGGCAGGGACGATCGGTTTCGTCGGCCTGATCGCGCCGCACATGGCCCGCCGCGTGTTCGGCGGCAAGCACCTGGCGTCGATCCCGGCCGCCGCCCTCTTCGGCGTACTGCTGATGCTGATCGCCGACATGCTCGGCCGCGGGCTCGCCCCGCCGCTGGAGATCCCCGCCGGTCTGGTGACAGCCGTCGTCGGGGGACCGTACTTCCTGTACCTGCTCGTGAAGACCGGAAAGTAGGAGAACGCCATGCGACTGCAGGCTGAAGGCGTCGAACTGGCGTACGACCGCGCGGTCATCGCCAAGAACCTGACGCTGACGATCCCGGACGGGAAGGTCAGCGTGCTGATCGGTCCGAACGGTTCGGGCAAGAGTACGGCGCTCCGCGCGCTCGCGCGGCTGCTGCCACCGTCGAAGGGGCAGGTGGTCCTGGACGGCAAGTCGATCCACGACACGCCCACCAAGGAGGTCGCCCGGCTGCTGGCGATCCTGCCGCAGGTGCTGATCACGCCGGAGTCGATCTCGGTCGAGGACCTGGTCTGGTTCGGCCGGCATCCGCACCGGACGTCGCTCAAGGTGCCGAGCGCGGAGGACAAGGAGGCCGTCGAGTGGGCGCTGAAGGTGACCCAGACGGCGGAGCTGCGGCACCAGCACGTCGACCAGCTGTCCGGTGGTCAGCGGCAGCGGGTGTGGATCGCGCTCTGCCTCGCGCAGGGTACCGACCTGATCCTGCTCGACGAGCCCACGACGTACCTCGACGTCGCCTACCAGCTCGAGGTGCTCGACCTGCTGCACCAGCTCAACCAGGAGCAGGGCAAGACGGTCGCGATGGTGCTGCACGACTTCAACATGGCCGCGGAGTACGCCGATCACGTGTTCGTGATGAAGTCCGGCGCGCTCGTCACCCAGGGCTCGCCGGAGGACGTGTTCACCTGCGACATCATTCGCGACGTGTTCGGGGTGGAGTCGAAGGTCGTCCCGCATCCGGTGAGTGGTAAACCGATGTGTATCCCGCTGCGCGCCGGCCTCCGGGCGCAGCTGTCCGTCGCTACTGGATAAGTCGCCACCGGATAGGAGTACTGCATGACGTTGAGTCCCGCGGAAATCGCCGAGCGGTCCGAGGCGGTCGCGCCGAGGCTGCGCGAGCACCTGCCGCCGACGCCGTTCGTCCGGTTCGACGCGTTCAGCGACGAGGTCGGCGCCGAGGTGCTGGTGAAGTGCGAGCACCTGCAACGCACCGGCTCGTTCAAGGCACGCGGTTCGATGGCGAAGATCCTGACACTGACCGACGCACAGCGAGAGGCCGGCGTGGTGACCGCGTCGACCGGGAACCATGGTCTCGGTGTCGGCAACGCGCTCGCCACCCTCGGCGGGCACGGCATCGTGTACCTGCCGGAGAACGCGTCGCCGAGCAAGGTGGCCGCGCTGCGCCGGATCGGTCTGGAGATCCGGGCCGAGGGCAACGATTCCGGCGTACTCGAACCGAAGGCCCGGGCGTACGCCGCGGAGCACGACCTGACCTACGTTCCGCCGTACAACGACCCGGATGTGGTGGCGGGGCAAGGCACCGTCGCGGTCGAGATGCTCGAGCAGCTGGCCGGCGAGCCGCTCGACGCGGTCGTTGTCGCGGTCGGTGGCGGCGGGCTGATCAGCGGGGTCGCGTCGGTGCTGAAGAAGCACCTGCCGGGCATCCGGGTGTACGGCGCTTCGCCGGTGCGCGACGACGCGATGGCGGCGTCGGTGCGGGCCGGCGAGATCATCCAGATCGACGCCCAGGAGACGCTCTCGGACGGTACGGCGGGCAGCGTCGAAGCCGGAAGCATCACCTTCGGGCTGTGCCGCGAGCTCGTCGACGACTGGGTGCTGGTGAGCGAGGACGCGATCAGCGCCGGCCTGCGGATGGTCATCGACACCGAGCACCAGCTGATCGAGGGATCCGCCGCGATGGCGTTCGCAGCGGTCCGCGAACGGCGGGCCGAGCTCGCCGGCCAACGGATCGCCGTGGTGTCGTGCGGTGGCAACATCTCGAGCAAGACCCTGGTGGCCGCGCTGGCCTAGAACTTTTCCGGGCACCCTCCCAGGCCGGGGCGCCCGAGACGACTCCCTGATCGTCTCGGGCGCTTCGGCCTGCCTTGTTCACAAGGGTTTTCGCCGATCCGGGCCGTTGACACGTCTGGAACGACGTAACTATCGTTACGTGCAGCATATGTTTCATCTAGACGTGAGGATGTGAGTGATGGACGCGGCAACTTCGGCGTTGATCATCGCGACGTTCGTCGCGTGCTTCGTGGAGATGGTCGAGGCGACGACGATCGTGATGGCGATGGGGTACACCCGGAGCTGGCGATCGGCCCTGACCGGAACCTTCGCGGCACTCGGCGTACTCGCGGTCGTGACGCTGGCCGCCGGGTATGCCCTGGCGACCTGGCTCCCGGAGTCGGCACTGCAGCTCGCGATCGGCGGTCTGCTGCTGATCTTCGGGCTGCAGTGGTTGCGGAAGGCGATCCTGCGCTCGTCGGGCCGGAAGGCGGTCCACGACGAGGATGCGATCTACCGCGAAGAGGTCGAGGCGGCCAAGGCGGCCGGCGGGACCGGCAAGGGTCTGGACATGTTCGCCTTCATGGTGTCGTTCAAGGGCGTGTTCCTGGAGGGCATGGAGGTGGTCTTCATCGTGCTGACCTTCGGCCTGAATGCGAACAACATCCCGGCGGCCGGCGTCGGTGCGGCCGCGGCGGTGGTCATCGTGCTCGGTATCGCGATCGCGCTCCGGCGGCCGCTGTCGATGATCAACGAGAACCTGCTCAAGTACGGCGTGGGCCTGCTGCTCGCGTCGTTCGGGACGTACTGGGCGGTCGAGGGCATCGGCATCTTCCGCGACGGCCGGGAGAGCCTCGGCTGGCCGGGCCACGACGTGATGATCCTGGCCCTGATCGCGGCCTGGTTCCTGCTCAGCCGGATCTTCGTCGCCGCGCTGCGCAAGCCGGCCGTCCCGGCGGCGCCGATTGCTGTGGAGGTGCAGAAATGAAGTTCCTCAAGTCCTTCGGGCAGTTCTGGTACGACTTCATCATCGGTGACGACTGGAAGATCGCGGTCGCCGTCGTGCTCTCGCTGCTGGTGCTGCTGGCGGCGATGCTGTCCGGCGCGTTCAGCGACACCGTGCTGACGCTGCTCGGCGGCGTGCTGATCGTCGTCGCGTTCAGCATCAGCCTCGCGATCGACGTCCGGCCGAAGCGGCGATGAACGCGGCTCACCGGCTCTGTAGTGGAAATGACGTCTTCACTAAATCTCGTAGTGAATGCTACAGTGCCGGTGAGGCGCTCATCCAAACCGTGGAGGTTCCAGATGCGTGACACCGCCGAAATCGTGCTCGGGCTACTGCCG
The DNA here is from genome assembly GCF_044453965.1 of Kribbella sp. NPDC051586. NCBI lineage: Bacteria > Bacillati > Actinomycetota > Actinomycetes > Propionibacteriales > Kribbellaceae > Kribbella > Kribbella sp. NPDC051586. The sequence continues at coordinate 821,371 of NZ_JBITDF010000005.1, read as the reverse complement.
CCGGACGTTCAGTACGGCGACATCCGGGTGATCCGGCGTACCCACGAGCAGGTGCTCGTCGAACTCGACGGTCCGGGCGAGGTGAACTACGACGACTCCCTCGGCCTCGGGCTGCGGGTGCTGATCGACGGCCAGTGGGGCTTCGCGGCCACGCACCGGCTCGACCCGCAGGGTCTCGACGCGGTCGTGTCCCAGGCGGTCGGCCAGGCCCGCGCGACCGGAGGCGGCGGCCACGTCGTCCTCGGTACGCCGGTCACCACCCGCGACACCTGGTCGTCGCCGATGGACGTCGACCCGTTCACCGTGCCGCTGTCGACCAAGCTCGACCTGCTGTCCGCCGCCGTGAAGGAGGCGTCGACGGCCGGTCCGCTGGTCCAGCAGATCGAGGCGTCGATGGACTTCTACCGCGACGAGAAGGTGTTCGCGAACACCGAGGGCGCGCTGATCGAGCAGACGCTGACCGAGAGCGGCGGCGGCCTGATGGTCAACGCGGGCGACGGCAACGACGTACAACGCCGCTCCTTCCCGCAAGGTGTGCCACGGCAGATCCGCGGGCAGCGCGGCGACTTCGCGACCGCCGGCTTCGAGCACGTGCTGTCGCTCGGCCTGGTGGAGAACGCGGCCCGCGTCGCGGCCGAGGCGGTCGAGCTGCTCTCGGCTCCGCAGTGCCCGGACGAGGTCACCACGCTCATTGCTGGCAGCAACCAGTTGGCGATGGTGCTGCACGAGTGCGCCGGCCACCCGATGGAGGCCGACCGGGCGCTCGGTACCGAGGCGAGCCTGGCCGGCGGGACGTACGCGACACCGCAGCGACGCGGCAACTTCCGCTGGGGCACGCCGATCGTCTCGGCGTACGCCGACGCGACGATCCCGGGCGCGCTCGGATCCTTCAAGTACGACGACGAGGGCACGCCGTCACAGCGCACCCAACTGGTCAAGGACGGCATCTTCCTCGGCTATATGTCGAGCCGCGAGTACGCCGGCGCGCTCGGGCTGGAGTCGACCGGGCAGGCCCGCGCCGACGGCTGGCAGCGGCTGCCGCTGGTGCGGATGACCAACATCTGCCTGGAGCCGGGGGAGTCCTCGCTCGCGGAGATGATCGACGGCACCAAGCGCGGCATCCTGGTCGACATCAACCGCGGCTTCTCGATCGACGACCAGCGGATGAACTTCCGGTTCCAGACCGAGATCGGCTGGGAGATCCGGGACGGCAAGGTCGGCCGGATGCTGAAGAACTGCACGTACCAGAGCGACACCCCGACGTTCTGGGGGAGTCTCGACGCACTCGGCGGCCCGTCCGAGTGGAGGGTGCACGGTGTCCCGTCGTGCAACAAGGGTGAACCGCTGCAGGTGGCCCACGTCGGCCACGGGACCGTACCCGGCCGCTTCCAGAATGTGCAGGTGGGACGATGAGCATCGAGCAGACCGACGTCCAGCAGGCGCTGGAGATCCTCGGTGCGGGGACCCGCCTGGACATCCTCGGGGAGAACGCGGACCTCCTGCGGTACGCCGAATCGGAGATCACCGCCCAGCACAGCGAACGCCGGTTGCGCGTCCGCGCCCGCATCAACCGCGACGGCCGCTCGGTGGCCGGCTCCTTGGAGACGCTGGACCCTGACGCCGTGCGTGTCCTCGCCGACCGTTTGCACGCCGCCCTGGGCGAGCTCCCACCCGGTACTTCGGCCGCCGCTCCGGTTGCGGATCACTCTGCTGCGACTCCGGACGTCGCCGCGGCCTCCTCGGTCCTCGAGTCCGACCCGGCGGTCCGGCACCAGTGGTTCAAGACGGTGCGGGACGGTCTCGACTCCAGCGCCAAGCTCGGTGGCGCGATCCGGTACGACGTGCTCGACCGCGTCGTCGCGGACTCGACCGGGCTCTTCCGCGCCGAGACGTTGACCAAGGCATCGATCCAGGCGATCGCCAAGCAGGACGGGAAGTCGGCCAGCGTACGGATCATGCACCGCGACGCGGACCAGATCCCGGTCGACGAGATCCCCGGCCGGCTGCGCGAAGCGCTCCGCCCGCTCCCGATGGTCCAGGCGCAGCACGGGACCTGCCGGGTGCTGCTGAAGCCCCAGGCGGCCAATGCGTTGATCGCCACCTACGGCTACGCGGTCCTCGGCGCGAACGCGTACGCGACCGGCCGGTCCGCGGTCTCGGGCCGGCTCGGCGAGAAGGTTGCGAGCGACCTGATCACGCTGGTCGACGACGGCTGTGATCCGGACGGTCTTCCGAGCGGTTTCGATGCCGAGGGCAACGTACGGCGCAGGACCCCGCTGCTCGAGAACGGCGTACTCGTCGGTGTGGTGTCGGACCAGCGGCGTGCGGCTCTCACGGGCGGGGTGCCGACCGGTCACGCCGTACCCGACGGGTGGCGCTTCGGTGGCGATCCCGTCCCGTCGCATCTGCTGCTCGACGCGGGGGAGTCGACCGACGACGAGTTGCTGGCCGACTGCGGTAGCGGGCTGGTGGTGAACCGGCTCGACTATCTGCGGGTCCTGCATCCCAAGGAGACGCTGGTGACCGGTACGACGCGCGACGCGACGTACTGGGCCGAGGACGGCAAGATCGTCGGCTGGCACCCGCAACTGCGGTTCACGTTCCGGATGGAGGACGTGATGAACGCGGTCATCGGTGTGGGGTCGGTGCGGGAGCGGTGTGACCAGACGTTCATGGAGAGCGTCGTCGTACCGTCACTGCTGATCGACGCCGGACCGCTTACTCTCCCCTGATCCAGCAGCGCCCCGCGTGTACGTGCTCAAGTCCGCGGGGCGCTGCTGCTCCATTGTTCTAGGACCTTGTATGCCTGTGGTGACGCAGATCCTGGCCGGCCATTTGCTGACGTCGTCCCAGGGCAATCCGGCGTTCTGCTCCGTCTTGCTGGTCGAGAGCGGCGGGCGGCTGGCCCTGTTCGACACCGGCCATGCCGGGCGACGGCGTCACCTGCTCTCTGGGCTGTCGGCGTACGGCGTGACACCTGGTGAGGTGGAGAAGGTGGTGGTCTCGCATGGTCACTGGGACCACGTCCAGAACGCCGACCTCTTCCCGTCGGCCGAGATCCTGATCCATCCGCTGGAGCTTCGCAATCTCAGCGACCCGCCACCCCACGACCTGGGGACGCCTCGCTGGGCGCGCGCGATCCTGGACGAGTTGGATGTCCACGAGGTCGTCGAGGGCGATGAGGTGCTGCCCGGTGTGCGGGTGCTGGAACTGGGCGGCCACACCCCTGGCTCGATCGGTCTCCTGGCGGATCGATCGGTGCTTGCTGCCGACGCCGTGCCGACGCTCGAGGTGTTGCGGGCCGGGCGGGCCGGCGGGCACCCCTATGACCAGTCCCGGGCCGACAGCGCAGTCTCCCGGGTCGCCGCGCTCGCTGATGTCGTGTATCCAGGCCATGACCGGATGCTGCGACGTACGGCGGGCGGTGACTTCGAGCACGCCGAGGACGCGGTCCCGTTGACGTTCCGCGTTCCCTGACCGAAGGAGCCCGTCGTGGAGCAAACCCCCAGCATGGTCGCGGACCCGCCCGCCATCGACATCGTGGCCGCGAGACAGCTCCTGCTGTCGGAGTACGGCGTGGATGCCGAGCTCGCGGACCTTCGCAGCGAGCGGGACCGCAACTTCCTCGCGGAAGGTCCCCGCCTGGTGCTGAAGGTGTCGAACTCAGGCGACGACACCGACCAGATCGCGATGGAATGCGCCGCCATGCGCCACGTGGCCGAGGTCGATCCGGCGTTCCCGATCCCGCGGCTGCTGATGACGGGCGACGGCCGGCCGACATCTACCTGGTTGTCGGATGACGGTCGGTCCCACCTGGTCCGCGTTGTCTCTGTGGTGTCTGGTCAGGACGCGGATCTGGTCGCCTTGCCTGGTTGGTTCGCGGGCGAGTTCGGCGCTGTGTGCGGACGGCTTGCCCGGGCGTTGCAGGGCTTCGGGCACCCCGCGGCGTACCGGCGGCTGGACTGGGATCCGCGGCACGTGAGCAGCCTGGGACGGTACGTCGACCAGGTGCCGAACGAACGCCGCCGGGACGAGTTGCGCGCACTGGTCCACCGCTTCGAGCGACTCGAGGACGCCACCCGCGGACTACCCGCCTCGGTCTTCCACGGCGACGTGACGTTGAGCAACGTGCTCATCGACGACGTCGCGATCACCGGCGTGATCGACTTCGGCGACATGCACCACACCGCGCGCGTCGCTGACCTGGCCATCAGCCTGACTTCGCTGCTGCGCGAGTCGAGTGAGCTGTGGACGGATGCTCGGCAGTTCCTCGACGCCTACCAACGGGTCCTGTCGCTCGAACCCGCCGAGGTCGAGGTGCTCGGCGAGCTGGTGGTGGCGAGGTCGCTCGCGAGCATCCTGATCTCGGCCTGGCGGGCGCCGCTCTACCCGGACAACGAGGAGTATCTGACCAGCCTGGTGGCCGGCAGTTGGCACATCCTCGACGAGCTGGGCGACCTGGACCCGGCCGCCCTCGCCGCCCGCTTCCACCGGTTGTGCGGCACCTCCCGGGTCATCTCGGCGTCTCCTCCCAACCTGCTCGAGCGGAGGAAGGCTGTGCTGGGCGGGGATCTTGCTCCGCTGTTCTACCAGGAGCCGTTGGAGGTGGTGCGCGCGGCGGGCGCCTGGATCCACACTGCGGACGGGCGGCGGTACCTGGATGCCTACAACAACGTTCCTGTCGTCGGCCACGCGCATCCCGCCGTCGTACAGGCGATCTCGCGGCAGGCCGCCGTACTCAACACCCACTCGCGCTACCTGCACCCGAACGCGGTCGAGCTGGCGGAGCGGTTGATCGCCACCATGCCGGACGGGCTCGACACGGTCGTGTTCGCCAATTCGGGCAGCGAGGTGAACGATCTCGCCTGGCGGATGGCGCGGGTAGTGACCGGGCGCGGTGGGGCGATCGCGGCCGACCTGTCGTACCACGGGGTCAGCGAAGCGACGGCAGCGTTCTCGACCAACACCTACCCGCCGTCCGCCCGGCCGGCGCACGTCGCGGTCTTCGAGGCGCCGCGTGGTGTGGACGACGACGGGGCTGCTGCGGTTCGGCGCGTTCAAGAGGCTCGCGAGGAGTTACGGCGCGCTGGGCACGACGTCGCGATGCTGGCGGTCGACAGCGTGTTCAGCAGCGCGGGGATCCTGACTCCGCGGGACGACTTCATGTGTGGTCTGCAGGACGAGGTAGGCGCTGCGGGCGGGTTGTTCCTCGCCGACGAGGTGCAGGCCGGCTTCGGGCGGGGTGGGCGGAACCTCTGGCGCTTCCAGGACTTCGGACTGACGCCGGACTTCGTCACCCTCGGCAAGCCGATGGGCAACGGCCATCCGGTCGCGGCGCTGATCACCCGGCGCGAGATCGCGGCCGAGTTCACCAGGATCGACGAGTACTTCAGCACCTTCGGCGGCAATCCGGTGTCCTGCGTCGCGGCGCTCACGGTGCTGGACGTAATCGAGGAGTCAGGCTTGGTACGCCGTTCGGACTCCGTCGGCGCCCTGCTGCGCAAGGGCCTGCAGGAGTTGGTGCCCGATGTCGCGGTCCGCGGACAGGGGTTGATGGTCGGGGTGGAGCTGCCTGGCGCGGCCGGCTTCGCCGAGCGCCTGCGCGAGCACGGCGTCCTGGTCGGAACCACCGGACCCGGTGGCGGTGTGCTCAAGATCCGCCCCCCGCTGATCTGGGGACCCGAGCACGTCGAACACTTCCTCGCAGCGTTCGCCGCATCGCAGCTTGCACTAATCTGAGGCGCGTGCGTGAACTCGTTGTGCTGGGCACCGGTAGTCAGGTGCCGTCGCGCGAACGCACGCAGAACGGCTACTTCCTGCGCTGGGACGACGAGGGCTTTCTGTTCGATCCCGGCGAGGGCACGCAACGGCAGATGCTGTACGCCGGGGTCGCGGCCGGTGCGATCACGCGACTGTGCGTGACGCATTTCCACGGTGACCACTGTCTCGGCGTGCCGGGGATCGTGCAGCGGTTGTCGCTGGACGACGTACCGCATCCGGTGCGGGCGCACTATCCGGCGTCGGGGCAGACGTACTTCACCCGCTTGCGGTACGCCGCGTCGTTCTTCGAGAGGGCCGAACTGCTCGAGGAGCCGGTGGAGGAGGACGGCCTGCTCTCGGTCGGGTCGTTCGGTCAGCTGTGGGCGCGGCGGCTGGAGCACTCGGTCGAATCGTTCGGCTACCAGTTGATCGAGCCCGACGGCCGCCGGATGCTGCCGGACAAGCTGGCCGCTCACGGAATCGTTGGCCCGGCCATCAGCCGTCTCCAGCACGCCGGCTCTGTCGACGTGGACGGCCGTACAGTGCGGATCGAGGACGTCAGCGAGCCTCGGCCCGGTCAGCGTTTTGCGTTCATCATGGACACCCGCCTGTGCGAGAACGTACTGCGCCTGGCCGAGAACGCCGACCTGCTGGTGATCGAGTCGACGTACCTTTCGCCGGAGGCCGATCTGGCCCGTCGTTTCGGGCATCTGACCGCCCGGCAGGCCGCTCGCGTCGCCGCCGAGTGCGGCGTCCGCAAGCTGGTCCTGACCCACTTTTCCCAGCGCTACCTGGAACCTGAGAGTTTTCTCAGTGAAGCCGCCGCCGAGTTCGACGGCGAGATCGTCGTCGCCTCCGACCTGTCTCGCACCCCGGTACCGTCGCGCCGCTAGGGCGAACAGTGGATGACGAGACGGCCAACAACGTCTCTCCCCGGCAACCTCGTGATTAATATCGGCGACGAATTGATCTGCCCAGCCTCAGGAGCAACATCTCGTGCGCACCCCCCGTCCGCTGCCGGCGGCCGTCTCGCTGGTAGCCGTAGGCGCGGTAGTCGCATTGGCGATCTGGCGGCCCTGGCAGGATTCCGCCGCCGACGCGGCCGGTGGCCCACCCGAGGTCGCGGTGTCCCGGAGCCGGTGCGGCCAGGGCTGGACCAACGCCAGGACCGGCCGGCAAACCATCACGCTGCACAACACCGGTGATGCGGCGGCCGAGGTCGACCTCGTCGAGGTCGGCAGCAACAAGGTGTACGGCGAAGTCGAGGGCCTCGGCCCGAACACGAGCGCGCCGATGGACGTGCAACTCGGCGCCGGACGGTACGCGATCCGGTGCCTGATCGAAGACACCGACGCCATCACCGGCCCCACGGTCACGATCGCGGGCGACGCGAAGGGCGGCCCGGCCGCGGTCGCCGTCACCAAGAACGACATGTTGCCGCTGGTGAAGCAGTACGAGGCCGAGGTCGCCACCGGCGTCGCGAGTCTGGCCGTCAAGACGGACAAGCTGCGCGCCGACGTGGACGCCGGGAACCTGGCGGCAGCCCGGGCCGACTGGCTGCCCGCGCACCTGGCGTACAACTCGCTAGGCGCGGCGTATGACGCGTTCGGCGACTTCGCGGCCAAGGTCGACGGATCCGGCGGCTTCCATCCGCTGGAGAAGGGCCTGTGGCACAACGCCTCCGCCGCCGCCCTCAAGCCGATCGCGGATCACCTGGCCGCCGACGTACATGGCCTCCAGAAGGACCTGCCCAACGAACAGGTCGATCCGAGCGATCTAGGCCTGCGCGCCCACGAGATCATGGAGAACGCCCTCCAGTTCGAGCTGACCGGCGAGAACGACCAAGGCAGCGGTACGTCGCTGAACACCGCACTGGCCAACCTGGACGGCACCGCAAAGGTACTGGCCATCCTCGACCCGGTTCTCGAGTCCCGCGACCCCGACCTGCCCGAGGTGCAGAAGTGGGAAGCGCGGGTGCGTGTTCTGCTCACCGCGCACCGGAACACCCCGGTCGCCCAGCTGGACCGCACCACCCGGGAACAGCTCAACGGCGCGGTCGGTGAACTGTTGGAGAAGCTCGCGCCGGTAGCGGCGATCTGCGAAGTCCGGAGAAGCTCATGAGTGACGTCGGCCGCCGATCCTTCTTGCGCGGCGCGCTCGCCGGCGCCGGCGCGGCAGCGGTGACCGGTGCCGGTACTGCGGCTGTGACTGGGTCGGCCGGCTCGACTGCCGTCGCGGCTCCGGCGACCGCCGTACCGTTCCACGGGGAGCATCAGGCAGGCATCACCACCGACCAGCAGAAGCAGGCGATCTTCGCGTCCTTCGACGTGATCGCCGCGAACAAGGCCGAGCTCACCGACCTGTTCAAGACGCTGACCGAGCGGGTGCGGCTGCTGACCTCGGGCGGCGCGCTTCCGCCGCTGGGTATCACCGCTCCGCCGGCCGATTCCGGCGTACTCGGGCCTGACATGCCTGGTGACGATCTGACCGTGACCGTCGGCGTCGGATCGTCGCTGTTCGACCACCGGTACGGACTGAAGGCGCTCAAGCCCGCGAAGCTCAAGCCGATGAAGGAATTCCCCAACGACAGCCTGGACGACAGCCAGTGCCACGGGGATCTGAGCCTGCAGCTGTGCGCGTCCGAGAGTGACATCGTGCTGCACGCGCTGCGCGACATCGCCCGGCACACCCGCGGCGCGATGCAGCTGCGCTGGCGGGTCGACGGCTTCCAGAGCCCGCCGCGGCCGTCCGGCACGCAGCGCAACCTGATGGGCTTCAAGGACGGCATCGTGAAACCGGCGGTCGCCGATCACGACAAGCTCGTCTGGGTCGGCCAGGGCAACGGCGAGCCGGCCTGGACCGAGGGCGGCAGCTACCAGGTGCTGCGGCAGATCCGGATGCTGGTCGAGTTCTGGGACCGGGTGTCGGTCGGCGAGCAGGAGAACATGTTCGGCCGCCGGCGGGACTCCGGCGCACCGCTGGACGGCAACAGCGAGACCGACATTCCGGACTACGCGGCCGACCCGACCGGCGGGGCGATCCCGCTGACCAGCCACATCCGGATGGCCAATCCGCGTACCACGAGTACTGCGGCCAGCCAGTTCCTGCGCCGCGGCTACAACTACGACAAGGGCACCGACCCGGTCGGTGACCTGGACATGGGGCTGCTGTTCTGCGCCTACCAGCAGGACATCGCCCGGCAGTTCGAGGCCGTGCAGACCCGGCTGATCGACGAGCCACTCGTCGACTACATCCGGCCGGTCGGTGGCGGCTATTTCTTTGTGCTTCCCGGTGTTCGGGACGGCAACGACCACTTCGGGCGGTCGTTGCTCGGATGATTCATCTCAGAGGAGAAGGCATGCGCGCAAGACTCCGTGTCCTCGCCACGGCCGGTGTGGCCGCGACGAGCTTGTTGCTGGCCGCCTGCAGCGGCGCCGGCAGCAATCAGGGCAGCGCCAGTCAGGGCAGCAATGATCAGGGCGGCGCCGCTCAGGTGGCCAACGCCGCGTTCTCGTTCCCGACGGTGCACCCGTCGACGCCTATCCAGCACGTAGTGGTGATCTTCGGCGAGAACATCTCGTTCGACCACTACTTCGGGACCTACCCGTACGCGACCAACCGCGACGGCACGAAGTTCACCGCCGCACGGAACACGCCCAAGGTGAACGGGCTGTCCACGAAGCTGCTGGTGGCCAACCCCAACGCCTACAACCCGAAGCGGCTGGCGCCGTCGCAGGCGCTGACCTGCGACCAGAACCACGGCTACGGTCCGGAGCAGAAGGCCGTCAACGGCGGCAAGATGGACAAGTTCGTCGAGAACACCGAGACCGACAAGTGCACCGGTCAGCCGGTGCTGTTCGGCGAGCCGGGCCTGGTGATGGACTACTACGACGGCAACACCGTCACCGCGATGTGGAACTACGCGCAGCACTACTCGCTGAACGACAACTCGTACGACACGGTCTACGGTCCGTCCACCCCGGGCGCGCTGAACCTGATCTCCGGCCAGACCCACGGGGGCCAGGCCGTCGATCCGAAGACCGGCAAGCCGACCACCGACGCGTACGCCGTGCAGTCGCCGGACAAGAACGGGATCGGCACGATCACCAACGACCCCGACCCGTACTACGACGACTGCGCCAACAACAACGGCAAGTCGACGAACAACCTGGCCGTCATGCACGGGCAGAACATCGGTGACCTGCTCAACCAGAAGCACGTCACCTGGGGCTGGTTCCAGGGCGGCTTCAAGCCGACCGGCACCGCCAACGGCAAGGCAGTCTGTGGCTCGACGCACCCGAACGTCGGCGGCATCGCGGCGACCGACTACAGCCCGCACCACGAGCCGTTCGAGTACTACAAGTCGACGGCGAACCCGAAGCACCTGCCGCCGAGCTCGGTGAAGGCGATCGGCTATACCGACCAGGCCAACCACCAGTACGACACCTCGGACTTCGACGCGGCGCTCGCGGCGAACAACCTGCCCGCGGTCAGCTTCCTGAAGGCCGGCGAGTACCAGGACGGCCACGCCGGGTACTCCGACCCGCTGGACGAGCAGGCGTTCATCGTCAAGGAGATCAACCAGCTGCAGAAGTCCAAGGAGTGGGCGTCGACCGCGGTGGTCCTGGCCTACGACGACTCCGACGGCTGGTACGACCACCAGAAGTCGCCGACCGTCAACGGCTCCAAGGACGCTGCGCTCGACCAGGCGGCGACCTGTGGCAAGGCCCCGGTGTCCGGCGGGTACGCCGACCGCTGCGGCTACGGCCCGCGGCTTCCGCTGCTGGTGATCTCGCCGTACGCGAAGACCAACCACGTCGACCACACGCTGACCGACCAGACCTCGGTGCTGAAGTTCATCGAGGACAACTGGCGGACCGGCCGGATCGGTGACCACTCGTTCGACCAGCGCGCCGGCAGTCTGAACAGCATGTTCAACTTCTGGCAGCGCCCGAGCAAGAACAAGCTGATCCTGGACCCGAAGAGCGGGGCCGTGGTCCGCTAACAGGTTGCAGCGCCCTGATCGGCGAGGAAGTCGTCGATCAGGGCGTTGACCTCTTTCGGTGACTCGAGCGCGGCCAGATGCGCCGACTGCTCGAGTACGACGAAGCGCGCGCCGGGGATCGAATCGGCCATCTCCTCGGTCTCCGCGACCGGGAACGTCTTGTCCTCCCCGCCGGCGACGACCAGGACCGGCGTACGGATCCGGCCGAACAGCGCGCGCTGATCGGGCCGCCGGGGAACCACGCTGGTCACCGCGTGCCGGCCGGAGGTGATGTTCACCCTGCCGGCCAGCTCGTTGACTGTGGCAACTACCTCTGGCTTCTCACGCTGGGCCGTTGGACCGAGGAACGCGTCCCGCACCGGCCCGGTGAGCGGCCCGCGGATCCCGCCGAGGAGTTGCGCGGAACGGGTCAGTACGCCGTACTCGAATCGTTGCCGGCGGCCCGCAGGTGAGGCGGTGGCGTTCATCAGGACGGCGATGCCGGTGCGGTCGGGATGCAAGGCCGCGAACGTGCCGCCGATCATCCCGCCCCAGCTGTTGCCGATCAGGTGTGCTTTGCCGACGCCGAGGTCGTCGAGGATCTGGGCGATCACCTGCGCGCATTGGCCGAACGTGAACGGTCCGGTCAGCGGTTGACTGCCGCCGTGGCCGGGCGGGTCGACGAGGATCACCTGGAAGCGGCCGGCGAAGTGCGCGGCCTGGGCGGACCAGAGCGTGCCGTCCATCAGCAGGCTCGGCCAGAACAGCATCGCGGGCCCGGATCCGTTGATGCGTAACCGGATCCGGCCCAGCACGGTCTCGATGTACCGATCCTGCATGCCTGAACGGTACCGGTCAGGACGGCGGGATCGACGCAGCCAGGCGCGTCGCCAGGTCGCGGACGCGCTCGATCAACTCCGGCGGCGACTGGATCTCGAACGGATGATCCAGCCGACCGAGGTAGAAGGCGATCTCGTCGAGGGAGTTCGCGCCGGTCTCGACCAGCGTCGTCGCCACAGCGCCGGGATCCCGGTCGCCGCCGCCCCGGTCGTCCATACCAAACGGTTTGGTATGGACGCCGTCGATCGGAGTCACCGTCGCGACGCTCGGGCCGAAGCGGTCGGCCACCTGCTCGGCCGGTGCGTGGACCAGGATGCGCGCCCGGTAGCGGTAGCCGCCGTGCGCGACACCACGGTTCGTGGTCGCGAGGTCCGGTACTTCTTCGCGCGGCGTGAATCGCGGGCCGGTCGGGATCCGCGGCTCGAGCCGGTCGAGGCGGAACGTCCGCCAGTCGGTCCGGTCCAGGTCCCACGCGACCAGGTACCAACGCCGGCCGGTGTGCACGAGCCGATGCGGCTCGGTCGTCCGGGTGGTCGCCGTACCGTCGTGGTTGCGGTAGTCGAAGCGGAGCCGCTGGTGATCGCGACAGGCAGCCGCGACCGCCAGCAGTACGTCGGGTTGGACGGACGGACCGCCTGCCGGCGTGACGGCGATCTGCTGGAGGAGCTCGATCCGGTGGCGGAGTCTGGACGGCAGGACCTGCTCTAGCTTGGTGAGCGCCCGGACCGACGACTCCTCGGTGCCGGCCACCGTACCGCTCGCGGCGGCGCGCAATCCGATCGCGACCGCGACGGCCTCCTCGTCGTCCAGCAGTAGCGGTGGAAGCGCCGCGCCGGAACCGAGTCGATAACCCGCGACCCCGGGTACGGCGTCGACGGGATAGCCGAGGTTGCGGAGCTTGTCGACGTCCCGCCGGACGGTACGGACACCGACACCGAGCTCGCCGGCCAGCGCGGCGCCGCTCCACTCCTTGGGCTGCTGCAGGAGCGAGAGCAGTTTGAGCAGTCGTGCCGAGGTCTCGAGCATGTTCTGAAGTCTGTCATGGAGCTAGGGCCGAAGCTGTCCTAAGCAGGTGACAGAGTTCTAGACATGATCAAGCCCTTCACGATCGACATCCCGCAGAGCACGCTCGACGACCTCGCCGCCAAGCTGGCGAGCACCCGACTCCCCGCGCCGCTACCCGGTGACGACTGGAACACCGGCGTGCCGGTCAACTGGCTGTCGTCTCTGGTCGACTACTGGCGGACCTCGTACGACTGGCGCGCCGCGGAGAAGGAGCTGAACTCGTACCCGCAGTTCATCACCGAGATCGAGGGTCAGCAGATCCACTTCATCCACGTCCGGTCGGCCGAGCCGGATGCGCTGCCGCTGATGCTGACGCACGGCTGGCCGGGCTCGATCGTGGAGTTCCTGGACGTGATCGGACCGCTGACGGACCCGGTAGCGCACGGCGGGCAGGCCTCGGACGCGTTCCACGTGGTGATCCCGGCGCTGCCCGGGTTCGGGTTCTCCGGGCCGACCGCGGACGACGACTGGACGTTCCCGCGGATCGGGCGTGTGTGGGCCGAGCTGATGAGCCGGCTCGGGTACGAGCGGTACGGCGTACAGGGCGGTGACCTCGGCGGGTCCGTGTCACCGGAGGTCGGGCGGTCCGCTCCGGAGCGCGTGGTCGGCGTACACACCAACGGCGGGACGAACCTGCCGCCGATGGAGCTGTCCGAGGAGGAGTTGAAGTCGCTGACGCCGCTCGAGCAGGACAAGATGGCGCGGATCGGCCGGTTCATGCAGGAGGAGTTCGGCTACATCTCGATCCAGTCGACCCGGCCGCAGACGCTGGCGTACGGACTGGTCGACTCGCCGGTCGCGCAGCTGGCCTGGATCATGGACAAGTTCAAGGCCTGGACGTTCCCGGCCGAGACGTTGCCGGAAGCAATCATCAGCAAGGATCGGCTGCTCACGAACGTGATGATGTACTGGCTGACCGGCACCGGCGGATCCGCGGCGTACATCGGCTACGCCCAGCCGCGCTCGTGGGCGCCGCGGCCGGACTCCGGCGTACCGACGGCCGTCCTGGCGCTCGCCCACGACGTCGCGATCCGCCGGTACTGCGAGACGTCGAACACGATCACGCGCTGGACGGACGTCGACCACGGCGGCCACTTCGCGGCGCTGGAGGAGCCTGAGCTGCTCGTCGGCGACGTCCGCGAGTTCTTCCGCGAGCTGCGCTGATCGTCGGGCAGTCAGTCGAAGTCGGTCGAGGTGGTCAGGTGCGACCATGCGGCGGCTTCCTCGGCGCGGGAGTTGGAGGCGCGGTCGGCGTGGGTGAGCGCATCCCTGCCGAGCAGCAGACGGAGCGGCGGGTTGTCGAGGTCAACGATCTGGAGGATCGCCTCGGCAGCCTTCGCCGGGTCGCCGGGCTGCTTGCCGTCGGTCTCCAGGCGGTAGCGGTTCATCTGCCCGACGGTGGAGTCGTAGTCCGGGTGCACTTCCGCGAGCTGCATCGACGAGCCGCCCCAGTCGGTGCGGAACGCGCCCGGCTCAACGAGTGTCACCTTGACCCCGAACGGTCGAACTTCGTTGTTGAGCACCTCGGAGAACCCTTCGACCGCGAACTTCGCGGTCTGGTACGCGCCCATCCCGGGCGTGCCGCCGACCCGCCCGCCGACCGACGAGAACTGCAGGAAGTGCCCGCTCTTCTGCTCGCGGAACACCGGCAGCGCTGCCTTCGTCACGTTGACGACGCCGAACAGGTTGGTCTCGACCTGCGCCCGGAAGTCCTCGTCGGGGGTCTCCTCGATCGGGGCGCTGTTGGCGTAGCCGGCGTTGTTCGCGACCACGTCCAGGCCGCCGAACGCGTCGAGGGCGGTCCGTACTGCGGCGCGTGCGGCCGCGGGGTCGGTGACGTCGAGAGCGACGGCGCGGATCTGCTCGCCGTACTTCGCGACCAGGTCGTCGAGCTGCTCGGGCCTGCGCGCGGTGGCGACGACGCGATCGCCGGCGGCCAGCACGGCCTCGGTGAGGGCGCGACCCAGGCCGCGGGAGCTGCCGGTGATCAGCCAGATCTTGCTCATCATCATTCCTAACTAACCAGTTGGTTGGATCTGGTTCCAGTTAACCAACTGGTTGGTTGGAAATCAACTGACCAGTTGGTTACCCTGGCCACATGCAGCAGCGCAACGCCGACCGGACCAGGGCGCGGATCCTGGCGGCGGCCATCGAGGAGTTCGCCGCCCGCGGGATCGCCGGGGCGCGGGTCGACCGGATCGCCGAGGTGGCCGGATGCAACAAGGCCATGCTCTACGCGTATTTCGGCAACAAGGACGACCTGTTCGACGCGGCGTTCGGTGCGTCGGTGGAGCAATACCTCGAGGAGGTCGGGTTCGACGTCGACGACCTCCCGGCGTACGCGGGCCGGGTGTTCGACTACTTCGAGGCGCACCCGGAGCGGCTCCGGCTCTCGACCTGGTACCGGCTCGAGCGGCCGTCCGGTCAGCCGCTGGAGGCGATCGTCGCGGTCAACCACAGCCGGCTGGACGAGTTGCAGCGCGGGATGCGGCGGCGCGCGGTGCCGCGGCAGTTCACCCCTGTCAGCCTGCTGTCGCTGATCCAGGCCATCGCGACGAGCTGGTCGTCGATGAACCCCGAGTTCGGCGTCGATGAGCCGAACGCGATCGTGCGGCGTCGGGCCGTGGTGATGGCCGTGCAGAAGATTCTCAGCTGATTCATTGGCTGGCCCGATGGAGTTCTCAGTCTGGTGCGCTCTACTCGAAGGCAGAGGGAATTGGCTGAGGAGGGCACCGGAGATGAACGAGAGCGCTGGACCTGGACCGTACGACGGTGGGCAGTACGGAGGAGGTTGGCCGCCGGCGCATGGCGGGTACCCGCAGTATCCGCAGAACGGGCCGCACCCGCAGCAGCAGGGGCCGCAGTACCAGCAGTACCAGCAGGGCCCGCAGTACCAGCAGGGCCCGCAGTACAACCCGCAGTACCCGTTCCCGCCGAAGCCGCCGAAGAAGCGCGGCCGCCGGCTGCTGGGAGCCGGGGCGCTCGGGCTGGCGGCGGTCGTCGTCGCGGGTTCGGTTGCCTGGGGCATCGACCAGCACAGCGCCGGGAACAGCTCGCAGCTGTCCCAGAAGGCGTTCGACGCGTCGTCGGTCGCGGCGAAGATCTCGCCAGGACTGGTCGACGTGAACACCGTGCTCGGCTACGAGAACGCGCGGGCCGCCGGCACCGGGATCGTGCTCACCGCCGACGGTGAGGTGCTCACCAACCACCACGTGGTCGAGGGCGCCACGGCGATCACGGTGACCGACATCGGCAACGGGAAGACCTACACCGCGAGCGTCGTCGGGTACGACGAGCAGCACGACATCGCCGTACTGAAGCTGAAGGACGCGTCCGGGCTGCAGACGGCGAAGACCGGGAACTCCGACCAGGTCAAGCTCGGCGACCAGGTCGTCGGAGTCGGGAACGCGGGCGGCACCGGCGGTACGCCGAGCTACGCGGCCGGCAAGGTGACCGGCCTGAACCAGGCGATCACCGCGACCGACGAGAACGGGCAGGACCCGGAGAACCTCACCAACCTGATCGAGACCGACGCGAACATCCAGGCCGGCGACTCCGGTGGCCCGCTGGTGAACGCGAACGGCGAGGTCGTCGGAGTGGACGTCGCGGGCGGCAACGGCAACAACGGCGGGCAGGGACGGCCGGGTCAGACCGCGGTCACCTCCGGCGCGACGGCCACGGCGACGCTGGCGGCGGCCGGATCCGGGAGCGACAACGGCTACGGCAACGGCTACGGTTACGGCTCGCCGTTCGGCGGAGGCGGCTTCGGGAACGGGTCTGGCAACGGCTCCGGCGACGGCTCCGGCTTCGGTGACGGCAACGGCTCAGGCAACAGTTCTGGCGACGGCTCCGGCTTCGGTGACGGTAACGGCTCAGGCAACGGTTCTGGCGACGGCTCCGGCTTCGGTGACGGCAACGGGTCAGGCAACGGATCCGGCGACGGCTCCGGCTTCGGTGACGGCAACGGGTCAGGCAACGGTTCCGGCGACGGGTCGGGGAACGGCCAGGGCGGTTCCGGGTCCGGGGCGACCGCCGAGGGGTACGCGATCCCGATCAACCAGGCGCTCGGCATCGCGGAGCAGATCGAGAGCGGTAAGGCGTCGGACGCCGTACACATCGGGGCCTCCCCGATGCTCGGTGTCTCGGTCGTGACCAGTCAGGGCACCAGCGGCGCGGTCGTCGGCGATGTACTCGCGGACGGTCACGCGGACGAGGCGGGCCTCGAGGCCGGTGACGTGATCACCTCCTTCGCCGGTCACTCCGTCGACTCGCCCGACACGCTGTCGACGCTGCTCAACAACCAGCACCCCGGTGACAAGGTCGAGGTCGGCTGGGTCGACCAGTCCGGCCAGACCCACAAGGCCACCATCGAACTCATCACAGGCCCGGTCCGCTAAGTACGCAGCGCTACCCCCCGCTGCAGCGGACCGACCCGATCGGGCCCGACGCTCCCCTCCCCCTCAGAGCGCCCCGGGCCCGATCGGCACTTTCACGCCCACATCCCCCGCCCCACCCCTCCTCCCTTCGTGTAACCAGGCGAGAAGGATCATCCCGCGCGGATAACCCCTCGCCCTCCCCAAAGAACCCCCTGCCCCCGGCCCGGGTTGCCCGGGTTGCCCGGGTTGCCCGGGTTGGCCGGGCTGGCCGGGCTGGGCTGGGTCGGCCGGGGTCGGCCGGGGTCGGCCGGGGGTGGCGGGGGTTGGCCGGGGTGGCGGGTTCGAGCCGAGGGGTTATCCCCTCGGGTTGCCGGTTCTCGGCTCGTGTGAGAGGGGAGAAGGGGCATTTCGCGGGGATAA